>JBCCBB010000188.1:0-2030 GCA_039814545.1 Pseudomonadota bacterium
CGTTCTGGAAGTCTCCGAGACCCAGGTTCGCGACGTCATGGTGCCCCGCTCGCAGATGGTGGTACTCGAGGACGGCGTACCGTTTGGTGAGATTCTCAAGACCATCATTGACTCGGGCCACTCCCGCTTCCCGCTGCATGGTGGCGAACGCGACGAGATCATCGGCATTCTGCTCGCCAAGGACCTGCTCAATTGCCTGGGCGCACCCATGGACCAGCCGCTCGATGTGTCGCGCTGGCTGCGGCCTGTCGTATTCATCCCTGAGACCAAGCGACTCAATACGCTGCTCAAGGAATTCCGGGCCAGCCACAATCACATGGCCGTCGTCGTCGACGAGTACGGTGGCGTGTCGGGGCTGCTCACCATCGAGGACGTGCTCGAGGAAATCGTCGGCGAGATCGACGACGAGCACGACCCCGAGGAAGACGCCTGGATCCGCCCCGACGGCGAGCGCGACGGTGAACCGTTGTACGCCGTGCGTGCGCTGACGCGCATCGACGAGTTCAACGAATACTTCTCGTCTGAGCTGACCGACGAGCAGTACGACACTGTGGGTGGCCTGGTCATGTGCGAGCTCGGCCGCATGCCGCGGCGTGGCGAAGTGATCGAGCACCGCGGCTTCCGCTTCGTCGTGGTCCGCGCCGACCGGCGCCGCATTGACCTGTTGCAAGTGATGCGCGCCGGCAATGTCGCCGACGACGCAGCCTGATTCCACGAGCGCGTCGCCGCGACCCTGGCGTGATGTCCGCCTGGGCATCGCGCTCGTGTTGGGCGCACTGCTGCCGCTGGGCTTCGCACCGTTCGAGTTCTGGTGGTTGCTGCCAATTGTGGTTGCCGCGCAGGCATTGACCTGGATCGATCTCGCGCCGCGGCGTGCCTATCGCGTGGGCTTCGGCTTCGGTGCCGGTGCGTTTCTCGCGGGCACCTATTGGCTCTATCACTCCATTGTCATCATTGGCAAAGTGCCGCTGCCCTTAGCACTTGTGCTTATGCTGGGGCTCGTCGCCATCATGGCGCTCTATTACGGTGGTGTGGCTGGGGCCGTGACGCACTTTGCGCGCGGTCGTGTGCTGCCGGCCGTACTGGTGTTGCCGGGCGCCTGGGTGTTCTTCGAATGGGGTCGTGGCTGGGTGCTGTCGGGTTTTCCCTGGCTGTCGCTGGGCTACGCCTTGCCCGAGTCGGCCATGGCCGGCTATTTGCCGCTCCTGGGTGTGTACGGCGGGACGCTGGCGCTCGCGGGCGTGGGTGCCGCGTTGCTGGGCGCCGTGAGATTTCGCAAGCCGCTTGAGCGTGGGCTGTCCGTGGCGGGCGCTGCGGTCATCGTGCTGATCGGGTTTGTCACGGCGCGCGTGGATTGGGTGACGCCGGGCGACAGCACGGTGTCCGCGAGCATCGGCCAGCTCGGGCTCGACCAGCGCCTCAAGTGGACGCAGGAGGCGTTCAACGAGACGCTCAACTGGTACGCGAATTTCGTGGCCGAGGAGCGCGGCGCGGACGTGCTCGTGATGCCCGAGGCGGCGATCCCAAGCGTCGCCGATCGCGTCACGGTGTACCTCGACCAACTGGGTGCCACAGCGGGCGCCTCGGGCGGCACGCTGCTGCTTGGCATCCTGCGAAGGGACGAGCAAGGCGTGTACAACGCGCTGGGCGCCTTCGAGGGACGCGAGCGCAGCTGGTACGACAAGCGCCACCTCGTGCCGTTTGGCGAGTTCTTCCCTGTGCCTGCCTTCGTGCGGGAGTGGATGCGGCTGCGCGACTTGCCGTACTCGGACATTGCGCGAGGCCGCGCCAACCCCGAGCCGCTCGTTGCCGCGGGCCTGCCTATTGCCACAAGCATCTGTTACGAGGACGCCTATCCTGCGGAGCAACTCGGGTTCTTCCCGGACGCAGCATTCATCGTCAACGTGAGCAACGACGGCTGGTTCGGCGACTCCATCGCGCCCTGGCAGCACCTGCAAATCGCGCGGACGCGTTCTGCGGAGTCGCAACGCTGGCAATTGCGCGCCACGAACACGGGCGTCACGGCCATC
>JBCCBB010000065.1:0-16940 GCA_039814545.1 Pseudomonadota bacterium
ATCGGGAAAATCTTTCTTTAGACGCCCGATACATCGGCTTGAACGCTGTAGTATCGCTCGGCCGATTTTCAGGGCAGCGGCGCGCCACGGGCGCTACACGGGTTAACGCACATGGTCGATCAGCTTCTTGCCAAGGAATCGTCGGTCGGGGACGTCCTGCGCTACGTGCGCATGATCCTTGGCCCCGAGCGCAATTATTATGCGCTGGCGTTTATCTATGGCGTCGGCATTAGCGTCCTGTCGCTGGCGCTGCCCATTTCCGTTCAGATGCTCGTCAACACGGTGGCCAACACAGCACTGGCGACGCCGCTGCTCGTCTTGTCGCTAACCCTGTTCGGCCTGTTGCTGGCCTCGGGTCTGCTCAACGCGCTGCGGATTCACCTGATCGACTTATTCGGGCGACGGTTCTACGCCCGCATGGTCGCCGAGATCGCCGTACGCAGCGTGTACGCACTCAATCCCTTCTTCGAGGACTACAGCCGCGGTTCTCTGTTTAACCGCTACTTCGACATCATCATCGTGCAAAAGACGCTACCCAATTTGCTTGTGGGTGGTTTCACGATCGTGTTGCAGGCGGGGGTCGGTTTTGTGCTCGTGTCGAGTTACCACCCATGGTTTCTGTTCTTCAACATCGTGATGATCGCGTTGATCTGGGTGATCTGGCTGCTCTGGGGCGGCCGCGCCATCGCGAGCGCCGTTGCGGTGTCACACAAGAAGCACGCGGCCGCGCAGTGGCTCGAGGGACTGGGCTCATCCAACGGCTTCTTCAAGACGCGCCACCACATCGAAGATGCGTTACGGCGCACGGACGAGGTGACGGCGACGTACATGGAAAAGCACATCAAACACTTCCGCCACCACTTCGGCCAGACGATCGCGTTCCTGTTGCTCTACGCCGCCGCCAGCGCGGCGCTGCTGGGTCTGGGTGGCTTCCTTGTCATTCAGGGGCAACTCACCCTGGGTCAGCTCGTGGCCGCGGAGCTCGTCTTGTCGGTTGTGTTCGTTGGCCTTTCGCAGCTCGGCATCTACATGGCTTACTTCTATGAGGTGTGCGGCGCCATCGAGGAGCTCTCACTCTTCTATGACGTCGAGCAGGACGACCCTGACGAGAGTTACGAGCCGTTTGCCGGCGACGGAAATCTGGAATTTGTGCACGCTCGTGGCGATGCACGGGGTCGTGAAGTGGCGCTCAACTTCGGCCTCAGAGAGGGCGAGCGCGTGCTGGCCATCGCCGAGAGCCACGGCCTGCAACGCGAGGTCACGGACTTTCTCAAACGCCACGTCAGGACTGTGGGTGGTTATGTGACGCTCGGCGGCCAGGACATCGACACGATTCACATCCACGAGCTGCGCCAGCAGGTCATTGTGCTCGACCGTCCAAACGCCATTGAGATGACGATCAACGACTACCTGCGCCTCAGCGGACCCGCCGCAACGGCACAGCGCATTCTTGAGGTGTTGCGCATCGTCGGTCTCGACAACACGATCAACCAGCTTGTCGACGGGATGGAGACTCGCATCTCCGCCACAGGCTGGCCGCTGACCATTGCCGAGATCATGCAGCTGAAGCTCGCGGCCGCCATCATCGCGCAGCCCAAAGTGCTCGTGTTGAGCCAGCTCTTTGACACCATGACGGGCGCGCACCTGACGGAGTCGCTGGAGACGCTGGAGCGCGAATCCAACACCACAGTGATGTACTTCTCGAACCGTCAGCGCAACATGCACTTCGATCACTACCTGTACCTGGGCTACGAGCGTCAGACCTTCTTTGACGACTACCCCGCGCTGTGCGCCGAAACCGGGTATGACAAGTGCGATCCGACGCCCGTGTCGTCTTTTCCCGCCGCGGGCGGTGACGGAGCCTGAGCCATGCCGTTCCGCGATCGCCACGTCGAGCACTTCAAGACATTGACGGCGCAGCGCGTGCCGCGCGTCATGGCAGCGCTGGCCTGGATCATGGCGTTGGGGCTGATCGCCATCGGCTGCTTCATGACCTTTGTGCCCTGGGTGCAGACGACAGCCGGGTTCGGCACCGTCACCGCACTCAACCCCAATGACCGGCTGCAGGAAATCAACGCGCTCGTGCCGGGTCGTATTCAAGAATGGTATGTCCGCGATGGCAGCCCCGTGAGCGTGGGCGACCCGATCGTGCGTATCGCCGACATCGACCCGCAACTCATCGACCGGCTGCAATCAGAGCGCACGCAGGTTATCGCCAAGCTGACCGCCGCGGAGACCGCCGTCTCGACCGCTGAGATTGATCTTGAGCGCACCCGCACGCTGTTTGAGGACGGTCTCGCGTCGCGGCGAGAGTTCGAGCAGGCCCGAATCCGGGTGGAAGAGCTACGCGCCACCGAAGCCGAGGCAGCCGCCGAGCTCACGCGGGTCGACGTCAACCTCTCGCGTCAATCTGTACAGATCGTGCGCGCGCCCCGGGACGGCGTGATTCTGCGTGTGTTCGCCGGCGATGCTGCGACCTTTGTGCAAGCCGGCGACGTGGTCGCAACGTTCGTACCCAACCAGGTCGAGCGTGCCGTCGAGCTCTACCTCGACGGCCGTGACGTCGCGCTGGTACGAACCGGTGCCAAGGTCCGCCTGCAGTTTGAAGGCTGGCCCGCCGTTCAGTTTAGCGGCTGGCCCTCGGTTGCCGTCGGCACCTTCCCGGGCAAGGTGGTCGCCGTCGACCCGTCGGCACAGGCCTCGGGCCGGTTCCGCGTCCTCGTGGTCGAGGACAAGTTGGAAGGCGACGTGCCCTGGCCCGACGACCGCTTCGTGCGCTTCGGCGCCAGCGCGCGCGGCTGGGTCCTGCTGGAAACAGTGCCCGTGGGTTACGAGGTCTGGCGCCAGCTCAACAACTTCCCACCGCGCCTGCCCGAAACGCAGACCAGAGCGGCCAATAACTGATGCGCGCCGCCGTCTTTGCGCTGCTGCTGGTGGTGTTGTGCGCGCCAGCCGCGCAGGCACAGAAGCCTGTGCCGTCGGCGTTGCTGCCAGAAACAGTGCTCGACAGCGCGGCGCGTCACTACCCCGCAGTCCTTGCCGCGTTGGCCGCACGGCGCGGCGCCGTCGCCGCTGTGATGGAAGCCGAAGGCGCGTTCGATCTCGTGTTCGAAACGGAGGGGTTCAGCTACGCGAGCGGCTTTTACGACGGCACCGCCCTGTCGGCGACGGCCCGGCAACCCCTACGGCCGCTAGGCGCCGATCTCTACGCGGGCTACAAGATCTCGGAGGGTGACTTCCCCATCTACGAGGACGTCAATTTCACCAACACGGGTGGCGCCGTAAAGGTCGGGGTGCTGTTTTCGTTGCTGCGTGACCGTGACATCGACGGCCGCCGCATCGGCCTCGACAACGCTGATATCGGCGTGCGCCAGGCGGACCTCGAAATCCTGCTGACCCGCATTGGGGTGCAACGGCGCGCGCTCGTCGCCTACTGGCGTTGGGTCGCGGCCGGTGAGCAGGTGGCTGTCTATCGCAACCTGCTCGATATCGCGCTCAAACGACAGAACGCACTCGAACGTCAGGTCGACCGGGGCGCACGCGCGCGAATTTTCCTGACGGAAAACATGCAGAACATCACGCGTCGCCGTTCGCTGGTGACGGCAGCCGAACGTGATCTTCAAATTGCCGCAAACACGTTGTCGCTGTACTACCGCGGCGAGCGGGGCGATCCGATCTTGCCCGTGACGGCGCAGCTCCCGAAGAATGACCCCGCCGATGCACTCACAGCCGGTGATCTGCCCACGGGTGACCTGGCGCCGGCCATGGCGCGGCGTCCCGAGCTCGGGTTGCTGCAAGCCGCCATTGAGCGCGAGCGCAATCGCATCGCGCTGGCCGAAAACACACTCAAGCCCAGGCTCGACTTCAAGCTCGAGGTGCAGGAAGCCCTGGGTGCCGTGGGCGAAGGCGGCGTGTCGCGCGACTCAACGGACACCGTTGTCGGCTTGAGCTTTTCGGTCCCGCTGCAACGGCGCAGTGAGCGCGGCAGTTTGGATCGTGCCCGCGCCGCGCTCGAAGGCCGCGAGGCCGAGCGCCGCCTGCAGGAAGACCAGATCGCCATCGAAGTGCGCGAGCTGCTCATCGACCTCAACGTCTCGCGCGAGCTGTTTCAACTCGCACTGCAGGAAGCCGACCTGTCGGGCGCGATGCGCGAAGCCGAGGTGCGCCGCTTCGAAAGCGGCGCGAGCGACTTCTTTGTCGTCAACGTACGCGAACAGACGGAAGCCAATGCACTGATCCGTCTGGTCAGCGCCTCCCTAGCAATTCGCGAAGCCCGCGCAAATCTTGACGCCGCCACCGTAGACACCGCGCGCCTGGGCATCGACCCGGACGCGCTGCCAAGCCGCTAGCGCGTCAGCTGCCGCAGCTCGCGCGTAGCCATGCGCTCCATTCGACGCGCGCGCCCCAGCGAACGTCGAACCGTGCGGCCGGCCTGGCGCGCAGCCTGTGATACGGCGGCGTAAAGATCATCTCGGGTTTGCTGGACAGTCACTCCGCCCGAGCGGCCCAGATTGACGTCGACCACTACGTGTTTGTCAGGTCCGCCGCGCGGACCATTCACATCGCTGAGATAGACGGTGACGGCCATTACGTTGGCCGTGAAATTGGACAGGTGGAACGCCAGCTGGTCGTAGACGTGTTCGCGGATCGCCGGCGTCACTTCAAAGCCCTGTGATTCAAGTTGGATTCGCATAATCGTGTCCCCTTGAGACTACGAGTGAAATCCTACGCCGCGCCCGCGCTGTCTTGGGTCGGACTTCACGACGCAGAGGTCAGGTCCGGCCGAATCGTCCAATTGCTCTGCTTTATCGAATGGACCCTAATTGAAAACTCGATTTTTCCGACAACGCTGATCTGCTAGTTTGGCCCCTCATAAATAGGAATGGCACCGTGGCACTTAGGGCCCTGCAACAGTTCATCAAGCTCGAATCGTCGGCTGGCATCTTGCTGATCGGTGCGACGGCGCTTGCGCTGGTGGTATCCAATTCGCCGGCGGCCGGCCTCTATTCAGCCTTCCTGGACGTACCGCTGGTTGTCGCGTTGGGCGATCTCGCCATCGACAAGCCCCTGCTGCTCTGGATCAACGACGGGCTCATGGCCGTGTTCTTCCTGCTGATCGGCCTCGAGGTCAAACGCGAAATCCTCGACGGCGAGCTGTCGTCACCCGAGCAGATTGCCCTGCCCGGCGTCGCAGCCGTCGGCGGCTTTCTTCTGCCCGCCCTCATTTACGCGGCCATCAACTACAACGATCCGGCTGCGATAGAAGGCTGGGCCATCCCGGCGGCCACGGACATTGCATTCGCGCTTGGCATCCTCAAGTTGCTCGGCGACCGGGTGCCGCTCGGGCTCAAAGTGTTCCTGACCTCGGTGGCCATCTTCGATGACATCGGCGCGATCGTCGTGATCGCCGTGTTCTACACGAGCAACTTGTCCGTCGCAGCGCTCGTGCTCGGTACGCTCGGCATCATCGGCCTGTTCGTACTCAACCGCATGGGCGTGCACAAGCTCGGGCCCTACATGCTCGTTGGGCTGTTCGCCTGGGCCTGCGTGCTCAAGAGCGGCGTGCACGCCACGCTCGCGGGCTTTGCCGTGGGCATGGCGATACCCATGATCGCGAAGGACGAGCACGGCGACGCGCTACCTTCGCCGCTACGCCATCTTGAGCATGTGCTCCACCCGTGGATCGCCTACGCGATCATGCCCATCTTCGCGTTCGCCAATGCGGGCATCTCGTTTGCGGGCGTTGAGCTCAACGTGCTCTGGAATCCGGTCACGCTGGGCATCGTGCTGGGGCTCTTCGTGGGCAAACAGGTCGGCGTGTTCGGCATGGCCTGGGCCATGATCAAGCTCGGCCTCGCGCGCCTTCCGGAAGGCGTCGACTGGCGCCAGCTTTACGGCGCCGCGCTGCTGTCAGGCGTCGGCTTCACGATGAGCCTGTTCATCGGCTCACTGGCCTTCGAGCAGGGTAATTTTGAACACACAGTCGCCACACGCGTTGGCGTCATCACGGGCTCGTTGTTGTCGGCGTTTGTCGGCTACTACGTGCTGGCAAAGCGGGAATCGGTATCGGCCGACATTGGCACAACGGAGACGGGGGGAATTACGCCATGAGACACCTGAACTACAGCCACTTGCAGTACTTCTGGGCCGTCGCCCAGGAAGGCAGCATCGTAAAAGCCGCAGAACGGCTGCACCTGACGCCGCAGACAATCAGTGGCCAGCTCAAATTACTCGAGGAATCGGTGGGCGAAGCCCTGTTCGAACGTGTGGGTCGCGGACTGGTGCTCTCCGACACGGGTCACGTGGTGCTCGAATACGCCGACGAGATCTTTACGATCGGCGCCGAGCTCGCCGATGTGGTTCGGCACCGCAAGTTCTCCGGACCCTCTGTACTGACGGTGGGCATGGTGAGCTCGATGCCCAAGCTCATCGCCGAACGCATCCTCGCGCCGGCGCTGGCGCCCGAGCAATCGATCCGCCTGCGCATCCACGAAGCTTCGCTGCAGCACCTGCTGGGCGAGCTCGCCGTGCACCGGCTCGACCTCGTGCTATCCGACCAGCCCATGCCGCAGGGACTCAGCCTGCGCGCCTACAACCACCGCCTGGGCGAAAGCGGCCTGAGCTTCTTCTCGCAGCGCGATGAGGCTGAAAAGTACGCCGATGCCTTCCCGGGATCGCTCGACGAAGCGCCCATGCTACTGCCCGGCTTGCAGACCGCGCTGCGCCGCCGGCTCGACGAGTGGTTCGACACCCATGAAGTGGCGCCCCGCATCGTGGGCGAATTCGACGACAGCGCGCTGCTCAAGGCCTTCGGCGAGGCGGGCGTGGGTTTGTTTACGGCGCCCTCAGCCATCGAAGAAGAGATTTGCCGCATGTACGGCGTCGGCGTTATTGGCCGGACGCAGGACATCACGGAGCGTTTTTACGCGATCTCGCCCGAGCGCCGGATCAAGCACCCGGCTGTGGCGCGGATCACGGAGGCCGCCCGTACAGACCTCTTCTCGGTGCCCGCCGTGTCAGCGGCCTGACGGGCGGCTGCAGGCGCAAAATGTGCGTGACGAGGTTCCGTCCGCCCGCCTCGCTCTTTGACGCGCGGGGCGTTGCGCGGTATGAAATCTAGTGGGGAGTACAAAAAACACTAGAAGAAACAGCGGATGACGGGATTCAGCAGCAACACCAAAAGCTTTCGCTCGGTGATGGCGGCACTACTGTTTTGCCTGGCCGCGCCGCTCGCGGCCGACAACAGCATCGACAACCCCTACCTGCTCGATGATGTCCTCGACCTCTACATTGAGGATGGCGCGTTCCCGTTCATTTACGCCCGCATTGAGGACGCCAACGGGCGCGTGATCTACGAACACCAGGCGGTAGATGAGGGACTGCTGCCTGGCACCGAGGTCGACGGCCAGACCTGGATTCGAATCTGGTCGATGACCAAGCTCGTCACGATCACGCTCGTGATGGACCTCGTCGAAGACGGTGTGCTGTCGCTCGATGACCCCGTCGTCGACTACATCCCTGAGTTCCGAGACCTGATCGTCGCAACGGCCGCCGACGGCAGCGCATTGGCGGCGGCCGAGGCCGACACCGCCTGCCCGCTGCGTACGGTACCGATCGCGGCGACCATGACCGTGCGCGACCTCATGAACCACACGGCAGGGTTCCATTACGCCGTCACAGGCATCGACTGTCTGGACACCCTGTCGGCCGCAGCCGACCTGCCCAGCGCGAGCAACAGCGCCGGGTTCATCGACCGCATTGTCGACATCCCGCTCATCCAGCAACCAGGCGCCGACTACTACTACGGTACCAATACGACGGTGCTGGGCATTGTGGCCGAACGCGCGACCGACACCTCGCTCGAGGAACTGGTGCGAACCCGCATCACGGAGCCGCTGGGCATTCGTGGCCTGCGCTACGGCCTACCCGACGGCGCGACACTGTTACCGCGCTTCACCGGCAACGACGGCGCGCTACGCGAAGCACGCCCGGGCGAGCTAGATATTTTCGGTGGCGGCCTGCCGCGCTACGGCGCCAGTGTCGAGCTCTACCTGGGCGGCGAAGGCATGCTGGCCACGGCCGACGGCTACGCCGACTTTCTGCGCGTGTTCGCCAACGGCGGCAGGCTCAATGACTTCACCTTGCTCGAGCCCGAGACCATCGCCGAGATGACGGCGCCGCACACACTTGTCGACAACCCCAATGGGCACAACGGCTACAACATCTGGGTCACGCGTGAGACGGAGGACAGTGTGGGCGGACTGTGGCTGGGCGGTGGCTACGAAGGGACCCATTTCTGGATCGACCCCGTGCGCGGATTTGTCGCCGTGGTCATGAGCCAGATCCATGCCGTGCCCGAGGCAGGCCAGGATCGCGACAACGCGTTTCGCGAAGCCGTCTACGAAGTGATCGTCACGCGCTGAATCGCGACCGGGTTCAGATCCCGAGCTTACCCAGGGTATCGATGATCTCGCGCAGCACGCGGTTTGCCGTGGGGTGTTCTGCCGCAAACGTGGACTCGAGCCGCCGCGCCTGTTCCACCACGTCATAACCCTCGTGCTCGTCTTCACCCAACACACCGTGGATATCGGTGTCGAGCTGCGCAAGCGCGGCACGCGTTGCCTCGTCGAGCTCCGTGTGTTCGAGTTCGCTTCTGAGCCGGCCCAGCAGCCGGCGGACTTCATCGTTGCTCATCGTCGCGGTCCGTCATGGCCTGATCAGATGGTCTCACAGCCGGCGACGGGAGCGGTATCAGGGACTCACCTGACCCCGCACCTGCAGCAAACCGCTAGAATCGGGCGCATACGGGGAGGAAAACACCATGGAATACCTGATCCAACTGGCCACCGATCCGGCGGCCTGGATCGCGCTCGCGACGCTTGCCGTCATGGAAGTCGTGCTCGGCATCGACAACTTGATCTTTATCTCCATCCTCTCCAACCGCTTGCCCGAGGGGCAGCGCTCCAGGGCACGTCGCATTGGCATCGCCATGGCGCTCGTGCTGCGCCTGGCGCTGCTGGGCACGATCGCGATCATCATCAAGCTCACGGCGCCCGTCTTCACGGTGCTCGGCAACGAATTCTCCTGGCGCGATCTCATCCTCATCGCGGGCGGCCTGTTCCTGGTCTGGAAGGCGACAACGGAAATCCACGAGAAGGTCGACCCGGACGACGAGGCACACGGCGACGGGGCGGGCGCCGCCACCGCGACGGCAACCGCGGTCATTGCACAAATCCTCGTGCTGGATCTCGTATTCTCAGTCGACAGCATCATCACCGCCGTTGGCATGACAACCCACCTGCCGATCATGGTGATTGCCGTCCTGATTGCTGTCACAACCATGTTGCTGGCCGCCGATCCGCTGTCAGAGTTCATCCACCGCAACCCGACCATCGTCATGCTGGCGCTGGGCTTTTTATTGCTCATCGGCACGACACTGATCGCTGAAGGCTTCGGCGCGCACGTGCCCAAGGGGTATATTTATGCGGCCATGGCGTTCTCGGCGCTCGTCGAAGGACTCAACATGGCGGCGCGGCGCGCCAAGCGGAGACGGAGTCAGGCCTCGTAACGGCGCCGGCGCAGCGCCCGCGACGCCCGGGCCATGGCCAGCGTCGCGATCAAGCAGTAACCACCGAGCCAGCGCATTTGCTCGGTCAGCGGCATGCCCGCATCGATGAGGGTGCCCGTCAGGCCGGGACCCGCTGCCGTTGAAAACACCATGGCCGAGACGATCACCGAGCGCACTGCGCCCAGGTGCTTGGTGCCGTAGACCTCGGGCCAGAGCGCGCCGAATAGCGTCGAGGAAATCCCGTAGCTCACACCCACGAGCACGATCACCACAAACAGCGACCAGGCCGGGCCCGCTACGGACAGTGCGAAACACGCCGCCGTCAGCGGCAACAGAAAGCCGGGCAGAATCGCCACCGCGCCAAACCGATCGATGACCGCGCCCATGATCAAGGCAAAGACGATTGTGGTTGCCGCCATCGCCATGAGCGACGTCGCAAACAACTGCGGCGGCCAGTCGAAATAGGCCGTCATGTAGTCCTGGTGGTAGAAAATCGTGGTGCCGATGAACGCGGGTGCGAGCACGCCCGTGAGCAAGACCCAGAACACGGGATCGCGTAACACCTCACCCCGTGTCCAGTCGCGGCCCTGATCGCGGCCGACGGGGTCATCGGCATGAGCCGACTGGGGCGTGCGCGGCTTGGCGTAGGCCCAGGCCGCCAGCGGTAATCCAACAAAGACGAGCGCACCGGCGGCGGCCACCCAGCCCACCTGATAGCCAAAGCCCGCGGCGATCAGCGCGAACGCAATCGGGATGCTTGCCTCGCCGCCCTGGTGACCGAGGACGACGAGCGACACGGCGCGACCTCGCCCACCCACGAACCATCGGCCCGTCGCCGTCAGTGCGGTGTGCGTCATCATGCCCTGGCCCATGAGTCGCAACAGGTAGATCGCGACCGTCAGCAGCAGCACGTTGGGCGCGTAAGCCGCCAGCAAAGTGGCACCCGCGAGCACCGGAATTACGAGCGCGACCATGCGCGCCTCTGGGATGACATCCACAAGTCGACCCACAAACGGCAGGCTCATGGCGCTCGCGAGTGTCGCCAGCATGTAGAGCCGACCGAACTCCCCGTGGCTCAAACCGAAGGCCTGCTGCCACTCTGCAACGGACGCGGAAATGAAGTACGTCTGGCCAAAGCTTGAGAAGAACGTCAGCAGAAAACCACCGGCGATCCAGCGGAAGTTGCGACGCAGGAAGGCAAACATCGGCGGAGCTTAACCGCTGCAGCGCCGCGGTGCGCGGGCCGCGGTGGGGCTGACTTGCGCGCAGCGCCGGGGCCGGTAGGCTGTCCTCTTTTTCCGCCGGAGTCCCCCGTGTCACCGAAACGTCTGTTGCCCCTGGCCATTCTGGCCCTGGCGGCCTGCTCCAAGGCCCCTGAACCCACCGAAACCCCCGAGACGACGGGCGCCGAGGCCAGCGCGCTCGCAGAAGCCGGACCCGTCCCTGGCAGGGATTACCACTCCTACGCCACGGAGACATACGCCACGACCCACCTCGCGCTGGACCTCGAAGTCGATTTCGAGCGCCGCGTTCTTGAAGGCACAGCGACGCTCGACATCGAGCGCGGCGGGCCCGGTGACACGCTGGTTCTCGACACGCGTGACTTGACAATCACGGGTGTGCGCGCCGGTGGCGAGACGCTCAACGACACGCCGTTCGAGCTCGGCGAAGCCGACGCCATTCTGGGCGCGCCGCTTTCGATCCCCGTGCCTGACGGCGCGACGCGCGTTGAAGTCGCCTACCGCACGTCGCCCGAAGCGACGGGTCTGCAGTGGCTCGAACCCCGTCAGACCGCCGGAAAGCGCCAGCCCTTCCTGTTCAGTCAGGCCCAGGCGATCCATGCGCGCAGTTTTGTACCGTCGCAGGACACGCCCGCCGTGCGCTTCACCTACACCGCGACCGTTCGCGTACCGCCCGGCCTGCTCGCGGTCATGAGCGCCGACAACGCCACAGAACGCTCGGCAGACGGGATCTACGAATTCGAGATGCCACAGTCGATCCCGAGCTACTTGCTGGCCATTGCCGTGGGTGACCTCGAGTTCAAGGCCATGGGCAAGCGCACGGGTGTGTACGCCGAAGCCGAGTTGCTCGACGCTGCCGCTGCCGAGTTCGAAGACACGGAACGCATGCTCGAAATCGCCGAGGTCGACTACGGCCCCTACAAGTGGGGCCGCTATGATCTCTTGATCCTCCCGCCCAGCTTCCCGTTCGGCGGCATGGAAAACCCGCGGCTCAGTTTCATCACACCGACCGTGATCGCCGGCGACAAGAGTCTCGTCGCGCTCATCGCGCATGAGCTTGCACATTCCTGGTCGGGCAACCTCGTGACCAATGCGACCTGGCGTGACCTCTGGATCAACGAAGGCTTCACCACCTACCTGACCAACCGCATCATGCAGAAGGTCTACGGCGACGACCGCTACACGATGGAAGTCGCGCTCGGCTACGCGGACCTGCTCGGCGAACTCGAGCTGCTTGAAACCAGCGATGAGATCATGGCGCTCGACGTTCGTGGCCGCGATCCCGACGAGTCGTTCTCAAACATCCCTTACGAGAAGGGCTCGCTGTTCCTGTTCGAGATTGAGCAAGCGATTGGCCGAGAGGCCTTCGATGCGTTCCTGCTCGACTACTTCCAGGCATTCGAGTTCAAGAGCATCCACACGGAAGCAGCACTTGCCTACTTCGAGGAAACCCTGCTGGCACAGCACGGCGACGTCCTCGACGGGGACCGCGTCCGCGAGTGGATCTACGAGCCCGGCCTGCCCGAGGGCGCACCGGCGCCCACGTCTGACGCGTTCACGGGCATCGACTCGGCGCGGGCGGACTGGCTTGCGGGCTCGCTCGCGGCAGACGCCATCGACACGGCCGAATGGACCTTTCACCAGTGGAAGCACTTCCTCGATGGCATGCCCGAGGTGCTTACGGCCGAACAGCTTGCCGAACTCGACACCGCCTTTGGTCTGACCCAGACGCGCAACAACGAGATCGCGTTCAGCTGGCTCATGATCGCCGTGCGCAACGACTACGAAGCTGCCGAGCCGAGACTCGAGGATTTCCTCACGAGTATCGGCCGCAACAAGTTCTTGCTGCCGCTCTACCGTGCGCTCGTCGCCAACGGCAAACAGGCCGAGGCACAGCGCATCTTCGAGTTGGCCAAACCGGGCTACCACCCGCTGACCGTCAAGCGCAACGGCGCCGTTGTTTACGGCGAGGACGCCTAAGCGACTCAACGGCTTGCGGGCCCGGGCGCGAACCTGGTGCCTCGGCCTGATGTAATATTTTTCAGTCACTTACGCCTCCCAGCGCTCGCTGGGAGGCTTTTTTTTGGGCCCGAAATATTTGACGTATCCGGTATCAAAGTGATATCACTTTGACATCACTGAGAGAGGGAGACATACGATGGATAACATTCACGAGCGCACCTACAACGCGATCAGCGGCTGGCTGCCACTGATAGTCCTGCTGGGCCTCATCGGCGGCGCCATTGCCGGATTCGCCAACGCGCTACCGGTCGTCGGCATCGTATGCATCCTGCTGGTCATCATCGGCGTCGTCGGCTTCCAGGCCGTCGCACCCAACGACGCACGCGTCCTGCTGCTGTTTGGTGACTACAAGGGTTCGATCAACAAGTCAGGCTTCTTTTGGGTGAACCCGTTCTTCTCCAAGAAAAAGATCACGCTTCGTGTTCGCAACTTCGAAACGGGCTCCCAATCGGTGCCACAGAAGAAAAACTCTTCAGGCGCCGTGATCCAGGAGAAGGGCCGCACGGGGGGTCGTCCGTCCAAGGTCAACGACAAGGACGGTAACCCGATCGAGATTTCGGCCGTCGTGGTCTGGAAGGTGGTCGACACGGCTGAGGCCATGTTTGAGGTCGACGACTACGAGGACTATGTCGCCGTGCAGAGTGAAGCCGCGTTGCGCAACCTGGCCAGCCGTTACCCCTACGACGGTGCCGACGGCGAAGAGTCACTGCGTGGCAACACGGCAGAGGTCGGCGAGGAGCTGCGCAAGGACATCCAGGAGCGTCTTGGCAAAGCCGGCGTCGAGGTCATCGAGGCACGCATCAGCCACTTGGCCTACGCACCCGAAATTGCTGCCGCCATGTTGCAGCGCCAGCAGGCCGCCGCCGTGGTGGCTGCCCGCACCAAGATCGTTGAAGGTGCCGTAGGCATGGTCGAGATGGCTCTGGACCAGCTCAAAGCCGACAACATCGTCGATCTCGATGATGAGCGTCGCGCGGCCATGGTGTCGAACCTGCTCGTGGTGCTCTGCAGCGACAAACACACACAACCCGTCGTGAACACGGGCACGCTGTACAACTAGGACCATGATGTCCGCGCACGACACGCAAAGCGCGCGTCGCGGTCTGGCGGCTGGAGGCTGCTAGGCCGTGGCGCGCACCTCATTCCTCTACCGGACGGACCCCGCGGTGCTGGAAGCCCTCAAGCGCTGGGCGGGCGATGACCTGCGCAGCGTCAATGCACAGCTCGACTTCCTGGTGCGCAAGGCACTGCGGGATGCCGGGCGACTCAAGAAGCCTGGCGACAAGGACTGACTAGAGCTTCTTTACGGCCAGCAGTCGCGCGCGTTTGTGATCGGCGCGCACTACGCGAATCTCATGCCGGTTCCACTCAATGGTGTCGCCCACCTCGGGAATGCGCTCGAGCTCGCGCAGCATCAGGCCACTGATCGTGGACACCTCATCATCGGCCTGCCAGACGATATCGAGCGCCTGTGAGAGGCGGCGCAGGTCAACACGGCCGCGCACGAACCAGGTGCCGCCCTTGTCGCGGCGGATGTCCGTCACGGGCTTGTCGCTTTCATCGTTGATCTCGCCCACGATTTCCTCGAGCACATCCTCGAGTGTCGCGATCCCCATGACACTGCCGTACTCATCAACGACGAGCGCGAGGTGGCGGTGACTTTCCTGGAACGTGCGCAGCAGGCGCGGCAACGTCATGGTTTCGGGCACGATAAGCGGCTCGTGGGTCACGGCGTCCCAGTCGATATCGCCGTCGGGGTTTTCAAGCAGCCAGTGCAACAGTCGCTTGGCCAGCACCATGCCGGTGACGTCATTAAGATCACCCGTTGGGGTGAACGGGAACCGGCTGTGCCCGGTTTCCTCCATGAGCTTGACGGCATCGGCGCGCTTGAGCGCAGGGTGCACGAAAACGACTTCTACGCCCGGCAGCATCACGTCATCCGCATTGAGATCAGCAAGCTGCGTGGCGCCGACGATGGCGCGCGCCGTCTTGACGCCCACGACCCCTTCGTTGCGACCCAACGCCGCCAGCACGCGAATTTCCTCGGGTGAGGTCACGGGCAGCTCGCGATTGCCGCGCAAGGCGCGTGAGAGCTTCTCGCTGACCACGACCAGCGGCTTGAGCAGCATCGTGAGCCAGTTGATGCCGTGCGCCACGGGCTTCGCCAGCGCGCCCGCGAAGGTGACGCCCATGGTTTTCGGAATGATCTCCGTGAACAGCAGCACGGCCAGTGTGAACAGCAGCGAGAAGATCCAGAGCGTCGAAGGGTCGAACACGTTCGAGTAGCTGGCCCCGGCAACGGCAGCACCCACGGTGTGGGCCGCGGTGTTGAGGATCAGGATCGCGGCGATGGGCACGTCCATGTTGTCTTTGAAGCTCTCAAGCAGCGCACCCGCTCTCGACCCCTTCTGTCGCATCACAGCGATTTGCGGGCGCGTCAGTGACAACAGCACGGACTCGAAGATAGAGCATAGGAATGAGACGACGAGCACGACGGCGACGGCGGCGATGAACAGCAGCATGGCGGCGCGGAATCCTTGCGTGGTGGAAACACAAGGATACCGCGCCTGCGGTCAGGATCGGCGTGGTGCTCGATCCCCGAGGGTCGGATCGCTGCTCACGCGGGCCGCCGTTGCGCCCGCGGGCGCCTGATACCAGCCAGGATCCGTGAAGTCCCCGCGCGCCACGTCATCGCGAACTTTAACGACCGTAAACATCCCGCCCATCTCGATATTCCCGTGCGGACCCGCGCCCGTCATCATGGGCAGCGTGTTCTCCGGCCCGGGCATGTGCCCCATGTCGACGTGGTCCTGGTGCTCGGCCATGCCGCGCTGGCCCATCGCCATGTAGCCGGGCACGAGCGCACGCACGCGGGCGTCGAGCCCGGATTGGTCCACACCCACCGCATTGGGCAACCCGTGCCCCATGGCGTTCATCGTGTGATGCGCCATGTGGCAGTGAAACGCCCAGTCACCGGGAACGGCCGTGAACTCGATGTCGCGCATCTGACCGACGCCGATGATCTCTGTCGTCTCACGCCGCCACAGCGATCGTGGCCAGCGACCACCGTCAGACCCCGTGACCTCATACTGCACACCGTGCAAGTGAATGGGGTGATTCCACATCGAGAGATTGCCGATGCGTACACGAACCCGCTCACCGGTTCGCGCCACGAGCGGCTCGATCGCGGGAAACACCTTGCTGTTCCAGGTCCAGAGATCGAAGTCCTGCATGATCGACGGGTCGGGCCGGTAGCTGCCCGGGTGCAGCGCCCAGTTGTGCAGCAGGAAGCAGTAGTCACGATCCACGGTTACGGCCTCACCCTCCTTCGGGTGGATGATGAACATCCCCATCATGCCGACCGCCATCTGCACCATCTCATCGGCATGCGGGTGGTACATGTGCGTCCCGTGCTGGTTTAGCGTGAACTCGTAAGCGAAAGTCTCACCCGGCGCGATCTGCGGTTGGCTGAGACCACCAACACCGTCCATGCCGCTGGGCAGCTTGATGCCGTGCCAGTGCACCGTCGTGTGCTCAGGCAGTCGATTGGTCACGAGGATCCGGACCCGGTCGCCTTCGACCGCCTCGATTGTCGGGCCTGGCGTGCTGCCGTTGTAGCCCCAGCATACGGCGCGGCTACCGAGCGCAAACTCATGCTCGACAGGCTCCGCCACGAGGTGGAACTCCTTAACGCCGTTTTTCATGTCGTAAGGCAGCGTCCAGCCGTTGAGCGTTCGGACGGGCGTAAAGGCAGCGTCACCCGAACGCGTCGGTCGCTCGTTATCGCTTTGCGCCTGCGCGGGTCGGCTCGAGACTGCGGCGACCAGAGCGCCGGCGCCCGAAAGGCTGAGAAATTCGCGTCGTGACGTCATTGTTCTGCTCCGTGGTCGTGATGCTCAGGCATGTCGTGCCGGGCGTTCGGATCGTCGTTGTTTTCGTGATGCGTGGGCATGTCGCGGCCCGAGTGCGGCGCCATCGGCTGCGCACGCGCTCCGGGGATCGACAACGGGCTGGTCTGCGGCACATCCAGCACATGCCCCGCTGCAGCGGCCAGCTCAACGTGTGCCTGCCAGTAGGCGCGAATACTCGCCACGTAGTCCTGCCAGCCC
>JBCCBB010000129.1:0-5298 GCA_039814545.1 Pseudomonadota bacterium
GATCGCGGGCGCTGTGTTGGCCGGGGCCTCGATGCTTCAGGACAACATGCTGCGCCGGGCCAAGGTGACCCGACTCTCAACGCTGCTGCCGCCACTCATGGCCACGGAACGCTTCCTGGCCACATTGACGGCTTCAGGCTTCGTCTTCCTGCTGCTCGCCATCGTGTCGGGCTTCATCTTCGTCGAAAACCTGTTTGCGCAGCACCTGATGCACAAGACGGTGCTGTCGCTGCTCGCGACGGTCATTTTCGGCGCGCTGGTCATCGGCCGCCTGGCCGCCGGCTGGCGCGGACGGCGTATGCTCCAGCTCTATCTGGCAGGCTTTGCGCTGCTTATCCTGGCTTACTTCGGCAGCAAATTCGTCCTTGAAGTCCTGCTCGGCAAACGCTGGGGCTAGCTTGACACGGCATTGACACCGGCACCCCGCCCGTTTTTTACTCAGATACGGCCTGGCCGCTCCCAAGGGAGGTTCCCGCGCGTTGGACGACGTCCCGCTTAGCGCACTGATCACGATCGTTGGCATTTTGCTGGTCTGCTCGGCGTTCTTCTCGAGCACCGAAACCGCCCTCATGAGCCTTAACCGCTACCGGCTGCGCCACCGTGCGCGTTCGGGCGTGCGGTCCGCGCGTCTGGCCGAAACCCTGCTCGAGAAGCCCGACCGACTCATTGGGCTTATCCTGCTCGGCAACAATATTGTCAATCTCACCGCAGCCACACTCACAGGCGTGATCGCGAGCCGCATGGGTGGCGACGCCGGCCTGGCCATCGGCACCGCGGTGCTGACTTTCGTGGTTCTGATTTTCGCCGAGGTGGCACCCAAGACGCTCGCCGCGTTGTACCCCGAGCGGGTTGCGATGCCCGCAGTATATTTCTACTACCCCGTACTCAAGTTCACCTATCCGATTGTCTGGGTGATTAATCTCATCGCCAACGGCGTGCTGCGCGTCTTCGGTGTGCGCTCGAGCGACGTCGACGGCCACGCGTTGAGCCACGAAGAGTTGCGCACGGTGGTCAACGAAGCCGGCGCACTCATCTCCCGAAAATATAGAACCATGCTTACGGGCATTCTCGACTTGGAAAAGGTCACCGTTGACGACGTCATGGTGCCGCACAACGACATTGTCGGTATCGATCTCGACGACGACATCGACGACATCGCGAAGCTCATCGAACAGAGCGAGCACACGCGGCTGCCCGTCTACGAGGACAACATCGATCAGATCGTTGGCGTCTTGCACATGAAGAGTCTCGTGCGCAAAGCCAAGGTCGAGCTCACCAAGGACATGATCCGAAGCCTCGTGCGCGAACCCTACTTCGTGCCCGAAGGCACGCCGCTGTCGACGCAACTGGTGCAGTTCCAGAAGCGAAAGGCGCGGCTCGCGCTTGTCGTGGACGAGTACGGTGACATCCAGGGCATGGTCACGCTCGAGGACATCCTCGAGGAGATTGTGGGCGAGTTCACCACCGACCCCGGCGACGACCCGCATGCAGTACGCCAGGATGGCGACACCTGGGTGGTGCAGGGCTCGGTCAATGTACGCGAGCTCAACCGTCAGCTGGGGTGGGAGCTACCGACCGACGGCGCCAAGACGCTCAACGGGCTCGTCCAGGAGCAGCTCGAGACGATTCCGGCTGCGGGCACGGCCTTCACGCTCGACCACTATTCGATTGAGGTGATCGACGCCAACGACAATATGGTGGTCGAGGCGCGGCTGAGCCAGGGGCAAGGCGCTAGCTGAACGCGGCGTCGAGCGCCTGCTCGAGGTGGGTCACCGCCGTCACCTCGAGGCCCTCAATGGCGCGGCGAGGCCGGTTCGCCTTGGGCACGATGGCACGCGTAAAGCCCTGCTTGGCCGCCTCGCGTAATCGCTCTTCACCGTAGCGCACAGGCCGCACCTCACCGGCCAACCCAAGCTCACCAAAAGCGACCAGCCGTTGGTCGAGCGGCCGGTCTCGAAAGCTCGACACGGACGCCAACAGCGCGGGCAGATCACCTGCCGTTTCATTGATACGAATGCCACCGACGACATTCACAAAAACGTCTTCGCCCGCCATCGACAGGCTGCCGTGGCGTTGCAACACGGCCAGCAACAGTGAGAGCCGGTTCTGATCCAGACCCTGGGCAAGCCGCCGCGGGTGGCCCAGCGCGTCGGCCACGAGCGCCTGCACTTCGATGAGCAGCGGCCGGCTGCCCTCCCAGGTCACCGTGACAAGGCTGCCGGCCACCGGCCGGCTGTCGCGCGAGAGAAAAATCGCGGACGGGTTGGTGACCTCGTGAAAACCATCGTGCTGCATGGAGAACATGCCCATCTCGCTCGCCGCGCCGAACCGGTTCTTGACGGCGCGCACGAGGCTGTAACGACTGCCGGGGTCACTCTCGAAGTACAGCACGGTGTCGACCATGTGCTCGACGACACGCGGACCCGCGATGGTGCCCTCTTTCGTCACGTGCCCCACGATGAACACAGACGTGCCCGTCGACTTCGCAAAACGCGTCAGCGCGCCCACACATTCACGCAGCTGGGCGACAGCGCCGGGCGCACCCGTCTGGTTTTCGGCGACGAGCGTTTGCATGGAATCCACCACGAGCACGCCCGCGCGTTCCGCCGATGCAGTCGCGATGATGGCTTCAACACCGGTCTCGGCGAGTAGGGTCAGGCCCGTGTCACCGACGCCCAGGCGGCGAGCACGCGCCGCGACCTGCTGCACGCTTTCCTCACCTGTGACGTAGAGCACCCCCGAGTCTGAGGCCAGGTTCGCAGCCACCTGCAGCAGCAGCGTCGACTTGCCGACGCCCGGATCACCGCCCAGCAGCACCACGGCACCCGGTACGACGCCACCGCCCAGCACACGATCGAACTCACCGAAGCCCGTCGGCAGACGCCGCGTCGCGTCGCCACCGTCGGCCGCAACCTCGGCCAGGCGCGCCACAGCACGCTCTCCAGCGTAACCGGCGCGACGGCCGCCGGACGCCACGGCCAGTGCCGGCGTCATTTCCTCGAGCGTATTCCACTCGCCGCACTCGGCGCACTGGCCCTGCCATTTGGGTGCGACCGCGCCGCATTCGCGGCAAACGTAGCGCGGGGATTTCTTCGCCATGTGAACTCCGTCACACCGACCAGTATGATTTACCAGAATACGTGAAACTGCTACTTACTTCGCAGTAAGTTCCTGCTTTGCTTCCTAAACTTCGCAGCGTTTATGAAGTCGCTGCTCAACATGACACTGGGTCGCCAGATCCAGCTCGCGGTCTGCGTGTTCGTGCTGCTCCCGGCTACGCTCGCATATGGCCCCATGAGCGGGACCTTCGACCGTATTGACCTGGTGCTGCGCTCGGCCACGACGCCGTCGGCTGTGATTTCCGCCCAGGACGTCCCAGCCGTCGTCGACATCGGCTCGGGCGACGCCGAAGTCTACACGGCGTTGCTCGGGCGTATGGACCGGGCCGCTAGCGTCACCATTGTCGACGTCCTCGACATGGCCGACCCGGCCCTGGTTGAGGCGATCCGATACAACGGCGCAACCTACATCACCGATGCCGTCACGGCCGAGGGCCAGGGCAGCACCGCACCCGCGCGCGCCGCTGCGCGCGGCATCGGCCATTCGCGACTGCCGGCCACAGCCGCCGAACGGCATGATGGGCTCGCCGCCTGGCGGCTCTCGGGTACGCAAATGCGTGCCAGCGCCGCGCTGCTCCCCCTCCTCGCCGACGCGCGCTGGCGGGAACGTAACCAGCAGATCCAGACGCGACCCGATCGTTCGATCATTGCGAAGCGACTACCCCCGGTCGACGTGCTCGATGTGAGCACGGTGCTCGCCGAGCCCGTGGAGACCACCAACGCGCGGTTCAACGGCAAACACATCTTCATCGGATCCACCCAGCAGCGCGACGACGCTCTGGGCGGCGGCGCGCTGAAACGATTCGCCAGCTTTCACGCCGCGCTCGCCGGCAGCGAGACCCTCACGCGTCCCGACTGGGCCGACACGGCCGGCTGGCTGTTTATCGCGCTCGGCACTTTTATGCTGGTCTCGGTTATGTGGCGCGAGTCACGCCGCGTCATCGCCTCCGTCGGCGCCACCGTAATCATCGTAGCGCTCGGCACGCAGTGGCTGCTGGCGCACTACTTTGCCTTCCAGGTCGACGTCGCCCGCAGCGGTGTGGCAGTCCTGGCCGGTTTCCTTGTGTGCTTTGTGATGACCCCCGACCGCAAGTCGAACCGGCGCGAGAGCTTCCGGGCTGGCCTGCGCTATCTGCGCGCGGGTCGTCTCGATGCCGCGTTCGGTGTCTTCCAGACCTGCGCACCGCACGCCTCGCTGATGCCCACGCTCTATAAACTGGCCATCGCCTTTGAGAAAGAAGGTCAGCCCGAGCAATCTCGTGCCGTATTCTCCTACATGGCCCGCCGCGACAAGGGCGCAGCCCCCGAAACCTCCAGCACCAGCCCTGCGCTTCGCCGCGGCAACAATGCGGTGCCTGATGCGATTCCCGAGATGCTCGACCGTTACGAAGTGCTGCGCCCGCTGGGCAAAGGCGCCATGGGCGGTGTGTTCCTGGGCCGCGACCCCCGCATCAACCGGCTCATCGCGCTCAAGATTGTCTCTTTCAAGGACATCGACGACGAAGGGGCCCGCGTGGCCGCCCGGGCGCGTTTTTTCCAGGAAGCTGAGTCCGCCGGCCGCCTGACCCATCCGGCGATTACGGCCGTGTACGACTCGGGTGAGGTCGACGGTCTGGGCTACATCGCCATGGAATACGTGCCGGGCGAGCAGCTTAACCACTTCACCAAGCCGGATGACCTGCTAGACCCGCTGATCGTGTTCCGCGCCATGATCCGGGTGGCAGAGGCACTGCACTATGCCCACGCCGAGCATGTCGTCCACCGGGACATCAAGCCCGACAACCTCATTTTCGACGCCGCAACGGAGTCTTTGAAGATCACCGACTTTGGTGTCGCCAAGCTCGTCGACGCCGAGCGCACCCAGACGGGCATCGTGCTCGGCACCCCGTCCTACATGTCACCCGAGCAGGCGCGTGGCGATGACATCACAGGGAGTTCCGACCTGTTTTCACTTGGTGTTACCCTATACGAATTACTTACAGGGGATGTGCCGTTCCGTGGCAAGTCGATCGCCGAACTGATGTCGGCCATTGATAACAAAGCACCACGACCGGTCACCGAACTGCGTCCGGATCTGCCTGACGGAATCGACGCGTTCATGGAAAGGGCGCTGGCGAAACAGCCAGAAAACCGCTTTGCGGATGGAAACGAGATGGCTTTTGCACTGCGCGAGTGCACC
>JBCCBB010000025.1:0-34095 GCA_039814545.1 Pseudomonadota bacterium
ACTGTTCCTGATGATCGTCACCGCCATGACGCTGTTGCTCGGCGCCTACGCTGAGGCACGGGAGCTTGCGCAGCAGCAACGTGTGAACGACAAGCGGCGCCTTCAGAATCTCTCGATGCGGCTGCTCGAAAGTGAAGAGCGGTATCGCGACAGCATCGCGACTCGCTTGCATGACGGCATTGGTCAGACGTTGTCGCTCGGTCGCATGCGCCTGGAAGACGTGTTGTCGCCGCCCGTGAACCCGGATGCACTTGCGCTACGTCTGTCTCGAATCGAGAGCGCCTTTGATACGGCGATTACCCAGGTTCGCGATATGACCCGAGACGTTGCAGCCGGACTCTACCGCGGTGACGATATCGGCGCCGCCGTGGACCAGCATCTTGCGACGGTGTTCGGAGACACGGACGTTGAAACCTCGCGAAGCAGTGAGGGTATTCCTAAGCTGCCGCATGAAGTGGCCGTGGTCGTGTCACGCGCTGTGCGCGAGTGTCTCGTGAACACGGCCAAGCACGCGAACGCCAGCGAAGTACGCGTCGACCTCGACACCGAAACACAGCCCGACCGGGTCGTGGTAACCATCGTTGACGACGGCGCCGGCTTTGATGCCTCAGCACTCGACACCGAGATGGCGAGCGCGGACTCGTTCGGCCTCGCCAGCGTGCGCAATTCCATGCTGGCGCTGGGCGGCGGCTTCAACATAGAAGCCGCCGTTGGCCAGGGTACGCAGGTGACGCTCTCGCTACCGCGGAAGCAGGCGGTGCATTAGTCGTCGTTCAGCGCGAAGGCTGCACTCAGCCGACCTTTGTTGTCGCGCGTGTAGGGCAACCAGGCGAGTGCCACGAAGTGGATTTGGATGTCGGTCGACTTGGGCTTGACCGTAATCTCCGTGAGCGCGTCCGACTGTGCGTCATAGGCCTCGTCCAGGGCCTGCACGTCATCTTCAAACGTATGCTCGAGCTCGACGAGCTCCGCCTGAACCCGCGCTTCCGTTTCCCGTGCGCGCGCGACGTCGCCGGCTTCCTTGCTGATACCGCCCGCGCTGCGCACGGCGCTGCCGATGGAGCGCGCCGACGTCGATGACACGCGTTTGCGGCCCAACACGGCGCCGAGGATGGCCGAGCCGAATGAAATGGCGGCATCGAGTTTTTTCTTTCGGGATTGCTGGCTTTCGCGTTCGATGGCCTGGCGTGCGCGCAGCAGTCGCGCCTCGAGTGTGTTCATCTTCGAGGAGTAACGCTTGCGCAGCTTGGCCACGGCGAGGTCGCGCTTCTCGTTGCCGAGGACTTGTAAACGCGCGCGGAAGTCGCCTTCGGTCTCGCCGGGTTCGGATACGGCCTTCATCTCGGCGCTGCGGTAGAGCGTGATCACCTGTGCTTTGCGAAGCCAACGCTTGAAGCCTTTTTCCCAGCCGGAGTAGGCCCGCGTCTTGGTGAGCGCAGCAGGGACTTCGCTGTGACCCGCAGCATCCGATTCGGGCTCGTCGCCAAGGTCATCGAGCGTCGCGTCGAGCGTCAGCGCTTCGTCCCAGTCGATCGCAACGGGACCATCTTCTGGCAGCACAGCGGCCAGGCAGGCGCGCTCGGTGTCGACCTTGTAGCGCGCCGAGGTGAAGACGAGTTCGGCCGCACCAACGACTGCGGGACGGTACACGCTCTCGTCATCGCCACCCGCGATCCAGTATTGCGTGATGCCTGCGGGCACGCTCGGGGCTGCGGCGAGGCTCGCACGTTCCACGGCACGGCTGTCGCGCTGCGTGAGCGTCGTTGTTGCCGCGCGCTTCTCGGCGTCGCGGGCGATCGCGTCCTTGCGCGGCGACATGAGCCGCTTGATCTGGTCGCGCGTCATGGGGCCGGCCAGGTAGGACATGACCCAGCGCGTACCAAAGACGACGGGCCCGCGCTCGTGCACGTTGTGCAACAGGAATTGACGCTTGCCGAGACCTGCGATCGTCTGGGACATCGCGCCACGATCGAACTCGCCGCCGCTGCCGGCGCCCGCAAGCCCGTCCATGACGCGCGCCTGATCGCGTTCTGTTTGCAGTCGGCCAATCATCCAGGTGCCCGTGTTCGAGAGGCCCTTGTAGTCGAGGTCGACAGGGTTCTGCGTTGAGAGCACGAGCCCGACACCAAAAGCGCGAGCCTGCTTGAGCAGGGTCAGCAGCAGCTGTTTCGAGGGCGGGTTCGCGACGGGCGGCATGTAGCCGAAAATCTCGTCCATGTAGAGAATGGCACGCAGGCTCGAGGTGCCCGGTTGCGCCCGCATCCAGGCGATAAGGTCGTTGAGCAACATGCAGACGAAGAACATGCGTTCGGCATCCGACAGGTGCGCAATGGACATGACCGAGATGCGCGGCTTGCCCTCGGGCGTGAACAACAGGCTCGCCGTCGACAGTGGCTCGCCCGACATCCAGGCCTCAAAGCCTGGTGCTGCCAACAGGTTGTTGAGCTGCATAGCCAGCGATAGGCGGTCTTTCGCCGGGTAGAAGGTGTCGAGCTCCATCACGCCGATCTTCGTGATGGGCGGGTTTTGGATGAGCGCGATGAGCGTGGCGAGATCGAGACTCTGACCTTGTTGCCAGTGGTGGTCGAGCAGGTTGGCAATGAGAATGTGCTCGCGACTTGTCACGGGGTCCGCATCGATACCCAGCAGCGCGAGGATGCTCGTGGCCGTAACCTGCACGCGTTCGCGGTAGAGGTCGCGGTCATCGGCGAGCGCCTCACTGGGCGCGTCGAACGAACGCAGCACGGACACGGGCAGGCCGGCATCGGAGCCCGGTGTATAAATCGCCGTATCGACCTTTGAGCGAAAGGTCTTCACGCGCTTGGCGTCCTGGCCCCACTGGCCGATGCCCTTTTCCCAAAGGCCGGCCTGGCCCGCAGCAAACTGCGCCACGGTCTCGCCGCGGTTCGCGGCGGCCTGCGGGTCGACCCAGGGCTCGAAATCCTCGCCGCGGAACTGCGGAAAGGTCAGCATGAGGTTGCCGAGATCGCCTTTGGGGTCGATGGCGATCACGGGCACGTTGTCCATGGCCGCCTCTTCGATCATCCCGATGCCAAGGCCCGTCTTTCCGCTGCCAGTCATGCCAATGATGACCGCGTGAGTGTTGAGGTCCTTGGAGTCGTAGAGCACGAGCTCGTCGGTCAGCTTGCCGTTGTCACCATCGATGCGTTTGCCCAGGTAAAACGCACCGAGTTTCTCAAAGGTCCCCATCAGTCTCATTCCCCACCTGCAAATCCCGGGGGAGTGTAGCAACTTGGGTGCGAACGGGCGCACGGTGTCGGCGCAGCGCCTTCTGGTACGCTCGGCGCATGGAAGCCACCGCCAAGCCCATCCAGATCGGCTGGACCCTGTTCGCGCTCGCCGTGACAGGGCTCGCGTTGTCGGGTGTGGCCGATTCGCTGGGTCAGGACTATGCGGCCACGGCACTAGAACGGGCATTCGTAACCTGGGCCGTAGCGCGTGGCCTCAACGCGGTGATCTCCGTGGCGCAGGGTACCGAAGTAGCGCTGGAGCCAGGCGGTGTAGGCGTTAACCTGACGGTCGGCGAGGTGCTTGACCCGGTCAACGATCTCATCGAGCGCTTCTCGTCGATCATGCTCGTTGCAACGAGTGCCATCGGTTTGCAGAACGTGTTGCTGCGCATCACAGGCAATGCGGGCTTCAGCATACTGCTGGGGCTCTCGGCGTTTGCCGCGCTGCTGGTAATCTGGGTGCCTTCACTATCGGCGCGCGAGCGCTTGCGCAGCTTTGTGCTGCGTTTCTTGCTGATCACGTTTTTGCTGCGTCTGGCCGTGCCGTTTCTCGTCATTGGCTCAAGCCTCGTGTTCGACCGCTTCCTGGCCGCAGAACAACAGGCGGCAACCGCGGCACTACGTGACACGACGGCCGACATCGAGGATATGACGGCTGACGAGCCCGAAGCCCCCGACCCCGATCGAGGGATGCTGCAGCGCTTCACGGACATGGTCGGTGAGTCACTGTCATCACTAAACGTGAAGGAGCGCTTGGCCAAGCTTCAGGAGCGCGCGTCCATGACGACGGGCCATGTCGTCGATCTCATCGTGATCTTCATGCTGCAGACCATCGCGCTGCCGTTGATGTTTCTCTGGCTATTACTCGAAGCCGGCAAGGCGCTCGCCAAGCGCGCCACGCACTGGTAGGCGTCAGTCAGCGAACAGGGAGCGCCAGCGCTCGGGCGTCATGCTGCGCAGCAGGCGGGCATTGCGCACCGGTATCGCCTCGGTGTTGCCGTGCTTGGCGATCGCTTGTTCCACACGCGCCTCGCGCAGCAAATGCAGCGTCGGGTACGGCGCCCGATTCGTGGCATTAGCGGGGTCGTCAGCCTCGGCGTCAGCAAACACGTAGTCGGGGTGGAACGTGGCAAGCTGAACCACACCCGTAAGACCGCGCGCCTCAATGAGTGCGTCGGCAATATCCAGGTACTCATTGAAGGCATCGAATTCGCCGAGTAAGTGCTCGGCGACGACCAGTGTGGTCTCGAGTTGGCTGGCGGGTGTCGACGCGAGCCGTTGCAGCGCGTGGTCCAGGTCGGCTGTCAGTGTGTCCGCGTCAGCAGCGTCGCTGACGAGAATCTCCAGCCTACCGTCGGCCAGTACGGGTGCGGCGAAGGGGCAAAGTCCGAGTCCGACGACCACACGCTTAAGCCACTGCTCGGTGCGGTCCGTCGCTGCGTCGCTCACTGCCGCGTTACCAGCCGCAGGCCTGGTCTTTGTTTTGCGTCTCCAGCCAACCGAGCAAGGGGTTGAAGTACTCGACGAGAGCGGAGGCGTCCATGTCGCGGGTACCCGCTGCCGCCTCGAGTGCATCCTGCCAGGGCTGGCTGGAGCCGAGCTCGAGCATCGCCCAGAGTTTCTCGCCGGCGGCTTCCGACCCGTAGATTGAGCACTCATGCAGGGGCCCCTCGAATCCGGCCGCATCGCATAGCGCGCGTTGGAACTGGAATTGCAGGATGTGCGCGAGGAAGTAGCGTGTGTAGGGCGTGTTGGCCGGGATGTGATACTTCGCGCCTGGATCGAAATCGCGCTCGCTGCGCACGACGGGCGCTGCCACACCCTGGTAACGCGTGCGAAGCGCCCACCAGGCGGCATTGTAGTTGGCGGGCGTGATCTCGCCCGCAAATACGCGCCAGCGCCACTCATCGATGAGCTTGCCAAAGGGCAGGAAGGCGATCTTGTCGAGCGCCATCTGCATCTGCGTATTGATGAGCGCCTCATCGCCTTCGGCGATCGCATCGACAAGCCCGAGTCCCGCCAGAAACTCAGGCGTCAGCGACAGCGTGATGGTGTCGCCGATGCCTTCGTGAAAGCCATCGTGCGCACCGTCCTGGAACAGCGTTGGCTGGTCCTTGTAGGCGAGGAAATAATAGATGTGCCCCAGCTCATGGTAGATCGTCGAGAGCATCTCGCCCGTCTGCTCGATGCACATCTTGATGCGCGGGTCGTTGCCGCCCTCGAGCGGCCAGGCGCTCGCGTGGCACACGACGTCGCGGTCGCGCGGCTGGGTCAGCTGCGACAGGTCCCAGAACGATTCGGGCAGCTCGGGCATGCCCAGCGAGACGAAGAAGTCCTCGCCGAGTTCGACCATTTGCTCGGCCGTGTAGTCCTGCGCCTGCAGCGCGGACGTGATGTCGGGTGACTCGACGTTGGGGTACGGCGCCACGAGGTCGTAAATGTTGGCCCAACCCTGCGACCACATGTTGCCGAGCAGGTGCGCCGGGATCGGGCCGTCGAGCGGGACGCGTTCCTCGCCGTAGGTTTCGGCAAGCTCACGCCGCACATAGCAGTGCAGCGCCTCGTACAGCGGCTCGACCTGGCCCCAGAGCCGGGCGGATTCGGCGTCGAAGTCGGCCGCGGGCATGTCGTAGCCCGACTGCCACATCTCGGCGAGATTCGTGTAGCCCAATTCCTGTGCGCCCGCGTTGGTCAGCTCGACGAACCGCGCGTAATCGTCGCGCATGGGTGGTGCCACGGTACGCCAGCCAAGCCAGGCGTCGAGCTGTTCCTCGTAGTCACGGCTCGTCGCCATCACAGTCACAAGGTCGCCGAGCGTGCGGCACTCGCCCTCGGCGGGGCAGTAGCGACCGGCGCCGTAGAGGCCTTCCATGCGTGTCGTGATCTCGGAAAGCTCGCGCCGCGCCGCGTCATTGTCGGGCGCGGGTTGCGCAGTACCCAGCTTGAGCTGGCGCAGTGCACGCGCTGAGACGGGGTCAATCGCGTCCAGGTCGTACTGCGTCGACTCGGCGACGGCGTGGGACAGGAACGCGGCGTTGCGTTCCTGCGCGCGGGCGGCCAGACGCGCCGTGTCCTTGTTGATGTAGGTCGACTGCACCCAGGCGGCCGAGCCCGACTCTTCGGCCAGTTCCGTAAGCTCCGCATTCACGCGGGCGACGAAGTCGGGGGCCGACTCCGCAGGCGCTTCGGGTGCCGGGGGCGCGACGGCCGCAGTCGGCAGCGCACAGCCAGCGAGCACGACGACCAAGGCCCCCGCGACCAGAACTCTGAGCGTCATATCACGCGGCTCCCGCGTCAGTGAATACCGCCCATGAGCTTGCGCACGGGCTTGGTGAACAACAACAGCAACAGGCCCGCGCCGCCCGTGGTCAGGACGATCTGCCAGTACTGATCCGGCATGGCCGCGACGTTCTCGGCGTCGAACTCACCCGCGATAAGACCGGCGATGAGGTTGCCGAGCGAAGTCGCCAGGAACCAGATCCCCATCATCTGGCCTACGAAGCGGCGGGGTGCGAGCTTTGTGGTCGCCGACAAGCCGACGGGTGACAGCGTGAGCTCGCCCATCGTGTGCAGCAGGTAGGTCAGGATCAGCCAGGTCGGCATCGCCTTGTCGCCAGCGGCGACGATCGTGGCGGCCGCAACCATGGTCAGAAAGCCCATGGCCAATACGATTAGGCCCAGCGCGAACTTGAACGGCGTCGACGGTTCCATGTTGCGCTTGGCAAGCCAAACCCACGCTGAGGCGTACAGCGGCGCCAACAGTATGATGAACACCGCGTTGAGCGACTGGAACCAGCTTGCCGGAATTTCAAACGAGCCTACGATCCGGTCTGTATAGCGCTCGGCAAACAGGTTCAGAGAAGAGCCCGCCTGTTCGAAGCCGGACCAGAACATGGCGGCTGCAAAGAACAGCACGATGATGACCACGACGCGTTTTTTCTCAACGGTGTCGAGGCCCGCAAATGCCAGCACATAAATAAAGTAGACGGCCGCCACGCCGCAGATGACGTAAGTCATTCCTTTGGCCAGCGTCACCGCATCAATTGTGATCACACCGAACAGTGCCAGCCCGACGACAGCGGCGATCACCGCGACCGCCGTCCAGACACCGACCCAGCCTTTGCGCTTGCGCTCGGCGTCACGTGCGTCATCGCCTGTGCTTGCGATGTGCGTTCCCGCTTCGCCCAGCAGGCTTCCAGACAACTTGTACTGGATCAGACCAAACAACATGCCGATACCGGCTGCGGCAAACCCGTAATGCCACCCGAAGCGGTCACTTTGCCCGAGGCCGCCACAGATGATGGGGCCCAGTGCGGCGCCAACATTGATGCCCATGTAGAAGATGGTGAAGCCCGCATCACGGCGCGGGTCCTCGGCTGTGTAGAGCTCACCGACGATCGCGGAGATGTTGGGTTTGAGCAGACCGGTACCCAACACCACGAGCACGAGGCCCAGGAAGAAGGCCTGCAAGTTGGGGATAGCGAGCACGAAATGGCCGGCCATGATGATGATGCCGCCAAACCAAACGGCCTTCTGCGCACCCATCAGCCGGTCTGCAATCCACCCTCCGGGCAGCGCAACGAGGTAGACCGCCGCCGTGTACAGGCCGTAGATTGCTGTCGCCGTCCTGTCGGTAAAGCCGAGACCGCCGGTTACCACCTGGTCTGTCATGAACAGAACCAGCAGCGCGCGCATCCCGTAATAGCTGAAACGCTCCCACATTTCGGTGAAGAACAGCGTCGACAGGCCGCGTGGGTGCCCCAGAATCTGGCGCTCTGAGGGCGCGCTATTGGTTTCAGACATTACTAACCCCGCAAAAAACTTTGCGAAGGATTCAGCAGAATGTATTGTGAGTCAAACGCGGGTGGTTGTGCTGTCCACTGCGTCTTCCGGCGCATCACACCAGTCGCGCGTCGGCTTCGGCCGACTTGTCACGCAGGAGAATCGCTATGCGTCATCCCATTCGTACGCTGACGCTCGCAGCTGCAGCCGGTCTTATTGCGGTTGGCTGCGCCACGCCTATCGGCACGGCACCCTTGCCGGAAGTCGAAACCGCCGCGGAAAGCCAGCCCACTACGGGCACACGCGTTGCCGGCGGCAACCAGGCTCGTCGGGTCACGGTCTTCAAGAAAGAAGACATCGAGCGCAGCGGTGCCACGTCGGTTGGTGAACTGCTGAAAGGCACGGGCCGCCGCTGAGCAGCCCCGGCGTCTCTGAACGAGGCGCCGAACCCTGAACAGAGTCAGCTGGCGCTTGCGTCCGCCGAAGATGCCCGCTCACGCCCGACCATCGAGCGCGACAGGATAATCCCGAGCTCGAACAGCACGTACACGGGCACTGCCAGCAGCGTCTGGCTAATTACATCGGGCGGCGTCAGGAACATCCCCACGACAAAACAGCCGAGAAATACGTAAGGCCGCGCGCGGCCGAGTTTCTCGGGTGTCGTGATGCGTGCCCAGACCAGCAGCACGGTGGCGATGGGCACCTCGAACGCAATCCCGAACGCGAAGAACAGCGCGAGCACAAAGTCGAGATAGGCCGTGATGTCGGTCATCACGTCGACGCCCTGCGGTGAGACCTGGTTGAAGAACGCGAACATCAGCGGGAACACCACGTAGTAGGCGAACAGGATGCCGAGGTAGAACAGAATGATGCTGCTCGCGAGCATGGGCAGCGCGAAGCGCTTCTCTTTCTTGTAAAGCCCCGGCGCCACAAACGCCCAGACCTGGTAGAGCACAACAGGCATGGCGATGAATAGCGCCATGAAAAATGCGAGCTTGAACGGCGTCAGAAACGGTGATGCCACCTGTGTGGCGATCATCGTGTTGCCTTCCGGAAGGGCGTTGGTCAGCGGTTGCGAGACGATCGCGAACAACGTCTTCGCGAATGGCACGAGGCAGATGAAAACCACCATCACGGCTGCGAACGCCCAGAGCATGCGCGAGCGCAGCTCGAGCAGGTGTGAGAGCAAGCTCGATTCCTCGAGCGCCTCGTCTTCCTTCGGGGTGTCCGTCATGACGATTTGGCGGTGCTGGCCGGGCGTGACTCGCTGGCAGCGACTTCAGGGACGTAGTCGTCTTCTTCCTCTTCCCACTCGACGTCGTTGTGGTCCATGCCCTCGTCGTCGGGGTCGGCGCTGACGACGTCATTGTGGTGTGACGTGTCGAGTTCTGGCTCGGCCTCGGCCTTGGATTCGGGTGCGTCGGCGTTTGCGTGCGCCGCGCCCGCTTCTGGGGTCTCACCCGAACTGCCGGGCGCCCGTTCGACGTCGTCGGCGACGGCCTTCAGGTCTTTCTCAATGTCATCGATTCCGAGTTGCTCGCGCAGGTCGACACGTGCGGGCAGGGTCTCGCGAATACGCTTGAGCTCCAGCTCGTCCTCGAGCTGGGTCTGCAGGTTGCTGCTCATGCGCCGTGCGTAACCGACGAACTGGCCGATCTTCTTCGCAACGGCGGCCATGCGCTCGGGGCCGAGTACGATGAGGCCGATGACAAACAGCAGCAGGAATTCAGGCAGGCTCGCGTCCATAGCGGTCCCCGGGGCGGTGCGCCCGGGTTACTTCTGCTCTTTTGCTTCCTGCTTGATGCCCGGGGTCGACTCGAAAGTCGCGTCTTCGGTTTCGGTGATCTGCGGCTTCTCGTCCGCCTTCTGTTCACCTTCGCCCACGGCGTTCTTGAAGCCCTTGATGGCCCCACCGAGGTCCGAGCCAATGTTCTTGAAACGCTTGGTGCCGAAAATCGCCAGCACGATGGCCAGGATGATCAACAGCTGCCAGATACTGATACCGCCAAAACCCATGGTTAACCTCTACTCGCGCTCAAGGCGCAGATACATCACGCAATAATACGCCAGTTCATCTGACAGTTTGGTTGCCGAAGTCTCAGAAAATGATGAAAAAAGCGGCGGCCGTGCCCGGGCTAGCGCGTGGACAGCCAGAAAGTCATGGGGCCGTCATTGGTCAATTTGACCTTCATATCGGCCCCAAATTCCCCGGTTTCAAGGGGGATGCCGAGCGAGCGGACCGACGTGCAGAACACCTCAAACAGCCGCTGCCCCTCGTCCGGTGCCGCCGCATGGCCGAAGGAAGGCCGCCGACCGCGGCCTGTATCGGCTGCCAGCGTGAATTGCGGTACGGCCAGCATGGCCCCACCGCTGTCGATCAGTGACCGGTTCATACGGTCTGCGTCGTCAGGAAACACGCGGTAGGTCGCGAGCCGTTCGGCCAGACGGGTCGCATCGCTGTCGATGTCCTCCCGAACCACACCCACGAGCACGAGCAGACCCGCATCAATGCGGCCGATGCAGTGGCCGTCGACATGCACGGCGGCGTCCGTGACGCGTTGCAGGAGTCCAATCATGTGGGTGCGCTCTTCTGGGTTGTGGCGCGAGTCTATCGCAGTGTCGCGGCAGGCTGCGCCGGGCAGGAGCGCTGTGGAATAATCCGCTCATCACTTGTGGGGGAGGTGTTATGAAACGTCGTGACGTCATTGCCAGCTTGGGGACCGGCGCACTGGCAGCCGGTCTTGCGGGATGTGGCCAGGAAGCCGCGGGTCCTGCGACGGCAGCGCCCGCGCCCGGTAAGCGCTTTGACTGGAAGATGGTCACGACCTGGCCACCTAACTTTCCCGGTTTGGGGACGGGTGCCACGAACCTCGCGAAGATGATCGAGTCCGCGTCGGGCGGCCGCATCAAGATTCGCGTCTACGCTGCAGGCGAGCTCGTGCCCGCGTTCGAGGTCTTCGATGCGGTCTCGCAAGGAACCGCCGAGATGGGCCACGGCGGCGCCTACTACTGGAAGTCGAAGATCGAGGCGGCGCAGTTCATCGCCACGGTGCCGTTTGGACTCAACGCTGCCGAAATGAATGGCTGGATGTACTACGGCAATGGCCTCGAACTCTACGAGAAGCTCTACGCGCCGTTCGACGTGATCCCGTTCCCTGCGGGCAACACGGGCGCGCAAATGGGCGGCTGGTACAACCGCGAGATTAACAGCGTCGAGGACCTGAAGGGCCTCAAGATGCGCATCCCCGGTTTGGGCGGCGAAGTGCTGGCGCGTGCGGGCGGTACGCCCGTGTCACTGCCCGGCGGGGAGATCTTCACAGCACTGCAGACGGGCAACATCGACGCGACGGAGTGGGTGGGGCCCTACAACGATATTGCGTTCGGCTTTCACCGCGTCGCGAAGTACTACTACTACCCGGGCTGGCACGAGCCGGGCCCGATGCTCGAGGCCATGATCAACCGGCAGGCCTGGAAGTCATTGCCCGCGGACCTGCAGGCGCTCGTGAAAACCTGCTGCCAGGCGGCGAACTGCGACATGCTGGCCGAGTACAGCTACCGCAACGCAGAGGCACTGCAGACCCTGCGCAATGATCCCGATGTCAATGTGCTGCCGTTCCCGACCGCGGTGTTGCAGGCAATGAAACGACACACGAATGATGTCGTAGCCGAGATCACGGGGCGCAACGCCGACGCGAAGGCTATTTACGACTCGCTGCGCGAGTACCAGCTGCGCTCGACACCCTGGCAGCTGATCAGCGAGAGCTCGACGCTCTCCACGCGCAACCTCTAGTCGGTGTCGGGCGCGATGGCGTGTGCCTGGAGCGCGGCCATCGGCACGATCTCGAGCGCCGATTTTTCGGTGGCCTCGAGGTCGACGGTCGGTGCGCATCCGGCCTGGTAGGCCTCGAGCCAGCGGCCTGCACACAGGCACCAGCGATCGCCGGCGCTCAGGCCTGGAAAGTCGTATTGCGGCATCGGGGTCACGAGGTCGTTGCCGCGTGACCGACTGAACTCGAGAAACGCATCGGTGACCACGGCGCACACCACGTGGCGCCCGACGTCCTGTGGGCCCGTGCGACAAAACCCATCGCGCCAAAAGCCCGTGCGCGTGATGCCGCAACAGGGCGTGAGCGAATCTCCAAAGACATTTTTGGCAACGGTTGAGTCGTTCATGCGGCTCGGAACGTCAGGCTGATGCGGTGCGGGATGCGACCCGTGGGGTCCGGCGCGATGCGGTCCACGGCGTGGTAGTGCCGGCGCGATGCGCCGCCCATGACCAGCACGTCGCCGTCGACAAGAGAGAGCCTGTGCGGCTTACCGCCCCGTGTCTCGCCGTGCACGAGAAACGTTGCCGGCAAACCCGACGACACGGTCACCACGGGCTGAGAAAAATCGCGCTCGTCGAGGTCCTGGTGCGACGACAAGCGCTGTCCGGGCAGGTAGCGGTTCACGAGGCAGACGTTCGGTGTGTAGTCCGGGCAGCCCGCGAGCGCGGCGGCGTGCGTGGCCAGTGCCGACCAGCTCTCGGGTAGCGGCGGCCAATGTTCGCCAGACACCGGGTCGGTGTCCTGGTACCGGTAGCCCCGTCGGTCCGACACCCAGCCAAGTGCGCCACAGTTAGTTATGGATACGGCGATGGTCTTGCCGCCCGGGGTTCGCTGCTGGCGAAACGGCGCCGTGGCCGTTACCTCGGGCAAGGCTTGGAGCAGTGCTGTGGTGTCGGCAAAGCCGGGCAACAGCACGAGGCCCGCGCCCAGGGGCTCGATCTCGCGGCGCTGGCTGGCAAAAAGGTCCTGCATGGCTCGAGTCTACGGCAAACGTCGATGGGGACGGACGAGAAACAACGCACGCGATATCCCCGCTGCGTTTGCTAAGCTCCGGGTTCCCCTCGGGGGCCTGTGCCCCGCCGCATGGAATGGAGCCTACCTTGCGAGCACTACGCATGATCCCGGCCCTCGTGGCCTGCCTTGTCTTCCTGAGTTCGACCGCCCGCGCGGACGACCTGCCGTTGTCCGAGCCCTGGCTGCAACCGACGCTGCCCGCAGGCACGCTGGCCTACTTCCGGGTGCCGCACCCGACGGGTCTACTGAGCCTGCCCAAGGGCAATGCGCTCGACGCAGCACTTCGCGACCCACGCCACCTCAATCAGCTTGAGCGCATTGAGCGCGGATTTATCGACACGGTGTTTGGCAGCGAGGGCTTTGATGTACCGTTTGTGCGCGGCCTGCTGCAGCACACGCGCTCACCCGTCGAGGTCGCCGTACTCGGTGCGCCGCGACCGCTTGGCCTGGTCGCACTGACGACGGATCTAAAAGACGAGGCCGCGTTGGCCAGCTGGCTCGAAAGTTTCGGCGAGGCGGGTACGCCGCTGGCGTTGGGCGCCACACTCGACGCCGACGGCCGCGCACCGCTGTTGGGTTTGCCTGTTTCAAGCTGGATCGAGTTCGATGCCGCGTCGGGCCGTGTGCTCGTGGTCGCGGGCCAGGTGGTCACCGAACAAATCATGGCCGGTATCGAAGGCCGACTGACGGCTGACAACGAACGCCTGCCGGCCATGGCCGGTCGCCTCGATGATTCGGGCTATGGCGTGTTGTTCTGGATCAACGCCGAGGACGCGTTGCCCATGGCGCAGATGATGTTGCCGGCTGAACAGTATGCGGCTATGGCTGAGGCGGGCCTCGACGACACACGTGCTGTCGCCGTGGGTATGGGCGTGGCCGATGGGCGCGCACGACTCGGTATCGTCGCGGATTTAGGCGCGCGTGAAGACTCGCCGCTGCCTGTATTCAGCAACGACCTGGGTGCGACAACCGTCGGCGTTCCGGGCGGCGTGATTTTCGCGTCCATCCCGGGGCCTGAGCAGCTCGACACCATTGTCGAGTACTTCGAGTCGCAGTCTGCGACGGGGCCCGACGAGGACTGGGCTTCCACGAAGAGCGCGATGCGCGAGGCCGTCGGCTTCGATACCGACCTGTTGCTGGGCGCGTTGGGCCCGGACCTCGTGGTGATCTTCGACGACGTAGGCGATTATCTGGCCATGCGGATTCGTGACCGCAAGAAGTTCGATGCGCTCATTAAGGCCATGGACGACTTTGACGGCATTAGCATCGATCGCGTTCGGCGCGGTCGTGCGACGCTCTTCCACATCATTTCCGAGGACTCGATGGAGGTCGAGGAAGAGATGGGTGAAGACTCGGCACTGCCGCTGTCCGTCGTGCACATCATGCAGCGCATGCGCGACCACTATTACTTCGTCATCGAGGGTGACTACGCCTACTTCTCCGATATTCCGCAGCCGCTCATTGACCGCGCGGCCGAACGTCGCAAGTTGTCTATGGGGCAGTGGCTCGAGCAGACGCAGCGCGTGTCGCTGGACTCGGCCGCATTTGCCATGACCGGCAGCTCCGCAAAACTGCCGCGTCGTCTTTACTACGGCTACCTCGGGGTCATGCAGATGATGGCCGACATCGCGGGCGTGGAGTTCGACGCCTTGTCGCTGCCAACGGCGCGAGAACTCGGCCTGCCTGGCGAGAGCCCCATTGCGGTCACCGTCAGCGTTGGGGAGCCCTACGTCGCGTTTGAGATCACGACGGAGTCGAGCCTGATCGACACGCTGCTGGGTGGCGGTGCCGCTCAGAACGCAGCCATGATCGGCATCGTTGCCGCGATTGCCATTCCCGCCTACCAGGACTACACGATTCGTTCGCAGATTTCTGAAGGACTCTCACTGGCGGCGGGGCCCAAGGTCTTCATTGTCGAGACGTACTACGAGACGGGTGCCTTCCCCAATGCCGCAGAGGCGCTCCAGGCGCCGCGCCAGACGGGGCGCTACGTCGACGAGGTCGTCGTGTTCGGCGACACGGGCCTGATCCGTGTGCGCTACGGCGGCGAGGACGCCAACGAGATCCTCAATGGTGCCTATTTATACTTGCAGCCCATCATAGGCGACCAAGGTAACCTCGAGTGGGAGTGCAGCAGTTGGCTCGACGATAAATACCTACCGTCTGCATGCCGGGGCATAGAGCCACCCGATATCGCCGGTGAAACCAACACCGGCCTGCGTCCTGCACCGGAGCATGTGGCACAGCACTAGCGCGACACAGCACGTTCTGTGCGCCAGCGTCATTGCCGCGACGCTGGCGCTCGCAGGCTGCACAGGTCTTGTTGCCGATCGGATTGTCGAGGCGCCCAATCAGCGGGGAGCGTATGTTGATGGTGCGACCGCGACGCTGATCCGGCAAACGCTTAACGGCAGACGTGAAGTACTGAGGACGCCTGTTGCGGACATGGTGCTCTTGCACGTGCCGCGCCATCCCTTCGAGATCACGTTAACGACCCGCCAGCTTGAGGTGGCGACGCCGGAAGGCATCCGGGAAGCCGATATCTACTGGAGCTATGAACCCGTCGCCTCCGAGACGTCGCAAGCAGAGTCACAGGGAACCGTAGTCGTATTGCATGGCTACGCCATGGGCAAAGAGGTCATGGGCTCGTTTGCTGCTCTTCTGGCCGATGCCGGTTTCGATGTTGTGTTGGTTGACTTGCCCGGACATGGCGAGTCATCAGGCGAGCTTATGACCTGGGGCATCCGCGAGGCTGAGGCCATAACTGCGCTGCGGGAAGCGCTTGAAGCGCGTTCTGCGCCGCGTCCATTGATCGGGTTCGGCGTCTCGCTGGGTGGCAGTGTCGCATTGCGCGCAGCAGCCACTGAGCCAGGTTGGGACGCCGTTGTCGCGCTACAGCCCTTCGAAGATCCCGCGGCTGTGATCCCGAATTTTCGTGCCATGGCCCCCACGTGGCTGCGATTCTTGGTGTCCGGGCGCCGGCTCGAGAAAGCGGTGGCGGTCGCAGGACAACGCGCGGGGTTCGACTTCGAAGACGCGCAGCTTGCGCCGTTGCTGGGTGACTACACGGTGCCGACGCTCATCGAACACGGCCGGATGGACAGCCTTGTCCCTGTTTCGGAGAGTGAAAAAATCGCCGCCGCGGCGCCCGGGATTATTGATCTCATCATCGACGAGGATGCGGATCACTTCTTGCTGCCGTTGATGTTGTGGCGACGTTGCCCCAATGTCATGGCCTGGCTCGGGCAACAATTCGACCTGCCGCGTCCGGAAGCGGCCTGCGAACGAATCATCTACAACGACCCCGACGGCCTGTGGGACGCTTACCGCGAACGTCGCGGCGAAGCGTCAAACGACGACTAGACCATGTGGAAACGTAAACTCTCCAAGATTGTGCACACACTGTCCGCCTTTGCTTACGCGGGCGGCATCGCGGCCTATCTATTCGTGCTGGCGGCCGCGCCCGAGCCCACCGATATCTCGCAGGTTCTGACGCTGCGTACGAGCATCGACTTCCTCGTGTCGTGGCTCATCATCCCGGGCATGCTCATCGTGCTCGTCTCGGGACTCATCTCGATGATGGTGCACACGCCCTTCATGGAGCAGGGCTGGGTGCTGCTAAAGGCCGTGTCGGGCGTGCTCGTGTTCGAGGCGTCGCTTGCGAGCATCGATGGACCCGCGCGCCGCGCCAAGGAAGCGGCGGAACGCGCGGCAGCCGGCGAGTTCGATCTGGCCGAGCTGTCGGGCATGATGCACGACGAGTGGACGGCGCTCATGATTCTGTTGGGCCTCTCTGTGGCCAATGTCATTTTGGGAATCTGGCGGCCCCGTGCCCGGCGGCGCAAACGCCACGTCCAGGCCGGTGAGTCCTGGTTCAAGCCCGTCGAAGACGAGCAGGAAACAACTCAGGTCTGAACGCGGTCTCGGCGAGCACCTCGCCGAGCACAGCCAGCAGGTAGTCGGCGTCGGCGCGGTCGAAGGCCAGCGGCGGGCGAATCTTGAGTATGTTGTTATCGGGCCCGTCGCGCCCGACAAGCACGCGTCGCTGGCGCAGTCGCTCCACGATCCACACGGCCACCTCGGCGAGGGGCTGGCGTTGTGCGTCGGCGACTTCCACACCGATGAACAAGCCCATGCCCCGCACGTCGGCGAGCACGGGTTGATCGGCGGCCAGCGAACGAAGCCCCTCGATCAGGTAAGCACCCACATCGGCGGCGTGGTCGGCGAGCCCTTCGTCGTCGATGATGCGCAGCACCTCGTGCCCGGCCGCACAGGCCACGCTCGATCCGCCGAAGGTCGCAAAGAACTCCATACCGGTATCGAAGGCCTGCGCGATAGCGCGTGTCGTGACCACAGCCGCGAGTGGGTAGCCGTTACCCAGCGGCTTGCCGAGCACCACGATGTCGGGCACGACCTCCTGTTGCTCGAAGCCCCAGAAGTGGCTACCGAGTCGACCGAGTCCCGTCTGCACTTCGTCGGCGATGCAAATGCCGCCGGCAGCGCGCACGGCCGAGTAGACCCCGCGCAGCCAACCGGGCGGCGGCACGAGCTGGCCGCCGACGCTTGGGAAGGTCTCCGCGATGAAGCAGGCGGGCTGGCGATCGCGTACCGACAAAGCCGTGACGATATCCGTGACCGCGCCCGCGAAGTGTGCGCCCGACGCCGCGGCGTTGGGATCGCAGCCCGCGCGGAATACGTCGGGATTGGGTGCGACATGGACCCAGTCGGGCGCACCCTCGCCGCCCGGGCCAGAGAACTTGTAGTCGGAAATCTCAATCGCAGCCACCGTGTGGCCGTGATAACCGGCCGCGAGCACGATCGTGTCGCGCTGGCCCGTCGCCGTGCGTGCGAGTCGCAGCGCGAGTTCGTTGGCCTCGCTGCCCGAGCTCAGCAGGAATACGGAATCGAGGCGTGCGGGAAGCCGCTCGGCGAGCGCCGCCGCATAGTCGGCGTGCACGCGCTGCAGGTAACGCGTGTTGGTATTGACGAAGCGCATCTGCGCATCGACGGCGGCACGTATGCGCGGGTGCGCGTGACCGACATGCGGCACATTGTTGTAGGCGTCGAGGTAGGTGCGACCCAGCCCGTCGAACAGCAGGCTGCGCCAGCCGCGTGCGATGTCCAGCGGTTCGCGGTAACTCGTGCGCAGGCTCGGTGGTGCGTGAGCGGCGCGGCGCTCGGCGAGTGCGGCGATGTCATCGCGCGGCGCGGTGGCATACCCTGGTACCAGCCCAAGCAGCGGCGCTGGATCGGGAAACAGTGCACACCAGTCGTCGCGCTGGTCAGGATCGATGACACCTGGCCAGTCGGCACCGGGCGCATCCGTGGTGCCGAGCTGCAGGTGCACATGCGGCGCCCAGCCGCCGTTTTGGTCGGGGCCACCGAGTGCGGCGAAGGCCTGACCCGCGGCGATGGGTTGACCTTCTGAGAGCGCGCGTACGCTGTCGTGCGCCAGGTGACCGTAGAGCGTGAAGAACGGCATGCCCTTGGGCGTTTCGTGGCGCAGCACGACGAGCCCGCCATAGTCATAATCGGCGTCGCGCACATCGGCCGTGTGCACGGTCGCGTCCAGAGGTGCGTGCACGGGCGTACCCGCGGGCAAGAACACATCGACGGCGATGTGGATCGTGCGCCGGTCCGTGGCGCCGTGCGTGCCCGATACATAGAACGGTGCGCCGTACACGAGCCTCGGTTCGTCGTAGCGACCCAGTACGGCGCGCGTGCCGCCTTCGTCGAGCGCGGCAACGGCACGCTCGATGTCTGCCATGTCGGGTTGCACGGGGTTGTCGCAGGCGTGTGCGCCCGTGATCGACAGGTCAAGTATCGGGGCATCGACGAGCGGCGCATCGAACATGGGTGCGACGACACACTCGGGACTCGTAAGCCACTGCGCCAGCGCCACGTCGGGCGTCTCGAGCCCGGCGGCGCGCAGCAATGTGGTCTCGACAAGATGGGCGTCGAGGCTCGCGTGCGTCGCGAAGAAGTCGTTGATGGGCTGTTGCGACACCTGAAGGTAGGGGTCGTCGCGGCCCTGGCTCCGCGAGCGCCAGGCGATTTGCGCGCTCTGCGCGAGTCGCATGCGTAGCAACGGCCAGACCAGCGCGATTTCCGTTGCCGATAGAATCTGCTCCGCGGTGTAGCCCGCAACCAGCGCGCGTAACAGATCGAGCGGGCGCGGTTGCCCCAACACGAGGTAGGCGCCTGCGATCGCCAGGTCACAGACGACCGGCGCGGACAGCATGTCGCCAAAGTCGATAACGCCAGACAGTATGGGCTCGCTCAGCGGTGCGCAGGTCGCGAGCAGGTTGTAGTCGTTGAGGTCATTGTGGATCGCTTGCACCGGCAGCGCATCGAGCGTCGCAATTGCGGCCGGGGCGTTCTCGCGCAGCAGCGTCTCGAGTGCGGCGGCGTGCGGGTGGCCGGTCAGTGCTTCGGGTCCGTCGTACAGACGCGCCGCTGCACGCAGGTCCCATTCATGTGTCTGCGGGAGTGCGCCGTGCGCAAAATCTGCAAGGGCAGCATGCAGCCGCGCGATGTGCACGCCGAGTGTCCGCGCCATCGCAGGGTTTCTCGGACGCACGGTTGCCCATACGCGGCCCGGCAACCGTGAGACGGCCCACGCCACGCGATCGTCGCCGTTTGCATCGCTGATTACGACCCAGCGCTGTCCATTGCGCGTGGGCACCACGACGGGCACGGGCGCCGAATGCGCCGCATGCGCCGCGAGATGCTCCAGGCAGGCAACCTGCAACGCAACATGCGCCTCGTTGCCGCCAGAGCGCATGACCTTGTACACCGTATCGCCGGCGACGAAGTTGCGGTCGTGCTCGCCGTCGAGCGGTCGCAGCGGACCTTCGAGGTCCCAATGCGCTGAGAGTAGCGCGGCGTAGTCCGTTCTAGTCGCCATAGACCACGCCAGGCAGCCACGTGGCGAGTTCGGGGAACACGGCCAGGATGGCGAGCATAAGCACCTGGATCACGATGAATGGAATCACGCCGCGGTAAATAGCACTCGTGGGCACGGACTCAGGTGCGACGCCTCTGAGGTAGAACAGCGCAAAGCCGAAGGGTGGCGTGAGAAATGACGTCTGCAGGTTGATGGCGATCATGACGCCGAGCCAGACGGGGTCAAAGCCCATGGCCAGCAACACAGGACCCACAATGGGGACGACGACAAAGGTGATCTCAATGAAATCGAGTACGAAGCCCAGCAGGAACATGACGAGCATGACGGCAATGAACGCACCGACAGCACCGCCGGGCAGCGACGTCAGCCCAGCGCGCACGACCTCGTCGCCGCCGTAGCCGCGGAAGACGAGTGCGAAGATCGACGCACCGATCAGGATCAGAAACACCATGCTTGTGACACGTGTCGTCGAGCGCATGATGTCGTGCAGCGTGTCGAGGCTGAGCTCGCGCGCGAAGGCGGCGAGCAACAGCGCGCCCGCAGCACCGACGCCCGCGGCTTCGGTGGGCGTCGCAATACCAGTGAGAATGGAACCCAGCACAGCGATGATGAGCGCGAGTGGTGCGAACAACGCACGCAGCAGTGTTACGAGTCGAACCGGCTCGGCGAGCTCGGCTTCGGTCTTACCGGGCATGCTGCCCGGCTTGAGCCAGGACAGAATCAGGAGCCAGGCGAGATACAGACCCACAAGCGCCACACCGGGCAGCAGCGCACCCGCGAACAGGTCGCCCACGGACACGGACTCGGGGTTGAAGATGCCTTGCGACAATTGCGCTTGTTGATAGGCGGACGACAACACATCGCCAAGCAGCACGAGCACAATCGATGGGGGAATGATCTGGCCGAGCGTGCCCGAGGCGCAGATTGTGCCCGTGGCAACGGCCGGATCGTAGCCGCGCTTGAGCATGGTCGGCAGCGAGAGCAGCCCCATTGTGACGACCGTGGCCCCGACGATGCCTGTGCTCGCGGCCAGTAACATGCCGACCAGCGTGACGGCGATGCCGAGCCCGCCGCTCGAGCGCCCAAACAACGACGACAGGGCACCCAACAGGCTCTCGGCGATACGGGAACGTTCGAGCGTGACGCCCATGAACACAAACAACGGTACGGCGATGAGTGTCTCGTTCGACATGATGCCGAACAGGCGGTTTGGGATGCTGCCGAGATAGCTCGGATCGAAGCCGCCCAGCAGCGTGCCCACGAAGGCGAACAGCAGCGCCGTGCCGCCCAGCGCGAACGCCACCGGGAAGCCCGACATGAGCACGACGATGACAGCCAGGAACAGCGCGACGGCCACCCAGGTCACGGCTTTGTCCTGAGCGTGACCGCGGCGCGCAGCACGATGGCGAGCCCCTGCAGCATGAGCAGCACGGGCATGAGAATCATAAACGTCTTGATTAGGGGCGGCGCCGGGTAGCCCAGACCGCCGGCCTGGCGCGAGCTCTCCATGACGGCCCAGGTGCCGCGCGGGCCGAATACGTAGTCCCAGGATTCGACGAGGATGAAACCGGCCACGGGCAGCAACAGCAGCAGCGTACCGAACAGGTCGATCCAGGCGCGGCCGCGGTCACCGAAGCGGCGATAAAAGATGTCGACGCGTACATGTTCGTCGCGACCGAGCGTGTAGGCGATGCCGAGCAGGAACACGCTCGCGTGCAGCCAGGTCGTGATCTCCTGCATCCAGATGCGCCCGAAGGAGAACGCATCGCGGGCGATGATCACGACGACAGTGTTGATGACCATGAGCAGCGTGAACCAGGCCACGGTGCGGCCAATCCACGCATTGACGCGCGTCAGTCGATCCGCAAGGCCGGTCATTAGCGCCGCCAGAACGTCGGCGTGACGAGCACGAGCAGCGTAAAGATCTCGAGGCGACCGAGCACCATGGCCACGATGGCGATCCACTGGCCTTCGGGCGACACGGTCATGAAGCCGCTGGTGACTTCACCGAGCCCCGGACCGAGGTTGTTGAGCGTCGCAGCGACAGCTGCGAAGGCGCTCTCCTGGTCGAGCCCCGTCATCATGAGCGCGAGCAGCAGCGCCGTGAACACGACCACGTAAATCGCAAAGAAGCCCCAGACGGCTTCCACGACGCGGCGTGACACCGCGGTGTTGCCGATCTTGACGGGGATCTCGGCGCTGGGGTGTACGAGGCGCGCAATCTCGCGCGCCCCCTGGCGGTAGAGCAACAAGGCGCGCATGACCTTGAGACCGCCCGCCGTCGAGCCCGCGCAACCGCCAATGAAGCTCGCAAAAATGAGCAACACGGGGATGGCGCCCGGCCACGCGGCGTAGTTGGCCGTTGTGAACCCCGTCGTGGTCGCGATCGACACCGACTGGAACAGGCTGTTGATGAAGGTGGTCCCCGTGTCGTCGTAGGTGCGCGTAATTGATAGACCGACGAATACCGTGGCCGTGAGTACGAGTAGGATAAAGACGTAGGCCCGGAACTCGGGGTCCTCGACGTAGTGGCGGATCGAGTTGTTGCGCCAGCCAAAGAAGTGCAGCGAGAAATTGATGCCGGCCAGGAACATAAACACCACCGCCACGGCGTCGACAACCGGACTGTCGAAATAGCCGATGCTGAGATCGTGTGTTGAGAAGCCACCGATGGCCACCGTTGAGAACGCGTGGCAGATCGCATCGAACACCGTCATGCCCGCAAGCCAATACGAGACGGCGCAGAGCGTCGTGAAGCCCAGGTAGACGTACCAGAGCGCCTTGGCCGTTTCGGTGATGCGCGGGGTGAGCTTGGTGTCCTTCACGGGGCCGGGTGTCTCGGCCCGGTAGAGCTGCATACCCCCGACACCGAGCATGGGCAGGATGGCGACTGCCAATACGATGATGCCCATGCCGCCCAGCCACTGCAGTTGCTGGCGGTAGAACAGGATGGCTTCGGGCAGGCCATCGAGACCGCTGAGCACCGTGGCGCCCGTGGTGGTCAGCCCTGAGATCGATTCGAACACGGCTTCTGTGAGCGTCATACTCGGCGACGCCGACAACCACAACGGCGTGGCACCGGCCATACCCAGAACGAGCCAGAACGAGGCAACCACGAGAAAGCCGTCGCGCAGCCGCAGGTCTTTTCTGGCGCGGCGTGCAGGCCAGAACAGAAAGAAGCCCAGCGCGATGATGAACAGGAACGAGTACACGAACACGCGCCAGGTGCCGTCCGCGTAAATCAGCGAGATGGCCACAGGCGGCAGCATCGTGATGCTGAACATCATGAGCAGCAAGCCGAGAATGCGCTGGATGACTTGCCAGTTCATGTCAGCGGCGCGCGCCTAAAGGAAGGACACGCCCACCTGGAACAGCGACTCGACTTCATCCACCTTGCGCCGGTCGGTGAGGAAGATGATGACGTGGTCGTCGGCCTGAATTTGGGTGTCGTGATGCGCAATGATGACTTGCTCGTCGCGCACGAGTGCGGCGATTGAGGCGCCGCGCGGCAGTTTGAGGTTCTCGATGGTCTTGCCGACGACCTTGCTCGACCCACTCGCGCCATGCGCCACAGCCTCAATGGCCTCGGCCGCACCGCGGCGCAACGCGTGCACCTTCACGACATCGCCGCGGCGCACGTGCGCGAGCAGCGAACCGATGGTGATCTGCTGTGGCGAGATGGCGATATCGATGCTGCCCGATTCCATGAGCTCGGCGTATGACGGGCGGTTGATGAGCGCCATGACTTTTTTGGCGCCAAGTCGGCGCGCGAGCATGGCTGAAAGGATGTTGGCTTCCTCGGCGTTAGTCAGCGCGCAGAACACGTCGGCCGAGTCGATGTTTTCCTCGAGCAACAAGTCTTCGTTGGCCGCATCGCCGTTGAGAACGATGGCCTTGGAGAGTTGCTCCGAGATGTACCGCGCCCGATCAGGGTCGCGTTCGATGATCTTGACGGAGTTGGTTTGCTCGAGCGTTTGCGCAAGCCGCAGGCCGATGTTGCCGCCGCCCGCGATGACCACGCGTCGCACGGGATCCTCGAGCGCGCGCATCTCGCTCATGAACACCCGGATGTCTTCGCGCGCGGCAATGAAAAACACTTCATCGCCTTCGCGAATCACCGTGTCGCCCTTGGGCTCTATCGAACGGCCCTCACGGTAGATGGCCGCGATGCGCGCCTCTGTATTAGGGATGTGTTCCTTGATGTTCTTGAGCTGCTGCCCGACGAGCAGGCCGTCGCGATCGGCGCGCGCGCCGACAAGCCGAACCCGGTCGTCGGCAAACTCGAGCACCTGTAGCGCACCCGGGTAGAGGATGAGCTGCTCGATGTACTCGCAGACGAGCTGCTCGGGGCTGATGCGCACATCGACAGGCATGCCTTCCTGTGCGAACAGCTTGTCAGCATTCATGTATTCGGCGGCGCGGATGCGTGCGATCTTGGTCGGCGTGCGGAACAGGGAGTAGGCGACCTGGCACGCGATCATGTTGGTCTCGTCCGAGTCCGTGAGCGCGATCACGATATCCGCGTCACGTGCACCCGCGCGTTCGAGAACGTCGGGGAAGGCCGCGTGCCCAACCACGGTGCGGATGTCGAGACGATCCTGCAGGTCGCGCAGGACCTCTGCGTTGATGTCCACCACGGTGACATCGTTGGCTTCTTCGCGGGACAGCTGCGTGGCAGCACTCGCCCCGACCTGGCCGGCCCCTAGAATCAGGATCTTCATTGCCGCGAATTCTACATCAGTTCGAGATTCGCATAGCTCAGGACGAGCCACTTGGTACCCGCGCCCTCGAAGTTGACCTGAACGCGCGCGTGCGCTCCCGAGCCCTCGCAGTTGAGGATGACGCCGTCACCGAAGCGCGCATGACGCACGGGCTGGCCCAGCTGCACGGTCGGTGCATCGGGGTCGCGCAAGGCCGTGTGACCGCCGCCCCGCACGGGCCGTGAGGCCATGGGCCGTGACACCTGGGCACGTGGACGGATCTCCTCGAGCAGGCTCTTGGGGACTTCGTTGATAAAGCGCGATGGCACGCCGTAGTTGTCCATGCCATGCAAGCGGCGTTGCTCAGCATAGGTCAGGTAGAGCTCACGCATGGCGCGTGTGCAGCCGACATAACACAGCCGTCGCTCTTCCTCGAGCCCGGCCGGGTCCGTAATCGAGCGCTGATGGGGGAACAGCCCGTCCTCCATTCCGCAGAGAAACACGAGCGGAAACTCGAGGCCCTTGGCCGAGTGCAGCGTCATAAGCTGCACGCAGTCTTCCCAGGCGTCGGCCTGGCCTTCGCCGGCCTCAAGTGCGGCGTGGGCCAGGAAGGCATCGAGTTCGTTCATCTCCTCGTCGCCGACATCGGGGTCGAAGCCGCGCGCGGCCGAAACGAGTTCCTGCATGTTTTCGATGCGCGTGGCGGATTTTTCTTCGCCCTCTTTGCGGTAGTGGCCAATGAGGCCGCTCGCGTGTACGACGTGGTCGACCTTCTCGTGCAGGTCGAGCGTGTTGGTTTCTGCGGCCATGCCTTCGACGAGATTCAGGAAGCCCATGATCGCGTTGGCGGCACGCGCGGCCATCTGGTCGGCGGCCACGGCGCCTGCAGCACGCCACAGTGCGCAGGCGTTGGCGCGCGCGTAGGCACGAATTGCCTCAACGGAACGGGCACCGATGCCGCGCGCGGGCAGATTGACCACGCGCTCGAATGCCGCGTCATCGGCGCGGTTGCTAATGAGCCGCAGGTAAGCGAGCACGTCCTTGATCTCGGCGCGTTCGAAGAATCGAAGGCCCCCATAAACGCGGTAAGGCACGCGCGCGTTGAGCAGCGCCTCCTCGAGCGCGCGTGACTGCGCGTTGGAGCGGTACAGGACGGCGGTTTCGTCGCGGCGGTTGCCCTGGTTCACCCAGTCCTTGATGCGGTTGACGACGAAGTCTGCTTCGTCGCGCTCGTTATAGGCCGCGTAAAGCCGAACGGGTGCACCCTCGCCATCCTCGGTCCAGAGGTTCTTGCCCATGCGACCGCCGTTGTTGTCGATGATCGCGTTGGCGGCGTTCAGGATGTTGCCGGTTGAGCGGTAGTTCTGTTCGAGCTTGACGACGAGCGTGTCCGGGAAGTCGATCGTGTACTTGCCGATGTGTTCGACCTTGGCGCCGCGCCAGCGGTAGATCGACTGGTCGTCATCGCCAACCGCAAACGGGATCGCACCGCCTTCCGTGAGCAGCTTGAGCCACGCGTACTGGATCGCGTTGGTGTCCTGAAACTCGTCGACGAGCAGATGGCGGAAACGCCGCTGGTAGTGACCCAACAGGTCGGGGTTCGCGCGCCAGGTCTCGAGCGAGCGCAACAGAATCTCGGCGAAGTCGACGAGGCCCGCGCGCTCGCAGGCTTCCTGGTAGTCAGCGTAGAAGGCGATGAGCTGTCGCTTGCTCGGGTCGTCACCGGCATCGATGTGCTGCGGCCGCAGGCCTTCGTCCTTGTTCGAATTGATGAAGCTCTTGACCTCTCGTGGCGACCACTCGCTGTCGCCTTTGCCCGAGTCCTTGATCATTCGCTTGATGAGTCGGTCCTGGTCGGCCGAGTCAATGATCTGGAAGTTCTGTGGCAAGCCCGCCTCGCGCCAGTGTCGGCGCAGCAGTCGATGGGCGAGGCCGTGGAATGTGCCGATCCAGAGGTGTTTCGTGGGCATGCCCAGCAGGTGCTCAATGCGGCTGCGCATCTCGCTGGCGGCTTTATTGGTGAAGGTCACCGCAAGCAGGCTCTGCGGCGACACGTGCTCGACCTGCATGAGCCAGGCTGCACGGTGCACGAGCACGCGCGTCTTGCCGCTGCCGGCGCCGGCGATGACGAGCGCGGGTCCGGGTGGTGCGGTAACGGCGGTGCGTTGGGCCTCGTTGAGGCCCTCAAGAAGGGGGCTTACGTCCATGGGTGCGGCTTGCTGGCGCGCGGTGCGGATCATGCGCGCGGTCGCCGCTAGTTTAACAGATGGCCTGCGTCCGCCCCGTGGCTCCGAGGCCAAAAAAAGGCCCCCAGAGGGGGCCTACGAATCAGCAGCTGACGATCGTGGGAGAGAAGGCATCAGCAGCAATCCGATTTTTTAGTACAACCATCCCTGGAGTTGGTCCGCGAGACGTTCCGCGTCCGTCGGAAATTCGATCGTCGGCAACCTGCGGCGCTGCTTTGCAGTGCGTCGCTCGACGATGAGAATGCGTCTCGCCAGTAATCGTTCCAGCCCGGCATCGATAAAGTCCGTTGCTCGCATGCCCGGCATGTTTTCCCTGATGATGACCAGGTCGGGGTCGTGCCGTCCGCCGAGGCGGAGTGCAGCGCCGCCGTCCGTGGCAGCGACCGCCTGGTGCCCGAGGTTCGTAACGAACTGGGAGAGCATGCGACAGAGGCCTTCGTGCGGGGCCACGACCAAAACAATTCCGTGTTTGCGGTCACGACGGTCTCCCGAAGGAGACCCACACCTCATATCGCGTGCGCTTGCCCAGTCCACCATGATTCGTCCTTAAAATCGGTGCCCATCCGTAGGCATTCGAATCTCGGGACTAAGATACTAGGCATCGCGCCCAGGGCTGGGCATCGGGAAAAACCGGATTCGCACTCAGGGAAAACCCTGATTTTTGGGTCAAAAATCAGTCAATCTGGCCCAAATGCCCCGTTTTGGTCGAATTATTCGACCGAGGTCAGGCCATTGCGGATTGCGTACTTGGTGAGCTCGGCGACGCTGTAGAGGTCCAGCTTGCGACTGATTTGGCGCCGGTGGGTCTCCACCGTTTTCTCACTCACGAACAGCGCCTTGGCGATCTGACGGGTTTTCATACCTTCCGCGAGCAGCGTCAGTACTTCTTTTTCGCGGTCGGAAAGTGCCGGACGATCGTCGTCGTCGTCCATGATGTCGCTGGCGACCGCGATCTCGGCGATGCCGTCACCCAGGTAGGTGCGACCCTGCAGGACGGCGTCGATGGCGGCCGAAATCTCCTCGAAGGCGGATTCCTTGCGGATATAACCCTTCGCGCCCGCCTGCAGCATGCCGGCGATGAACGAGCGCTCTGCGTGCATGGTTACCGCGACGATGCGGATGTCCGGGTTGGTTGTCAGGATTTCTCGGGTCGCATCGATGCCGTTGACGCCCGGCATGGCGACATCGATGAGCATGATGTCCGGGGCAAGATCGGCGGCAAGTTCCACAGCCTCACGACCTGTGGCGCCGTGCCCGATGACGTCGATGCTGCCGTCCAGGCCCTTGAGCATAGACTCGAGGCCATCGCGCACGAGCTGGTGGTCGTCAACGATAACGATCCTTGTTGTCATCGGGTCAAAGTACCATCAACCATCTGCGGATGACGACCAGAACACGATGGCGCGAGTGCCGCCGCCCAGTCGTCGTTCAAATTTGATGTCGTAGCCGATGGGGCGCAGCCGCTCACTGGCCGATAGCAAGCCCAGGCCCGAGGGTTCATCGGCGGCCGTCTCGCGCAGCCACCAGGCGTCGCTGCGACCGTTGTCGCTGACCACGACGGCGTCGAGTGCGGCTTGCTCCCAGTACACATCGATCCATACCTGGCTGCCGCCTGAGTGCTCCACACTGTTATCGACGAGCTCTTGCACCACGTGGTAGATGCCGACACGAACAGGCTCTTCGAGGGCATTACCCTCACCGTGTTCGCGCAAGGCCAGCCTGAAACGCCCTTCGGTCCTCTGGTCGTCGACGAGCTTCTCGAGGCCCGGTATCAGGCCCAGCTCGTAAACTACGGACGGGCTCAGGTCGTGAATAATGCCGCGAGATGCCGCCAGGGATTCGTCGACGATATCCGTGATCGCTGTGACCGGACCGGTGTCGCCCGCGCGGTGACGCAGCTCGCCGAGCTTCATGCGCGCGACTGCGAGGCGCTGGATCAAGCCGTCGTGCAGTTCGACAGCGGTTTCGCGACGTACGCGTTCTTCCGCCTGCGCCGTGCGGGCCGCCAGCTCGCGCAGTCGCCGCTGGTAGTTGCGGATAGAGCCCAGTGCGCGCTCGCGCGTCAGGTCGCTGACGTAGAACTCGGCAATCATCGTCAGCAGCGGCGCCACCTCCAGACGGCGGAAGGGTGTGTCGAAACGACTGCCGAGGAATGCGAAACCGACGACGCGACCGCCGAAGGCGACCGGCTGCAGCAGCGCTGCCTGCATCTCCGAGACGCCAAGCTTCTGAAAGGCATCGACAACGGCCTCACCGTGGGCGGCCGAGGTGCTGAGTTGCGCGATGCGGCCCAGCAGTATCGGCCCGAGGATGTCACGCAGCGGCCGCAGTGCCGTTTCGTGGTGTGCGGCCTCGCCCCCTGCGGTGGGCCAGCTGTAGGCAACGCCGACGCTGCGCCGGTCGTTGTCGAGCCAGTACAGCGTGGCCTGGCTCGCGTTGCTGAATTCGGCGACGACCGACAAGGCGCGTGTAAATTCATCGCCAATCGCCAGGGTCTCGTCGGCACCGCGCTCGGCGCGCCCGAGCATGATGTGCGATACGGCTTCCTGGGCGCGGCGCTGGTCATTGGCACGCCGGACGCTGCCGATCAATGCCTGGCAGGCCAAAAGGACAAGCAGGACGCCCAGTGCACTGATTTGCCAGTTGAGTCGCTCGTCAATGGTGGGTTCATGGTTCAAGAAGTACGTGGCTGTACCCGTGAGTGCGACAAGTGCGATGACCCAGGCGGCGCCAATCGTGTGGGTGCGCATGGCCATAAGGATGCCCAGCGGCAGCGCAATCCAGGGCCAGGCCGCCGTGAACGGCCCGAGGACCTCCCAGACCGGCTCGGGAAAATGGCCGAACGCAAACACGCCCGCGGCCGAGAAGATGATGATGCACACGACCATGTCGAGCACGCGGCGTATGGACACCGGTCGTGGTGCATGGGTGTGTCGACCCAACACGACAATGGGGGGGCCCGCAATGATCAAGCCAAGAAACAGGGACAGGCTGGTGATCGCCGCTTCCGATATCGGTGTGGCGCTGTCAATCATAAGCAGTCGCAGCAGTCCCACAGCCGCGGCGCCCGTCAATGTCAGCGACACCGTCGTGGCCACGAGGTCGAATGGCGGTACTTCCGCCTCTTGCCTGCGCGCGAGCAGCCACGGTGTGAGCCCGACGAGCACCGCGACCGCGATAACCCCAACCGTGCTCAATAGGAACGAGACTATGGAGGCGACGCCCACGGCGATGGCGATGAAGGCCGCACGTAGCGCCAGGGAAATCCCAATGAGCGTCAACCATTGCGGGCGTCGCGTAACGAGCAGCACCGCCTCCAATACACCCGCACTCAATGTGACGGGCGCGGCGTTGACCTTCGGATCCCAGAGCAGCCACTCGAACGCGAGCCCGACGCTGAACGCAAAGGTGAACAGCACCAGCGCAAGCGGGCGACGGGTCCGGATCGCTTCGATGAGTGCGGCCTGGTCCATCGCGGTTGCGATCAGCCGATACGCGAAAGCTTGAGTAGCTTCTTGAGGTCGCCGAGCAAGCGCTTGCGCTCAGGCGCCATGGGATAGCTCAGGATGACATTGCCGATCGGGTCCATGATATAGATCTGGCCTTCGGGCAAGCCCGCGAGCGCCGCCGTCATCGCCGTTGCCGAGGCGGCATCGGGTCGCGACTGGAGCACGATAAGACCCGGGTGTGCGGCAACCGTGTCCTCGGCCAACGCTGCATCGGCGGTGAGCAGCACTGCCCGTTCGATACGATCGATCTCGCGCCCCGTGGCGAGACGTACCTGGCGCACGTCGATGAGCGCGCGCTCGCAAGTTTCGTCGCAATTGCCGGCAGGCTTGACGATGAGCGCCCAGCGCTCGCGCAGGCCTGAGTCAAAGTGCAGCTTCGCGTCAACGGAAACCGGTGGCTCGAGGAAGCGGCCGTAGTTGACGCCCTCGCCCTTGCCGGTGCCACCCGTGAAGTACATGGCGATGGCGACGGCCAGTGGGCCGAAAAAGACGAGCGCGAGCAGGATCAGTTGCAGGCGGCCACGGCGCCGGTTGGCTTCAGTGGCAGTGTTCATGGTTCTCGTTGTGCTCCAGGGCGTTTCCAGGCCACGATTGCGGCCAACACGGTGAGTGCCAGCGCCATCGCGAACCACTGCACCGCATAGCCCAGATGGCGTTCGGGGGACAAGCCGCCGGGTTGCCAGTCGCGCTCGAAACCGTCCCTGGTTTCAGGTTCGAGTAGCAGCGCCCAGTCTGTCAGGGGCTGCTCGAGCTGGGCTGCGATCGCAGCGATCGTCGGAAACTGTAATACCCGCGGCCACGCGCCGCCAGTTGGATCCCCGTCGCCGAGTTTCAATCCGCCCACAGGCAGCGCACCGATGCGACCCGTGATGTCTCGCGTCCCAGCCGCCACCGCGAGGTTGCCAATGGGCTCGCGTGTCGGCGTCTGCGGGATCCAGCCGCGATTCACGAGCAGTGTCGTACCGTCGTCGAGCTCGAAGGGTGTGATCACAAAAAAGCCGTTGCGCCCGCCGCGCACCATGTTGTCGATAAGCACCTGGCGTTCTCCGCGAAACTGCCCAGAGAGTTGTACGCGCTCGAATTGCTGCGCGACGGGGTCGATGTCGGCGACCGCGCGGACGGCCGCGGCACCCGCGGTCTCAAAGGCGGCATTGCGTTCGGCCTGGCGTTCGGACTTGTCGAGCTGCCAGAAGCCCAGCCAGAGCATCACAGGCATCAGGACAAGGTAGGCAAGGACGGGAACCCAGACGGGTCTGCGGTTGTTGGTGCTGCTCACGGTATAATTATGCGCTCGCTTTCGGAAACTGCACGTATGCGCATCATCATTATCCTACTGCTCGTGGCCATTATCGTTTCGCTGGCGTCGGGCTTCCGGCATCTCGCCCGCGGTGATGACTCGGGCAAGCTCGCCCGTGCGTTGACCTGGCGTGTCGGTTTGTCGGTTGCGCTGCTGGGCGCGCTGGTGCTTGCGGCCATGCTGGGCTGGGTGGAGCCGGGCGCCCTCTAGAGCGCCTCAACGTTCAAAAAGAAAAGGGCCCGGTGCAGGTGAGCACCGGGCCCTTTTTTGTGTGCTTGTGACGTCGCTTAGAGCCAGTACACGAAGATGTAGAGGCCAAGCCAAACGACATCGACGAAGTGCCAGTACCAGGCCGACGCTTCGAACGCGAAATGGTGCTTGGCCGTGAAATGCCCGCGCATGATGCGAATCCACACAATAAACAGCATCAGGGCCCCGATCGACACGTGCATGCCGTGGAAGCCTGTGAGCATGAAGAACGTGGACCCGTAGATGCCCGTTTCGAGCGTCAGGTTCAGTTCCTTGTAGGCATGGATGTACTCGACCGCCTGCAGGTAGACGAAGATGAAGCCGAGCAGGAAGGTTGCGGCCAACCAGAACTTCACGATGTTGCGTTTATCGGCCACCAACGCGTGATGCGCGATCGTGATCGTGACGCTCGAGCTAATCAGAATCAGCGTGTTGATCAGCGGCAGACCGAGTGGGCCCATGCTCTGGAACGTGCCGCCGATTCCTGACGGGCCATTGCTGGGCCAGGCGGACTCGAACCCGGTCCAGAGCAGCGAATTCGTGAAGAAGTTATTGCTGCCGCCGTCTAGCCAGGGCAACGCGTAGCTGCGGGCGTAGAATAACGCGCCAAAGAACGCGGCGAAGAACATGACTTCGGAGAAGATGAACCAGCTCATCCCCATGCGGAATGAGACGTCGACCTGGGACGAATAAATACCGCCTTCGCTCTCGTCGATGACATTGCCGAACCAGCCGAACATCATGAATACAACGACGCCGATGCCGGCATAGAAGGTCCACATGCCGAACGCACTGCCGTTGAGCCAGGCCGACACGCCGGTCATGGTCAGCAACAGGCCGATGGCGCCGACGACGGGCCAGTGGCTGCCGTGCGGTACGTAGTACTTGGTTGAATCTGCAGTTGCCATGTTGGCTGTCCCCTGGGAGTACGCTTACGCGCCGCGATCAGGTCCCACTGTCCGCGGCCGACTCAATATTAAAGAACGTGTAGGAAAGCGTGATCGTGTCGATGTATTCGGGCAGACCCCGGTCGACCATGAACACGAGCGGCATTTCCTTGGTCTCACCACCCTCGAAAGGCTGGTTGTCAAAACAAAAGCACTCGGTCTTTCTGAAAAACTCGCCGGCGCGATTGGGCACAACGCTCGGGATGGCCTGGCCAACGCGGGCGGCCTGGGTCAGGTTGCTGGCGATGAACGTGGCGTCGTAAATCTTGCCGACCTCCACTTCCATGCTGTTGACCGAGGGTTCGAAATCGTAAGGCGCCAGCTGATTGACCGTGGTCGTGAACTGGATCGTCACGGTGCGGCCCGTATCGGCCTCGACGAGTGCGACGGGTGTCGTGTTGGTGCGGCCACCAAAACCTGTGAGCTCGCAGAACGCGTCGTACAGCGGCACGAGTGAGAACGCGAACCCGAACATCGCCGCCGTCATGGCGACGAGCTTGAGCGGCAGCCAGCGGTCAGGCGCGCTCACGTCAGGCTCCCGCACCGCTGCGCAACACGGTCGCCGTAATGAACGCCACGAACACCGCGACCGCAACCACCCCGAGGATGGCTGCGCTACGCCGCGCCGCGCGTCGTTGTGCCGTCGTGTCGCGTACGTCCGTGTTCATATCACTTGACGACAGGCGGCTCGTCGAACGTGTGGTGCGGTGCCGGTGACGGCACCGTCCACTCGAGGCCAACCGGGTTCTCCCAGACTTCTGCGGTCGCTTTCTTGCCGCCGCGCGCGCACTGGACGATGATCCAGACGAACAGCAGCTGAGACAGGCCGAAGCCGAAGGCGCCCACGGTCGCGACCAGGTTGAAGTCCGCGAACTGCGTAGAGTAATCGGGAATACGCCGCGGCATACCGGCCAGCCCCAGGAAGTGCATGGGGAAGAAGGTCAGGTTGACGAAGATCGTCGTGAGCCAGAAGTGGGCTTTACCCAGCGTTTCGTTGTACATGTGGCCCGTCCACTTGGGCAGCCAGTAGTACACACCCGCGATGATCGCGAAGATGGCACCCGGCACGAGCACGTAGTGGAAGTGCGCGACCACGAAGTAACTGTCGTGGTACTGGAAGTCAGCGGGCACGATGGCCAGCATGAGGCCCGAGAACCCACCGATCGTGAACAGGAACAGGAACGCCACCGCGAACAGCATGGGCGTCTCAAACGTCATGGCGCCTTTCCACATCGTGGCGGCCCAGTTGAAGACTTTCACGCCAGTAGGCACGGCGATGAGCATCGTCGTGAACATGAAGAACAGCTGCCCCGTGAGCGGCATACCGGCCGTGAACATGTGGTGTGCCCAGACGATGAACGACAGG
>JBCCBB010000073.1:0-13931 GCA_039814545.1 Pseudomonadota bacterium
CGTAGACGACATGAACGGCTCGAACCGGGATGTGCTTGAGCACTGGTTCCGGGTGGGCGTCGAACGCTGCCTGCCCCGAACCGTGTTGCCGCCTGTGTTGCCGCAGGACCCGCCCGTGGGTCGCAACATCGTGTTGGGCGCAGGCAAGGCAGCGGCCGCCATGGCTGCGGTTGCCCACGAGCGGCTGCGGGGCAAAACGGTCGGTCTCGTCGTCACGCGCTACAGGCATGGTGAGACCGCTTCAACGGGCAACATCGAAGTTGTCGAGGCCAGCCATCCCGTGCCCGATGTCCAGTCCGAGGTCGCGGCAGCGCGCATGCTGGAACTGGCGGCCGGCGCCACGCCGGACGACCGTGTGCTGTTCATGATGTCCGGTGGTGGCTCGGCATTACTGTGCGCGCCGATTGACGGTGTGCTGGCAGAGAAAAAACGTGCGGTCACGGGCTTCCTTCTGCACAGCGGCGCGCCGATTCAGGACATGAACTGCGTTCGCAAACACCTGTCACGGATCAAGGGCGGCGGGCTCGCGCATGCCGCGTCGGCTGCGGAGCTCAGGACCTTCGCGATCTCGGACGTCGTTGGCGACGCGCTGACCGACATCGCTTCGGGGCCGTCTGTGCCCTACCAACGTGACGTCGGGGCGGCTCTCGCTGTGCTCGAAAAATACGGGTACGCCGGGGCGCGGGCTTTCGAACCTGCGATGCAGGCGGCGGATGTCATTGATGCGCCACAGCACGATGCGCGCGTCGTCGCCAATGCGGCTATGGCGCTCGATGCGATTGCCCGCGAAGCCGCCAACCACGGCTGGACCCCGGTCCTGCTGGGCGATGATCTCGAAGGTCGGGCACTGGACATCGGACAGGCCCACGCGGGCATAGCGCGACACTACCGCTCGCAGCCCGGGCGCCACGCGCTGATTTCCGGTGGGGAGCTCACTGTTGAGGTGAAGAACACGGTCGGTCGTGGCGGACCCAACCTCGAGTACCTGACGAGCCTCATGATGAACCTGGAGGGTCTCGCCGGCGTCGAGGCGATCGCTTGCGACAGTGACGGCATCGACGGTTCCGAAGACAATGCGGGCGGCTATATCGGCCCAACCTCGCTCGAGCGTGCGCGCGCACTGAACATTGACCCCGGTCGCCTGCTGGAACTCAACGATACGTATGTGGGGTTTGAAGCCCTCGGCGATCTCATCGTGACGGGGCCCACGCTCACCAATATCAACGACATCCGGGTCATTCTCGTGGGCCCGGCGCAAGAGGCTTAGTTCTGTGCAACAGGGAATTGACCAGGCAGCACGCGATATTCTCGAGGCGAATGACAAAGGCGGTTTCACCGTGCCGACGTCGGGGCTCTACCCGTACCAATGGAATTGGGACTCGGTATTCGTCGCCCTGGGTTTTGCGCAATTCGATCCCGTACGGGCCTGCCGGGAAATAGAAACGCTCTTCGAGGCGCAATGGGATGACGGCTTCGTGCCGCACATTATTTTCCGACGCGACGACCCGGACTACTTCCCGGGCCCGAGTTTCTGGCAGGCCGGCGCGAAACTGCCGTCATCGGGCATCACGCAGCCACCGGTCGCGGCGACGGCATTACGCACGCTCAGGGAGGCGACGTCCGACACGGCTGTGCGAGACCGCATCGACGCACTTTTTGAGCCCGTACTCGAATGGCACCGCTGGTTCATGCGTTACCGAGTGCCCGAGTCTTGTGGTGCCGTCGTGATTACGCACCCCTGGGAAAGCGGGCGTGACAATTCTCCGGAGTGGGACGCGGCGGCCGCCAACATCGACGTCTCCCAGGTTGGGCCTTATACGCGTCGTGACCTGGCGCACGCAGACGCTGATATGCGGCCCACGAAATTGGACTACGACCGCTACGTGGCGCTCGTCGAATTCGGACGTGACACAGGGTGGGACCACGGCGCGATTGCGACGGGCGGACCGTTCCGCGTGGCCGATGTCGGGGTGACCATGATCCTGCTGCGCGCGATGCGCGACCTCATAGCGCTCGCCGAGGCCACGGGCCACAGCGACGCCATCGACGAGCTCGAAAGCTACGTGGGGCGTCTGAATCGCGGCGTTGACTACCTCTGGAATGCAGAGTCGGGCACTTTTTGTTCGCGCGACACGATTACGGGCGCGCACTCGGGTTTTGTCACGAGCGCGTCCTTTCTATTCGCGTACGCCGATGCCGGCACGCCTGAGCAGCGCGCCAGGATGGCGGCACACTGGCAGCGCATCGCAAGCCGCGTTGAGTACATGGTGCCGAGCCACGATCCCGACGACGTACTGTTCGATCACAAGCGCTACTGGCGCGGCCCAGTGTGGATCGTGGTGAACTACATGATCGCCATGGGTTTCCGGGAACAGGGCCTCGATGACTGGGCGGACCGCGTGCGGTCAGACTCGCAGCGCATGATCCGCGAACATGGATTCAGCGAGGCGTTTTCGCCCGTGGACGCCGGTGGCACAGGCGGGACCAACTTCTCGTGGACGGCGGCCATGTGGCTCGCCTGGTGTGGCCAAGGTAGCTGACCCATGAGCCGTGTGGTTTGCTTCGGCGAGGCGCTGATCGATTTTCTCAACACGGGGCAGCAGCTCGATGGCGAGATGATGCTCAACAGCTTCACGCAATACCCGGGAGGCGCACCGGCCAATGCGGCTGTGGCTGTGGCGAGGCTGGGCGGTCGCGCTGCGTTTGCAGGGCAGTTGGGTGACGACGCTTTCGGTCATTTTTTGTTGCGCGCGCTCAGGCGCTATGGCGTCGATACGGCGCACGTTGCCGTGCATGAGACGGCGCCAACGCCGCTCGCCTTCGTGTTTCTGGACGCGGAGGGCGAACGCAGTTTTACGTTTCGACGCGACGGGACCGCCGATATCGTGCTGGAGGCGGCGCAGATTACCGATGCCTGGTTTGCCGACACGGGTATCGCGCATTTTTGCAGCAACACGATGACCGATGCGCACTGCGCTTCGGTGACGGCGCAATTCGTCTCCCGCGCGAAGGCACACGGTGCGGTCGTGAGCTTCGATGTCAATTTGCGCCACAACCTGTGGCCAGACGGCAACGTCGACATCGACACAGTCAATGCACTTGTCTACAAGGCCGATCTCGTCAAGTTCGCCCGCGAGGAACTCGACCATCTGAGTCAGGGCGATGCGTCGGCCTACCTGTCGCGATGTTTCGAACACGGCGTCATTGCCGCGCTTGTGACCGACGGCCCGAACCCGCTGGAGATACGAACCGCCACCGCATCGACGACGGTGGTGCCGCCGACCGTAACCGCTGTAGACACCACAGGTGGTGGCGATGCGTTCATTGGTGCCGTGTTGTTCGGGCTCAGTCAGGACTCGAAGCCCGCGGTCTATCTCGCGGATGAAGCGAGGCTCCAGCGTCTGGTTGCCTCGGCGGCGTATTGCGGTGCGCTGGCCGTGACGCGCCGTGGCGCGTTTCCGTCGTTTCCCGCCTTCGCGGATGTGGCCGGTATTTGGGACGCGCCATGAACCGGTTTTCCGACCCAGCGTTCCTGCGCGAGCACATCCGGTCAATTCTGGATTTCTATGCGCCGGCCGTGAAGGACTCCGCGGGCGGGTTTTTTCAAAACTTCCGCGACGACGGCAGCGTGTTCGCGTCCGGTGAACGCCACCTGGTGAGTAGCTGCCGGATGGTGGTGAACTACTGCCGAGCGTATGAGCTATTCGGCGACACGGCCTATCGTGACCTCGCCACCCACGGGCTCGAGTTTCTTCGCCGCGTGCACTGGGACCCGTCGCGTCGGGGTTACAACTGGACCCTGCGTGCGGGCACGCAGCCCGACGATCAAACCAATCACTGCTACGGACTGGCGTTTGTGGTGTTGACGGCAGCCGCCGCGTGCAAGGTCGGCTTGTCACGCGCCGAGGACGATCTCGAACGTGCCTGGGGCATCATGGAGACGCGGCTCTGGGACGCCGATGCGGGTCTCTATGCCGACGAGGCCACGCCTGACTGGTCACGCGTTGATCCCTACCGCGGACAAAACGCGAACATGCACAGCTGCGAGGCGTTTATTGAGGCCTTCGAGGCGACGTCGGAGCGGAAGTACCTGGATCGGGCCGTCGCGCTGGCGCGTCGTGTCGCCGTGGAGCTGGCAGGGCAGTCCGATGATCTGGTGTGGGAGCACTTCACACCGGAACTCGCCATCAACTGGGACTACAACCGCGACGACCCTAAGAACCTGTATCGTCCCTGGGGCTTCCAGCCGGGTCACCAGACCGAGTGGACCAAGCTGCTGCTGACGCTGCATGGCTTGTGCCGCGAGTCCTGGATGCTGACGCGCGCGGCCGCGCTATTCGATCGCGCGTTGGACGTCGCCTGGGACGATGACCATGGCGGCATTTTCTACGGTTTTGCGCCCGACGGGACGATCTGCGACGACGATAAGTATTTTTGGGTTCAGGCGGAGTCGTTCGCCGCCTGTCACCGCCTGTTTCAACACACGGGCGAGGCGAAGTACGCCGACTGGTACCAGGAGATCTGGCAGTACGCCTGGGACCACTTCGTCGACCATGAGCACGGCGGCTGGTACCGCGTGCTGACCGCGGATGGCCGCAAGTACAGCGATGAGAAGTCCACGGCAGGCGGCAAGTGCGACTACCACACGATCGGTGCCTGCTGGGACGTGCTGCGCGCGCGATAGCTCTCGTATTGCGGCGTCAAGGCGCCGTGACAAACCACCGTCAACCTTTTGGACTGGGCGATTCCTCGACATCGGTCGTCCTTTTCAGTGGTTTCGTGTGGTACCTTCGCTCGATTGGGGTTGTGTGCGAACCCCCCTAAATCGTGGGACGACATACCTGTTCAGGGGAGGGCAGGGAATGGACGACGTCCAGGGGAATACGGTCTTCACTGAAGTCCGAGACAGCCGTTATTCGGGCGATGCCACGCTCGAAGAACTGCAAATTGCTGTCGAAAACGCAATGACTGGCATTTCGTGGCTCGACACCGACGGCATATTCCGTCAGGTGCGCGATGGCTATGCGGCGATGTTGGGCTATACGCCTGCCGAGATGATTGGTTCGTCCTGGGCCGTGACGGTTCCGGAGAGCGATCAGCCGACGGCCGTTGAGGCTGTTCTCAAGATGCTTGACGAGGGTCGTGCGACCGTAGAGACGCGCGCGATTCGCAAAGACGGCACCATCTTTTACAAACGCCTCTTGCTTGTGAAAACGGTTGATGCTGGCGGGCGCCACAACGGGCACTACTGTTTCATGAGCGACATTAGCGCTCGCAAGGAAGCGCAACGCCGACTCGTTGACGCCGAGCGGCTCAAGACCATCGGCACGATGGCGGGCGGCATCGCCCACGACCTCAATAATCTGCTCACGCCCATCGTCGGGGGCGCGGAGCTCATCGCTGCCACCCACTGCCAGCACGAAGCGCCCGCGCGCTCGATTCACGAGGCGGCCGCACGCGCCCAGGAATTGATCGGTCGACTGCTCAAATTCAGCAGCGCTGAGCGCGAACACAACAAGCCCGTCAATCTGAGCAATGCTGTACGTGTGGCGTTGCAATTCGTGACGGGATCGCTGCCCGCAAACGTCGCGGTCGAGGCGGATTACAGCGCTGAAGCGGACACAGTGTTAGGCCTCGAGGTGTCGCTCGAACTCATCGTCATGAACCTCGTCGCGAACGCCGGGCACGCGATGCGGGATGCGGGTGGCACGCTGCACGTCGCGCTGCGCAACACGAGCCCCACCGAAGTCGAGCTGGTGGTGACCGATACCGGTGCCGGCATCGCGGCCGAACGAATCGACCGCATCTTCGATGCCTTCTACACCACGAAGCCTCCTGCCGAAGGCACGGGGCTTGGTTTGCTCATGGTGCGCGAGGCCGTGGAAGACATGAGTGGACGAATCAGTGTCACCTCGACTGAGGGCGAGGGTTCCGAGTTTCGCGTGGTGTTGCCTGTGAGTGATGCATCAACCGAGTCAAACGAGAAGGACAACGCGCACGAGACGCCGAACCTTCGCATCATGGTGATCGATGACGAGAAGCCTGTGCTCGACGTGTGCTGCGGCATGCTCGAACACCTGGGCCACCAGACCGACGGTTTTACGGACCCGGCCGAAGCGTTGGCCGCGTCGTTGGCGGATTACGATCTCGTCATCACGGACTACCGCATCGGCGGTGTGTCCGGTCTCGACGTCATCGAGCAACTCGAGGGCTACTCAGGCCCGATCATCCTGATCTCGGGCCATATCGACAGCTCGCAGACCCTGCCCGACAAGGTCACGGCCTGTTTACCGAAGCCGTTCCGGATTCTTGATCTGCAGGAAGTGATTCACGGCGTCACGATAGCCCGCGCGGCCGGCTAGCGTGAGCGCGGCGTCGCCGCATCCAGAGTGATGCGATGACTGTTGCCAGGCAGACGACGACATAGATCTCCATGTTGCGCTGACCCGTGAACACGCCCTGGCCGATCAGGTCGCTGCCCCAGTAGGCAATGCTGGCCCCAGCTATGAGCAACGCCACGGGAATGATCGCCATGAGCAGCAAAGCGCCGGCACGATCATTGAAGCCCAGATAGATCAACGCGGCCCCCGTGATGAAATTCGATGACCCGAATGCCGCCATGAGCACGAGCTGGTCGCGCCCGGTTGGACCCGCAAGATCGAGCCCGGCCAAGCCTGCCGCGATAGAACCAAAAAGAACAGTGTGAACGATGCCGCGAATGAGGTCGTAGCTGCCTAGCGCGATGGCGACGATGGAAACGAAACGAGGCCAGTGGTGCATGATGACGGTCTCCAGAAACCCGATACCGAGTGTCCCCGGTGCGGCGTGGAGAAAGCGCAGGGCAACGTAAGGAAGTGTCAGTGTCCGGGCGCGACGCCAAGCCGTGACGCGATCAGCGACCGCAGTTCTTGTTCATAGGCGGCATTGAGGTCGGCAAATGTCCTGGTGCCGAGCATCTGCTCAAGCGTGGGCCGCGAGACCACGAAGTAGTTTATGGCGCCGAGCAGTTGGTAGACCAGCGCCAGCGAACGCGCAGGTTCGCCGTCGCCCAACGCGTCTCGCGCCAGATCGGTCAAGGTGTCGAGAAAGGTAGTCAGATACCAGGTACGCGCTGACTCCGCGCGGCGTTTGTTGTCGAGCAGTTCGCGCATGAGCAGGCGGGTGTCGTCGCTGTGCTCAAGCGACGCCTTGAGAATCGCGACGAACACGATTTCAAAGCGCTCGCCTGAGTTGGAAGCTGACTCACCGGCGTCTTTGAGATTAGCCATGAGGCGCTCGGAAATGCGCGCCAGCACTTCGGCGTAGAGCTTCTCCTTGCTGCCGAAGTGGTGCAGCAGTGCCTGCTTCGTAAAGGGCAGGGACTCCGCGATGTTGGCGATGCTGGTGCCGTAGAAACCCCTTTCGGCAAAGGCGCGCGTCGCCGCTTCGATAAAGCGTTCCCTGGTATCAGTCATCTGTCGCTATCGCTCATCTGTGCCGCTTTGGTCGCCTATGCCAAGCAGTGTACTTGACGCCTTACCATTTGGTAAGTATTTTACTTACCATTTGGTAAGTACAGGGTGCGGCGCTATGGATCACGCAACAGAAGTCGAGCTCGCCAAGGAGCTTCTCGCATTGAAGGCTCAAAAGTCCGCGTATCTGGATGATGCGGTGACAAAACGGCCCGTCACGGACTACCTCGACGCCGAGCGCTTTCGACTAGAACAGGAACGAATCTTCCGCGTTGTGCCGCAGCCTGTCTTGCATGCCAGCGAGTTGTCGAAGCCCGGCAGCTTTGCGGTGCGCGAGTTTGCGGGTCTGCCTGTGCTGTTCACGCGCGACGCGGACGGCGTCGCACATGCCTTCCTGAATGTGTGCCGCCACCGCGGCAGCCGCCTGGTCGCCGAGGCCTCGGGCTGCAAGCGGCGTTTCTCGTGTCCCTACCATGCCTGGACCTACGACAACCAAGGCGCGCTCGTGGGCGTGCCGCACGAGAAGCAGGGTTTTCCGGACCTGGATCGCGACGCCATGTCACTGCGGCGCGTGGGCTGCGCTGAGCGCTACGGCTTTATCTGGGCCTGGGCGGATGGCGAGGCATCGCCCGATATCGATGCATCATTGGCGGGTCTTGCGCCCGACCTCGAGCAGCTCGACGCCCAAAACCACACGGTGTTGCACACCGAGGTACAGGTACGCCAGGTCAACTGGAAGCTGCTCGTTGAAGGCGGCATCGAGGCCTACCACTTCCGTGTGGCGCATCGCGACACGATCGCGCCGTACTTCAACGACAACCTGTCGACCTACCGAAGTTTCGGCCCGCACATGCGCTCCATCCTCTCCAAGCGCACGATGAACGACCTCGGTGAGACGCCTGAAGCCGAGTGGCGGCTGCGGGATCACGCGCAGGTGCTCTACACGATCTTCCCGAGCAGCTCGTTCCTGGTGCAGGCGGACCACATTGCCTGGATCCAGCAGGAGGCGATCAGCGCCGACAGCACGCGCGTGCGTCTGAGCACCCTCGTGCCCGCTGATCGCGTCGAGAGCGACGCCGACCTCGCGCACTGGTCAAGGAACCACGAGATCACTGTTACGACACTCAACGAGGACTTCGAAATCGGTGAAGGTATTCAGGCGGGTCTGGATTCCGGTGCCAACACCCACCTGACCTTGGGTCGCTTCGAGGGTGCACTGGATGTGTTCAACGCCGCGGTCGACGCACGTCTCGGGCCGGCGTGACCGCAAGCCCGAGACCCGGTCCAGCGATCAGTCGTTGATGTCCTGGATGTCGACGACCATGTCTTCCCAGCGTCGTTGATTGTCCATATCGAACTGCGCGCCCTGGTCGTCGGCCCACTGGAACCGCTTGAGAGCTGGCGTCTGACTCGTCGACTGGTAGAGCCAGTAGGCTTCCTCACGAAGCGCGTCGGCGATCGGTAGATCGATCGAGGCGTAGACGGCTTGCTTGCAGGCATTGATTGAAGCCGAGGGCCAACGTGCGATCCGACGTGCGAGCGCGTCAACGAACGGTCCGATCTCGTCGGCGTCCAGCGCACGATTGACCGTGCCGTAGGCTTCCGCTTCGTCGGCATCGAAGTCGCGGGCGCCCAGGACGATTTCAAGCGCGCGTCCAAGCCCGACCTGGCGCGCCATTCGTGACGCACCGCCACCGCAGGGCAGGATGCCCATGCCCACTTCCATCTGCATGAAGCGCGCCTTGCCGCGCGCAGCGAACCGCATGTCGCAGGCCAGCGCGAATTCGTGTCCACCGCCGCGGGCAAAGCCCTCGATCTTGGCGATCGTCGCCTGCGGCAGTTTGCTGATACGTTCGAGCACCACCTGCAGGTCGAGCAGGCGTGTCTCTTCGCGGGACACGGCTTTGGCAGACATGTCTTTGAGGAAGTTGGTGTCCGCGTGGGCGACAAAGATCTCGTCATGCGCGGACTGGAAGACGACGACCTTCACGCTCGAATCGGCTTCGAGCTTCTGCGCCAATTGGTTCAGATCGGCCAGCATGGGCAAGCCCTGTACGTTGACGGGTGGGAAGTCGAAGGTGACCTCTGCGACGCCGTTGTCGATGGCGACCTCAAATGTCTTAAATCCTGTGTAGTCCATGGTGATACTCCTGGCTTTTCTTTGGGGTGAGCGGGGGCCTCAGGCGGAGGCCTGCCGCTTTGAAATCAGTGGGTTGAGGCTTAGGCGGTGAGCTGCGCGATCAGAGACTCGACCGCGTCAACGAGCGCCGCGTTCTTCTTGTCGTCGAGCGCATCGGGATGCGGTGATGCGAAGCGCCCGCTGTCGTTGTCGAAATACTTGCCCGACGCGTCGGCGAATTGATCGCCCAGTGCCGCGTCCACGAGGATGTTCGCACCAACGCTCAGGTCCTTGCCGTCCATACCGTAGGCGTCCTTGACCATCTTGCTGCCAATGAACGAGGCGGGATTCACCGCGACGATGACAGGCTTGCCCGTGCCGAGCTGTTTCGCGAGGTGGCGTGACCACATCGTGATCGCGAGCTTGCTCTGTGCGTAGGCGCTGCTGTCGTCGAGCGTGCGTTTGCCGGCAAGGGCATTGAGATCGACGGGTGCCTGCGCCGCGGAGGACAGGTTGACCACGCGCCCGTCGGCCGGCAGCAGCGGCAGTAGCCGTTGCGTGAGTAGCCAGGGCGCGAGCGTGTTGACCACAAAGCGCGCGTCAAAGCCATTGTCGAGCTGAGGCTTTGGCGTCTTGAAGACACCCGCGTTGTTGATGACGACATCAATGCGCGGGTGGTCGGCCGCGATGGCGTCCGCCAGCGCGTTGACTGCGGAAAGGTCTGACAGGTCGGCGCGGTAGGCCTGCGCCTCGCAAGAGCCTTCAACGCCCGCCAGGGTTTGCATCGTGTTTTCAAGCTTTGCTTCGCTGCGGCCGTGCACAAGCACGGTGTGACCGAGCGCGACGAGTTGCTTCGCGGTCTCAAGCCCGATGCCGTCAGTGGCGCCTGTAAGCAGGATGGTCTTGGTCATGAGTCGGATTCCTGTGTGGGAAAGTGGGGGAGCACGTGCTCGGAAAGCTGTTCGAGTACCGCTGCGGTATTGGCGTTGGCAAAGCGCAGATTCAGGGCCACGTGGTTGACCCCCAGATGTTCACGAGTGCGCAGATAGTCACGCAGCGCCCGTGCACCCGTTCGGATGCCAAGATGAATCGGCGACGGCGGGGCATCGGGGTCTTCCGCGAGGTCAATGTACAGCGGTTCCATGATCGGTTTGTCATGGTCGCCGCTGGCCGCGACCCGCGCGCGGTAACTGGCGATCATTGCGCCCTGCGCCGCGGCCGGTCGCGGATAGGTCATCCAGCCGTCGGCGTTGGCCGCGATCCATGCGTCGTTCTGCTGACTCGATCCTGTAATGAGCATGGGCAGGTGGCCGGCAACCGGTCGCGGCAGCAGTTCGATGTTGCCGGATACGTCACCGAAGGCGTTATTCACCGCGCCACCGGGCTGGCCCAGGCGACGGATGTAGTCGTAGCTCTCGCGAAACCGCGCGCCACGCGCTTCGAAATCGACGCCCATGGCGGGGTATTCGGCGGGACGATCACCTGACGCAATGCCCAGCACGAGTCGACCGCCCGACAGCACGTCAATGCTCGCCGCGGCTTTGGCGACGTGTGCCGGATGGCGCAGCGGCAGAATCAGGCTCGCGACGCCGAGCGTGATGCGGTCCGTGACGGCGGCCAGTGTGCCCAGGTACACGAAGGGGTCGAACAGCTGCCCGGCGTCACCGAAGCTCGGCACGTTGAACGGAACGTCGCGCAGCCATACGGCGGCGAATCCCAGTTGTTCGGCAAGCTGCACGCGTTCGATGTGGTCCGACATGGTCGGTGCCGCGCTGTGCGCATAGCGCTCCAGCGGTACCACGAGCCCAATGGTCATTCGACCGGGAGCAAACGCCCGCGCGTAGCCCGCGTTGAGCGCGGGGAATGCGAGGTTGTGATCAGTGGCTTGCAACATAGCGGTGTCCTCCAATCAGCGGTAACGCACCAATGTGCGGCTCTCGATACTCTGACGCGGCCGCGTGGCGAGCGCGTCGCCGGGCAGGTCCAGCGCACTGTGCCCGACCTGCGGTCGGCCACGGTTGTCGTAGATGTTGAAGATCGCCACCTCGTCGGGCGTCATGCCCGAGAGGTAGAACCAGTCGTGCCGTTCGTTGGCCACGACGCCCAGGATGTGACCAATGCGGTCTGGGTAAATGAGTTCGATCGGCACCCAGTCATCGGCTGCCACGCTGGCCGGGTGCAAAAATCCGAGCGGCGATGATTCGATGGGGCGGTCGATAGGTCGCCAGACATTGACGAAGCTGTAATGGCCCGCGCGGTAGTCGCGTGCGACCTCAGCGCCTACGAGGTCCTCGAGACGCTGTTCCGCGCCCGTCTGGCTGTAGTCATTGTGGACGTTACGCGCGGGGCGGCGCTCGGCATCGGGATCATCGATGCGCACCGTGTGGTCGAATACGAGCACGTCTGCCGCGCCCGTCTCCTCGACGAGCAGCGCTGTCAGTTCTGCGTCGTAGCGTTCACGCCAGGCTGCGGTTTCTTTGAAGTCGGTGACCGCCGATGTGTGGTCCACGAATTCGATGCCGTCCGCACTGAAGCCCGGCCGTACCGTTGCGCCGCGGAGGTCCCGAACCGAAACCTGGGTCGGCTTCAGCTCTGGGGAAATCAGCATGCCCGCAACGCCGTCGACGTCGAATTGAAACGCCTGCGGCAGGTCGGAATGGACGTGGTAGTTGACGTTGGCTGTGGTGTTCATGGCATCACCCCTTTGAGTGCGGTGGCGGTCTATCGCCACCGGATGCCAGAAGTCTATTAGAAACCTTTTTGGCTAGGAATGCGCCTAAATAGGGTTCAGTTTTTAGAATATGTATATAATGAGGTATGGATACCGAAGCCCTCAGGCTCTTCGTCAAAGCCGCTGAACTCCTGAACATCAGCGCGGCCGGGCGCACGTTGGGGCTTGCGCCCGCCGTCGCCGGGGCGCGGCTGGCCAAGCTCGAGCGTGAAGTCGGCGCGGACTTGCTGCACCGCTCCACACGTCGCGTGTCGCTGTCGCTCGAGGGCACCGAGTTCTTGCCCTATGCGCGCGAGATGATCGCGCAAGAGGACGCCGCGATGGCCGCACTGGGCCACCATGGCGAGACCATCAAGGGGACGATCCGATTCGCCGCGTCGAGCACGTTCGCACAGCGCTATATTGCGCCGGCCTTACCCGAGTTTTTGTCACGCTACCCGGAGATCAACCTGGAGTTGCGACTCACCGACACGCCTACGAACCTCATCGAGGGCGGCTTCGATCTCGCGCTGCGTAACTACGCCATTGAAGAAAGCGCGTTGCGCGCGCGCAAGCTGGCCGATGACGTCCGCGTGCTCTGCGCGGCACCAAGCTACCTTGCGGAACATGGCACACCTGAAGGTCCCGAAGCGCTGGCCGAACACCAGCTCCTCGTGTTCGGGGACGCGGCACCTCGCCAGCTGCTGTCAGACACCAGCGATCGCGACTGCACGTTTCCCCCACCCGATTCCAAAGCACGCGTGATCTGCGACGACGGCCACAGCATGCGCGTTGCCGCACTGGCGGGCGCCGGCATCTGCATGAGCTCGCTCTGGAACATCTGTGATGACCTCGCCTCGGGGACGCTCGTGCGGGTGTTGCCCGACTACGCGGTGCAGGACGCCTCGGCAATCTGGCTCGTGTACCCGAAGTCGAATGTGCTTACGGCCAAGGTGCGCGTCTTCATCGACTTTCTGGTTGAGACGATTGGCTCGCCGCCTGTGTGGGCGCGCTAGCGCCGATATCAGGCCGCTGAAGAGAAGGTGCCCCGCACCGGGTAGCTGTTCTCGGGTGCGCGAATCCACTCAAGTCCGGACACCAGGATTTCGAGGTCCGGGCGGGCGAACGGATTATTGGAGATATCCACAACCTGGAGCCTGCCGTCGCTGTTGATGACAAACAGACCCGGCTCAGCGAAGTTGTGATCGGTCTCCTGTTCTGAGCGGGGAATCGAAATGTACAGGCCCAGTGACTGCATCTGCTCGAGCGTCAGACCGTGGAAGAGGGGGAAGTTCACGTCCAGTTCCGTACGGTGTGCGTCGAGCTGCGCCTGGCTGTCGGCGGACACTGCGGCGATGTCGATGCCAATCGCGGTCAGCCGCTTGCGATAGTTCGCAAGGCCGTTTAGGAACTTCGTGCATAGCGGGCAATGGCGACCGCGGTAGACCACGAGTAGCCGCCAGTCGGCATCACCTGTGGGCGCCGAAATGTTAATGGTGGTGCCCGCGTTGTCGAGTGCGGTCAGGTTCGGGAACGGGTCTCCGGCGTGGAGCTTCGTCGTGGTCATGTCTGTACCTCCTTGGGGGTGTGCTCTGGGCGGGGGCTAGAGAGGTTCAGACCAGCATGTTGGCGAAACTATTTCAGCAGGGCC
>JBCCBB010000058.1:0-18997 GCA_039814545.1 Pseudomonadota bacterium
TAGGCGGCCTCATCAACGGGTGGCGGGGTAACAACGGGCGGCGGGTTTTGCGGCGTGGCGACTGTTGGGGTACCACCACCTGATCCGCAGGCGTCCAGGCCGAGTGCAATGCTCAAAATCACGCAAAAAGCGGTGCCGCGGCGCGTTGCTTTCGTGCAGTGCTGATCCGTGCTCATGGCAAGGCTCTTGGTCAACGGGCGGCATCCCGAGTCAAACCGGAAGCGGGGAAAGGCCCCGGCACATGGCCGGGGCCTCGCCTTTTAGAACCGGTAGCTGGCGCCAAACGTGACACGACGATCTGTCAGGCCCTGGAAGCAGAGCAATGCGTTCTCGTTGACACAGTACTGCTCGACTTCAGACTCCGTAATGTTGATCGCCTCAATACCGACATTGAGGTTGTCGGTGACGTTGTAGCTGATGCTGCCGTTGAGCTGTCCGCGGTCGTCCTGGACCACCGGGAAGCCCCAGGGGAAGCTCGTCGTGCTACCGAAATCGGTAGAACGGTAAGCCTCGCGCCAGGTGTAACGCAGTCGCGCCGAGAGATCATACTTCTCGTAGAACACCGTGATGTTGTAGGCATTCTCCGAGAGATCCACAAGCGGTTGGCGCAACGTGACGTCGGGGTTGCCGAGTGATGTGAACACCGTATCGGCACGAGTCGTGGGGCCGAGGAAGTTGTCGCCGCCGTCGAAGTCCTGGACCGTGTAGTTAGCCAGGAAACCGAAACCCGAGGCCCAACCCAGCTGTTCCTCAAAATTGGACAGGTCGTACTGGATCGCAAACTCGAAACCGGACTGCGTCGTTTCACCGTTACCGTTGATGATCTGCGTGGTCGGCACACAGACACCCGGCGGCGTGCCCGGCGGTGCAAACACGTTGGGGTCGGCGATCGGGTTGAAGATGCCGCCTGCCTCACACGGGTCCGTGATATCACGGAAGCCGTTGGCGTCCTCGATCGGGTCTTCGTCGTTGCGAACGAACACGCCCGTACGCTCTTTGCGGAAGTAGCCGATGCTCGCGACAGCGGCCGGTGCGAAGTACCACTCGGCTGAGATGTCGAGCGAATCGACCTTTTCGGGCTCAAGCGCCGGGTTGCCGAGACTGACGGGCGGATTCGGGCTCGTGCTGAACGAGAACGATGTGGACAGGTCATCGAAGTTGGGACGCCGAATGTCTTTCGTCCAGCCCAGTCGCAAAACCAGGTCATCACGCGGACTTGCCACGATGTTGATGCGCGGCAGGAAGAACTCGTAGCTCGAGCTTGTGGACGTTGGCGTGCTGACACCATCCGTGACACGGAAGCCACGCGAGTCCAGATCGGTGTCCACATAGCGGAAACCGAAGTTACCGCGGAACATGCCGACTTCAAAGTTGGCCTGGGCATACAGCGCGCTCGTGGTTTCCTCGACATCGAAGAACGCCGCCGTGCGTGATGTCGGATCACTGATTGGCGCTCGCGTCGCACCGGTGATCGCATTGTTCGCCACAATGGCCGCGTTGATGACGTCGAGTACGGCCCCTGGATCCGAGTTGGCCGTTTCGGGGTTGATGAGCAGGAAGTCGCGCACAAACAGCGCTCGACCGTCGGCCGCATCAAAGTTGTCCGGGCCGGTCGTCAGGATGCTCTCGAACAAGTCTCCGGTCGGCGCTTCAGCAAGCTGTCGAATGCCGGTGTTGGAGCGCACCTCATCCGTTCTGCTCGTGGTTTTGTTGTAGCGGTAGCCGAAGTCGACTGACGAAATCGCTTTCCACTGCAGGTCGTACGAGAAGTCCGTGAGGAACGCGTCTTCCGTATTTTCGGTGTTGTCCTGGCCGATATTGACGTCTCGAAGGACGTAATTGGCGGGATCGAGTAAGTCTGCCGGTGCTGGTGCGCCGGCAGCACCAAAAGCAATACCAAACGTCAAGCCGCCACGAAGATCGTACTCAAAAGGCGTACCGTTCTCGTTGCTGCTGTTGGTCGCCGCATTCGGGTTGATGAAGTTCAGCGTGGTGCTGAAATTGGGGTTGTCCGTCTCTGAACGAGAGGTCGAGACCTCAACGCGGCCAGACCAGCGGTCACGCTGCCAGTCCGTGCCCAACCTGAAAATCTGACTCTCGGTGACGCGAGAACTGGTATCGGTGGACAGGCGCAGGTTGGGATCGGCGTCACCCGCTTCAATGGGAATCGTGCCGAACAGCGCCGCTTGAATGGAGCCCAGGTTTTGGCCACCACTCTCGCCGTCGATGCTGCCGAAGTTCACAAGCTCAAAGCCGTCCGGGACCGCGAAGTTGCGAAGGTCCGAGACACCCGAGGCCTGAACGCGGGAGCTTTCCTGGAGGCGCTCCTGGTCATTGATGATCGTATCGAAGTAGACCGTCATGTTGTCATTGGGCGCCCACTCGAACGACCCTGCGAAGTTGATGGTCTCGTACTCGAAGTTGTCGTAGTCCTGCACGAGGAACTGGATGGGCAGAAAGTCGAAGGGCTGCGCGCTGGCCGCGCCGCTGGCCGAGCCGACGAAGTTGTCGCGGTCGGTACGTGGGCGAAACGCGGTGACGTCCTGCTCCGTGTAGCTGCCGCTGATGACGACGCCGAAGTCACCGGAGTCCGTCGACCAGTTGTCGCCCCAGGTCCCGGCGAGGCGGGGCTGGATGCTGTCAGTCGACAGGCTGCTGTCTTCGCCTTGAATTCAAACCACTGCCAGCGAATCACTGAGCTGCAACGGCCGAATCGTCTTCAGGTTGATCGTGCCGCCAACAGAACCTTCGATCGTCTTCGCTTCAGGTGACTTGGTCACCTCAACGCCCGCAATGATCGCGGCGGAGACGTCTTCGAAGTTGATACCCGACCTGCCTGCCCCGGAACCTACGGTCGAGACGCCGTTGATCTCCGTCCGGTTGGCGTTGGTCCCGCGAATCTGGACGCCGTTGCCCACACCGGCTTCGCGCGTAATCTGGATACCCGGAATGTTTTCGAGAACCTCTGCGAGGTTCTGATCGGGGAACTTGCCGATGTCCTCGGCGATGATGACTTCGACCAGATTGTCAGAATTGCGTTTCTGGTCAATCGCCGTCGCAAGCGATCCGCGGATACCCTTTACGACGATTTCCTCGATGGGTTCTTCCTGCGCGATGGCCGCTGACATGAGCGTCAGGGTGGAGGCAGGTATTGCGAGCAGAGCGCTCGCACGCTTGATGATCATCTTAGTTCCCCCCTAAGAAGCAGTAGTGTTCGGTAAGCAACCGAAGGGGGTTTATAATCTAATTATGACCAGAACCTCAACCGAATATACTCTCCAAATCGGATTTATTGGTATTACCAATTGATGCAACCTTCTGTTTTTTTATTCATATTGTCCCGAGGCTGTGAAATTTTGCCTGCTGGACTGGCTTTCTCAGGCAAAGCCCAGTTCCGCAGAACGCGCTATTGGTAAACCGATTGGTTTCACGATTTTCGAGGATTGGTCGCAGCGTACGCGGCGGGGCCGCACGGGATCAGTCGCGGACGTTGCTCGGCATCGACGTCGAATCAAAACGTTCCCAGCCATGACCGTCGAACGGGTCGACGCCCAGCTGGCGCATCACGTGCGGGAAATCGACCATGACCCAGTTGTCGACGATCTTGCCGTCGACCACCTTCCAGAAGTCCATGTAACGAATCTCGACGCGCTTGCCTGTGGGTGCGATTCCCATGAACTCGCCGCTGTGCACGGCCTCCTGACGGCCGAATGCGGCGCACCATTCGCCCTGCGTGATGCGGGCCTCGTCAGTGCAGACCTTGTCGGAGAATGCGGCCTGGAACGGCCGCTGCCAGCCTTCCTGGAATTCCCTTAAGCCATTCTTGAAGCCGCAGCCCGCGTTGCCGATCCAGCGGAACGACTCGCTGAAGAAGCGCCCCATGTTGTCGATGTCGTGATCGTTAAGGCCTTCGACCATGGCGTCGATGACGCCCAGCGTTTCGTCGGTTTTCGAGAGATCGTTGTCTTTGGTCAGTTCGGCCTGTTCAGGGCGTTGTCCACTCACGTCGTGTGTCCTTCGTTCAGGGTTTGAAGTCGATGTGCTGGCGATCGAACGTCACCTCGCGCATGCGTTCGAGGACATCCACCCCGAGCTGCGCCCAGACATCGAGCAGGTCAATGAGCACCCAGTTCTCGCGGATCTGTCCGTTCTCGCAGCGCCAAAGATCGAGGCTCGAAAAATGGATCTCGCGGTCGGACGGGCTAATGCCCATCCAGCCGTCGCCCGACACCGTGGCGTGCATCGCAGGCCAACCGCAGAACGCCACGTAATCGCCGTCGGCGAAGTAGCAGTCATAGCCACCCGCCTTCGTGTCCGAGGTTCGGTTGGGAAGGCCCTTCAGAAACGGAATCTGGTGCCAGTTGCGAAAGCCCGACAGGCGCCGGTTGGCGCCAATGCCCGCGGGACCGTACCAATTCATCTTCGGATGCCAGAACTGCTCAAGCCCCATAGCTTCAGCGCCGCCCTCGGCGAAGCGCGACAGGCCATCGATCATGTCGTTGACGAGTGCCATGCTGGCCGCACTGTGCGCGGGGTCGCTGTCTCCGCGGACGATACCGTCCTGCGTCGCGGGACCGGGCACGAGCAGTTCCACACCAAGACTGGGCGCCATCGGCCAGGCCCGCGCCTGCATCATCACAGCCGGAATGTCCCACAGCAGCCGCAAGTCCGAGATACGGCCATCGCGGAAACCGAAGAACTCGATGTAACGCATGTGCACGAAGTGGCGCGTGGCCGGAATATCGAGCCACGGCTTCTCGAAGACGCCTGAGTAGTAGCCGCCGCAGCCGATCCAGTCCCGGCCCTGGTCGTGCGCGCCGATGACGATGTAGTCGCGGCGCTCGAGATCGGGGATCGCCTCAAGCAGGGGCGCATAGCCCGTTTCGAATAATGCCGCCGGACCCTGAACGCGCCCCATGGGGTGGGCGAGCTGCACATCGCAGTTCGGCGTACACAAGGCGGCGAGCTGACCCGGCAGTGCTGCCGCGTCACAGTCGTACAGCGCAGCGCGGTAGCCTTCAAAGAACGCTTTTCTATCGGCGATGCCCGTCATTGCAGGAGCTCCAGGAACAGGGCCGCATCCGCATTAGCGGCGGCCTCTCGGCGCGGCAACGCAAAGTAGTGGTCGGACTCCGGGTACAGCGACACGGCATGCAGGCGCCCGACGTCTGCCAGTGCGCGAGCGAAGTTCAGGCTGTTGGTGGCCGGAGTTGCCGTGTCGCCGACTGCGTGGTGCACGATGACCGGACCGTCGAGCGCTTCGACCTGGTTCGCAAGATCGTCCAGGTTCATCGTCGCCCAGAACGACGCCGCACGCACGGTATCCGTGGCCAGCAGTACTCGAAGCGCCACACTGCCGCCCATGGAGTGCGACCAGAAAAAGACGTTGTCGGCGTCGGCCTGTTCGAGCTGATCGATGGCTGAAAGCAGCGCAGCCACATCCTCGGCGTAATAGCCGACCGACTGCTCGTCCTGCGGATCAATAAAGGCAAAACCCTCAGAGCTGTTGTGGCCGCGGTAGTCCGGAATCACGGTCAGGAAACCACGCGTTGCGAACAGCCCGGGCACCGAGCGGTAATAGTCGCCGGGTCGCGCGTCGACGCCCTCGCTCGTGATGCCGTAGCGGCGCGGGTCAGGCACGTAGCCGTGGTTGGCGATAACGACCGGGAAACCCGTAGCCGGCGCCGGCGAGTCGGGCACGGCCACCATCGCGTACAGCGTCAAGCCCGCGTGTTCGTAGGCCACGAGGTAAGCCGAGAAGCCCGCCTCTGCGTCCAGCGGTCGAACGCGCTCAAGTGTCACATCAAAGTCGTGAGTGCGCAGCGCCTCGAGGCTCATAGGCGGCGGCCGCAAATCGGTCGCGCAGACCTGCGCCGCCAGCACCATGAGGGCCAGCGCGACACGCATGCGGCGCATCAGATCAGCGCCTCGAACGCGTAAAGGAAGACGATCGTGAAGATGAAGAACGCGAACAGCCACCAGCTCACGCGGTCGACCTTGCCGGGCACGAGGTACCAGCCGTTCTCCATTTCGGGCAGGCCTTTCTCGCGGAACTCACGCTGCTGTCCCGGGATCGAGTAAGCCGACCATTCGGCCTGCGGGCCGTCGATGAGGCGGCTGGCCACGAGCGACACAAAGATGTTCACACCGCCGCCGATAACGCAGTACCAGGGCCAGGCGATGTCGGTATTCGTGGCCACGAGCCAGATCACGACGAAGCCCACGGCGACACCCGCAAGCAGACCTTTCTCTGTGGTCTGCTTCGAGAAGAAACCGAGGCCAAACATGCTGAGCTTGGCGCCGACGAAGTAAGAGCCGATCTGCGACAGCGTGCGCAGGATGGAACCCTCGCTGTTCACATACAGCATGGCCGGCACGATGATGAGCACGGCCCAGAGCACTGTGAACCAGCGCGTTACCGAAAGGTAATGCTCGGGCGATTCTTCTCTCTTGTAATACCGCTGGTAGAAGTCGATCGTCGAAATCGTCGCCAGCGAGTTAAAGGCCGAGTCCAGCGACGACATCGACGCCGCCACCACGGCCGCAGCAATGATGCCCATGAGACCCGGCAGGCCGTAGTCGGTCGCGAAGCTCAGGATGATCGTGTTGCCGTCGTCGAATTCCTGGCCGCCGTAGTAGCCGTAGAACAGGATACCGAGCACGAAGAACAGGAAGTAGATGAAGAACGCGACAAAGCCCATGAGCAGGAATGACTTCTTGGCGTCGCCGATGTTCTTCGCGGCCAGCGTGCGCTGCACCATCATCTGGTTGGCGCCGTAGACGGTCACGTGGAAGATCGTCATCGCGATCACGCCCGACCAGACGGTGGCCTCGAGTGTGAAGTCCATCGACAGGTCGAGCGGGTTGGTCTTGCCCGCGGCCTTGAGGCTGTCGAGCACCTCGCCGAGCGGCGCCGGCATGTTGTTGATGAGCGCGAAGAAGATGATGAGCGCACCCACGAGCAGCACGCCCGCCTGGATCACGTCCGTCCAGATCACAGCCGTGATGCCGCCCATCATGGTGTAGATGAGCGCGATGATCGTGACCAGAACAATGGCCATCTTCACGTCGACACCCGTAATGAACTGGATCACGAGCGCGGTCGCATACAGTACGGCGGCAGAGGTCAGCGCCTGCGAGACCAGGAACACGGCAGAGATCACGGCCCGCGATGTCGGACCAAAGCGTTGCTCCATATAGTCGTAGATCGACGCCACGCCCGAATTGAAGAAGAACGGCAAGAAGATCGTGATCACGAGGAAGATCACGATCGGGTAGTTCAGGTGGATTGCGATGACCGCAATGCTCTCGGAATACGCCCAGGCCGGTCCGCCCAGGAACGAGAGTGCACTGACATAGGTGGCAATCACAGAGATCCCGATGGCCCACCAGGGCGTCGTGCGCCGACCCAGATAAAAGTCCTCGGCCGTTTCGACTTTCTTGCTGAGCACCCAGCCCAACAGCAGGTTCAGCAACACATAGGTGACAAGGATGATCCAGTTCAGTGTGCCGAATTCAGCCATGGGCGCGTCTTCCTGTCAGGGTTCTCGTTACTGCGCGGTCCAGCCGCCGTCGACGCGCAGGCTGTGGCCCGTGACCATGCCCGAGGCCGGCGACGCCAGGTACATGACGGCCGCCACGATGTCGTCGAGCGACGCCAGCTTGCCCATCGGGATCATGCCGAAGACGAAATCGCGAAACGCCGGGTTGTCCAGCATGGGCTTGGTCATCGGGGTTTCGACGAAGGTGGGCGCGACCGTGTTGACGCGGATGCCGTGCGGCGCGAGTTCAACGGCCATGGCCTTGGTGAGCCCTTCCACGGCGTGTTTGGTCATGCAGTACACACTGCGATTTGGCGATCCGACGTGGCCCATCTGAGACGACATGTTGATGATCGCGCCAGGGCCCTCCGTGCGCAGCATCGCTTGTGCTGCCGCCTGCGCCACCCGAAATGCTGCGCGCACATTCAAGTCCAGCACAAAGTCCAGAGACTCGGTGTCGACCTCGACGAAGGGCTGCGGCCGGTTGGCGCCCGCGTTGTTGACCAGGATCGACAGCCCTTCGATCGAGGCCACGCGCTCGACGAAGGCGTCGTCGGTGACGTCTCCCGTCCAGGTCTCAATGCGGCCCGAACCGTGGGCTGCGAGGGCTTCCAGGTCCGAAGCCGTGCGTGCCGTGGCGATCACCCGGGCACCCGCATCAGCCAGTCCCTCAGCACAGGCACGGCCCAGGCCGCGGCCGGCTCCCGTGACCAGTGCAAGCTGTCCTGACAGGCTTTCAGACATGTTTGTTGCCAAATTGCATACGAATGCAATACTGCCTACTATCCGGCGACAATGAAAGCCGGCAACATGGCGCGGCGCATGAGCAAGACACGAAAAACCAAGGACAAAGGGGCCGCGTCGGGCAAGAAGCGCGCGACCTCCTACGACGTCGCCGAGCTGGCCGGTGTCTCGCAATCGGCTGTCTCCCGTGTCTTCCAGGACGGCGCCAGTGCCTCCAAGGCCATGCGCGAGCGCGTCATGGCCGCCGCCGACAAATTGGGCTACCGCCCCAACGCGATCGCGCGCGGCCTCATCACGCAGCGCTCCAACATGGTCGCCGTAGTGATCTCCAAGCTCACCAACCTCTACTACCCCGAAGTGCTTGTGCAGCTCACGCAGCGCTTTTCGGAACGCGACGTGCGCGTGCTGTTGTTCGCGTTGGAACGAGAGAGCGACACGGGTAGTGTCGTCGAGCAAATGCTGCAGTACCGCGTCGACGGCGTGATCACGGCGGCCATGTTCTCACCCGAGCAGCTGCGCACCATTGAGAGCGCCCACATCCCCGTCGTGTTCTACAACCGCACCTCGCGCGAGCCGCTCGTGAGCTCCGTGCGTTGCGACCAGGAGGCCGGCGAGCGCTGGCTGGTCGACGAATTGGTGCGCGCAGGTCACCGTTCCTTTGGCGTCGTCGAGGGCCCCGAGGACTCGGTCGTCAGCATCGAGCGCAAGATGGGCGCCCTGAACGAGCTCGCCCAGCTCGGTATCACCGACGTCACCACTGTCAGCGGCGACTTCGGCTACGAGACGGGCCGCGCCTGTTTCTCCGAGCTCGTGGAACAACGCGGCAACGTGCCGGATGCCATCATTGCCGCCAACGATGTCATGGCCATCGGCTGCATCGACGAGGCGCGCGAAGGCCACGGCCTGAATGTGCCCAACGACATTTCGATTGTCGGTTTCGACGGGGTCGGCCCGGCACGCTACGCGGCCTATGAAGTCACCACCGTGCGGCAGCCTGTGCAGCGCATGACGGAATCGGCGGCGTCGATGCTGCTCGAACGCATCGAGCGGCCCGAGCTCTCGCCCGAGAAGCGGGCCTTTTCGGGCATTCCCATTCGCGGCGGCTCGGCCCGGCTGCTCAAGACCGGCGAGTAGGCCGTGTCGGCGCCCGCCGTCGTCTATTTGCCTGGCATGATGTGCGACGCGCGACTGTGGACGCCGCAAACCGAGGCGCTGGCCTACCCCGCGCTGCACGCGGATGCGACGCGCGCCGATAACTTCGTTGACATGGCCGAACAGGTGCTTGAAGCCGCACCGCCGCAGTTCGCGCTGGTCGGACTCTCGATGGGCGGCATCCTGGCCTTCGAGATCTGGCGCCAGGCGCGAGAACGCGTCACCCACCTCGCACTGCTCGACACCAACCCGCATGCCGAAGCCCCTGAGCGTCAGTCGCTGCGCCTCGAGCAGATTGATATCGCATTGTCGGGCGGCCTGCGCACGCTGGCCGTCGAATCGATGAAGCCGCTCTACCTCGCCGAATCGCACCGCGATGATGAGGCGCTGCTCAATCTGCTGCTCGACATGGCACTCGAACTCGGGCCAGACGTATTCGAGCGCCAGTCGATCGCGCTGCGCGACCGCGTTGACAGTGCGACCACGCTCGCCACCATCGACTGCCCGACGCTCGTGCTGTGTGGCGCCGAAGATAAGTTGTGCCCCGTTGGTTATCATCGATTCATGGCCGATGCGATTGCTGGGGCACGACTCGAAGTCGTCGACGACTGCGGGCACATCGCCACCCTCGAACAGCCCGGGGCCGTCACCGCGGCACTCGCGGCGCTGCTTGAGCAACCGTCAGCTCGAACAACAACAGGAACACCATGAAAACGAGCCAGGACCGCATCCTCACCACGCACGTGGGCAGCCTGCCCCGATCGCAGGCCGTCACCGACGCCGTTTTTGCTGCAGAGCGCGGTGAGCCCGTAAGCGACGCGGGCCACATCATCCGCGAGGCCGTGGCCAATGTCGTCGCACGACAGGTCGACAGCGGTGTGGATGTTGTCAGCGATGGCGAGATGAGTAAGATCAGTTACGCCACCTACATCAAGGACCGCATCACGGGTTTTGATGGTGACAGCGAACGCGAGCCGCCCAGCGACCTCGAGGAATACCCGAGTTTTCTAAAGCGCCTGGCAGAATCGGGCGGGACACCAACCTACCGCCGGCCGTGTTGCGTGGGGGCAATCCGCGTCAAGGATATGCAGCCCGTGTCCGACGACATCGACAACATGCAGGCCGCGATGGCCGCCGCGCCACCCGTCGAGGGCTTCATGAATGCCGCCTCACCAGGCGTCATCGCTCTGTTTCAGCCCAACCAGCACTACGCCACGCATGAGGACTACCTCATGGCGCTCGCCGAAGCGATGAAGGCCGAGTACCAGGCCATCGTCGACGCGGGCCTCGTGCTGCAGCTCGACTCGCCCGACCTGGGGCTAGGCCGACACATGATGTTCAAAGGCAAACCCGATGCCGAGTACGTCGCCCAGGCCACGTTGCACGTGGAAGCACTCAACATCGCACTCGAGGGTATTCCCCGCGACCGCGTCCGCCTGCATGTCTGCTGGGGCAACTACGAGGGCCCGCACCACCACGATGCGCCCATGGAACTCGTGCTACCGATCGCGCTCAAAGCACATATCGGCGCATTGCCGTTCGAGTCGTCGAACCCGCGCCACGCCCACGAGTGGGAGGTCTTCGCCAAAACGGACCTGTCCGAGGACCTCATCCTGATCCCGGGCGTGCTCGACTCAACCACGAACTTCGTCGAACACCCCAAGCTCGTTGCCGAACGCATCTGTCGCTACGCCGGCATCGTGGGTCGCGACCGGGTCATGGCGGGCACGGACTGCGGGTTCTCGACCTTTGCGGGTTTCGGCGCTGTCGACGAGAACATCGTCTACGCCAAGCTTGCGAGCATGGCTGAAGGCGCCTCACGCGCCAGCGACCAACTCTGGGGAAGCGCATGAGCAGTCGTATCGCGTCCTTCCGCAATCGGCTCACCGACGGCGCGCCGATTATGGGCACCTTCATGAAGACGCCCTCACCCGTCGTGGCCGAGGTGCTTGGCTTGTCATCGCTCGACGTTGTGACCATCGACAGCGAGCACGCGCCGTTCGGGCGCAGCGACACCGACCTGTGCATCGCGGCTTACCGGGCGGCCGACATGCCCAGCCTCGTGCGCACGGCCGATGACTCGGCGCGCGAGATTCGCAACGCGCTCGACAGCGGCGCGAGCGGCATCCTTGTGCCGCACGTCACGAGTGTCGAACAGGCCGAGCGCATCGTGCGCACCAGCCACTTCGGTGATGGCGGCCGTGGTTTCGCGGGCTCACCGCGCGCCGCGGGCTACGGCACGCTGGGCATGGCCGCGCATCTCGAGGCCAGCCGTCAGCACACGAGCGTCATCCTGCAGATCGAAGACCTGGCAGCACTGGATCAGGTGTCTGACATCGCCAGGGTAGCGGGCGTTGATGCCCTGTTCATCGGTCGCGCCGACCTCGCTGTCGCCATGCAGCTCGCGCCCGGCGATGCCGCTGTTATCGAAGCCGTAGAGACTATCTGCAGCCAATGCCGTGATGCGGGCATAACGGTTGGCATGTTCACGCCCGACCTGTCGGAACTGCCGCGCTGGCGCGAGCTCGGGGCGAGCCTGTTCCTGCTGAAGTCCGACCACGCCTTCCTGCTGACCGGTGCCAATCAGCTGTCGGACGCGATTCGGTAAAACCCCCGGGCGGTGCCACCGAACAGCAACTCCTGATCGGCTTGCGCCAGCGGTGCCGTAATCGTCTCGAAGGCACCCCAGACCTCCGCGTAACTGGCGTGCAGTCTGTCAACGGGGAAGTTCGAGCCGAACATCGCGCGCGCCGGGCCGAAGACCTCAATGCAGGTTTCGACGATGGGGCGAATCGAATCGACATCCCAGTCGTGGTCGAACATCCCGAGCCCTGAAATCTTGCAGGACACCTGTGGCAGCGAGGCCAGCAGCTCGAGCCCTTCGCGCCAGGCGCGCAAGCCGGCTAGCGACTGGTCCCAGGGTGAGCCGCAGTGACAGAGCGCCACGGGGGTATCGGGCGCCTCCGCCAACACCTCGGCTGCCGCGACCATTTGTCTCGGCGTGAGTTGCAGATCGAAACTCAAACCGAGCGCACCCAGTCCGGCCAGGTGCTCGCGCCAGCGCGCATCGGCAAGCAGGCCGCCGCTGCCCGTGACGGCGTCCTCGGCGTCGGAGCGCCCGACGATCTGGCGCAGACCCCGAAGCCGTGAGTGCGCCGCATGTTCCTCAATGACGCGTGGCGCATCGGCGCGCTCGAGATCGCAGTAGGCGACGATCGCATCCGGCAAGCCGTAAGCATCACCGACCGACTGTACCCACCGCGTCTCGTGCACCACATCTTCCGGCGACACGCCTACCTGGATGTGCACCGAGGCCTCGATCGCGTAGGGGGCAGCATCAGCGCGCAGGTCGTCGATACCGTAGTCGTGCTGTATGGGTGTCGGGTCACCGAAGAACCGGCGCACGCCTTTGGCCATGAGCCAGGGGTAGTGGCAGACCGACAGGTCCCACAGGTGGTGGTGTGCGTCGACGATGCGACGACTCAAGGATCGACCACCTGGCTCAGCAGGGCGAGATCGTCGAACACCGTGCGCTCGCTGGTGATGCGGCCCGCAATGCAACGCCAGTGCGAGACCCCCATGATGAACAAAGGCTTGCCTGTGGCCGCCGCGCCGTAGAACGACGCCTCGTGCTCACCGGCAACAGTCCAGCGCACCGCAATGTCGATGCCATTCGAGGACACGGGCTGTGCCGCCACGTGGTCGACACTGACCGAGACTTTGCCGAGCACCACACGCAATGACGCGTAATAGGCGAACAAGGCGTCACGACCCGAGTGGTGATCGAACGGTGATCGGTGCAGCACGCAATAGGGCGCGTAAGCGCGCGCGAAGCCCGCGAGGTCGCCGAACCACACGCTTTGGACGGCAGCGCGCGCAAACGCCTCGGGGTCTGTCATCGGATCTACGGGTGCCAGTTCCGCGGCCTCGATGGCGCGCACGCGAGCGTGCTCACTGTCGAGCCAGGCCTGGTGCTCTTCGGTGCGAGCCGCACGCATGTCGCGCGCGGCGGCCGTGACGTCTGCGCCCAGCTGGGTCGCGAACATCATGCTGTCGCGCACGAGCCACTCGCGCGTGACCAGGCCGTCCTCGACGAAGCAGTCGGCAATGTTGGTCATGCGAATGCGGTTGCCCGTCGCGGGGCCGTAAACCGATGGCCCCTCGTTGGTACCCGTCGACAGCAACCGGTGTGAGCTGTAGAAGCCCTCATCGCGATTGCCCGACCAGATGACGTGCTCGTTGATGAGTCGGCGGTCCGGAAATGCGGCGAGTGTGGCCCAGGTGGCGTCAACGACGGTCTGGGCGCCATGAGTGATGCCATCGAGCCCCCAAACAATGCAATCCTGGCCGTAGTACTGGTGGATAAGATCGACGCCCCGCTCCTCCCAGATCTCGTAGGTGATCCCGAGGATGTAGTCGACGATGTCATCGTCTGGGCCGTAAGCCCCCGTCCGTTCCGCTGCCATGAGCCCTGCTCCATCGACCCCCCGACGGGCCAAGAGCGGCGATTGTACTGCGAATGCAGATCAAGTTCTCCATGGCCTGCTCACTTGTCCAACTCATGGCCAGCAGGCATTGCCATACTTGGTTGATCTAGTTTTGCATTCGAAGTACATTTGTTATTCATTTGCCGGCGCCAGCGCGCCGTTCGGGGACCCGTGACATGGCTCAAGCTGCCGCCACTGCGCAACGGCACGCGTCGTTGCTCGCCGAGCGCTACGTGCGCTACGCGGACCTTCGGCCCTGCACCACGGCGTTTATCGACACCCGCACGCCGGGCAGCGCGGAAAAAGAGAACTTCACGATCATCGGCCCCGGCGTCTCCGAGAGCCCGGACCAACACGTCCACGTTCGGCTGCCGCACGGATTCAATATCGGCGGCGCGCGCCAGCCACCGGGCTGCGTCAATTCGCAGCACAGCCACGAAACCGCCGAGGTGTTTATCGTTCACTCGGGTACCTGGGCGTTCAAGATGGGCCCCAACCTCGAGGACGGTCACGTCGTGCTGCGGCCCGGCGACACGATCTCAATCCCCATCCACGTGTTCCGGGGCTTCGAGAACGTCGGTGACGGCACGGGCTACCTGTTCGCCGTCCTGGGTGGCGACGACCCGGGCCGCGTGACCTGGGCGCCTTACGTTTTCGACAACGCCGAGAAGTACGGCCTGGTCCTGCTTGAGGACGGCAGCCTGGTCGACACCACACGCGGCGAAACCGTTCCCGCCGACAAGACGGTCATGCCGCCGACGACCGAAGCGGATGTCGCCGCACTCGACCGGCTCAAGGCCGACGACATGAGCGGCTGCGTGTTGCGACATGACGCACTGGACGCCCTGACCTGCAGCACGCTGCAAGGCATTGAAGAACGCCCTGTCATTGGCAGCGTAAGTGACGCCGAAGGTCTCGCTGCGGGGCACATGAACTGGTCGCACGGCTTCCAGGTGCGCCACGTCCAGCTCCAGCCGGGTGCCGGCTCACCCCTGCACGCGCGCCATGAAGAAGAAGTCATCATGATGCATGCGGGTCAGCTCACCGTGGGCCTGCCCGACGGCGACGTCGAGATGGGCCCGGGTGACGTGCTCACGGTGCCCATCGGCATGGCGCGACGCTTTTCAAATTCAACGCATGAGCCAGCTGAAGCCTGGGTCGTGCGCGGCGGTGACCTGCCACAGGCGCCGTCCTACCACTCCTGACATCAACCAAACACCGTTCGCGAGGCAATCACCGTGATCAAGGTCATCAAGAAAGGCATCGACGCCGCAGCAGCGGCCGACATGGATGCCAAGGTCAAGAACATCGTCGAGGGCATCCTCGCCGACATCGCGTCACGCGGCGACGCGGCCGTGCGCGAGCTTTCGGAGAAATTCGATAAGTGGACGCCGGAACATTTTCGCCTGACGCAGGAAGAGATCGACGCGGCCATCGCGCGCCTGCCCGAGCAGACGCTCGACGACATTCACTTTGCGCAGAAGCAGATTCGCAAATTCGCCGAGATCCAGAAAGCCGCGCTACGCGACGTCGAGGAAGAGACCATGCCCGGCGTCTTCCTGGGCCACAAGAACATCCCCGTGAACAGCGTGGGCTGCTACATCCCGGGCGGCAAGTACCCCATGGTCGCCAGCGCGCACATGAGCGTGTTGACGGCCAAGGTCGCAGGCGTCAAGCGCGTGATCGCCTGTGCACCGCCGCACGACGGCGCGCCCAATGACGCCATTGTCGCCGCCATGCACCTCGCGGGCGCAGACGAGATCTACTGCCTCGGTGGCGTGCAGGCTGTCGGCGCCATGGCGCTCGGCACCGAGACCATCGCGCCCGTCGACATGCTGGTCGGCCCGGGCAACGCCTTCGTGGCCGAAGCCAAACGCCAGCTCTATGGCCGCGTGGGCATCGACCTGTTCGCGGGCCCGACCGAGACGCTGATCATTGCTGACGACACGTGCGACGGTGAGATGGCCGCGACTGACCTGCTGGGCCAGGCCGAGCACGGCCCGAACTCCCCCGCGATTCTGCTCACGAACTCAGCGCAGCTCGTTGAGGACACGCAGCGCGAGATCGAGCGCCAGCTCACCGTGCTCGAGACCGCCGACGTGGCCGGCGCCGCCTGGCGGGACTACGGCCAGATCATCCTCTGCGACACCGAGGACGAAATGGTGGCCGAAGCGGACCGCATCGCCAGCGAGCACGTGCAGGTCATGACGCGCGACCCCGACTACTTCCTCAACAACATGACCAACTACGGCGCGTTGTTCCTGGGCCCCGAAACCAACGTTGCTTACGGCGACAAGGTGATCGGCACCAATCACACGCTGCCAACCAAGCTGGCCGCGCGTTACACGGGCGGTCTCTGGGTCGGCAAGTTCATCAAGACCTGCACCTACCAGCGTGTCTCGCCTGAGGCGACGGCCACCGTGGGCGAATACTGCTCGCGCCTGTGCGGGCTCGAAGGCATGATGGGCCACAAAGCGCAGGCCGACCTGCGCGTCAATCGATACAAGAAGACCAAGGCGGCCTGAACGTGCCAATAAGCGGTGGGGAAACACATGCGGCGAACAAGCGCGCCGTAGCCGAGAAACTGCGCGCGCTGTTTAGCGCACCCGTCGAATCGCTGGGAGCGGCGGCAGCCGACGCTTACGAAGACGGCGCCCGGCTCAATGCGTTTCATCCCGTCAACGAAGCCACGGGCACAGACCAGATCGTCAGTGCGCTCTGGCAACCGCTTCGCATCGCCTTCCCCGATCTCGAGCGCCGCGACCGCATTGTTGTGCCCGGCCACTACGAAGGCCACGACTTCGTCGCGATCATGAGCGACCTGCAGGGCCGCTTTGAACACGACTGGATCGATATCCCCGCCAACCACGAGGTGGTCACGCTGCGCTGCTGCGAGATCCATCGCGTCGGTGACAACGGTCGCGTCGCCGAGACGCACATGCTCGTCGACACGCTCGACCTTATGCGCCAGGCCGGCGTCTGGCCCATCGCGCCGAGCCTCGGTGCCGAGATCACCTGGCCTGCTCCCGCGGGGGGCGGCGACGCCGATCTTGAGACCTGCGACCTCGAGCGCGGGCTCGAGTCGCTGCGACTCGTCAAAGCCATGCACGCAGGCCTCGGCGAGTTCGACGGCAAAGACCTCACGAGCATGGACCACGCCCAGTTCTGGAGCCCGGGGTTCATGTGGTATGGCCCTGCAGGCATTGGCACGAGCAAGGGCCTCGCCGGCTTTGAGGCGCACCATCAAATCCCGTTCCTGCGAGGCTTCCCGGACCGGCGCGTACACAAGCACGTAACCAATGTGTACGACGGCGACTTTGTCGTGACGGGCGGCTGGCCCTCGGTCATCGGCACCCACTCGGGTCCCGACTGGCTGGGCACGGGCCCGACGGGCCGCGAGATCCACTTCCGGGTGATGGACTTTTACCGCGTCGACGGCGATCTTATTGCCGAGAACTGGGTGCCCATCGACATCGCGGACGTGCTGCGCCAGATGGGCGTCGACGTCTTTGCGCGCGTCCGCCACCTGCGCGGGCAGCCGCGCACCGTCCTTTAGTCGATTCCTATTCCGTGCCGGTCGTCGTCATGTCGACGTCGACCACAACGCGCGCTATGGTGCCCTCGAACTCGAACGGTGGCGTGTAGTCGCGCGACACGGGCGCGTGGTGGTTTTCACCGCAGCGAATACCCGCGTTGGCGGCGTAGATGGGCCACATGCGCTCGAGCACGACCTCGCCCACAGCGTCACCATCGATCATGAGTGTCACCACGCCCGATTCGGCGCCTGTCTTGCGAATGCGCAAGCCGAGCTCGTGATCACCGGCGGCGACGCGCCCGGTGCTGCTCCCGCGGTACACGGCGTTGCGCGTATACACATAGGCAAAGTGCACGTAGCCGTTCTTGAGGTACCACTCGTAACCGCAGCTGCTGTCCCCCGCAGAGAGGATGACGCCATCGGCCCGCGGGCGCGGCAGGCTGACCTCGGCGCGGAACGCCGAGTCCCAGGTGAAGATGTCGGGCGCGCTAAGCCGGTCAAGCCGCGTCATGCCCGGGAACATGAGGTAGGTCGCGCGCGGTGGCGGCACTGAAGCCTCATAGAGCTTGAGCGTGTCATCCTCGAGCGGCAGCACGTCGTAGCGCTCGGCCTCGCGCTGCCAGAGCGCGCGCAAGCGCTCAAGTCGCTCCGGGTATTGGGACGCCAGATTGGTCGACTCCGAAAAGTCTTCGGCCGCGTGGTAGAGCTCCCAGACGTCGGTCTCGTAACTCGCACCCGCCTTGTGTCGTGCGACGGCCTTCCAGCCGTCCTCCCAGATCGCGCGGTCACCGAGCGTCTCGAAGTACTGCACGGGCTTGCGGGTCGGGGCGGTCGGATTGTCAAAGCTGTAAGCGAAGCTCGTGCCCTGGATCGCCAGCGGTGCCTCGCCGCGAAACTCACTCGGCGGCTTGAGGCCGGCCATGTTCATGAGGCTCGGCACCACATCGATGGCGTGGTGGTACTGCGCGTTGATCTGACCCTGGGGCAGGTCACCAGCGGGCCAGCTCACCACGAGCGGTGAACGAATGCCGCCTTCGTAGGTATCGGCTTTGTACCACTTGAGCGGCGTGTTACCCGCTTGCGCCCAGCCACGCGAGTACATGGGGTACGACGCGTCGCTACCAAACAGATCGATGTCGCCCAGGAATTCCTCGATGGGCGCGGGACCCAGGTAGGCATCGCGCCGCACGTCGAGCCGGCCCTCGATGGGCCCGCCGTAGGCAGCGCCGTTGTCGGAGAGTACAAGCACGATCGTGTTGTCGTACTGGCCCGTCGATTTCAGGAAATCGACGACGCGCCCAATCTGGCGGTCCGTGTGCTCGATAAACGCGGCGTAGACTTCCTGGCCGCGAACCGCGAGCCGCTTTTGGTCGGCGTCGAGCGTCGCCCACGGCGGTACGTCGGCATTGCGCGCGGGCAGACGCGTTCCGTCTGGCACAACGCCGAGCTCGAGCTGCTTTGCAAACCGCGCGTCGCGGACCACGTCCCAGCCTTCGTCATAGCGTCCACGGTGGCGCCGGATATCGTCGGCGGGCGCA
>JBCCBB010000115.1:0-7940 GCA_039814545.1 Pseudomonadota bacterium
CCCAGGAGGCAGGTCGCGTTGGGCATCATTGACGTAGTTGCGGATCTTCGTCCAGACAACGGCTAGCTCAGAGCGGCTCTTGGAATACTCGAAGCGAACCTCGACCGTCAATTCCGACATGCCCGCCGTTGACGTCGAGCGTACTGACTTCACTTCGGGCAGCTGCTGCAGTTTGGCTTCGAGCGGCTCTGTGACTTCGTTCATCACCTCGATCGGGCTGGCACCCGGGTAGGGCGTAAACACTTTGGCGATGCGAATCGTGAACTCCGGGTCCTCGAAACGCGGCATGTTCTTGTAGGCAAGCCAGCCGCCCCAAAGGCACAGCGTGGCGACGATCCCACAGATGAGCGGGTTGCGAATCGAGAGGACTGCGAGATTCATAGTATTACCCGCACGCCTATTCTGGCTGCCATTCGCGAACCTGCATACCTTCCGCCAGGAAGGACACGCCTGCCGCGACGATCGTCTCGTTGCCCTCGAGCCCGCTCGTCACGGTCACGTTGTCAGTAACGTCCTGACCCAGTGTCACAGCGCGCTTTTGGAGTCGCATGTCATCACCGACCACCCAGACAAAACGATCCTGGCCTTCTGCCAGGATGGCATCGATGGGCACAGCGATGCCTGCCGCCACGATGTCGCCGCTGGTGCCCTTAAAATTGAATGTCGAGCGCACCGTAGCGGTCATGCCCGGAAGAATGAGCAAGCCTTCGGGCGGCTCAAATGTGAAACTGATTTGGTAGGTTTGCGTGCTGGGGTCAGCCTGCCCCGAAGCTTCGCGAAACACGGCTGGTATTTCGAGATCAGGTGCGGCGTCGAGAATCACACGCGTATTTACGGGCTCGAGTTGCGGTATGCGCGCAATAATCGTCCCCGGAATATCGATGATGGCCTCGGTTGCACCGCTTTGGATTACGACGACGGCTTCTTTGGCTTGGACATTCTGGAATTGCTCGATGAGGACGCGCGATACCCCCCCGGAGAACGGTGCGCCGATGATCGTGTCTTCGAGGGCTTTGCGGGCGGTATCGACGGCCGCCTGGCGTACCTCGAGCTGCGTTTGCCGCTGTTCGAGCACGCTTTGGGAAATAGCATCCTGGTCGCGCAGGCGCTGAGCGCGCCGGTATTCCGATTCCGCGTTCTGGTATTCGGCACGAGCTTGAGCCAGGTTGTTCTCAGCATCGCGTTGGTCGAGCTTCGCGATGATGGCGCCGCGCTCGATTTCCTCGCCTTCGAGGACGTTGAGTTCAACAACCTGTCCCGGAATTGGGAAGGTCAGTTCGGCCGATCGCGAGGCTCGGACCACTGCCGGGAAGCTGAGGTTTCGATTCTGTGACGCACTGCCGACGGTTACGAGCTTCGCCGGTCGAATGGTCTCACCCGTTTCCGGGGCTGAAGACTCACCACATGAAGCCAATGCGGCCGCCGCGGTGACGACGGCTGCCAGCCGCAGATACCCAACCATGCTTGCTCTCCCAGTCAAGTTGTTGGCAGGCGTATCGGATTCAACGCCCAGCAGTTCCAGTTCAAATTTTAGCGGTTCGCACCGTCAAGCTGCGCTCAGGGTACGCGAAGCAGGCACAAAATTGTATACACTGTCAGTTCTTGACTGCTTCCGCAATACTGAGGCACGGCTGCATCAGCTGGCCCATAGACGAGATTTCGTGACGATACGCCAACAACACTACTTCATAAGGCGCGCTGAGGGTCACGCTAAGCGTGCGCGTACACGGGCGGCTTTGCTCGATGGTGCCATCTCGGTGGTTGCGCGGCACGGTCTTGAGTCGACGACAGTTCAAGCGGTCACGCGCGCGACGGGCGTCTCACACGGTACGTTTTACAACCACTTCGATGATCGTGAAGACCTGCTTGTGTCGGCGGCGATCGCGGTCTTGGACGAGATCAACGTAGGTGTTCAGTTGGCGGCACAACGGTTCCCGCTTGGGGTGGACCGGATGGTCATCGCAACCGCGAAAACCATTATGGGGGCGGTCTCCATTCGCGAGTTTGGCCATCTGCTGGTTGCTGCGGTGGGCAGATTCCCGCAGGTTACCGATCGTATTCGACCTAAGCTGCGCGCCGACTTGCGGGCAGCACGCGCTGCTGGGGTGGTTCGGGTGGCGCCGAGCCGTCTACTGGACGAGCAGATTGGCGCGCTGCTCGGCCTGGCCATCCAGCGCGTGTTGTCGGGCGGGCAGGTGAATCGTGTGACGCGAGAGACGGCGCGGGCCATATTGCGCCTGTTGGGTCAAACACCGGACGAGGCAGCCGCCACGGTACGCAGAGTATTCAAAGTGATGTCATGAGCCTTGCCGATCACGCACCTCGGATCACCGTTGGCTACCCAGGTCTCCTGGTGAGTCTCATTCTGATGATGCTACTAGCGCCCATTGCTGAACCGCAGGGATCGTTGCGCTTTGCCACCAGTTTGGTTTTTGCTGGTTTGCTGGTGTTTTCTGTCTGGACTGTCAGTCATGAGGCGCGCGCCACGATCATCGCATCAGCGCTGGCGCTGATTGTCTTTGTGGGCAGTACGTTGATGGACTGGCTCGATCTAGGTCACGCCTTTGGTGTGTCTATTCTCGTCGTTGCGTGCCTGTTTTTCGCTTATGTGACGAGCCTGGTGTTGCGCGATGTCTTTCTTTCAAAGATGGTGAATGCCAAGACGATCATGGGTGCGATCTGCGCCTATATCTTGCTGGGCATGTTGTGGGGGTATCTCTACAGCCTCGTCAATGCGCTACAGCCCGGCGCATTCAGCGACAACGTCGACGAAACCGGGCTCATCGGCCGTTTCGTGTACTTCAGCATGGTCACCCTGACGACGCTCGGCTACGGCGACATCACCCCAGTGTCGGCTGCCGCGCGGGGTCTCGCGGTCGTTGAAGCCACGCTTGGGCAGGTCTACTTGACGGTGCTCGTGGCAAGACTTGTCGGCATTCATTTGACTCAGAACGGTCGCCAGTAGAGCGACCAATCCGGCGCCGCGATCGTCTTGCCATCGCATTCAATCGGCGAGACCATCGAGCCCTGGGCATAAACGGGGGGATTGAGATGCACGGACAGAGCCTAGGACGCCGCCCGCGTTGGGCAGGTTGGATCATGGTGGGTGTGATCGCGACCGTCGCGAGCGGTATTCTGGCCGAATCGCCGAAATTTGACCCGCTCGATTCGTTGAGCCCGGGTACGTCGCGCGCCGAGGCGCTGGCGTTGCCGCTACAAACGGTCACGCTGTCGACAGCTTCCATTGAACAAGTGCGCTTGTTCTACGTTGAGGGCATGGGTATGACCCTGTCGGGTCCGATCGCGGTGCCTGACGCCACCAAGCAGCAACAACGTGCCCTTTGGGAAATTCCCGATGCGATCGACTGGCAGGAGTATCACCTGACGCGTCCGGATGCGACGATCAGCGGCCGGCCGGCGATGTCCGTCCGCGTACTGGCGCTTGATACACCGACGCCGACGATACACGCGTCTTGGAATTCGCTCAGCCTGGGCGGGTTTTCCATGGGCTTCCCCAATCGGCGCCAGCCGGAGCTCGATAAGCGCATTCGAAAACTTGGATTTGGTGCACTCAACGCCCTGGAGATCTACGACGTACCACGCACCGATGGGACGACTTACACGATCCATGAAACGATATTTAATGCGCCAGACTTTGTACACGCCGTAGGCATCGATCGCTTGGGTATGCTGCCGCTCGGCGCTGTGGACACCGAAACCGGTTTGGGTGGACCTGGGTACTCGGCGCAAGTCGTGCTCGATAGTGACAAGGTGCTTGCGTTCTACCTGGACGTGCTCGGGCTCGAATTGAGGCGAGACGACGTGTGGCAGAGTGCGGGCGAGGATGGCGCCATGGACTTGCCCAACGGCACAGCGTTCCGGTTCTCGATCGTCTTTGCGAAGGGATACGGGCCGGGCGGCCATCTCCTCTTTGTGGATTACACGGATGGCGAAGCCATCGCGAACAACGCGCCTGCGCGGGTGCCCAATCGCGGAATTGGCATGTGGAGTTTCCCTGTCACAGATCTTGCCGAGGTAGCGCGCCGGGCAACGGACTTCGGGGCGCGCATCGTCCATCAGCCCGTGACGATAGAAGACCCGCTGCATGGCCTGGTCCATGCAATGACTGTGCTCGCGCCCAATGGGTTTCTGGTTGAACTCTACGAGGCAGCGCCTTGAGCCGACTTACCGCCTTCATCGCAGTGATGGTGATCGGCGTTCTTGGCCACGCCGATGATGCCCAAGACACGGGCCTTTCCGGTTGGAGCGAGGCAGTGGTCACCACGGTCAGCGCCGACGAGTGGGTGGCGTTTTTGACGCAACACGCGGGCTGGGAGGTTCGCGCCCGGAGCCCGATCGACGCCGGCCTGCGCCAGCTTTGGAGGCTGCCCGGAGACGCGGCCGGTGAGGAGATCCTGCTGGGCAACACGGGCGCGGACCGCGGCTTCATTCGGCTGGTGGATCTGGAGGGCGTCTCGCAGGACTGGATTCGGGCCGACACGCGCCCCTGGGACACGGGCGGTCACTTTGACCTCAACCTGCGCGTCCGCGGTTTACAGGCGCTGCGCAAGGACATGCTCGCGGCGGGTTGGCAGGGCGACAGTGAGCCCATCCAGTTTACCTTTGGGCCGTTCGAGGTCATCGAGTGGATCGCGCAGGGTCCCGATGGCGTGCGCCTGGCGGTCATCGAACGACTCAAGCCGGAGCTGGAAGGCTGGCCAAACCTTCGTGTCCTGAGTCGCACCTTCAATGCGACGCAGACGGTGGCGGACATGGCCGCAGCGCGCGCCTTCTACGAAAACGTGCTGGGCATGCAGACCTACCTGGAGCACCGGGGGCCAAGCAAGAATGCCGGCCCAAACGTGCTGGGATTGCCGCACGACGCTGCGGCGCGCGTCGTCCGCGAAATACGTATCCTGCACCCTCAAGGTGTCAACGATGGCTCGATCGAAATCCTGTCGTTCGAGGGCGCCACAGGCATCGCGGTGGATGACAAGGCCGCACCCCATAACATCGGGCTCTCGGTGCTGCGATTTCCCGTCGATGATCTCGATGCGACGATGCGAGCGCTCACGGCGCGCGGCGCCCTGTTCGATGCGTCGCCCGTCACGTTGTCGGTCGCTGGCCTCGGCGCCATTCGGGCGGTGGCATTACACTCGCCCGAAGGTGCTCGGCTGGAGCTGTTCGAGCGACTGCAGTGAAGCTTCAGGGCTGTTGAAGCAGATTGCGCGCCTCGGTCACGAGCTGTTCGCGCGTCAGGTAGTCGCCATCAACGAGGACGGCCGTCACAGCACGCACGGCGCTGACGTCAGTTGTGGGATCCTGGCTCAAGAACACAATGTCTGCTTCGAGGCCGCTTGCGATTCGCCCCGTTGCGGGTAACCCCATCGTTTGTGCGGCAGCGGTCGTGGCGAGATCAAGGACCTCGAAGGTCGAAAGGCCCGCATCAACGTGCAGCTGCATCTCCAGTGCCATGAAGGCACCGCCGCCGTTGCCGTCCGTGCCGATCAGCAGAGGGATGCCCGCGTCGTGAAGGCGCCGCAAAAACTCCGCAACGCGCTCTAGTGCGTCGCGCGCCATCACGAAGTCGTCGGGGCTCCAGTACGCCGCACCCATGGCGAGAAACTGTGATGATGCCGCCCAGGTATCCGGGTGCAAGTCCCGTACTGCTGCGTCATCGATGATGCGAGACAAGTCATCGGCATGCGCCACCATGTGGTTCACGAGCAGCGTGAGGTTCAGAGTGGTGCCGCGGTCCGCCAGCGTGGCAAAGAGCTGCTGCATTTCAGGACCGTCAAAGTCGACCAGTGCAAACCACTCCGCAAGGTACCTGGAGCCCGCGAGCCGGCGTTGGTCGAACGTGGCGCGGTGCGGTTTCGGGAGCAGGTCGGCGCTCGTGGGGAGTGCGTGCTCGAGCCCGTCGATACCGAGGTCGAGTGCTGTTTGCCAGCTCACCTGGTCCAAGTGCGCGATGGCTTGCAGTCCATGCGCATGTGCGGCTTCGATACCCAGGGCGAGCTCATCAGCCGTCAGGCTCGTGTAGAGCTTGAAGTAGGTCATGCCCAGCCCCGCTTGGCGCTTGGCTTCGGCGAGCCAGCCCTCGCGTGTGGTCGGGTAAGCGAACGCCTTGCCGCCAAATGGCGGCGGTTGAATCACAGCCCCTGCGTGCAATGCGGTCGGCCCCCGCCAGCGACCGCTGGCGACATTGGCGTCGTAGCGCGCATGGGCTTCGGGATCGCCGCCTGGGTTTCGTACCGTTGTGACGCCATAGGCCAGCGCCATGAGCGCGTTGTAGCGCGTAATGGTGTCGACACTCTCGATCGTTACCGTTGGTTGTCCGTTGGCCACCTCGACCTTGTGTGGCCCGGCTGTGATGTGTGCGTGGCCGTCGATGAGGCCGGGCAGGGCCCAGGTGCCTGACACGTCGCGGCGCTCGCCGCTGAAGTCCTCGGGCGGGTTGTCCGCGCCCAGAGCGACAATGCGGTCGTCTTCGACAATGAGCCAGCTGTTGGGAATGACCTTGGCGTGCGTCACGTCGACGTGTGCAAAGCCGTGATAGAGCGTAGCGTCGGCCAGGCTTGATGGGGGCAGGATGGCAAAGCCAATAAGAATGGCAGCTCCGTAGATTCGCATGCGCGCTCTCCGCGGTGAGTCGTGTCCCGGTAGTCGGGAGCGCGGGGCGAATCTGTTGAAGCGACAGAAAATAGTCTGGCGAGCGACTGCTTACGGTTTGGCGCGTTACTCCGCTTCGATCAGCGGGACGTAGAGCGCGAGCTGCGCGTTGACGTCGGACTCAAGCTTGGTCTCAAGTTGGTAAAGCCGAGCGACCTTGAGCGGCGGCAGAATCTTGCGGAACGCTTTGAGATGCTTGCGCTGCACCTTAACCAATTGCGCCTTGACGTCGAGATAGTCGTCAACAAAGCCCTCGGCCATCGGTTCTGTGACCGTTCCCTCCCAATAGGCTTCGAGATAGGTCGCAATGATTTCGGCTTGTCGATCACGCACCTCGTGCATGTCAGCCTCATAGTTGCGGTAGACGGGCCAGAAAGTAGTGTTCTCTTCGTCGGTGAACCGCATTTCCTCGAGCAGAATCTCCTCCTGCGTCGACTGGAGCATTTTGCGGGATTCCGCGAACGAGCGAATCGCAGCCTCTGCGCGCTCGTCGGCTTGCGCAACCGCTGGCGTCAGGCCAGAGACCAGCAACAGGGCGATGGTGATGATGCGCATGTTGGCTCCCGTCGGTCGAGACGCGACCGTTCTCACCGCGCCGCTTGTGCCGCCGATGCGATTCGATACACTCAGAACGACCGCGGCGGCGGATACTGAGGACAGTAACCATGGTGAACGAGCACCCAGGGATCTGCAATACGGCGCGCCGCGTCGTTGCGGCCAGCGCCGCGACGCTGGCTGCCATCTTGCTTTCAGGTTGCGCGACCAGCGTTGAGTCGACGACCTACCGCACGCCAGAGGCGAGAAACATCGAGTACGCGCAAGTCGCGACCGATGCGGACTTCAGTCGCTACAGCAAGCTGCAACCCGAGCCGCTGGGGATCTACTTCCCCAAAAATGTGACGTTGCCCGACGCCGACAACCGGCGTATCCGGCAGATCTTCCGCGCGGCGTTCCTGGCCGAGCTCGAAGGCTTTGAGCTCGTAGGTGAGCCTGGCCCGGGTGTCATGAACGTCCAGGGTTCGCTGATCGACATGCGCAGCGGCGCCGGAGTCATACCCCAACTTCGGCGTGGTATCGATGAACTCGCCACGCCGGGAAAGATCGTCTTCCTCATGGAGATGCATGACTCGGAGACGGGACGCACGCTCGCCCGCGGTGCGGACAGTGCGGCGGCGCCCGTGCTAGCCACCGAAGCCGGTATGGAGACGGACTGGGACAGCGTCGAGGTCGCGGTTGCCCGCTGGGCCCGGCTGTTTCGTCAATTCCTC
>JBCCBB010000028.1:0-32485 GCA_039814545.1 Pseudomonadota bacterium
CCCAGCGCGCGACGTCGGCGTCATGCAGCGGCGGCGACACGATCACGCCGTGCAAGGGATGATCGGGCGGCCGCACTGCGGGCGCCAGCAGACTCGCCGCTGTAAGGTCTGCGCGTGAGAACTGGTCGCCGGCCAGGTACGACCGTCCGTCTGACAGCAAACCGTCGAGCCAATCGAACTCACGTTCCAGAATGTCTCGGCTGTCCTCGCGTTGCGCGGGTCCCAGGTCCATGCCGCGCGCCATCAGTGTGCAAATCGTGCCCCAGGCAGCAAACAGCTTGAGCCGCTGCAGCAGTGGCTGCTCCCGCAAGAAGATCGAACGCACCGCCTTGGGCTGAGTCAGAATCGCTTCGGAGTAGAAGTGTCGACGTGAGTGCACGCCCGCAACTTCGTCGAGCCGGCTTTCAATGCCGGCAATGGTATCGCGAGTGGCGTCCGTCGAGAGCACCGGGCCGTCGGTTGGCGCCGCCTGTTCGGCCCAAGTCACAACTTCGGCTGAACCCTGCACCGGACCCGCATCTGTCAGCAAGAACGGCAAACCGCCGCGTCGCAATCCATGCGCTCTTGCCAGTTGGATATGGGCACCCGGCGCCAGCACCTGCGCACGATACGGCACGCCCAAATAGTCAAACGCCCACCGCGCTTTCTCGCAGTAGTGGGAAATCGTGAAGACGTTGAGCGTGACGTGCGACATGGGGCGTATGGTCGCACAAAAAAAAGGCGGCCCCGCAACTGCGAGGCCGCCTCTATCGATCGAATCGATCAGTAGCGACGGTTGGGACGAACGCGCTCGATCACAATCTTCGCAACGGGGTCGGCCCAGTTGTGAACGCGTGAGACGAGGTCGTTGTCGCCAACAACGCCCTGGTGCGGAATCACAATACCGTTCTCGCCCAATGCCGGGTTGCTTTCGCCCGTGCCGGCATCATCGGATGAGACGCCAATCAAGCCCTGGCACGGCGGCACGATGTCCGCAAAGTCCTCGGTGTTCTGCTCCGTGCGAGTCTCGTAACCGCGTGCAAGGATGGTCGTCGACGTACGCGGCAGGCGGATCGTGTTGATGCCTGTAAATCCGTCGTTGGTGCAAATCAGCATGCTAACAAACGACACGTAGCGCGCGTTGCCCCTGGTGCGAAACGTGAAGCTCGCCTGACTATCAAACGGGGTGCCCCCGGGGTTCGCCGCGGGTACGACAGGCGCGGTGCCTTCGAGCACCTCTCGCACGTTGTAATCGGCGCGGAGTGCCTCAACGAGAGGCGCGTTGTTGCCATTCTCGGCGATCTGCCGGACGCCTTCGCTGGCGGGTGTGCCCAGCGCGAAGACATTTGCGCGACGATTGTGAACGGCCAGAACGGGCGGCGTAAACGGCTGACCTGTCGTCAGATTGGTGATCGTGACGCGGTAGGTAGCACCGCGCCAGTTGTCGTCGTCGGCGGCCGCAGTGGGCAGGGTAATGATCGCGACAGCGATGACAGCCATTACATTGGCCCATCGACGGACCTGGAATTGAAACAGTTTCATGATTGCGCTCCCTTGCGAGTGGGGTTATGAACAGTGCCGGGACACAGTGGGGCCGAATATTCACGAAAGGATCACGCGCAGGTGACCGACTCATCACGGCGACGCGATGACACGTGGAGTGTGCGAAGAAGCCGCGTTAAGCTCCTGATCCTCAGGGGATGCACAGGGGCTTCGGGGTGCAAAATGACGTCATTGGGGTGCTGACCGGTTTTCTACCCCTGCTCGCCACTGTGGCAGCCGTCCTGGTACTGCTGGGCCTGACGAATTGGATCTTGCGGCGCCAATGGCGTGATGACCCCAGCGCGCAGTTCCGCTTTCAGTTCATCATGCTGGCACTCACGTTTGCCGGCGGGCTCACGATCATCGTGGCCTTGCCCATTACGGACACCTTGCGCGGTCAACTGCTGAGCCTCATCGGTCTCCTTTTGAGCGCGGCCATCGCGCTGTCGTCGACGACCTTTATCGGCAACATCATGGCGGGGATCATGCTGCGCGTGATGCGCAACGCGCGTCCCGGCGACTTCATCACCGTCGCGGAGCTGACCGGCCGCATCACCGAAATGGATTTGCTGCACACGGAGATTCAGACGGAATTTCGCGATCTCGTTACGGTGCCCAATCTCTACATGGTGACCCAGCCCATGCAGGTGGTTCGCGCCTCAGGCACGATTATCACCGCCGAGATGTCGCTCGGTTACGACGTAGGCCACCGGCGCGTCGTCAAGTTGCTGCGGGAAGCCACGCATGTGGCCGGGCTCAAAGACGGTTTCGTGCAGGTGCGGGAACTCGGTGATTTTTCAATCGTCTACCGCGTCGCCGGCCTGCTCGAAGACGTCAAGAGCCTCATCTCGGCCCGCTCGCGACTGCGAGAGGCGATGCTGGACGCCTTGCACGACGCGGGCATTGAAATCGTATCTCCCAACTTCATGAACACGCGTGCCCTCGACCCGCAGCGCAGCGTGATCCCGACCACGAAACGGCGACAACCTGAGCCCGCGCGCACCCAGGGCGAGGCCGTCGCGTTCGATAAGGCCGAAGATGCGGCATCGGTCGAGTCCTTACGCAAGGACCTTCAGAAGCTTGAGGCCGAGTTGCTGGCTGCCAATGGAAAGGACGCCGTCGACATTGATGACGATGCGCGAGCCGCCCTCAAGGCGCGACGCGATGCATTGCGAACGCGGCTTGCGGAAGCCGAGGCATTGATCAAGGCCAAGGCCGACGACGACTAGTCAGCGTGTTGGTGACGCGCTAGTCAGGGCCTTTTCGGATTAGCAGGACGCAACCCGTCTCAGTGCGCACCTCGCCATGCGAACTGCCCTGCGGGGCCACGTGGTAGTCACCCGCCTTGAGGTGGATGTCACCAAAATAGGTTTCACCTTCCACCACGTAGGTTTCCTCCTCGACGGGATGATAGTGCGCAGGGAACGTAGTGCCCGGCTCGAGACGAACAAGGATCGAAATGCTCTCGTCGTCACTTCGAAGCACCTTCACCTGATTGCCGGGGCTGGTCTCAATCCAGTCGTCCGACGCGCCTGTCACGGTGACCAGATCAGCAGGAGCATCATCGCCGCGGACGCGCTCGAACAAACGCCGCTTCATACGCTCGGCCGCCTGCACATCAGGCGCAACAGGCGCGATGGCATCGGTGATGGCACCGGCTACCGAAGCGGGCAATGGCTTGTCGTCAGTGTCACTCACGTCGCATTCAACTCATAGCCAGGTCAGGTGATGCCGCGCGCGCCAGCATGGACAGGGCGCGCCGCATTCGGGACTTCACGGTCCCTAGCGGTAAGGCTGTCACCTCAGCAATCTGCTGGTGACTGTAGCCGCGAAAATAGGCCAACGCGACGAGTTGCCTGTCGTCGCTCGGCAAGGCCTCGATCAACCGACGAACCTCGTGCCCGTCTTCGAGAACCGAGAGCAGGTGCTCCGGCGCCACCGCGTCTTCGGGCGTCTCAAGCGCCGCCGCAGACTCATGGCGACGCGCAGCCGACGCCTCACGTCGCAGAGCGTCGAGCGCGCGATTGCGACAGATTGAGGCGAGCCAGGTCATGACCCGACCCAGCGCAGCATCGTAATTGCCGGCGTTCGTCCACGCCGCGTGATAAGCATCGGTCACCACCTCTTCGGCCAGCGCGCGGTCGCTCACAATGCTCAGGGCGACGCCGAACAACTTTGACAGCGTGGCGTCATAGAGCGACTCCAGTGCCTGCTCGTCGCCCGTCGCCATCGCCGCAACCCATGCCACGCACTGCGTGTCCAGGTCGTTGCCGGCGTCAGTGCGCCCGTCTTGCACGGTGTGCTGGTCCATGCCGCGACTATAGCAAATGCGTGCATGCGAACCGCCGCGCTTTGTGTAGATACGCAGCCCGGATTCGTTTGGATCGAAATACGGTGCCCGCGAAAAAAACTTCAACATGAACACGCCTTTTTTCGATCCGAATGAACAGGCGCTGCGTACAGCTCTTTGCAATCCCCAATCACTTTCCGCAAGGAGTACACACCATGAAACGCACACTGACCTGCCTCGGCACGGCCATTGCGCTCGCAGCAACCTGCACCGCGCTGGCGTCGAGCCACCGAGAGGCACCGTTTGTCACCAAGTATCCGCAGGCAGACGGCACTGACTTCTACTTGTTCAAGAGTTACGAGCCGGGCCGCGAAGACTTCGTGACCCTGATCGCGAACTACCTGCCCGTGCAAGCGGCCTACGGCGGTCCGCACTACTTCCCGCTGGACAGCCAGGCGCTCTACGAAATCCACGTGGACAACGATGGCGACAGCCGCGAAGACCTGACCTTCCAATTCCGCTTCAAAGACGCCTTCCCTGCCGGTGGGCCCATTCGACTCAACGTCGATGGCACCGAGATCTCCAGCGTCCTGCGCAACATCGCGCCGATCGACGCCAACGGTGCACCGGGCCTGAATCATGTCGAGACCTACACAGTCACACTGATCGAAGGTGATCGTCGCCGTGGCCGTCGCAGCACGGCCACCAACGTGGCAACCGGCGACAGGGCGTTCGGCAAGCCCTTCGACTACTCGGGCACGAAGACCTTCGGCGGCGCTGGCGGCTACACCGCCTACGCCGACAGCTTCGTACACGACATCAGTGTGCCGGGTTGTTCGATTCCGGGCCGTGTCTTTGTCGGCCAACGCAACGAAGCATTCAAGCTGAGCCTGGGCGAAGTCTTCGACCTCGTGAACTTCGTCCCGATCGAAGGCGACAGCAGCGCCGGTGCCGGCGACAGTGATGGCTTCCCGGGCGGCGTCACGCAGGACCCGGAACGCAACATCCTGGCACGCAACAACGTGACCTCGATTGCACTGGAGCTGCATGAGGACTGCCTGACACAGGGCGATGAAGCTGTGATCGGCGCCTGGACAACATCCAGTCTCCGCCAGCTCAACATCCTGAATCCGCGGCCGACGTTCCTGAAGCCTGAGATCAGCGGTGGCGCCTGGACTCAGGTGTCACGCCTGTCTGCACCGCTCGTCAACGAGCTTGTGGTCGGCTTCGAGAGCAAGGATCGCTTCAACTCGAGCGAGCCCAAAGACGACGGTCAGTTCCTGCCCTTCGTGACGAATCCGGGCCTGCCTCTAATCCTCGACGCACTGTTCCGTGACGCGGTCAACGAGATCCTGGGCGACGCCATTCCCGAGTTCGTCCCGTTCGACAACCTCGCGCCGTCCAACTTCCCGCGCAACGACCTGATCACCGCGTTTCTGACCGGCTTCCCCGGTTTGAACCAGCCTGCAAACGTCGTACCCGGCGAGATGCTCCGACTGAACACGGCCATCGCGCCGACCGTTCGCGAATCACAGCATCCGCTCGGCGTGGCCGCTGGCGATCTGGCCGGATTCCCCAATGGCCGCCGCCCGGGTGACGACAGCGTCGACATCGCGCTGCGCGTGGTCATGGGTGCGCTCTGCCACGACCTGCCGCTCGGCGAGAACGGCGCGGGCGTCAATCTCGGTCTTTGCGACCCCGCGGACGCACCCGTTGGCACCGTTGCGTTCACTGATGGCGCCCCGCTGCAGGCCACGGACCTCGACGCGAGCTTCCCGTACCTGCTGACGCCCTACCCGGGCTCGCCCGTCGGCGCGCCGCTGCCGCAGCCCAAGAACTGAGCACGCAGAGGAGGCTTCACCATGAACATGAAACACCTCTTAGTGGCCGCGCTGGTGTCGCTGACCGCTGCCTGCGGCGGCGGCTCCGGCGACGCCCCGGCCGTCAACGGCGCGCCAACGATCAGCGACATCGCAGATCAGAGCATCGATGCCAATGGCGTGAGCACGCCTATCGGCTTCTCCGTCTCCGACGAGCGACCGAGCAGCGTGACAGTCGTGGCCAGCGCCGATCGACCCGAGATCATTCCCGAAGGCGGACTCCTCGTTCGCAACGAGCGGGGTTCGGGTTCACTGGTTGTCACACCGCAGCCGGACGTCACCGGTGAGACCACAGTCTCGGTGGTGGCTACCGATGATCTCGGTCAAACGACTCGCGTGGATTTCCTGTTGAGCGTTGTTGCCGAACAGCGCTCGTTGCAGCAATTCGCGCGTGACACCTTCACATCAACGGACGTGGAAACACCGACGTTGATCAACGCTGTCGAGTTTGCGCAGGACGCAGACGAAGACGACTTCGCGGACTTACTCGCGGAGTAACTCTGTCGCCCCGGGGGCGTGCTTGTTGCTCCCCCAACGCCCCCGGGGCGGCCCCTAACTGAGAGACCGTCATGAACACACTGAACTACCGCAGTGCTGTCGCGCTGTGCGCCGGACTGATCCTGGCCGCTGCAACCCTGCCTGCCAGCGCCCACGATCTCGAACACGCTAACGCCCACGATGCGGCACACCACGACGCGCATGCCGAGCCCGATCACGCACGCATTCAATCGAGCCTCACCGTATTTCGCGTCACGGGTGACGACACGCATCTTGATGCTGCCTGGGCCGAGCTCGAGCCACACCTCGGAGACCCGACCCTGCTTGAGCTCATCGACGCCGCGGTCGTGGCACAAGCGCGCCACGACTTCACGCTGGCGGAGACACTGTTACGTGACGCGGTCGCACGCGACCACGACAACGATGAGGCGTGGCTGCAGCTCGCGTCCCTGCACCTGGTCAAGGGCGCGCACGAGGACGCAGACTATGCGTGTCACCAACTGCGCCACGTGAGCCTGCTGGTCGCTGCGACCTGTCACGCCCGCGTTGACATCGCGAAGGGCGACGGCGACAAGGCGCAACGTCAGCTTGAAGCCATCTTGCGCGGCACCAAACGCGACTGGGCCGATGCCGAAATTCTGGCCTGGACACTGAGCGTCGCCGGGGATGCCGCGGCGTCGGCAGATCCTGACGCCGCCGTTGCCCACTATGAGGAATCGCTCGCGCTTGCGGACCGCACGCAGGTCCGCGCCGCGCTCGTTGATGTGCTAATTGCGCAGGACCGCGTTGACGATGCGGCGCGGGTTCTGTCGAACGGCCCTGAAGCGCTCGCGTTGTCGGTGCGCAAGATGATCATCGGTATCCCGACGGCGCACGAGCCCGACCTCAAGAGCGCCATCGCGGGCGCAGACCAGCAATTTCGTACCTGGATCGCTGAAGAAGACTGGGCGCACTCGCGCGAGATGACCCGCTTCTACCTGGACGTGCTGCCGGACACCGCACTGGCGCGCCGCCTGGCAGGAATCAACTGCAGTATCCAGAGCGAACCCGAGGACCGACTGCTTTCAGCGCGAGCGGCGCTGCTGCGGCCATGAAGCGGGCCCGTATCGTGGCCGTGCTCCTGTTGGCGGCGCTCGCGTCTGACGGTGCCGCCCAGGACACGATGGTGCCGACCGACGCCTACTCGGACATACCAACCAAGCCGTTCCTGCTTCAGCTCGACTACGACACCGACTCGCTCACGGCGGCTGCAGCGCTCCAATGGCGCTTTGCAACGTTGACGCTTGCAACCAGCAACACGCTGGAACTGCCCGAGTACACGCCGCTCGGCGGCGACTACTTCGACGTGGCGACGCCATCCCACAGCGACTTGTTGCCTAGTGAACTCGACTTGGGCGGCGAGCGCGCTTTGTTCCTGAGCTTGGCGTTGAGGTGGTAGCGCCCGGCGTGGCGACGCGTCGTGAGGTGGCGTATGGTCTGCCCTGCTCGCTCACCACGGACCCGAGTCATGCCACGAATCGCCTTGCTGCTCGCCACGTTACTCGCCAGCGCATGCGCCACCGTGCCCGACGTCGGCAACGACGCGGACGCACGCCTCATTGCGCTCTACGAAGACGAGTACGCCTGGCGGCAACAGCAACAAGGCCGCGAGCGTGACGCGTCAGGGCGATGGGTGGCCGGCGCGCGCTACCCGGATGTCTCGCCCGAGGCCTACGCCAGGCGCCTTGCCTACTGGGACACCGCACTCGCCGCGCTGGCCGAGATTCCGCGAGACGCACTGAGCGCTGAAGAACGCATCAACGCGGCCGTGTTCGAGCAGATCGTCACGTCGGCGGCCGAAGACGCACGCTTTCGTACCTATGAAGCACCGCTGAACTCCGACTCGTTCTTCTGGAGCTATCTTGCACCCCGTCGCGGCTTCAGAGATCTCGCCAGCTACGAACGCTATGTGAACCGGCTCAATGACCTGCCGCGCTACTTTGATCAACACATCGCCAACATGCGCGCAGGGCTCGCACGCGGCTACACGCCGCCCGCGGTGACCCTGCAAGGGCGCGACGGTTCCATCGTCGCCTTTCTGCGGGAAGGCGCGCAGAACCCGTTTGCCGCGGCCGTCGTGCGATTCCCGAACAGCATGGCGACCGAGGAGCAGACGCGCATCCGCGATGAGGTTATGACAGCCATCAGCACGTCGGTAATCCCGGCGTTTGCCGAGTTGCTCTCATTCCTGCAGGACGACTACCTGCCCAACGCACGCACCACCTTGGCGGCTCGCGACTTGCCCGACGGCGCCGCGTTCTACCGCGCGCAGATACGCCAGTACACGACGCTGGATTTGACACCCGAAGCCATACACGAACGGGGGCTTTCAGAAGTCGCACGAATTCGAGCGGAAATGCTCACGATTATCGAAGACCTGGAATTCGAAGGCGGGATACCCGAGTTTTTCGAGTTCTTGCGCACAGACCCGCAGTTCTACGCCAGGACGCCGGACGAGCTTATGGGTGTGTCCGCCTACGTCGACAAGCGTATGGCGGGTCGCATTCACGACGTGCTCGGGTTCTTACCGCGCCAGCGTCACACGATTGAGCCCGTGCCCGATGAGATCGCGCCAACCTACACCGCGGGTCGCGGTGGGTATGGTCGTTGCCTCATGAATACCTACGACCTGTTACAACGCCCGCTCTACACGATTCCGGCGCTGACGCTGCACGAGTGCTCACCGGGCCACTCGCTTCAGTTTGCCATCGCGAATGAAGCCCCGGGCGACGTACCCGAGTTTCGCGCGAACAACTACTTCTCGGGCTACGGCGAAGGCTGGGGGCTCTACGTCGAATGGCTGGGCGGCGAGATCGGGATCTACCGGACACCCTATGAGAAGTTCGGGCAGCTGACTTATGAGATGTGGCGCGCCTGTCGCCTCGTGATCGATACCGGCGTGCACCACTACGGTTGGTCACGCGAGCAGGCACTCGCCTACCTGCGCGACAACGCCGCGCTGTCGGAGCGTGAAGTGACGACCGAGATCGACCGCTACATCTCGTGGCCGGCCCAGGCGTTGTCCTACAAACTCGGCGAGATCCTAATTCGCGACAAACGCACCCGCGCCGAAGCCGAGCTCGGTACGGCCTTCGACCAGCGCTACTTTCACGACACCATCCTCGCGTTGCGTTCGGTTCCGCTGTCAGTGCTGTCCGACGAGCTTGACGCCTGGATCGACGCCGGCGGCCCGAATCCCTACGCTGACATCGACTTCGATTGAGCGCGCATTGACGATCTGGGTCGACGCCGACGCCTGCCCGATCGTGGTCAGGCAGATTCTGTTCCGGGCGGCGACGCGCACCGGGGTACAGCTCACGCTCGTGGCCAACCAGTCGCTGAGCGTCCCCCGCGCGCCCAATATCACGATGCTGCAAGTGCCGGCCGGCTTCGACGTCGCCGACAACGAGATCGCGCGGCGTGTCGGACGAGACGACCTCGTGATCACTGCCGATATTCCGCTGGCCGCCGAGGTGATCGAACGCGGCGCAGAAGCGCTGACGCCGCGTGGCGAGGTGCACACGGCCGAAGACATTCGCGCCAAGCTCAATATGCGCGACTTCATGGACACGATGCGCGCGAGCGGCATCGACACCCGCGGTGGCCCGCCGGCGTTCGGACAGCGCGAGAAACAGGCGTTCGCCAACGGTCTCGACCGCTACCTGGCACGCCACCGAACACCTCGACCCGGCTCGTAGAGGCACTCGTAAATAATTGAACTAATTCCAGTACCTGGGCACCGAATCTGTTAGAGTCCCGCCCGCTTGGCGTACTTTGGTCTGCGCCAACCCCCCGTCAGGCAGTCTAGCCAACGGGGCATACCCGAAAGAATCCCAGTCTGGGCCGAACCGTGCGCACCACAGTGCGCTGCGGGTCAGACGATTCGGAGAGAACATCCATGTTGTTCCAGGAACTCGGCCTCACGGCCGAATTGCTTCGTGCTGTGCAAAAGCAAGGCTACAGCGAAGCCACACCCATCCAGCGCAAAGCCATACCGCCAGTACTGGCCGGACGCGATATCCTCGCCAGCGCCCAGACTGGTACGGGCAAAACTGCGGGCTTCACGCTGCCGCTGCTGCAGCGTCTGTCGGACACGCCAGGTCGCGCGCGTAGCGTCCGCGCACTCATCCTCGTACCCACGCGCGAGCTGGCCGCACAGGTCACACAGAGTGTCAGAGACTACGGCTGCCACCTGCCGCTGCGCTCGGTGCAGATTTTCGGCGGCGTGAGCTTTCGCCCCCAGGCCGCGAAACTGCGCAAGGGCGTGGACATCGTTGTGGCCACACCCGGGCGCCTGCTCGACCACGTCGAGCAGAAAACCATCGACCTGTCGGCCGTGGAAATGCTCGTACTCGACGAGGCGGACCGCATGCTCGACATGGGCTTCATTCGCGACATCCGCAAGGTGCTCGCGCTGATCCCCGAGCGCCGGCAAAACCTTTTGTTCTCGGCAACCTTTTCGAAGGAGATTCGGCGACTGGCTGGAAGCTTCATGCACGATCCTGTGGAAGTGGAAGTCGCACCGCGCAACACGACCGCGGAGCGCGTAAGCCAGGTCGTGCACCCCGTCGATCGCAGCCGCAAACGCGAACTGCTGTCCTGGTGCATTGGCGACGGGAACTGGCGCCAGGTGCTCGTTTTTGTGCGCACCAAGCACCGTGCCAACCGGCTCGCGCAGGCCCTGACGGGTGACGGGCTCGAAGCCACCGCCATCCATGGCAACAAATCACAGGGCGCACGCACGCGCGCACTGGCAGACTTCAAGGCCGGCAAGGTCCGGGTTCTGGTTGCCACGGACATCGCGGCGCGCGGGCTCGACATCGACACACTGCCTCACGTTGTGAACTTCGAGCTTCCGGAGGTGCCTGAAGACTATGTTCACCGCATCGGGCGCACGGCGCGGGCCGGCAAGGACGGGCACGCCGTGTCGCTGGTTTGCGTCGACGAACACAAGCTCCTGCGCGATATCGAACGGCTGCTCAGTACGAAGATCGAGACGCAAGTCGTTCCCGGTTTCGAGCCGGACCCGCGTGCGACGCCGCAACCGACGCGTAGCAAGGGCGGCCAGCGCGGCAAGCCACGCCGAAGCGGTGGCGGCAAAAAGAAGGGCCCTGCCAAGGTGAACGCGCCTGCCGCGAAGAAACGCCGGCGGCGGCCCGCACGGCGCAAAAGCGCCTGATACCCGTCCGACGGGCGCTGGCGGGGACGGCCCCGCCGCGCTACCGTCGGCAACCCTTCGAAGACCAGACGGGCACAAGCCCGCCGTTCGCATGACGCCAGCAACAAAGACGCGAGCAATCCGGCGTAACGCAATGTTTGCGGGTGCACTTGCTGCGGCCGCAATCGGACCGCTGGCAACGTGCGCCTTTGCGCAGGACGACCTCGACGAGATTGTCGTGACCGCAACGCGGCGTCCTGCGACCACAGGCAATGTCGCGCCTGCACTCACCGTCATCAACGGTGGCGTTGCTGCGTCGGACAAGCTGGTCACCGATGCGCTCGTCACCGCTCCCGGTGTCTACCTGCAACAGACCACACCGGGTCAGGGCGCGGCTATTATTCGCGGCCTGCGCGGATCGGCTCTGCTGCATCTCGTTGACGGTATACGGCTCAACAACGCGTTGTTCCGAAGCGCGCCCACGCAGTACCTCGCGCTGGTGCCCGTCACCGCGGTCGATCGGATCGAGGTTCTGCGCGGCACACCGGCATCGTTGTACGGCACCGATGCGGTTGGCGGCGCCATCCAGGTGGTGACCCGCAGTCCCGAGTTCTCAGAGATCGGCACGCGGATCAATGGCGACGTCGGGCTGTCGTTCGACAGCGCCGAACTGATGCGGTCGATTCGCAGTACCGTCAACATCGGCGCGCCCACGCTGGCCGCCATTGCCAGTGCCAACTACCTCACCGCCGGCAACCGTCGCGTGGGCGGTGGCGACCGCATTGGCCCGAGCAACTACAGCGCACTGGGTGCACGTCTGGCGCTGGCCGGCCAACCCAGCGACGTCTGGCGCTGGGCCATCGACCTGCAATACGCCGAGCAACCTGAAACGCCGCGCGTCGATGAACTCGTGCCCGGATTCGGACAAACGGAACCTGCATCGGCCGAGTTCCGATTTGAACCCGACCGCCGCACCTTTTTGCACGGCCGGCTGGAGCGCGACGCCGGCTGGCTGGATCTTGACTGGCGCGTCGACGCCGCCTGGCAGCGCATCGACGACGACCGTGCCACACGGGATTTCGGCAGCGTGCTGCGGCGCCGCGAGCGCAATGCCAGCGATCTCTTCGGACTCACGCTGAGCGCTGGCCGGGACACAGAACGCGGTTCGTGGCTTGTGGGCGCCGAACACTACGATGACCGTGTCGACAGCAGCCGCTTTGAGACCGACATCAATGACGGTACGGCGCAGGTTCTTGCGCCCCGTTTCCCCGACGGCGCGCGTGTGCGGCAATCGAGTCTCTACACCCATGTCGCCCACGACGTCACAGCACGGCAGACCCTCAATGCCGGTCTGCGATGGAGCCGCGCCCGCGTCACGTTGCCCGCGGCACAGGCCACAGCGGCGGCCTCGTTGAGCGTCACCGATATCGGCGCGGACATCGGCTGGATTGTCGCGATCACCGATGCCTGGCAGTTCGTGGCCAACGCGGGCCGCGGATTTCGCGCCCCGAATGTCTTCGACCTGGGCACGCTGGGCGAGCGCCCCGGCAATCGCTTCAACGTGCCGAACACAGCGCTCGAATCCGAACGCGTGCAACACGCAGACGCAGGGTTTCGGTATCGCCGGGGTCGCGACCAATTTGAGGTCGTCGCCTATACCTTGCGGTACGACGATCGCATCACGTCGGTGCTCACTGGCGATGTGACGCCATCAGGGCGCGACGTGGTTCGCAGCGAGAATGGCGAACGCGCCGACATCTACGGCATCGAGGCCGGTGGCCGCTGGACGCTGACCAGCCGCGTGACGGGTCACGCCGTGCTTAACTACACGCGCGGCGAACAGCGCGAATTCGACAACCCCGCCGAGCCCGGCGACCGCATCCCGCCACTCTCGGGTCGCCTGGGCATCAACTACGCGAGCAACGCCTTCACGGCCGAAGGCTGGATTAATTTCTCACGCGAACAAGACCGCCTCAGCGCACGCGATGTCCGCGATCCACGCATCGATCCCGCAGGCACGGCGGGCTGGGTCTCGGCCGACGCGCGCATCACCTGGCAGGACATGACCGGCTGGCAGATCGCGGCCGGCGTCGACAACCTGCTCGACGCGCGCTACCGCGTCCATGGCTCGGGCATCGACGCCGTGGGGCGAAACCTCTACCTGACTTTGCGCTACGCCTACTGATCCTAAGACAACAGGTGCCTGTCACCGCCGCGCTGGCTATACTCGGCGCACACTTTTTTGGGGGATCCTCATGCGCTACTGGCTCGCGGCCGTGCTCGGCCTGTTCCTGTCCGTTTCCGTCTCCGCCCAGGACGAAGACTCCGGTCCTGGTTTCAATGAAGCCACCTTCAAGGGTCTCGAGTGGCGCTCGATCGGTCCCTCGCTCAAGTCGGGCCGCATCGCGGACATCGCGATCCACCCAGAAAACGCCAGCATCTGGTATGTGGCCGTGGGCTCAGGCGGCGTCTGGAAGACCGAGAACCGCGGCACCACCTGGACGCCGATCTTCGACGACGAAGACAGCTACTCCGTAGGTGCCGTCGCCATCGATCCCAACAATCCCGACGTGATCTGGGTCGGTACGGGTGAGAACGTCTCAGGCCGCCACGCAGGCTACGGCTCCGGTGTCTACGTGAGCCGCGACGGGGGCAAGAACTGGGAGAACACGGGCCTCGAAGATTCCGAGCGCATCGGCATGATCCGCATCGACCCGCGAGACTCGAATACCGTGTTCGTCGCCGCGCAGGGCCCGCTCTGGTCGGGCGGCGGTGACCGTGGTCTCTACAAGACCATTGACGGCGGTGAGAACTGGACCAAGGTACTGGGTGACGGTCTGGGCAACGATGACATCGATGATGACTACACCGGCGTCTCCGAGGTCCACCTCGACCCGCGTGACCCCGACATCATGTATGCCGTTTCCTGGCAGCGGCTTCGCAGCGTTGCCGCACTGCTCGACGGGGGCCCGGGCACGGGCATTCACAAGTCGTTCGACGGCGGCGAGACATGGCGCGAGCTGACCCAGGGTCTGCCGAAAGAGAATATGGGCAAGACCGGCGTCGCCGTGTCGCCCGTAGACCCCGACACTGTTTACGCCACGATCGAGCTCGCCAACCGAACGGGTGGCTTCTGGCGCTCACTGGACGGCGGCGAAACCTGGGAGAAGCGCAACGACTACCTCTCGAGTGGTACGGGGCCGCACTACTACCAGGAGATCTTTGCCAGCCCATTCGACAAGGACCGCGTCTACCAGATGGACGTGCGCATGCACATCACGGAAGACGGTGGCAAAACCTTCGCGCAGGTCCCCGGGCGGACGCGCCATTCCGATCACCACGCGCTCGCCTTCGATCTCGATGACCCGCACTACCTGCTCGCAGGTACGGACGGCGGCATCTACGAGAGTTACGACGGCGGCGAAAAATGGCGCTACGTCTCGAACCTGCCGATCACGCAGTACTACAAGGTTGCCGTCGATTACGACACGCCCTTCTACAATGTCTACGGCGGCACGCAGGACAACAACTCGATGGGCGGCCCGAGCCGCACTGTGAATGCCCACGGCATCACGAACGGCGACTGGTTTGTCACCTTGTTCGGTGACGGCCACCAGTCCGCGGTTGACCCCAACAACGCTGACATCGTTTACGCCGAGTGGCAGCAGGGCAACCTCGTCCGCTACGACCGGCGCACGGGCGAACAGGTCTACATCAAACCGCAGGCAGCCGAAGGTGAAGCCCCCGATCGTTACAACTGGGACGCACCCATCCTCATCAGCCCGCACGACTCGAAGACCATCTTCTTCGCCTCGCAGCGCGTGTGGCGCAGCGACGACTACGGTGACAGCTGGCGCGCGATCTCTGGCGACCTCACGCGCGACGAACGGCGTGTCGATACGCCGCTCATGGGCCGCACCTGGAGCTACGACGCACCCTGGGACTTCTACGCAATGTCGGAGTTCAACACGATCGTCAACATCTCGCAGTCGCCCGTCGATGCCGATGTCATCTACGCCGGCACCGACGACGGCCTGATCCAGGTCACCGAAGACGGCGGCGCGACATGGCGCCGCATCGAACGCCTGCCCGGAGTCGGCGCACGTTACTTCGTTAACGACATCAAAGCCGATCTGTTCGACGCGGACACGGTGTACGTCGTCGTCGATGACCACAAGAACGGTGACTTCGCACCCTGCATTTACAAGAGTGAGAACCGCGGCCGCCGCTGGACACGCATCTCGAACAACCTGCCCGACCGACATGTGCTCTGGCGCGTTGTGCAAGATCACGTCAAGCCTGAGCTGATGTTTGTCGGCTCCGAGTTCGGCGTGTTCTTCACGGTCAACGGCGGCGGCACCTGGACCAAGCTCAAAGGCGGCGCACCCAACATCGCGTTCCGTGACCTGGCGATCCAGACGCGGGAAAACGACCTCGTCGGTGCCACATTCGGTCGCAGCTTCTACGTGCTCGACGACTACTCGGCACTGCGCGATGTCACGGCCGATGCGCTCGAGGACGGCAGCGTGCTGTTCCCCGTGCGTCCGGCGCCCTGGTACGTACCGAAACGCGGTCTCGGCTGCGGCAGCAACGGTTGTCAGTCTTCCAACGGCGACAATTTTTGGGTAGGCAAAAACCCCGAGTTCGGCGCGCTGCTGACCTACTACCTCGCCGAAGACGTTCAAACCGCGAAGGAAGCACGCCGCGAAGAAGAAAAGGAACTCGAAAAGGAAAACGAGGACGTCAGCTTCCCGAGCTTCGAGAGTCTGCTCGACGAGCAACGCGAAGACAAACCCGCCATTGTGTTTACCGTGCGCGATAGTGCGGGCGCCGTAGTACGACGCATCGAAGCCCCGGCCAAGGCCGGCTTCCACCGCGTCGCCTGGAATTTGCGGTACCCGTCGCTGCAGGCCTGGACCCCGCGCGAGCTCGAGAAAGAGTTTGAGCCCGGCGCAGGCGTCATGGTCGCGCCCGGCGACTACACTGTCAGCATGGCGCGCCGCGTCGATGGCGTCAGCACCGACCTGGGCCAGGAACAAGCCATCGAAGTGGTGTCGATTCGACCGGATCCGGTCTTGCCGGGCTCGAGCCAGCAGGAGCGCGTGATCTTCGAGCAGCAGCTCGAAGAACTCATGAGCGCCGCCGATGGCAGCGAGCAGTCGATCACACGCCTGCATGAAGAGCTCGGTGCGGCGAAGATGACGCTCAAGCGCGCCACCACCGATGGCAGCCTCTACGCGACAGCGGTGGCGCTGCAGGATCGGCTCCTGGATCAGAAAGAGCGCCTGATGTCTCACCCGACGCGCGATATCTACCACGCCTGGAATGAAATGAGCGTGTATATGCGGCTCTGGCATGCACGCTTCGCACCGACGTCGACCGTCTACGGCCCGACGCCGGCGCAGCGCGAGAGCTACCGCATTGCGCGGGCGCAGTACGACGAGATCATCGCCGAGCTGGAGCGAGTCGACCGCGACTACGCGGCGCTCAAGTCGGCCATGGACGCAGCCAAGGTGCCCTGGACGCCGGGACGCTGAGGATCCGCTGATTGACGAGAGGACTCGCGGGCTAGTCTCGCGGGTCCTCGAGCAGCCAGTGCAAGATGTTGTCCGTAAAGGTCGGGCTGTCCGTCAGGTGCGTGTGCGTTTCAGGCAAGAACAGCGCAGTGTCGTAGTCGAGCGGCGAGCGCAACGTGGGCCGCCAGTCGTCGGCGCGTCGCAGGTCGTGCAGCACGCTGGACCTGAGCACCGTCCCATCACCATCGCCTGTCGCATAGATCGACACCTTGCCGCCACCGCGCGGCGCGCCAATGACGGCCGCCGTACTGCGGTCGTCCCCCACGACGAGCATGAGCGACAGGTCCTCGGGCAAGGGCGTCTCGCGATCGATGGCACGGTGAAATTGTTCCGCCCGGCGCAACAGTCGCGCCTGCATCTCGCGACCGATGGCCGCGCGCTGGGCGGGGTTCGTGACGCCGGGTAACAGCAGCCGAAGCTCGGTGTCGGCCTCCGGCGATGACAGCCCCCAGCGCTGTGCCTGCCATAGCGACGGCGCATAGAGGTCTCCCACCGAGTTACCGGTGTCCCCCCACACGACGGGCGTGGCAGCGTTGCGTGGCATGAGCTGATAAACCGACGGGTAGGTACCTAGCAGGCCTGCCGTGTAGGTGGGCTGCAGGAACCCCAACGACCAACCGTTAACAAGATTTCGAAACGACAAGGCCGAGCCCGCATTGGGCGTGCCGATGAGAATGACGCGGTCCACGAAGCGCGCACCAGCCCAGGTCAGCTCGGGCAGGCTGCCATCCGCAGGTAGGTCCGCATCGCCGTACATGAGGAAGTAGCGCGCGACGAGCCCGCCCATCGAGTGCGCGACGATGTCGAAACGCACATCCGCGTCCTCAATACCAAACCGTGTCGCGTACTCGGCCTGCACGTACTCGCGCTTCTCGGCGATGTAGTGGTGTAACCGTTGCGCGGACTCCACGATGTCGCGACGCCAGTCGTAGGGGTACTGGAAACAGGTGAAGTGATCGGGGCCGTAGTCGATGGCGCCTGCAGTTCCCAGAGACTCGTCCCGGTAACCGCCCACGCCAAGCGCCTGCAAGATGCCCGCGTACACGTTGAGATTAAAGGGCAGACCAAGCACTTTAACGCGTGCGCGCGCCAGTACCCAGGTGGGTTCCACGCCGTCGTCGTCGGAGATGCGGCCGTCCGGCGATGGCGACGCGGGCAACGCCAACGCACGCAATCCGTCAGGCCGGTCCGGGTCCACGGACACGCCATCAAAACCACCCCAGACGAACTCGTTGGTATGCGTGTCGCGCAACGTGGATCCCAGCAGGCCCGGAATCACCAGCACAGGATTGCGATCGGGCCCCTCAAGCTGCGCCGTGCGCTGATAGTTGATCGCGAGGAAATCCGTGTTGGGCCCCCGGCTCGCACAGCCGGCCATGACGGCCAGTGCAATCACGATCGTCACTGTCTTACGCATGCAGTCGCCCCCACCCCTTGGCACAGCCTGTGGCGCTATTAGAACAGGCGAAACCGCTGTTTGCACAGAGACATAGGCGCGCAAAGCTCGTAACGGCTGCAACATTTAACCGGCCCCTTATGTGACACCAGTCACACTCAAAACCGGCGATTAACGACATCGTCTATGCCGTAGACATGCGCCAACTGCTGTAATGCGTCGCAAATCACAGACAGTTCGCGCCGGCAGGACGCCAGCGTCGCACCATTTTTCAGGGACCCTGCGCCATGCCACAACGACAACGCCGCATCGTCATCGCTTTCGCCGCTGCTACAGCAGCCGTGCTGGGCACGACACAGCTCAACCACGATGCCGCGCCTGCCGAGACCACACGATACATCGTGTCCGCGGATTCCGTGGCCACGGCCGCGCGGCTCGTTGCAGAGGTTGACGGCCTCGTGATCGGCGAGCTCGGCATCATCAATGCGATCGATGCCGACTTGACCGCCGAGCAGGTTGCTGCGCTGCAGGCTGCGCCGTCCGTCTCCGTATTTGCCGACGCACCGGTGGAAACCAGCGGCAAGAAGAAAGACAAAAAGAAGAAAAAGAAAGACAAGGATTATTCGGACGACGATGACACGTCCGCGCTGAGCAACGAACCCGGAACGGAAACCCAGCAGGTCGCTGCCTCGAGCGGCGTGCTGGCCGGGTCCGCTACGACTTCGGGCACGACCACGAGCAGCTGGCGGGATCTGTCGGCGCTTACCTACGCCTTCCTGACGGACCTGTCCAACACCAAGGATGCGGAGCAGCAGTCCCTGTTCGGCAACAACGAGAACGTCTCAGCCGACGCGGGCGCTTACACCGCCTACGCCGACCAGGTGGGCGCGCGCGAGCTTCACGCCATGGGTATCACAGGCCTCGGCGTCACCATCGCCGTCGTCGACTCGGGTATCTGGGACTCGTGGATGTTCAACGGTATCGATATGCGACTGCGTGCCGAGGTCGACACCACGGGCGCCGCAGCCATCGTGCAGACGGGCGTCGGCGACGACTCGGGTCATGGTTCACACGTGACGAGCGTCGCAGCAAGTAACCGCTGGGCATTCGACAACTCGGGCTACGAAGGCATTGCACCAGGTGCCAGCATCGTTGCACTGCGTGCCTTCGATGCAGACGGCAAAGGCACCTACGCGAGCGTCATTCGCGCCATCGATTGGGTGGTCACGAATCGCGAGCAGCACAAAATTCGCGTGCTCAACCTCTCGCTGAGCGCAGCACCCAGCTCTTACTACTGGCAGGACCCGCTGGCGCAAGCCGTCATGGCGGCCTGGGAGGCCGGCATCGTTGTGGTGGCGTCGGCCAGCAACGACGGCAGCAACTATTTCTCGATTGGTGTACCCGGCAACGTGCCGCAGATCATCACCGTGGGCGCTACGAGCGATAACTACACGCCCAAGGACCCGACCGACGACTTTGTCACAACATTCTCAGGGGCAGGCCCGACGCCGGCCGGTTTCGTGAAGCCGGAAGTGGTCGCACCCGGTGGCCACATCATCGGTCGCATGCCGTCGCAGTCTTCAATCGCGCAGCGTAATCCCGACTCGCAGCACTGGAATCAAAGCCACTTTGCCATGTCCGGTACCTCGCAGTCGGCAGCCGTTGTAAGTGGCGTGGTCGCGCTCCTCCTGGAGATGCATCCTGGCCTTTCACCCGACGATGTGAAGTGCCGTCTCATCGATGCGGCAGCGCCCGTTAGCAATCGCAGCGGCTCTAACATCGAGAGCGTCCTGCGCCAGGGTGCGGGCGCGGTGCGCGCCGATCTCGCCGCCATGAGCAAAGCCGAGGGTTGCGCCAACCAGGGCAATGATGTTCTTGTGGACGAGAATGGTGTGCACCACGCGGTGGGCCCCGTGCGTGTCGCGGAAGACGGTTCTTTCTACTGGGTCGATGCCAAAGGCACCCACTACACGGAATCAGACGGTTACGTCTGGGGCCAGGGCTACATCTGGGGGCAAGGTTACATCTGGGGCCAGGGCTACATTTGGGGCCAGAGCTACGTCTGGGCGCAAAGCTATGTCTGGGGCCAGGGTTACATCTGGGGACAGGGCTACATTTGGGGGCAGCGTGTGGATCCCAATGCAGCGACGCTGGACGCGAACAGCTGGACACCACACGAGTAGGTTTCGGCGCGCGGGAATGAACCCGCGCCCTGGGAACGGGATGGCATGAACCGCTCACGACACAGCGACGCACCGCAACGCGCGACACGGACAGTCAGCGTCCTGGGCACCTTCGCGCTGTGTCTTGCCGCGAGCCCCGCGGCCTTCGCACAGGGCGCCAGCCAGCGCATGGTCTTCGACCACCTCTCGATTGAAGACGGCCTGTCTCAGGGCACGGTCACGCGCGTCGCACAGGATCCGGCCGGATTTATCTGGATTGCCACGGAAAGCGGCCTGAACCGTTACGACGGCAGCACCGTGCAGCGCTTCGTCTACGACCGCAGCGCGTCGAGTGGTCTCAACAACGACTACATCTGGGACATCGAAATCGACGACCAGGGCGACCTCTGGCTCGCCACCGATGGCGGCGGCGTCGCCCGTTTCGATCAGGCGACCGCCCAGTTCACGCACTACCGCTTCGACGCCGATGACGCGAACAGCCTGTCGAGCGACGCGGTGCGCAGTCTCGATATCGATAGCCGCGGCGCCGTATGGGTCGGGACCCGCGACGCCGGCCTCAACCGCATCGATGTCGGCTCGGGCGAAGTCGAACGCTTCGACCATCCAAACCCCGCGATCGCAATCCCCACCACGGCAACCGTCTTCGACATCATAGAAGCGGCCGGCGGCACGCAGTGGTTTGCGACGAGCGCCGGTCTCTACGCGCGCGAGCGCGGCAGCCGCGCCATGCGCCGCTGGGTCAACGACGCAGATGACCCCAAAAGCCTCTCCGACAACACCGTCATTGCCGTGCACGAGACCTCGGACGGCGTGATCTGGGCGGGCACCTACGAGGGCGGTCTCAACGCGATTGATCGCGAGTCGGGCACCTTGCGCCGCTACCGCGCCGATGCCGACGATTCAAGTGCGCTGGCCAACGACTACGTACGCGACATCCTGGAAGACTCCGACGGCCGACTCTGGGTGGCTACGGCGGGCGGCCTCAGCCTGCTCGACCGCAACACGAACGACTTCACGACATATGCGAACCGCAGCGACGACGCCCGCAGTCTCGGCAGCAGTTACGTCATGACGCTGTTCCAGGATCAGGGCGGTGTGCTCTGGGTGGGTACGCGCGGCGCGGGTGTCGCCGCCTGGAACCCGCGCAGCTGGACGCTGGGTCTGCACAGCCTCTCCGACCTCGCCGACAGCGTCATCGTGGCGTTTGCCGCCGACGGCCGCGGCCATGTCTGGATCGGCACTATGGGTAAAGGTCTCCAGCGGCTCACGCTCGAGACCGGTGAGGTCACACCAGCGACAACCCTGTTCGGCGACACTTTTGCCGGCCTGCGGACGATGTCACTGCTGCTCGACAGCCGCGGCCACCTCTGGGTCGGCACGATGGCCAACGGCGTCATCGAGGTGGCACGCGACACGGGCCGGATCACACGCTTCCCGCACGACCCGGCCGACCCAGCCACGCTCTCGGCCGCTGGCGTCATGTCGCTGTACGAGACCATAGACGGCGCGATCTGGGTGGGCACATTCGGTGGCGGCGCGAACCGCATTGACACCATGACGGGCGCTGTCGACCGGCTCGACAGCGGACTCGGTGACGGCGGCACGCTCGCGCAGACACGCGTGACGGCAATCGCGGGCGACAGCGGCACGGGTCTCTGGTTCGCCACTGACGGTGACGGTCTGTTCTTCCACGATACGGTCGAAGCCAAGACCACGCAGTTCCTTTCCAGTGAAGACGATGACAGGACGCTGAGTACCAATCGGCTTTACGCGGTTTACCACGACGCCGATACACGGCGCCTCTGGATCGGTACGGCCGGCCGTGGTCTCGACGTACTACCTCTCGACGGCGCCCAACTCACCAATCCGCGCTTCAGCAACGTCTCGATGCGCAACGGGCTGTCCGACAACGTGATCTACGGCATCGAGCCGGATGCACGCGGCCACCTGTGGCTGAGCTCCAACAGCGGTCTCATGCACTTCGACCCAGCGACACGCGCCGTGCGTAAATTCCATACGCGTCACGGATTGCAGGGCGAGGAATTCAATTTCGGCGCACATCACCGCGGACCTGACGGGCGTCTTTATTTCGGCGGCGCGGGTGGCTTCAACGCGTTTATCCCCGTGCGTGTCTCAGAAGATGTCGCGGCACCCGCGGTCAGACTCGCGGCCATCGAAATAGACAACCAGGCTTACGCCGGCGCGACGACGCTGCAAGGCCTGCAGCAGCTCGATCTCAAACACGACCAGGACATCATCACGTTTGAGCTGGCCGTACCGGACTATGTGGATCCGGCGAAAAACCGCATCGCTTACCGACTCGAAGGCTTTGATGCGGGCTGGGTGTCGCCAGTCACCGCCCGGCGCTTCACCTACACCAACCTGACCCAGGGCGAGTATCGCCTGCACGCCCGCGGCATCAGCGCGGCCGGCATCCCGGGTCCGGAAACCGTGTTGCTGACGCTACGCGTTCATCCGGCGCCCTGGGCCACGTGGTGGGCCTACGCCGGCTACGCGCTGCTGCTGGCACTCACAACCTGGCTGTCACTGCGCTGGTACCGAAGCAAGGTCGAGCGCGACGCCGAAATGGAGCGCCTCGCGCACAGCGATCCCGTGACAGGGCTGTCCAATCGTAAGCGCTTCCTCGAGCAGGTGCGTACGGCGATTGAAACGCACACGAACGCCGAGGGCGCGGTCGCCGTCCTGGCGGTCGACTTCAATCACGTGCAGCGCATTAACGACAGCCTGGGCCACAGCGCCGGCGATCGTGTCTTGAAGGCCCTTGCAAACCGGCTCATGCACACCGTGGCCAGCACCTGTCACGATCTCAACTTGTTCGAAACCGCGCGCCTCAACGGCGATGAGTTTGCTGTTGTCATCGCGGGCGCGAATGCCGGCAAGCGCGCCGAGCGGCTTGGCGGTCACATCGTGCAGCGGTTTTCAGAGACGCTCGTCGATGACGGTGAACGCATCGCGCTCATGACGAACGTCGGGGTGGCCTGGTACGCCGCCCACGGCAGCCGCGCCGACGCCCTGGTAAAGAATGCACAGGCCGCCGCGCATGCCGCGCGAACCGACGGCAATGGGCGCTGCCTCGTTTACTCCGACGACATTGCCGAGCGTATCCGGGACCGGCTCACGCTCGAACGCGACCTGCGCCAGGCCATCCTCTCGGACCAGTTCGAGCTGCACCTGCAACCCAAGTTCGACATCAAGCGCCAGATGCTGACCGGTGCCGAGGCATTGATTCGCTGGCAGCACCCAACGCGCGGCCTGGTGATGCCCGACGCGTTCATCCCGCTTGCTGAAGAGACCGGCATGATCGAGTCGATTGGCCGCTGGGTCGTTGACTCAGTCGCGCGCCAGATCGACATCTGGCACCAGTTCTCGCAGCCTGTTGTGCCGGTGGCCGTCAACGTGTCCAGCGTAGAGTTCAGGACAGGCAACCCCGCGCGCGCGATTGCGGCTTCCGCTGAAGAGGTGGATATCGATCCGAGCCTCATACACGTGGAACTTACGGAGTCGGTCATCATGCAGGACGCGCCGCAGACGCGGGCTGCACTCAAGGCACTGCGCGACATGGGCTGCCACCTGTCCGTGGATGACTTTGGCACAGGCTACTCGTCGCTCGCCTACCTGCGCCGATTCCAGATGGATACCGTGAAGATCGACCGCGCATTTGTTAGCGACATCACGACCAGCGATGAAGACCAGTCCATTTGCGCGGCCATCATCGCGATGGCCCACGGTCTGAATCTATCCGTCGTCGCCGAAGGCGTCGAAACTGAGGCGCAGCTCAAGTGCCTCGCGCGGCTGGGCTGCGATGAAGTCCAGGGTTTCCTGCTGGGTAAACCCGTCCCCGCCGATCAATTTGCGGCGCTATTCGGCGCCCGTGCCGACATTCGCGACGGCGCCAGCCCCACCCCGTTCTTCCAGGCCAGCTAGCCATTCTTGCCGCAATGGCGGCACGTCCATCGCAACCACACGAGCACGTTGTGTTGCGGGCTATCGGCAACGCGTTATGATGAGGGCGAACGTGCAATAGCACCGTGGCCACATCCGGGGGGATACCGGCCACGTACGGGGGAAAATTATGTTAAGAAAAGCGAGGCTGCTTGCCGCAGCCGCTTGCCTCGTCGCTGTATCCGCGACTGCGAGCCACCAACCCGGCGTCCCGCAAGACGATCGTGTCTTTCCGATCGGCGACTCCGGTTCCTTTGACCCAATCCCGGGTCTCACCGACATCATTGTCGAAGACATCGACAGCCACGGCGCGATCTATCGCTACGAGGTGCCCGTCAATTGGAACGGTGATCTCGTCATGTACGCGCACGGCTTCCGGGGGTGCGTCGCCGACGAAGCCACGGGCGCCCTGGTACCGCTGACCGTCGACAATCCGCCACTGCGGGACTACTTCCTGTTGCGCGGTTACGCTTGGGCCGCCTCGAGCTACTCGAAGAACTGCTACGACGTTAAAGACGGGGTGGAAAGCACCAACCGGCTCGCCCGCATCTTTGGGCGCGAAGTCGGCCATCCAAATCGAACGCTGATCACGGGCTTCTCGATGGGCGGCCACGTCACTGGCGCCGCCATCGAGATGTTCCCGAATTACCGTTGCCCGGAAGGGCGACGCGGCCGTCTGTGCCGTCGCTTCGTTCGTGTATTGGGCGCCCTCTCGGGCGGCATCAAGTACGACGGCGCGGCGCCACTGTGTGGCGTCATGGGTGACACAGAGCTGTTCGACTACTTCGCGGACTACCAGTTTGGTGCTGAGGCGTTGGCCGCAGAGGTTAACCCGTTCGTACAGTCGCAGTTCCCGCCGCCGGAAGACTACGCGACGACAACGCTACCGCTCACGATCGGCACGCTGTTCGCCGAGAACGGTGCCGGCTTCCCGGCGGCGCTGTCCCCGCCGGGTGAGAACCTCAAGAACCTGCTGCGCGTTATTTCGGGTGGCGATCGACCCATCTTCGAACAGGGTTTCCCGGTGTTCCAGCCCTTGCTCGTGAGCTTCTGGGGTGCCGACGGCACCGTGGACGGCGTCGTGTCAGGCAACATCTATGACAACCGTCGCACGCAGTTCGAGCTAGACGGCGACCCGAACGTCAGTTCAGCGGAAGCAATTCTCAACGAGCTCGTGCTGCGCGTTCGCAGCGACCGTGGCGTCAATCGCAAGCGCTTCCTGCGCCTGCAGCGCATTCCTGAGATTACGGGCTTCATTTCGATCCCTGTACTCAGCGTGCACACCTTGGGTGATCTGTTCGTGCCCTTCAAGATGCAGCAGATCTATGCACAGGAAGCTGCGTTCTGGGGCCGTTCTGACCTGCTTGTCCAGCGTGCGACACGTGCGATCGGCCACTGCGAGTTTTCTCCAGATGAACTCGTGCAGACGTTCGACGATCTCGTGCTTTGGGTCAACGAGGGTATCCGCCCTGAGGGTGACGACGTGCTCGATCCCGCAACGGTGGCGAACCCGGCCTATGGCTGTCGCTACACCGTGGGTTCCACGGGCCAGACGCCCGATATCCTGCGTACTGGATTGTGCCCGGCTGAATAGCCCGACGGCATCACGCCAAGACAGCCCGCACGCCACCTCGGCGTGCGGGCTTTTTCTTAGGGCGTGGCTGCGGCGCGCGCCTCGGCGAGCGCTTCGCGAGCGGCCTGCTCCACCAACTCCGCCTCCTCAAACACCGCAAACGCACGCTGGTAGCGCATGAAGGCCGGCTGAAACTGCTCCAGGCCCTCATCCGCGTAATCGGCGGGGTCCTCGCCGCGCGCACGAATCTCAGCCACAAACGCCTCAAGCTTCTCCACGTCCCGCTCGGAGTCGTCGAGAACCCGCTCGGCCTCTTCGCGCCGCTCGATGGCGAGCTGCAGAGACTGCTCAAGCTCGGCAATGCTGTAGGTCGGGCCGTCGGCTGCGGGTGCCTCTCGCGGCTGGGGCTCCCGAGTCGCGGCCGCTGCCTCCGGCGCTGAAGGTCCCTCAGTCACAGGCGCCACCGCAGGCGCTCGTGACGCCCATATGGCAGCAACACCGGCAGCCAGCACCAGCCCCAACACCCAGTACAAAACGTTTCGATTCATCGTGCCAGTGTACCGTGGCATGCTGCTCGATATGGCAGCGTTGAAGCAGACCGTCATTCTCGCCGGCGCCACAGGCTACATCGGCCAACAGGTCGCAGCCGCGCTCGTGGCCGACGGCTACCACGTGGTCGCGCTGGTCAGAGCTCGGGCTGCCCACGATCGGATGGCGGCACTCGAACACTGCGACATCCGAGTCACCGAGGTCACCGACGCCACGACATTGAAACGCACACTGGCCGACGTTCGTGCACACGCCGTCGTGTCCTGTCTTGCGTCGCGTAGTGGCGCGCCAGACGATGCCAGGCGCGTCGACTACGGCGCCAACCACAACCTGTTGGAGCTGGTGCCGCAACTCGGCGTGTCCCGGTTCGTCTTGTTGTCCGCCATCTGCGTTCAAAAGCCGCGTCTCGCATTTCAGCATGCGAAGCTCGCCTTCGAGCGCGAGCTCATGGTCGCGGGTGTGGATTACACCATCGTTCGACCGACTGCTTTCTTCAAATCGATCTCCGGACAGGTTGCTCGCGTCCGCGAAGGCAAGCCGTTTCTCGTGTTTGGCACGGGTACGGAAACCGCCTGCAAACCGATTAGCGAGCGTGACCTCGCACGCTACCTTGTCGACAGTATCGATGATGCCGAGCGGCGAAATACCGTGTTGCCCATCGGCGGCCCCGGCGCGGCCGTGACGCCCATCGACCAGGGCAATCTGCTGTTCGAGCTCGCGGGGAAGCCCGCACGATTCCGGCGGATCCCTGTCACAGTATTCCGCGTGGCTATCGCCTTCCTGGCACCGCTGTCACGAGTCATCCCGGCTCTTGCGGCCAAAGCAGAGTTCGCGCGCATCGGACACTATTACGCCACGGAATCGATGCTGACCTGGGACACCGACGCCACACGCTACGACGCCGACGCCACACCGAGCGTGGGTACCGACACGCTACGCGAACACTATGCTCGCGCGCTGTCAGACACAGACAGCGAAGACGCACTTGGGGAGCACAAGCTCTTTTAAGTCGCAGCCCGCGCAGCTGCGTTGCGAAATGAGGCGAACACCTGCCGAATCAGCCAACTCATTGCCAAGCTTTAGAATACGTGGGAACCAGCAGTTAAAGCATTACGGTAAACCGCCGCTAGCGCGGGGGACGATGTAACGAGGTAGCGGCGCATGGCCGGTGTCCCTGAAAACCCGCGCTACCAACTTGGACTGCGCGACACACTGCGTATTCTGTGGCCATACGTGAAGCGAAACTTCATGAACCAGGTGGAAGGCATCTGGTTCATTGTGGTTTACCTGATCGTGTTCCAGCTACTCATCTTGCAGCTCCCGATTGCCTACGCGGGCATGATCGCATTCGGCATCTTTGTGGTCGCTGTCGGGCTCATGTTCTTCATGGAAGGCCTGCGCCTTGGGCTTATGCCACTTGGCGAGGAGATCGGCAGCGTGCTGCCCAAAAACAGCCGCATGCCAGTGATCCTAGTGTTCGCCTTCCTGCTCGGGGCAGGCGCCACATTTGCGGAACCAGCGATCGCCGTGCTTAAGGCGGCCGGCGCCGGGGTGAAGCCCACCGAGGCGCCCCTGCTCTACAGCCTGCTCAATGATTTCTCAGGCCAGCTCGTGAGCGCCGTGGGTATTGGCGTGGGTATCGCCGTCATGCTCGGCGTTCTGCGTTTCTTCTTTATGTGGCCACTCAAGTACCTGGCCATCCCCGCCGTTGCAGGTTTGCTGGGCTTGTCATTCTATTTCAGCCAGGTGCCCCTGCTGTCCGACGTCCTCGGTCTTGCCTGGGACTGCGGCGCGGTCACGACAGGACCGGTTACGGTGCCGCTCGTGCTGGCGCTGGGTATCGGCGTCTGCCGTGTGGTCAGCGGCGACTCGGGTGGCGGTAACTCCGGTTTCGGCATCGTCACTCTGGCCTCACTGTTCCCGATTCTGGCCGTGTTGATGCTGGCCATGTACCACCATACCGCTGGCGACTATTGGGGCGGGCCCAACTACCGCGGCGACACCACGGTCGCCACTGTCGAAGATGCGAATGCAGAACCCATCATCGAGATCGAAAAAACGCTCGAGCCGATTACGGATGCAGAGTTCCAGGCCTACCTCGATTCAGGCGAGCTGCCTAACGGCTACGAACTCGCCATGCACGGCGGCAACGCGCGCCTCGTCAACGGCAAAATCGAAGTGCTCGAGCCCGAGATGGTCATCACCAAGCCCTACCGTCGCGACTTCACGTTTACGAGCAGTGAAAGCTGGGACACGACGATCGCACTTGGCGATACCGCCAAGACAGCGTTTACCGATTCCCTGCGCGCCATTATCCCGCTTTGCGTGTTCCTCTATTTCGTCTTGCGGATTGTATTGCGCCAGCGACTGCAGCCACGAAATGACGTCGGCGTGGGCGTGACCTTCGCATTTATCGGCATGATCCTGTTTGGCGCGGGTATTGCGCTGGGTCTGACCCCGCTCGGCGGCCAGCTCGGTAGCAATGTGCCTGTTGCTTTCGCGGAAATCTTCCCCTGGGGACTCAACCACATTGAGGGCCCGTTGTTCGGCGCCGATGCCGGCAAGGTTGTGGCCATTTGCTTCGCTTTCTTCCTCGGCTACGGCGCTACGCTTGCGGAACCTGCACTTAATGCATTGGGTGACACCGTGGAGCGCATCACGGTCGGCGCGTTCCGCAAGAAGCTCCTGATGCAAAGCGTGGCCTTCGGCGTAGGCTGCGGTATCGCCGCCGGCATTTTCAAAATGGCCTACGGCATACCCCTGTTCTGGATGCTGGCCCCGCCCTACCTGCTCGTGCTGGTCCTCACCTGGATTTCGCCCGACGAGTTCGTGAACTTCAGCTGGGACAGCGCGGGCGTGACGACGGGTCCCATCACGGTGCCGCTTGTTCTCGCGATGGGTCTCGGTGTCGGCGCCAACATTCCCGGCGTCTCCGACGGCTTCGGCATCCTGGCGCTGGCTTCGGTCGGCCCGATCCTCACGGTCCTCGGTGTCGGCCTGTACACGCAGCGCGTGCAGCGACGCGCACAACGCCAAGTCGATGAGACTGTGGAAACCCTCGCAGCAGCGGATGCCAACTGATGTTCAGCAAAGACCACGCCGTTTCGATGGTGACTGCGGTTCTGCCCTCTGCGGGCGTCGACCGCATCACCGATGCCGTTCTGCAGGCCCCGGACAGCAGCGCCATAATCTGGCAAGCCCGTGGCACGCTGTTGCGCGAGCACTGGTGGCAGCGCTTCGTGCCGCCGATCAGCCCGGCCAAAACCATGGTGCACCTGCTCGCCCCCAACGACGAAGTGCCGCACCTCGTGAGCACGATTGTCGAGCGCGCACGACTGCACCAACAGGCGACGGGCGCCGTGTTCTCAACGCCCTGCGATCACGCCTATTTTGGGTCCGACTTTAACGTCTGGCCGTCACGCGATGACACGCCGGCGGCCCAGTCGGGGCACAAGCTTACCGAAAACCTCAACATCATCTACTGCACCGTTGGGCACAAACTCTCGGACCGTGTCAGCAAGGCCGCCATTGGCGCCGGTGCACACGGCCCCATCGTCTACTACGGCGAAGGCCGCGGCCTGCGCGACCGCCTGGGTTGGCTGCGCATCACCAAGGAACACGAGCAGGAAGTGCTTATGGTGATCGCCGACGAGAGTGACGCCGACCAGGTCTTTGATGCCATGGCCAAAGCCGGCGAACTGCACCTTCCCGGCCGCGGCTTCATGTACCGCATGGTCATCGATCGGGGCATGTTCCATCTGGCCTCGCGCGTGTCGCACCACCACTACCAGGCCAATATGCAGCAGATCATCAACGCGATTGACCATTTGAGTGGCCACTCACACTGGCGCGACCAGGCCGTGTTTGACGTCGGCAGCGGCGGTCGCGGCGTCGGGATTGACGATCTCGCGGCCGAGCGACCCCTGCTGCGCGACCAGGTCCGACTGTCGGCCATCGCACCGCGCGAGCAGTGCCCCGAGCTCATGGAATTCCTGCTCGACTCAGGCGCTCCGGGTTTCACCGTCACCTATGGCCGCTTTGCGGCCAACGAGCAAAGCGAAGGCATCGCTGGCGCGCGCGTCAACGCCGAATACGGCATGCTGCGCTGCGTGACGAACCAACCCAAAGCCGCGCAAGTCTGTGCCGCTGTCGAGTCGAACGCCGAAAACGCAGGCTTCGCGGACGTCGCGATGGTAACCAACCCCGTCCCAACCGTGGCCTGCTACGTGCCGGGCGGCGTCGATCACAGGAAGCCAGCGCCGCGCATTGCCGCCTGACGGCTGCTCGCAAAAACACAATGGCCGCGCCGACGTCTGCGTCGGTGCGGCCTTTGACGTTTGGCATGCGACTCGAGACCCTGCAAAATGACGCGAGACGCGGCGCAGACCGTGCAGCCACATCTCGTGATCCCAGGGAGTTCGAAGCGATATGAGCCAGTACCCGCAGCTAAACGACATGGGGATTCTCAATCCCAGCGAAATCCGTACCTACATGGTGAACAGCCTAGCGGGCGTCGACACCTTGCGAATTGTCTACAAGCGAACGGAAGGCTCGTTGTTGCCCGTCAGTCGTAGCTACGAGTTTCCGCAGGTGCAAAAGTCCGCAACGGATGGGAAGGGCCGAGCAACGGATGTGCTCGAAACAGCACCCGCGCTCAAGTCCGCCGTCAGCGAACTCAGGTCACTCATGAAGTCACGAGACGATGAGACGGAACATCGAGAATTGCTGTTGGCCGAATTGGACGCGCTCGAGAACGAGCTAGCCTGCCGCATCGCCCACATTCGCAGCTTGCTCTGACTACACGCGAGAACCGTCGCCATACAGCGACAAACGCTCAAACTGAGACACACGTCCCAAAGACAATTGCTAGCCTCGCGTTACAACGTTCGAGTGGCAGTCGAGGGGACGCGACATGTTCAGCGCGTGTTTCGAAATTGCGGTTACAAAAACCCGTAGCGTTTGCGCGCTGCTTGCCTGCCTGGTCGTTGCGGCTTGTGGTGGCGGCGGTGGCGGCGATCCCGCACCCGCGCCGGTAACCGTCAACCCGAGCTTGGCGATTGGCGACGCCTCCATCAGCGAAGGCGACTTGGGGGTCGCAACACTCAACTTCACCGTCACAGCCTCTGCAACTGTACCCACAGGAGGCAGTGTGGCGGACGCCAGCGTCGACTACGCCACGGCCGCGGGCTCCGCAAGCGCAGGTTCTGATTTCACAGCCGCCAGCGGCACGCTACAGATTCCCGGCGGCACGACCCAGGTCAACATCGCCGTTGAGATTGTCGGTGATGCGCAGTCTGAGGGTAATGAGACGTTCACGGTCACGCTGAGCGCACCTAGCAACGCCACCATCAGCCAGGCGACAGCAACGGGAACGATTATCGATGACGATGTCGTGGCCGGCGTGTTCGGACTCGATACGCGACCGAACAACGCGACTTGCGTGGCGCCAGCGCGACCCACCGACGATGCGAGCGTGTCTGTCACAGACCCCTACCCCTCGCTGTCGAGTTTTTCTCAGCCCACGAAGTTGTTGCTCGAGCCCGGCGGCAACCGCTGGTTCCTGCTGCAGAAGCCCGGTCAGATCATGACCTTCCCGGCCACTAATCCCACGAGCGCTACTGAGTACTACGACCTGACCGATACGCGCGCGATTCGTACCAACTCCGAAGGCGGCCTCCTGGGTATGGCCTTCCACCCCGACTACCCCAACACGCCCGAGATTTTTCTCTCTTACACGATCCAGAACAGCAACCCGAACATGCGCACGGTGATCTCGCGCCTCATCGTTGATGACGTCAATGCGCCGGGTGCCGGCACGTCGGAACAGATCCTGCTCCAGGTGAACCAGGACTTCGACAA
>JBCCBB010000032.1:0-30370 GCA_039814545.1 Pseudomonadota bacterium
ATCTCACCTCGGGGTCAATTCCCGGCACGGATTTGCGCACTACCGATGCAATCGGGAAGCCTGTTTCGTGCTCTTTGACCCCACTTTACGCTCTGGTTCGAGAGCGATGGTTGGTGACGGCACAGGCGGGAGACATCCTTTTCCTTTTCGCACCCGCAGCGCGATAGCTGTGGCGGTGCACCCCACACCATGACCCCCGAAGAGGCTCGTCGGTACGGCCAGGCGGCGCGACGCGCGCTTCCCGCGCCGGCACGGCGTCGCGCATCGCAACGGATGTGCGCACGTATGGCAGCAACGCCCTGGTTCCGCGACGCGCAATGCATCGCGGTGTATTGGGCACAGCACGACGAACCGCAACTCGATGCACTCATTACCCTTGCCCGCGAGCACGGCAAAACTGTCTTGCTTCCAGTGGTTCGAAGCCGCGGTGTCATGCAGTTTCGTGCCTGGTGCTCCGGCGAAACGCTGATCAACAACCGCTATGGCATCGCCGAGCCACGCGATGCAGGCCGGCGCCATCACCAGTTTTTGTCGCGCGCACGCCACGTCGTCTGCGCGCCGTTGACGGCCTTCGATGCGCAATTGCGGCGTGTTGGTATGGGTGGCGGTTACTACGATCGTTGGTTCTCGCAGCGCTTGCACCGCTGCGGTGTGCATCGCATCGGCATCGCATTCGACTGCCAGCGCGTTGCAGACATCGAGGCTCAAAGCTGGGACGTGTCACTGCACGGCGTCGTCACCGAGACTCGAATCTACAAAGGTATGTAGTCGGCGAATAATTGCTGCACGCCCTGAAAACACTGCTTTTGCAGCATAAAGTTGTACTGCGTTTGCAGGGCAGTTTTGCATCAACCGACGACGCACAGCCGTCATCGCGTGCGTCACACGCGTCGGTCACTCACTGCACCGCAACGCACCTGTGTGTCACGACGCACACGCAGTGCACGAACACTCACGCCACATGCCCATCGCATATCCCTGTTTTTGCAGCGTGAACCGCCTCTCAGTGTTGCTATTCGTTTGCTGGAAATTGATTGCTTTATGTATATACTCGGCTCCGGGTAACCCGACACGGAGAACTGACCATGGCTACCAAGAAAACTTCGAAGAAAAAAGCTTCGAAGAAAAAGGCGACAACTAAACGTCGCCCCGCGAGCAAGCGAAAGGTTGCGACGAAGAAAAAAGTCGCTAAGAAAAAGGTCGCTAAGAAAACGACCCGCAAGAAAGTAGCGAAGAAAAAAGTCGCTAAGAAAAAGGCCACCAAGAAAAAGGCCAAGAAAAAAGTAGCGAAGAAAAAAACCGCTAAGAAAAAGGCCACTAAGAAGAAGGCCAAGAAAAAAGTAGCGAAGAAAAAAACCGCTAAGAAAAAGACCAAGAAAAAGGCCACCAAGAAGAAGGCCAAAAAGAAAGTAGCGAAGAAAAAAACCGCTAAGAAGAAAACCAAGAAAAAGGCCGCCAAGAAAAAGGCCAAAAAGAAAGTAGCGAAGAAAAAAACCGCTAAGAAGAAAACCGCCAAGAAGAAGCCTGCTCGCAAGAAGGCCGCCAAGAAAAAGACGACCCGCAAGCGCGCAGCGAAGCGGAAAGTCAGCAAAAAACGCTGATGTCGTTGACGGGGCCCGGTTTCGGCTTGGTCCAGTCTCTGAACGCAATGTGCCCGCCCTTTGGCGGGCACATTGCTATCCAGAGCATGAAAACGGGCTTGTAAAAGCGTGATGCTGTTAGGTTTTCATTGGGCTCGAGCCTGATATATTTGCCAGAGTCGATACCGCGCGACACGACATATGGATTTTTCCGCCCAAAAAAAGAACGCGGCTGCGGCCGCCCTTGAGCACATCGAAAACGGTGTGTCCGGCCTGGGCATAGGCACGGGCTCCACCGTCAACGAGTTCATTGCGATGCTGCCCCAGTACAAAGACCGGATCGAGACCGTGGTGTCGAGCTCCGAGGCCAGTACGGCGTTGCTTCAGCAACACGGCTTTGAAGTCAGCGAACTCAATGATGTGGGGTCACTTGAGCTCTACATTGATGGGGCCGACGAAGTCACCAAGCACTTTGATCTGCTCAAAGGCGGTGGCGGTGCACTGACGCGCGAGAAAATCCTGGCGGGCGCGGCACGAAAATTCATCTGTATTGCTGACGAGAGCAAGCTCGTCGGTATGCTCGGCAGCTTCCCGCTGCCGATTGAGGTCATCCCGATGGCCCGTTCCTTCGTCGGCCGGCAGATTATCAAGATGCGCGGTCAGCCGTTTTGGCGCGAAGGCTACGTCACCGACAACGGCAACGAGATCATCGACATTCACAACCTCTCGATCGTGAACCCGAAAGAGATGGAGAGCCGCCTCAACCAGATCCCGGGCGTGGTGACCGTCGGCCTGTTCGCCCACCGCGGCGCGGACGTGCTTATCATCGGTGACGCCAAAGGCGCCAAAACCTTCCAGAACTAGTTGGACAGCCTTTCGGCTCCGACCAACGAAAAAAGGCAGCCTATTGGCTGCCTTTTTTCGTTGTTGGCTGGGGGAGAGGGATTCGAACCCCCGTTGACGGAGTCAGAGTCCGTAGTCCTACCACTAGACGATCCCCCAACTGTTCTGTGGCCATGCGTACACGGCCATGAAGTGCCTGTTAGCGCTTCGAGAACTGGGTCGCGCGACGTGCCTTGCGCAGGCCGACTTTCTTGCGCTCCACTTCGCGCGCGTCGCGAGTCACGAAGCCCGCCTTGCGCAATTCGGGTCGCAGGCTTTCATCGTACTCCATGAGTGCACGCGTCAAGCCGTGGCGGATGGCGCCAGCCTGACCCGTCGTGCCGCCACCCGTGACGGTGACCGTGACGTCAAAATCACCCGTGCGTTCGGTGAGCTCCAGCGGCTGGCGCACGATCATGCGCGCCGTTTGGCGACCGAAGAATTCGTCGAGCGGCTTGTTGTTGACGGTGATCGCGCCGCTGCCGGGACGCAGGTAGACCCGTGCGGTCGACGTTTTGCGACGGCCGGTGCCGTAAAAACTGGTGGCTGCCATGGTGTTCTATTACTCCAGAAACGTTGGGCGCGGGCTTAGGCCGAAAGCTCGAGCACCACGGGCTGCTGCGCCTCATGGTTGTGCTCGGGACCCGCATAAATCTTGAGCTTGCGGGCCATCTGACGACCCAATGCGTTCTTCGGCAACATGCCTTTCACCGCGTACTCGATGGCACGCTCGGGCTTGCTCTCGAGCAGCTTGCCAAGCGAGATGCTCTTCAGGCTGCCGATGTAGCCCGTGTGGCGGTGGTAGATCTTGTCGGACAGCTTGTTGCCCGTGACCCGTACCTTCTCCGCGTTGATCACGATGATGTAATCACCCGTGTCGACGTGCGGCGTGTACTCAGGCTTGTGCTTGCCGCGCAGGCGCGAGGCAATTTCGGTCGCCAGGCGGCCGAGCGTCTTGCCCGCCGCATCGACGACGTACCAGTCGCGCTTCACCTCAGCAGGCTTTGCAGAAAACGTCTTCATTTTCGTAGTCCTTCGGGGCCCAACAGTCGCCGGACCGGGGCTTTGCCCGACCCGGTAAGCCAGGGCTTGCCGGAATATGTCAGTGGGTTGGCTGGCCGCAGTGCGTGAACCGCCTGCCATTTTTCCCGTTATTCGGGCGCACGAACTCGCGGCCGGGCGCCGAAAAGCCCGTAACTATAGGCGGCGGGCGCCCTCAATGCAAGGCTCAAAAGGGGCAAAAATGCGGCTGGCGAGCCTGCCAGCCGCGCCCAATTATGGGCCGATGAGCGACCCGTTCAGGACCTAGAAGGCGTACTCGAGAGAAATCGCCGTAAACGTGTCCCGCTTTTCGCTGCCATCGGGCACATCCGAGTTGTAGCGAACCCGATATGAAGCCACGAGAGCCAGGTCGCCGATGAGGCGCGCCTTGGCCTGCACGCCCCACTGCGCCTGCGTGTTTTCCTCGCCCGACTCGACGGACAGGTTGCCCGCCAGCTCGCTGGTCTCGCTGAGCCGGTAGGTGTAGTCCGTGGCGCCGCGCAGGATGGTCTCATTCTCGCTGGTCCCGTCGCGCAGCTCAGACTGACGCGCACCGGCGCCGAGCTCGAGGTTCCAGGTCTGCGTGTCGTTGTCGAAGATCTTGCGCCCGTAGCCAACGGTCTCGCTGGTCTGCTCGTCGTAACCCGAGAACTTGTCCTTGTCCCAATTGAGGCGGCCAAACAGGTAGCTTACATCACTTAACGACAGATCGCTTTGGGCGCTGAGGTTGTAGGCCTCGGCTGTGCTCTCGCCACTGTCTTCGGCACCCAGCGCCGTGGCGCCCACCGTGTGCTTCCAACGATCGAGGTCCCACACGAGTTCCGTGGCACCGTTGACGCTCGTCGTCTCAGAGTTGCCGCTCGTTCCCTGGTAGCCAAAACTGACCTTGCCCGCGAACTCGGCCTGGGCCGACATGGACAGGCACACCATCGCCCCGGTCGCGACCAGGGTCTTCAAAGTTTGTCGCCGCATGAACACTGCTCCGGCTGTACGAAAGCGCGGCATTATGCCTGTGTGAGACGCCTTGGCCAACGCCCTGCGCTGCTATAATAGAGGCATGGAACACGAGACCCCCCAGGACGCGACGCGCCAGCCGGCGTCGACGCCCGTCGAGCGACTGATCGCGGGATTCGACAATGCGTTGCGCACGCTGGCAACGGCTTCACCACAGGCGGCCCGCCCCTCGCCGGCGACCGACACCGATGAGGCACGCCTCAGTGACAAAGAGCGGAAACACGCCGCCGGATTGATGCGCATCAACCACGCGGGCGAAGTGGCCGCACAGGGACTCTACCAGGGGCACGCGCTCGTATCGCGAGCCTCAGAAGTGCACGACCACCTGCAACACGCCGCCGACGAGGAGTACGACCACCTGGCCTGGTGCCGGGCGCGCCTCGACGAGTTGGGTGCCTCACGAAGTCGTCTGGATCCGGTCTGGTACGCCGGGGCCTACATGATCGGTGCCGTTAGCGGTCTTGCCGGCGACCGCTGGGGGCTGGGTTTCATCGACGAGACCGAACGCCAGGTTGCTGCGCACCTTGACGACCACCTCCGCAAACTGCCGCCTCGCGACGGTCGCAGCCGCAAAGTCCTGGGCACGATGAAAGCCGAGGAAGAGCAGCATGGTGCCAATGCACGCGATGCCGGCGCCGCAAAGCTTCCGGCACCCGTGCGGGGGCTCATGCGGGCCGCAGCGGGCGTCATGAAGGCCGCCGCTTACCGCATCTGACGCGCCAAAGTGCCCCACAGCGCCTTTTCAGGGTAGACTTGGGCTAATAAACATAATCGCGTCTCATGAGGGGAGGACGGCACTAATGGCAACGAATGCGACAAAACCGCTGAGCGAGGTCCCGGCGATCAACCGGTTCCTAAGTTATTGCCGCGTCCGCACTGTCCCCTCCAAAACCGTCATGATCCACGCCGGCGACCTGCCGGACATCCTCTACTACATCGTCGACGGTTCCGTTGAGGTGATGATTGAGGATGAGGACGGCAACGAAATGGTGCTGGCCTACCTCAACAAAGGTCAGTTCTTCGGCGAGATGGGTTTGTTCTACGAGCAGCCGACGCGCAGCGCCTGGGTCCGCACCCGCACGGAGTGCGAGATTGCCGAGATGACCTACCCGCGCTTCCGACAGATCGCGAGTGAGAGCCCAGGCCTCGTGTTCGAGCTGGCGACACAGCTTGCGACGCGGCTCGACCGCACCAACCGCAAGTTGGGCGACTTGGCCTTCGTCGACGTCACGGGCCGTGTGGCGCACGCCATCATGGACCTCTGCAACGAGCCCGATGCGATGACGCACCCCGACGGTATGCAGATCAAAGTGAGTCGCCAGGAGCTCTCACGCCTCGTCGGGTGCAGCCGCGAGATGGCCGGCCGCGTCCTCAAGGTGCTTGAAGAGCAAGGCCTGGTCAGCGCCAGCGGCAAGACGATCGTGGTCTTCGGGGCGCGACCCAAGCGCACGATCTAGAAGGCCACAACAGTACGCATCAACGGGCGCCATCTGTGGCGCCCGTTATCGTTTGGGCCTTAGCACGGTCATGACAATCAGGCGTCGGCAATTTCGCGGCGCATGTCCGCTATGGTCGCAGCGTAATTATCGCTGCCGAAAATAGCGGAGCCCGCGACGAAGGTGTCAGCGCCGGCCGCGGCAATCGCACCGATGTTGTCGACCTTCACACCGCCGTCGACTTCGAGACGAACGTCGCGACCGCTCGCATCAATGCGCTCACGCACAGCGCTGAGCTTCTGCAGCGCCTCGGGAATGAACTTCTGACCGCCAAAGCCCGGGTTCACCGACATGATCAGCACGAGATCAATCTTGTCCATGACGTGGTCGAGCCATGACAACGGCGTGGCCGGGCTGAACACGATGCCCGCCTGGCAACCGTGGTCCCGAATGAGCTGCAGTGATCGATCAGGATGGCGCGTCGCCTCAGGGTGAATCGAAATCACGCTGGCACCGGCGTTCGCAAAATCCGGGATGATCTCGTCTACAGGCTCGATCATGAGGTGCACGTCAATCGGTGCCATGACGCCGAAGTCGCGCAACGCCTGGCACACCATCGGGCCGATCGTCAGATTGGGCACAAAGTGGTTGTCCATGACATCGAAGTGCACCCAGTCCGCACCGGCATCGAGGACACGCGCCACGTCGTCGCCCAGCCGGGCAAAGTCCGCACTCAGGATTGAGGGCGCAATAATGGGTTCGGGCATGGTCAGATTCCTGGCAGGCGTCTCAGCGGAAGCCGCGCCGTTGGCGCAGCAGTTCGTAGGCTTCCCGAACCTCGCGCGTCTTGCGCGCGGCCTGGGCCACCGTCTCTTCGCTGGCATCGCTGCCCGCGAGTTTGTCAGGATGATACCGGTTCATGAGTCGGCGGTAGGCCTTCTTGATTTCTCGGTCCGACGCATCGGGCGCGAGCTCAAGCGCTTCAAAGGCCTGCCCCGCCGCGTCTACGCCGGTCGTGTGGTCGGGCCGCACCCGGTGGATCTCAATCCGTGAGGCCGCCTCTAGCTGCGCCAACTCGACCCGACCGATATCAAACGCCTGACACACCGACCAGAGCACGCGCCGTTCGCCGGCACCCGCATCGTCCTTGATCAGCACGAGCGGCAGGAGCATCGCAACGAGCTGACGGCCCGTCGCGTGCGGCGCCTTCGCCGCACCACGAAGCGCCTCCAGCGCCTCACCGAGTGAGAAGTCGGGCTGCTTGCCGCGGTTGAATTGCGCCATGGCATCGCGCGTGATCTCGCCGTCGAGGTCGAGCGAATGCATGGCCTTGCGCGCGAGCCGGATCTCGTCTTCGCTGACACGGCCGTCAGCCTTGGCGAGGTGGCCCATGATTGCGAACGCGATCGGCACGAAATTCGCGGGCAGCCGCGCCGACGCGTAGCGCGCAAAACCACGGTCAAACTGGTGGCCCAGCAGCACACCGACAATCACCAGCGGCCACTTGCCGCTCACGAGCCCAGCCAGGCCACCCGCGAGTTTGCCCAGGTAGTTCAACGCCACGCTGCTTGCGCCCCTGTCACCATGTCGCCATTATCTCAGCATTCTCGAGCTTTGCGCCGGACCTGCCATACGATGACCGCAAATCAGGCGGTATTTGAGTCGGCAATCGACAAACTGGACCTCATCGCGCGCGGCAAAGTGCGCGACGTCTACGCCGTTGATGACGATCACTTAGCCATTATCGCGACAGACCGCCTCTCGGCGTTCGACGTCGTGTTGCCCGACCCCGTGCCCGGCAAGGGCATCGTGCTCACCCAGCTGTCCCGATTCTGGTTTGCGCGCATGGCGTCTGTCGTGCCCAACCACACGACGACGCTCTCCCTGGCTGACGTCGCTGGCAACACGGCGGCGAATCGCGCACTGGAGCCGCGCGCGATGATCGTGCGCCGCACCACCCCATTGCCCGTCGAAGCCGTGGCGCGCGGCTTCCTCATCGGCTCGGGCTGGCTCGACTACCAGCGCACGGGTGCGGTCTGCGGCCACGCGTTGCCGACCGGACTCAAAAAAGCGGCCGAACTCGACACGCCACTGTTCACACCCGCCACCAAAGCCGAGGTCGGTGACCACGACGAGAACATCGACTTCGACGCGATGGCCGCGCTCACGGGCGCAACGCAGGCGCAACGCATTCGCGACATCACGCTGGCCATCTTTGCCGCGGCCACGCGCCACGCACGCCCGCGCGGCATCATCATCGCCGATACCAAGCTTGAATTCGGCATCGACCGCAACGGTGAGCTGATTCTCATTGATGAATTGCTGACGCCTGACTCTTCGCGCTTCTGGCCTGCGGATCAATACGAGCCGGGCCAAAGCCCGCCCAGCTTTGACAAACAGTTTGTGCGCGATCATCTCGATGCGCTGGACTGGGACAAAACCGCCCCAGGACCGCGCCTGCCCGATGCCGTCATCGACGGTACCGCCGCGCGTTACCGTCGCGCGTTCGAGCTGTTGACCGCACCCGCCTGATCGCGGCGCGCGTGCCACGCGTCGACGATGTTGACGAGCTCGGCCACGCCGTCCGTCAGCGCGGCGGGTCCAGGTTGCAGAATCAAGGCTGATTTCACCTCGTAGAGCGCACCCTCGGCGACAGCCGGTATCTCTGACCAGCCCGGTCGCTCGGCGACACGCTCAGGCCGAAACTTTTTGCCACACCAGGAACCGATGATGATGTCGGGGGCCGCATCGATGACTTCCTGGTCGTCGGCGATAATGCGGTCCTTGGCCAGTGACGCCTGGGCGCGTTCCGGAAAGCACTCCTCGCCGCCTGCGAGCTCGATGAGCTCGGATACCCAGCGGATTCCGCTGATCAACGGGTCGTCCCACTCCTCGAAGTAGATTCGCGGTTTGCGCCGTCCGGCGTGTCGCTCGGGATCGGGCAGGCCCGCCGCGAGACGATCCGCGTAGGCGTCGGCCCTTTCGCTGCAGCCGACCATGCCACCGAGCACTCGGATCATCATGAGGATCTCGTCGACACTTCTGTGATTAAAGATGTGTACGGGTACACCGCGGCGTACGAGGTCTGAGGCAATGTCGGCCTGAATGTCGGAGAACCCCAGCACGAGGTCGGGCTCAAGCTCGAGGATGCGGTCGATCTTGGCGCTCGTGAACGCCGAGACCTTCGGCTTTTCCTTGCGCGCCCGCGGCGGGCGTACTGTGAACCCCGAGATTCCCACAATGCGATCCGACTCACCGAGCGCGTACAACGTCTCAGTGGTCTCTTCGGTCATGCAGACGATGCGCGACGGGTAGCGTCGCCTCGGGTTCGAGTGCGGCATGCCGCGAGCATATCAGGCCGGCACGCGAACCTGATACATTGGCCCGATGGTGGCACTCGGCAAACGTGTGGACGACTGGCTTTGGCACCGTGACCTGTCCTCGGCGAGTCGTGCCGAGCGCGCATTGGTCATGGTGCTGCGCTACCTGTTTGGGCTCGGCCGCGATATCGCGGGCGGCCAGCTGTCGTTGCACGCCATGAGCCTCGTGTACTCCACACTGCTGGCCACGGTGCCGCTGGTCGCGTTCAGCTTCTCGGTGCTCAAGGGTCTCAACCTGCACCTCGAGATGGAGCCGCTGCTGTCGGAGCTTGTGGCACCGCTCGGTGACTACGGGCGCCAACTCACCGACGAAGTCATGGGCATGGTGGACAAAGTGTCGGGTCGTGTTCTGGGTGGCCTGAGTCTGACAATCTTCCTCTACACAGCCGTGTCCATGGTGCAGAAAGTCGAACGCAGCTTTAACTACGTCTGGCACGTGAGTCAGCCGCGCTCGATCAGCCGGCGCATCATCGACTACGCAACAATCCTGCTGATCGGCCCGCTCATGATGGCGCTGGCGCTGGCCATGATCGCGTCGTTACGAAATAACACCGTGGTGCAGGCGCTGTCGACGTCCGCCGTACTGGGGCCGCTGACGGTACAGATCGGCAAGGCGCTACCGTTCGTGCTGGTTATCCTGTTGTTCACCGCGCTCTACAAGTGGATGCCCAACACGCGGGTGCGTTTCTCGAGCGCACTTGTGGGCGGCATCACGGCCGGCTGCCTCTGGGCACTCACGGGTGTCTACTTCGCTGAGTTCGTGGTGTTCTCGACGCGCGCGCTGATCATCTACGCAGGTTTCGCCATCGCCATCACCACCCTGCTCTGGCTCTATGCGAACTGGCTCATTCTCCTGCTGGGCGCGCGCCTGGCGTTCTACTTCCAGAACCGGGCATATCTGAGGATCGGGCGCCACAATCTCGAGCTCTCGAGCGCGACGCGGGAGAAGCTCGCGCTCGACATCATGTGGATGGTCGGGTCCGCGTTTCGGGACCGTACACGAGAAGTCACGATTCGCAGTATTGCGCAGCAGCTCAGTTTGCCTGGCATCGTCGTCGGCAAGGTCGTTGCCATGCTCGAAGCTGCCGGCCTCATTGCCGCAACCGATACCGAGGAGCTGATGCCGGCCATGGATATTCACGCCATGCGTCTCGCCGACATACTTGCCGCAGTTCGCGAGCGGGGTGACAGCGGACTGGCGAGGGTTCCGCGCTGGTCGCCTGGCGTCCTCGCACTCGGCACGCGAATCCACGACGAGATTGCAGCCATCGCCGGTGACCAGACGCTGGCCGAGTTTCTGGACCTGGGAACCGCGCAGACCGCGGCCGATTAGGCGCCCGCAATCCGCATTTCGGAAACGAGAGCGCTGCCGCACTGCAGGCTGCCGCGCGCGTCTACGTCGCTGCCCACGGCCGCGATGTTGCGGTAGACGTCGGCCAGGTTGGCGGCGATCGTGATTTCCGCCACCGGATAGGCCAACGCGCCGTTCTCGACCCAGAACCCAGCGGCACCGCGGCTGTAGTCGCCCGTCACGGTATTGACGCCCTGCCCCATGAGCTCGGTCACGAGCAGACCGGTCCCCATCTGCGCCAGGATGGCGTCGAGATCCCCGGCCGTTGAGGACACGATGGCGTTGTGCACACCGCCGGCATTGCCGGTCGTCTCGAGACCCAGCCGCCGCGCCGAGTAGCTCGAGAGGACGTAGCCCTGGAGCTCCCCGTTACCCACGATGTCGCGCTCGCGTGTCGCCACACCTTCGGCGTCGAACGCCGTGCTGCCTGCGGCACCCGGGAGAAACGGGCGCTCAACGATACTGATGGCCTCAGGCAGTACGGACTGACCCACGGCGTCGAGCAGGAAGCTCGCCTTGCGGTATTGCGCCGAGCCGCTCACGGCCGACAAGAGGTGGCCGAACAAGCCGCGCGCGACGTCTGCGCGGTACACGACGGGTGCGCTTTGCGTGTCTATCTTGCGCGGCTTAAGCCGCGCCATGGTGCGCTGCGCGGCCAGGCTGCCAACCGCCGCCGGGGTTTCGAGCCGACCTGGATTGCGGTCGCTCGTGTAGTGGTAGTCGCGTTGCATGGCATCGCCGTCGCCCGCGATAACGGCGCAACTCAGCGAGTACCGGCTGCGCCGTTGAGTGCCCTGGAAGCCATGACTGTTGGCATAGAGTGACAGGCCGCGATGCAGGTTGGTCGTTGCACCTTCGGAATTGCTGATCCGCGCATCGTGATCGAGCGCGGCCGCTTCGGTCTCGAGCGCCAGCGCCTGCGCGGCATCCATATCGATGTCCCAGTCGTGATCGAGGCCTAAATCGGGAAACACCGTGGCCATGCGATCGGCGTCGGCGAGTCCCGCGCAGGGGTCCGGACTGGTCTGACGCGCGATGTACACGGCCTTGTCGACGGCCTCCGCGATGGCCTCAGCGCCGAAATCTGATGTCGTGGCAGAGCCCTTACACTGATCGATGTAGACCGTGATGCCGAAGCTGCGGTCTTCCTGAAACTCAATCGTCTCGATGTCTCGCATGCGTGCGGTGAGCGACAGCCCACGATCCTCGCTCACACCGGCCTCCGCCTGCGCCGCACCGGCGGCACGGGCGCGCTCGAGTGCGCTCTGAGCCAGATCGGCGAGTGCCGGTTCACGTTCGTTGGCGATGGTCAGCGACTGCATACGGTTTCCTCGTTGCGGGCCCAAAGTCTACACCGGCCCGGGTTGACCGCGCGCCCCGTGCTAAGCTCGCGGGCCTTTTTCGGCAGGCGACAGGCGCGTGACGGACAGACCCAGCAAGTCTGCGCTCAAGCGTGAGGCACAGGCCATACGTGCACTCGCGGATCGGCTTGTGGCGCTCAAGCCCGACGAACTCGGCCGCATGGTCGATGACGCTCATGTGCTTGCCGCCGTTCGCGAGGCGCAAGACATGCCGAGCCACGGCGCCGGACGGCGCCAGCGCCAGTACATCGCCAAACTACTGCGCCAGGTCGATACGGCGGGCATCGAACGTGCATTAGCGCAGGCTGACGAGGCGCCCGCGGAAACCAAGCGACGCTTCCATGCGGCAGAGCGACTGCGCGACGCGTTGCTGGCCGGGGACGACGCTGACGCGGCGCTGGCGCGTGCCGGGTTGGCGTCCGCGCCGAAACTCGACAGCGCGCTGCGCGACTGGCGCGGCGCGCACAGTGATGCGGGCCGCAAGAAGGCAGCGCGCGAGGTGTTCCGTATCGTTCACGCCGCACTGGAGGCGCGCGATCAAGCTTCGGGGTCGGGTTAGATGGCGAATACGTTTAGAATCGCCGCATGAAAGACCAAGTCGGCATCATCATGGGCTCCGCCAGTGACTGGGACACCATGGCGCACGCGAGTGAGACCCTGCTCGCACTGGGCGTCAGCCATGACGTTCGCATAGTCTCGGCGCACCGAACCCCGGACCTGCTGTTCGAGTATTGCGAGACATCGCAGTCACGCGGCCTCAAGGTGATCATCGCGGGCGCCGGCGGCGCCGCGCACCTTCCAGGCATGGCTGCGGCCAAGACGGCGCTACCGGTTTTAGGCGTGCCTGTGCAATCACGCGTGCTTAACGGCGTCGATTCCCTGCTCTCTATCGTGCAGATGCCCGCGGGTGTTCCCGTGGGCACGCTTGCCATTGGCAAAGCCGGCAGCATCAATGCCGCGCTGCTGGCCGCAGCGATCCTGGCCACAAGTGACAGCGCGCTTGCCGAACGCCTGCAGGCCTGGCGCGACGCACAGACTCAGCGCGTTCTGGAATCGCCGGACCCAAGGGCTGACGACTGACTATGCGCGTCGGGGTGATCGGGGCTGGCCAGCTTGGCCGCATGCTGGCGCTGGCCGGCATGCCTTTGGGCATGCGGTTTACCTTTCTTGACCCTGCTGAGTCGCCCTGTGCGGCCGCCGCAGGCACGCACGTGCGCGCGAACTTTGACGATGCCGAAGCCCTGGCGGCATTGGCCGCGTCATGTGACGTTGTCACTTTCGAGTTCGAAAACGTTCCCGCGCAAGCGATAGCCGATGCCGGCATCACACTGCGCCCTGGACCGGCGTCGCTGGCGGCAGCGCAGGAGCGTGCGGCCGAGAAGACCCTGTTCGAGAGGATCAAGATACCCGTCGCGCGCTGGCGGGCTGTCGATTCGCAACAGGCGCTTGATGCGGCCGTTGCTGACCTGGGTCTGCCACTGATCGCCAAGACTCGACGACTGGGCTACGACGGCAAAGGCCAGCGCCGTATTCGTACCGCCGAAGACGCCGCAGGCCTGTTCGCCGCGCTTGGCGACGTGCCATTGCTCGTCGAGCGACTCGTCGACTTCGATGCCGAGCTGTCCATCGTCGGCTGCCGTAACGCCGACGGCGAGGTCGTCGTCTACCCGCTGGCACGCAACCGACACGAAGACGGGATTCTCGTGCGCAGCGAAACCGCGACCTTCAACACAGAATTGCAGCGCCAGGCCGTACGCCACCTGCGGGCCCTGGCTGAGGCGCTCGACTATGTCGGCACCCTGGCCATCGAGTTTTTCGTCTGCGGCGACGTCCTGCTGGGTAACGAGTTTGCGCCCCGCGTCCACAACACGGGACACTGGAGCATCGACAGCGGCGGCGTCTGCCAGTTCGAGAACCACCTGCGGGCGATCTGCGGGCTGCCGTTGGGCCGCGGCGACCTCGATCGACCCGCGGGCATGATCAACCTCCTCGGAGAGGTGCCGCCTGCCGCCGACCTGCTCGGCGGTCGCGACACCTTCCTACATGACTACGACAAGCCACCCCGCCCGGGCCGTAAAGTGGGTCACATCACCGTGACGGCAGCCGACCACGCCGCACTGACGCGGCGCCTGGATCGCTTGGAACTGAAGCTTAATTCGGCCTGAGGCCAACGGCCGCCGACGCTTTGGTATAGTCCGCGCATGTCCTACGTCGAACACTTTGGTCTTGAGGAGCAGCCGTTCCGGCTTACACCTGACCCGGATTTCGTGTACTGGAGCGACCAGCACCAGCAAGCGAAGTCCTATCTCGAGTCGACAATTTGGCTCGCAGATGGCTTCGTCATCCTCACGGGCGAGATCGGCGCAGGCAAGACCACGCTGTTGCAGTCCTTCCTCGCAGACCTCGAGGACGACGTCGACTACGCGGTGATTTCGCAGACCCAGCTCTCGCCCGAAGAGTTCTTGCAGGCCGTCCTCGTCGAGTACGGCTTCAAGCCCTTCGGCAAAGGCAAGGCCGAACTTATCGACATGCTCAACACGTATCTGCTGGAACGTTACAGCGCCGGACGCCGCGTGTTGCTGATCGTCGACGAAGCGCAGAACCTGTCGCGCCGCGTGCTCGAAGAGATTCGGATGCTCAATGGGCTCGAGACCACCAAGGAAAAGGTGCTGCGCATCATTATCGCGGGTCAGCCCGAGCTGCGCGACAAGATCAATCGCGATGATCTGAAGCAGCTCACGCAACGTGTGCGGCTGCGCTACCACCTCGAGCCGCTCGTCGGCGACGACCAGCGCGCCTACGTCGAACACCGACTCAAGGTCGCTGGCGCAGGCGACCGACAGCTGTTCGACGACGCCTGCTACCCGGCCATCGCCGAGTTTACGGGCGGCGTGCCCCGCCTCATCAACGTGCTCTGCGATACGGCACTGCTGTGCGCCTTCGCCGACGAGGTCGACCACGTCAGCGAGGAACAGATGGACGCCGCGCTCGAAGAGCTCGGCTGGCTCGCGAACAAGCCTTCAACGGGCAACACCTCAAACCAGCTCGCCATCCAGGCGCAGCTCGAGCTGCGCGAAAAAGACACAACGCTTGGCGAGTTTGAGTTGACCACGGGGCGTCTGATCATCGGGCGCACGGCAGACAATGACATCCGCATTGACTCACCGTTTGTGAGCCGTCACCACGCCCAGATCGTGACCACGGGCGAGACCACGATCATCGAGGATCTCAACAGCACCAATGGCCTGTTTTTGGGGGCGCGCCGATTCACCAAGCGACGCCTACGCGACGGCGACGTCGTGGCCATCGGTAACCACGTGCTGATTTACAAGGATTTCCGAGACCCGGCCGCGGAGTCGCTGGCCGAGGATGCCTTGGGTGAGCATTCAATCATCGAAGCGCTGCCGGCGGATACGCCCGCAGAAGCGGCGGCGGACGATGACGAGTTCATCATCGATCTGCCTGAACCGGGTGACGTGGAACTCGACGACCTCGACGTCAAGGACTCGCAGTCCTGAACGCAGGCCGCTATAGCCTCTTGCAGCGGGTCTTATTGCAGCGGGTCGTCGACGGCGTCACGCCGGTGCCGGTAATCTCGCCGGCGCAGCCAGATGACAAGGCCAACCACAAGACAGCCGATACCCAGCAGCAGGCAGATCGTCGGCCAATGCCAATAGTCCAGATACACGGATAAGCCCAGCAGGCACACGCCGGACACGAGGTACACGTAAGGTACCGACTCGTAGACTGGCTTGGAGACCCACATACGCAACCCTGACCGGTGGCGAACCGGCGTTCAGCATACCGCGCGGGCGGTATCCGTGAAAGCGGGCTTAGTCTTGCTTAACGCCCAGAAGGCGCAGCAGTCGCGCGCCCAGGGACTCACTGAAACCTTCGACGCCGTAATCGACATCTGGCTTCACGCCGCGCTCACGCAGTTGCTCAGCAAACTCGCGTGCTGCGGGATCGAGATCGGTTTCCGTAACGGTGTTATCGAATTGCATGGTTATAGCGTCCGGATCGGTCAACGTGGGCATAATGCCGCGCAGTCTCAGCAATTGCGGTGACTCGAATCACAGCCCACGCATGTGGGACCGGACATAATGTCAGCAGCTAGTGGGTGCCGCCGACGGTGATCTCGTCAATCCTCAGCGTGGGCTGACCGACACCAACGGGCACGGACTGGCCCTCCTTGCCGCACACGCCCACACCCTGATCGAGCTTCATGTCATTGCCCACCATGCTGACCTGGTTGAGCACTTCGGGTCCACTGCCGATCAGCGTTGCACCCTTCACGGGCGCGCCAAGCTTGCCGTTCTCGATGAGGTAAGCCTCACTGGCCGAAAACACAAACTTACCCGACGTGATGTCCACCTGGCCTCCGCCGAAATTGGGCGCGTACAAGCCACGCTCGACCGAAGCGATGATGTCATCTGGATCATGCGGCCCATTGAGCATGTAGGTGTTGGTCATGCGCGGCATGGGCAGGTGCGCGTAGGATTCTCGGCGACCGTTGCCCGTACTGGCAGTGCCCATGAGACGCGCATTGGTCTTGTCCTGCATGTAACCCCGCAGGATGCCGTCCTCGATGAGCACGGTGCAGTTGCTCGGCGTGCCCTCATCATCAATGCTCAGCGACCCGCGTCGATCTGGCAACGTGCCATCGTCAACCACCGTGCAGAGCGGCGAGGCCACACGGTCGCCAATGCGCCCGCTGAACGCCGAGGTGCCCTTGCGGTTGAAGTCCCCTTCAAGGCCGTGGCCGATGGCCTCGTGCAACAGCACGGCGGGCCAGCCTGGACCCAGCACGACGGGCATGGGGCCTGCAGGTGCATCAATGGCCTCGAGCTGGACCAGCGCCTGGCGCACGGCCTCTTGGCCGAGTTCGATACCGAGTGCATCGGCGCGCTCGGCGTCGAGCGGATAGCGACCACCGCCGCCCGCGTAGCCCTGCTCGCGACGCCCGTTCTCGGCAACGATGACAACGACGTTGATGCGCGACATGGGGCGCGCGTCAGCCGCGAACGTGCCATCGCTGCCGACCACGAGAATGTCGTCATAGCTTGCGGCCAGGCTCACCGTAACCTGCTCAACGCGTGGGTCGAGTGCGCGAACCCGCTCATCGAGTGATTTCAGCAGCTGCGTCTTGGCCGTATCGGGCATCGATGTCAGCGGGCTGTCCGCGCGGTACAGCACGGGATGCGTCGCCGTGGCCAGGGCCGGCACGGTCGCGTCCTGGCCCTGCCGCACGATCGCTCGCGCGGCGTCTGCAGCGCGCCCCAGCGCGGCGCGATCGAGATCGTCAGCATAAGCGAAGCCGGTCTTGTCGCCGCCCACGGCACGCACACCGACACCGCGTGTGCGGCTGAAACCCGCGTCACGCACGATGCCGTCCTCGAGCGTCCAGCGCTCGGACTCTCCCAGTTGGAAGTAGAGGTCGGCGTAGTCGACGCGGCGCGTCAACAACTGGCCCAGCGTGGCGGAAAGTGCCTGCTCATCGAGGGCACTGTCTTCAAGGATGCGGGAAACGAGCTCGTGCTGGCTGTGGTCGGTCACGTTGCAGACCCGGTTACTGGCAGACCGGTGATAATAGCCCAAGCACGGGCTCAGCCACCCGTCTCTACGGCGCAGCCCGCCATTTCCGAGGTTGCGACAAAGCGCTCGGCGTCCGTGCGCTCGATGCCCGGCTCATCCCAGCTGCCGTTGATCTGGTAGTACACCTGCGTCATGCCCTGCAGCGGTTTCTTGAAGATCTGGCTGAACAACAGCAGGGCCGCGCCGACCTGCGGGCCGGCAACCACGGCGCCAACAGCGGGCAACGTGTTGCCCACCTTCACGCCCACGACAGCCGTCTGGTTGTAGTTGCGCCGCTCAAGGCTCGCACGACCGATCAGTGCAACGTCCGCCGACGCGCCTGCGAGCCTGAGATTGCAGGTGTAGGCGTCGCCATTGACGAGCCGGAAGTCGCCGACAATTTCGTCAAAGTTAAAGCCCTTCTGGAAGACATCGCGGAAATCCAACGCCAGTCGGCGCGGCAGCTCGGCGACACTCATCAGGCCAACAACACGCCCGGCACCCGGCTCGACCTCGTCGAGCGTACCGTTACTGATGCGTAAACTGACATCGCCATCGAGCGACGCCACGAAGGTCTCGCTGGGGCCGCCGTCCCAAGCCACGTCAAACGCACCTTTGAGTTCGGCCGCGTTGATGCCCGGCTCGTAACCCAGGCTGTTCATCATTCGCTTGACATCAGTGCTCGTCAGCTCTGCCGTGATCACGGTGCGGGAACCAGCCTCAACACCGGGTGCGAGAAGCCAGGCACCATTGCCCTCGATGCGGAATGCGGGTGCTGCCGTTGCAATACGGCTGACCTCAAGACCGTCGACGACCTTGTCGATCGTGGCGTCGAGCGCGCCGAAATCCCGGTCACCCAGGGCGAACGACGCAGCACGCACGCGCAGCGGCGGGAACGCGGTGGGGTCCGCGTCGCCGCTCGCTTCAGGATCCGATTCGAGCAGGTGCAACTTGCGCATGTCGAGCACGACGGGGCTGCCGCCACGCAGATCTCGGGGGATGGAGACGGCCCCCTCGATGGCCTCGGATTGCACGTCCACGAGCCAATCGTCGCCCGACCGCTCCAGGCTCGCACGGACATCGCGGATCCGCTGCCCGACCACGAACAGGTCGGCAACCTCCACAGCGGCGGAAATCAGGTTCTCTGTCATCCAACCTGCGTTGCCCAGCTGCAGGCTCAACCAATCGCCCAGCCGCAGGCGATCCGTGGTGCCGTCGATAAAGAGGCCTGGCACGGAGGGTAGCAGCGCGCGCCCTTCGCCAAGGTGCAGGGTCATGCGGTCGAAGGTGAGTTGCGCGTCACCGCCGCGTGCGGCACGCAACGCGATATCGACCCGGTTGGCGAGCCCCGCCTGCAGGTCCAGCGTGTCGCTGATGGTCATCCGCGCGTCGGCGGCAAAGACATCATCAACAGACTTGCCCACGGGATACGGCAGGTCGATAGCCAGTCCCGCAAGGTCCGAAGTGGCGACTACCGTGACAGGGCGACGCGGCGTGTCGGGGACGGCATCGGTGGCATTCAGCGGTTGACGCCGACGTGGCAGATTCACGACAGCCTCAAACGGCGTGGCGCCCTCTGCGCGACCCTCAAGGGGTAGGCCGAGCGGCCCCACGAGTGCCGCGGCATCCAGCGTGCCTTGGCCACGGATGACGAGCTGCCCATCTTCAGGAGAACCCTCGGGCGCCATGTCGATGCGCAAGGGCTGGCCCAGCAACACGCCTGTGGCGTTGTCTGCGTACACACCCTGGCGATTGATGCGGACCTGTCCCGCCAGTTCAGTCACGGCGTGCGGGATGTAGTCGAGCGCGAACGTGGCATCACGGACGTCGATCGCAGCGTCGATGGTGAAGCTGGGCACGTCTCGCAACGGCACCTGCATCGCAATCGTGTACTCGGTGCCACCCGCAAATGACATGCGCGCGTACTGCTCGCCGAACAACCTCCGGACCGGCGAATCGCCAACGAAGATGTACAAGGTCTCTAGAGCCGCATTACCCGACGTCTCGATATCGAGGACGGCCGTGCGCAGGTCTTCGAATGCCACGCGCGCATTTTGGAACGGCACGTTGCCCGACAGGCCGCGATTGCGTTCGGTGGACAGCCGCACTCCGTCGAGCGCAACGTCCGCACTGAGGCTTGTGATGGCCGGCCAGCCACGGCCATAAGCCAGGGTCACGCCCTCGGCGCGTGCCGTGACACGAAACACGCCCGGACCCTCTTCAAACGGAAACTGATCCAGAGACCCGCGCAATTCAAACCGCCCGTCGCTGATCCGGCCTGCCACAAGCGCCCGGTTCAGCCAATCCCTGAGCTTGGGTTTCATCACGCCATCGGGCAGCACAGATCGGGCACGCGCGATGTCGCTGATCGACCAGTCAGCCTGTAAATCGACCTCAGGCGCGGCGTCGTCACTGGGCAACAGCACCTGCAGGTTGGCGTTGGCCTCGAATCCGGGGGCCACGATCTGCAGTGCGTCGGACAACACGGAGACGCCGCGGTCGCTGGCGCGCCAGACCAGCGTGCCGTCGAGCCGGTCGAGGGCGACGTCACTGGAGAACACACCCGGGATCTGCAATATGGCGTCACGCGTGTCGAGCCGTAGCCGCCCCGCGTCGCGCGTCGCGCGGAGCGCGCCGGTCAGGTTGCTGGCGCCGGGTCGGCCCTCCAAAGCGGCCAGGCCGATGCCATCGAAATCGGCGTCGAGCTCGTAGTCGATAAGGTCCTTGAGCCCCAGGCTGTCGAGATTCTGGTCGGGCGCAAAACGTACTTGCCCATTACCCTGCCGCAATGTGCCTGAAACGCCCGAGTCCAGCAGGGCCTGCGCCCAGCGACCCGGGAGGAATGACGCAAGATAAGGGACGTCATAAACAGTCACGTTAGCGGCATCGACGCGCAATGTATCGGCGGCCGCGCCATCTTTGAACTGCAAGGTGAGGTTTGCTGCAGGCCATTGTCGGTCAGCGACACCCACCACGAAGTCGGACACGGCCAGCAACCAGCCATCGTCGTTACTCGACCACTCGATGCGACCGGCCACGATCGACTCATCGCCGCCGTCTGGCGGCACCAGGCGCTCGGCATCGAGCGCCACGACGGCCGCCATAAGCGCGCCGCCGCGCAACTCTGCATCGGCTTCAACATTGGTCCGCCCCGACTGCGGTAGTCGCCAGTTGGGTGGCAGGATGCGGCGCATGAGATCCGCGGAGACCTGCTCGATATCGGCAGACAGCGACCAGTCACCGCCAATCAGCCCGTCCAGGGTTCGATCGGCCAGTTCACCCGCGATGAGTACGGACACCCGGGCCTCTTCCGCGCCCGGCGACATCGTGGCGTCTACGCGCAGCTCGCGGTCGTCCAGTCGCACACCCGCCGACTCCAGGTCAAAGCTCAGTGGCTCACGGTTGTTGCCGCGGTCCTCGTAACGCAGGGCGATGTCGTCCAGGCTGAGATCCAGCGAATCACCGAGCGGCAGCTGCAGCCCCTGCGGCACGCGCACAGCGGCTTGCGCATCCCCAGGCGCTACGTCCGCATCCGCGACCGGCAGAATGAGGGTGTCCTGGAACCACCAGCCCGCATCGTCGCGTCGCAGGTCAAGCGCCGCACCCGTAATCCCGATACGTCGGACTTCGAGCTCGCGGCCCGCGAGCAGACGGCCCAGCGAGACGCCCACCGTCACCTGAGTGACCTCGATCGCACGGATACGACGCTCACCCAGGCGCTCGCCGATCACCACATCGTGAAATACGAGCTCGGGGCCGCGCAAACGCCAGCGCGCATCGAGCCGATCAAACGACACGTCGCCGTCGACGGCCTCTGACACACGCGCAATGATCTCGTCGCGGTACTCGGGCACCTGTGGCAACGCAATGCGCAACAGTCCTACGGCAATAGCCAGCAACACCGTGAGTGCAGCGGCGGTGTAGGCAAGAATCTTGGCGATTCGGCGCAGCATGGGTCAGAGCAACACGACGTCGTACTGATCGGGTGCGTTGAGCTGCTCGGCCTGCAGCCGAACGGCCGCGCCCGTGGCATCAGACAATTCGGCAAGCCCCACAGATTCCTCGTCGAGCAGCAGCTCCACGACATCGCCATGCGCCAGGATGAGCAACTCGTCAAAACTGAACTGCCGGTGTTGGCGCAGAATCTCCCGGAAAATTTCGTAGACGACCGTTTGCGGCGTCTTTACCGAGCCACGACCACCGCAGGTCGGGCACGGCTCGCAGAGCACGTGCTCGAGGCTCTCGCGCGTACGCTTGCGGGTCATCTCGACGAGTCCCAACGGCGACACGGGCATGACCTGGTACTTGGCGTTGTCGGTCGAAAGCGCGGTTTCGAGCGCCTCGAGCACCTTCTCCCGATGCGACTGCTCAACCATGTCGATGAAGTCGAGAATGATGATGCCGCCCAGGTTGCGCAGACGGAGCTGGCGCGCGATAGCGACGGCTGCCTCAAGATTGGTGCGGTACAGCGTGTCTTCCTGGGAGCGCGTGCCGACGAAGCCACCCGTGTTGACGTCCACGGTCGTCATGGCCTCAGTCTGGTCGAAGATCAGGTAGCCCCCGGACTTCAGCGGCACCTTGCGCTCGAGTGCACGCGCGATGTCCTCCTCCACACCGTGCAGGTCGAAGATGGGGCGCCGCCCACCGTAGAGCTCGATCTTGCCCGTGAGCTCCGGCAGAAAGCTGGCCGTGAATTCGCGCATGCGCTCAAACTCGGCTTCTGAATCCACACGAATGCGCTCGACATCGTCCTGCACACGGTCGCGTAGCACACGCAGTGCAAGCGGCAGATCCTCGTGCACGATCTTGCCCGCGCTGGTATTCCCCGCCTGCTTTCGAATGCCTTCCCAGAGCCGCTGCAGGAACATCATGTCCGCACGCAGTGCGTCGTAGCTTGCGCCCTCCGCTGCCGTGCGCACGATGTAGCCATTGCCCGCCTCGGTGTCGACGATGTCTTCGAGCACGTCGCGCAAGCGCGTGCGCTCCTCGTCATCGTCGATGCGCGACGACACGCCGATGTTGGCGCTGCCCGGCATCGTGACGAGATACCGCGACGGCAAGGTGATAAAGGTCGTCAGGCGCGCGCCTTTCGTACCCAGCGGGTCCTTGAGGACCTGCACAAGAATCTCGCCGCCCTCGCTCACGAGGTCGCGAATGGAGGGCGCACTGTCACCACCCTGCGCAGGCAGCTCGACGTTGTCGGGGTCTGCGGGCGCGGCGATATCTGACGCGTGCAGAAACGCCGTGCGTTCAAGACCAATGTCGATGAAGGCCGCTTGCATACCCGGCAGCACGCGGCTCACGCGGCCTTTGTAGATGTTGCCGACGAGGCCCCGGCGTGATTCGCGTTCGATGAACACCTCGTGCAGCACGCCGTTCTCAACGACGGCTGCGCGCTGCTCACTGGGCGTCACGTTGACGAGAATCTCTTCACTCACAGCGGTCACGGTTTCGCGCCCCCGCCCACATTCAGCACGTCGATTCCAAACTGACGCAGCAGCACCGCGGTCTCGTACACCGGTAAGCCGACGACGGCGGAATAACTGCCCGAAAGGTGGCTCACAAAGGCCCCGCCCAAACCTTGCACGGCGTAGGCGCCGGCTCTGCCGAACGGCTCACCACTGCCGATGTAATTCTCGATGTCGACGTCGCTGAGCGCACGGAATCGAACGTTGGTGACGACATGCGAGACTCTGACGACGTCGCCACGCACGACGGCCACGGCCGACACCACCTGGTGCACGCGGTCGCTCAGCTCGCGGAGCATTCGGCGCACGTCGTGCGCATCCTCAGGTTTACCCAACGCCGTCTCGCCGAGGCACACCTCGGTATCACCACCGATAACGGGCAATGCTGCCGCCGCGGAGTCCGTCGCCCCGTGCTGCGCCTTTTCCAGGGCCAGCCGACAGATGAAGTCGGTCAAGCGCTCGCCCGGGTGGCGCGACTCATCGATACCGGCCTTTAACGGCACGGGGTCGAGACCCAGTTCGCGCAGCAAGCTATGCCGCCGCGGCGACTGCGACGCCAGGCCGACGCGGGGGCGTTGTGACTCGCCAACCGTTGCTGTCAGTGCTTCAGTCACGGTGATACGGGTGTCCTTCGAGAATTGTGTGTGCGCGGTACAGTTGTTCGACCAGCACAACGCGCGCCAGTTCGTGTGGCATCGTCATTGCCGACAGCGACAGCACCAGATCGGCACCGGTACGGGCAGCGGCCGAAAAGCCATCGGGGCCGCCGATGAGAAACGCCAAGGTGCGGCCGTCGCCCTGCCAGTCACCCATGCGCGCCGCCAATGCACGACTGCCGAGAGATTTGCCGCGCTCGTCGAGCAGTATCTTCAGCGCGCCGGCATCGAGCTTGTCTGACAGTCTTTGCCATTCATCATCGCGCCTTGCATCGGCCGACTGCTTTTTCGACGGCGCCAAAAGCTCTACGCGCGTGTGCCAGGCCCGCGGCAGGCGCTTCAGGTAGGCGTCTGTCGCCGAGGCCACCCATGGCGTCGGCCGACCCGCAACGGCGAGCACGGCGCAGCGCACGTCAGTCTTCAGTCCCGCCGACAGCATCCTCGGGCGGCAGGTCCCAGAGCTTCTCCAGATTGTAGAAGTCCCGGATGCGCGGCAGCATCACGTGCACCAGTGCATCTTGAAGATCGACGAGCACCCACTCACCATCGTTTTCACCTTCCACACCCAGCGGCCGGCGGCCGGCCGCCTTAAGCGTGTCGACCACGCTCGACGCCACACTCTTCACGTGACGGTCCGACGTACCGCTCGCAACCACCATGTAGTCCGTCATGCTCGTCAGGTGGCGCACATCGATGAGGCGAATGTCCTGCGCCTTGGCGTCTTCGAGTGCCGCGACCACGGTTTCCGCGAGCGTCTCGCTGTCCAGGCTGATCGTTTCTGTTGTCATGTCTCGTTGTCCTTACCGGGCGCGCTGGCGTAACAGCCCGCCTCACGAATCAGTGTCGCCACACAGTCCGGCATCAGGAACTGCGGGTCATGTCCCTCGGCAATCAACGCGCGGATACCGGTAGACGCGATTTCGAGCTGCGTCACCTCGTGCACGACGATGAGGCCCGCCGGCGCAGCATGCAGATCGGCGACGAGCTCGGTGCCACGGTCCGTTAGGAGCTGTCCGAGCGCACCATCACCGGGGGCCTGCCATCCCGGTCGATGCGCGACGACAACGTGCGCGAGATCGAGGATCCGCTGCCAGTGGTACCACTTGGGCAGGCTCAGGAATGAGTCCATGCCGACGATGAGACACAAGGGCGTCGAGGGAAACTCCTCGCGCAGCGAGTCGAGGGTATCGACCGTGTAGGACAGTCCGGGTCGCTGGACCTCTCGGTCGTCAACGACAAAGCCCGGTCGCTTGCGGGTCGCGCATCTTAGCATCTCGACGCGCAGGGACGCGTCGGCAATAGGCGCAGCGCGGTGCGGCGGGTTGCCGCAGGGGATAAACCGGACCTGCGCCAGCTTGAGCGCCTGCTTGAGCTCAAAAGCGCTGCGCAGGTGCCCGAAGTGCACGGGGTCGAACGTACCGCCAAAAATCCCGATGGGGGCTTTGAGCCTGGCCATGGGGTCAGGCCGCCAGCGCTGCGCCGCTGCCCGTGGACAGCCCGGCGACGAGGCGCAACAACAGGGGCCAGGCGTCCTCGCCGCTTTGGCCCTTGGCGGCGCGGTCTGCGCGCTCCGTCAATGTGACGAGCGCGTAGGCAAGTTCGCCGTCAATCCGGCCCAGTGCGGCCCGCATGATGCCCTTGCGGCTCGACCACACGCGGTGTTGATCGATGACGGTCGTGATGGGTGCGCCGGCCGCAACCTGCTCGGCCATAGCCGCTATTTGGCGCACTTCGCGACCCAGCGCCCAAAGCACGAGCGTCGCGGCTACGCCCTCACGGTGTAGTCCACCCAGCATGCGCAACGCGCGATCGGTTCGGCCCGCGAGCGCCTCATCAGCACATTTAAAGATGGTGTACCGGGCGCTGTCGGCCACGGCGGCCTCGACATCGTCGGCCGTGACGGCACCACCATCACTGAGCAAGGCCAGCTTGTCGATCTCCTGCTGCGCCGCAAGCAGGTTGCCTTCCGTACGGCGTGCCAGATGCAACACGGCCTCGCGATCGGGCGACAGACCGGCGCGTCGGCAACGCGCGTCGATCCAGCTCGGTAGCTCTCGGGCCTCGAGCGGCCAGATCTGCAGCATCATGCCCGCGGCATCAATGCTCTTGACCCACTTTGCGTTTGCGCCGCGCTTGTCGATCTTCGGCGCCGTCACGAGCAACAGCGTGTCTTCAGGCGGCGTCTCCGCAAGGCTCGCTATCATGCGCCCGCCTTTGTCGCCAGGCTTTCCAGTCGGCAACCGCAAGTCGAGAATGCGCCGCTCGCTGAACAGCGACAGCGAGTGGCCCGCCTCGGCCAGTCGGTCCCAGTCAAATCCACGCTCAGCGACAAACAGCTCACGGGTCTCGTAGCCTTGTGCCCGCGCGACTTTACGAATGGCGTCGGTAGCCTCGTTGACGAGCAACGGTTCATCGCCACTGACGAGCCACACGGGCGCAAGCTCGTGCTCCAGGTGGCGTTGCAAATCGGGTAGTCGAATCTTCACAGGATCAGTGTCACGCCCTGACCCGGCCAGGGTAGTCCCTCACCAGGGCGCCAGTGTTCAGCTGCCGACCTCGACGACGATGGCCGCGTCGGCCATGAGCACCACGAGACCGTCACGAATCGGGTAGACGCGTTGCCCGTCTCGGGTGACAAGAGCGTGCGTCAACGGCGTGTGCTGGGGCTCACCCGCAGCGTTCATGAGCGTACCCTCCGCAACCTGCGCGTTGAGCGACTCGAGCAGGGGCCGGTCTGCCTTGCGCAGCGGCTGGTGCGTGACGGGGCAACAGGTGATGTCGAGGAGCCGTTCGTTCATCCCCGAATTGTCGCGAACATCGGAGAAAGGCGCCAGTGGCGATGCCACACAAGACGCAGTTCCTTGCCCGAAAAAATGCAATGTTATATCGTTTTTGACTGTTTTCCGCCGCCGGGGGCCCGTTCCGTGGCCATTACCCTGCTTCAACGACACACCCGTGCAGACGGCCTGGGGATGCTGCTCTCGGCCATCTGTATGCTGCACTGCCTGTTGCTGCCCGTGCTGATCGCATTTGGCGTAGGTGGCGCAGTCACGGGTCTGGACAGTGAATGGACGCACATCGTGTTACTGACGGTCGTCGTGCCCATCAGTGCCATCGCGTTTGTGGGCGGGTGGCTGCGGCACCGTCGTACCGCGGTCCTCGCGCTCGGCGCCCTGGGCGTCGCGCTGCTCGCCCTCGCTGCGTTTGTGCTGCACTCGCATGTGGGCAAGACGGCCGACGCGATCGTGACGACGGCTGGTGGCGCCGTTCTGGCCTTTGCCCACTGGCGCAATCGGGACTGCAGCTGCGCGCATGACGGCACGACACGCGCCACGGCTACAGGGCCAGCGTGACTTAACGCCAGTGCGCCGCGCGCGCCGCAAACGGATGCCCTTCAAGCAACTCGCGCAGGCTCGCACGGTTCTCCGGCCGCGGCGAAAAGTCGGCATCGCGCTGCATACACTCTACGAGCAATGACAGTGCGGCCCCCCGGTCGCCGGCCTCGAGCAAGCGCGGAAACTGATTCTGCGCCACGAGCACGAAGGGTCGTGGAGACTCCCAACCGCGCATTCGATCAAGAAACCAGGACCAGGCGTCGTAGTCGTCATGCGCTTCCAGGTAGCCGCTCAGTCGTTGCAGTCCGCCCACCTCATTGCCGCGACTGAAGTAGCCGTAGGCCTCATCGAGCGCTGATTGGCGTTCGCGGTTCACGGCCGCATCGTCACGTTGCTGTTGGCGCTCATCGGCGGGCAGCCGCTCGACGGGAATCCCGAGCGGCAGGTAATGGTGATAGAGCACAACACCCGTCGATGAGAACAACCAGAGGATCTGCAGGCAGAACAGGAGCACCGACAGGTAACCTGAAATGGGCAGAACGACGTCGAGCGAGAGGATAACGAACCAGCTCGCTAGGATTTTCAGGTAATCGACGCCTAGGATTCGAATAACGCGCGTGAGCTCGCCCACGCGAAACAACGTGAGCAGGCTCGCGTTGACCGAAATCACAGCGATGATCGCGGGCAGCAGCGGCAGCAACAGCAGCAGGTACACGGCGAGCGCGACCGGCCCCATGCCCTGGTCGATGGCCCAGCCCAGCCCGCCCAGCGCGCAAAGCGCCAGCCAGGGCGTGAAGGCCCAGAGGTTTCGGAAGTAGTCGAAGACGGCGTTATCGGCGGCGGGAACCTCGTAACCCAGTGCGACGGCGCGCGTAATCAGCGTGGCGTACTTGGTCAGCGCCGAAGTCGCAAACACGACGGCGATGAAGCCGGGCACCATCGTGACTTTGCTTTGGATCGCACTCAGCCCGAACGCGAGCAGAAGACCCACGAGCACCGCGAAGATGAGCAATGCCGTATCGAGCGCCACATGGACCGTGCGCTGGAGAAACACCCGGATGGCCATCGCATCGACGCGTTCGATCACGATGCGCGTGTCTCGTTCTCGTCCGACGTGCCGGGAACCGGGTCGTACCCACTGCCACCCCAGGGGTGACAGCGCCCGATCCGGCGCGCGGCAAGCCAGCAGCCGCGCCACACACCATGGCGCTCGATGGCCTCTATACAGTACTGCGAACAGGTGGGCTGGTAGCGGCAGTTGTTCCCGATCAAAGGCGACAACAGCACCTGGTAGGCACGCACGACGCGAATCATGGCGCGCCGTGCGAGCGTCATGCCGCTGTCGCCGCGGCAGCCTCAGCGCGAATCCGCTCGAGCATCGCGTAGAGCCCGTTGGCCCGGTTCTGGCTCAGGTGCTTGTCGAGCCCAAGCGCCGACACGAAGGCCGGCTCGTAGTCGATGACAGACTGCGGCGATGCGTCGTCGTAGAGCCGCATGAGCACCGCAATGAGTCCGGACACGATGGCCGCGTCACTGATGGCGCGAAAACGAAGATTGCCCACCGCATCGCTGCGCGATTGCAGCCAGACCTGCGACTGGCAGCCGGCTACCTTGTCAATGTCAGCGCGTTCGGACTCGGGATAGTCGGGCAGGCCGCGCCCCAGCTCGATGAGGTACTGGTAGCGGTCCATCCAGTTGTCGAACATCGAGAACTCGTCGACGAGCTCCGCTTCACGTTCTGGGATCGTCGTGGTCATCCGTTTGCCTCGGCCGCCTCCACGCGGCGCCAGGTGGTACCTTCGGCGCCGTCGCTGAGTTGGATGCCCTGCGCGAGCAGGTCGTCCCGGATCCTGTCGGCCTCGGCGAAATCGCGAGCGGCCTTGGCAGCCGCGCGCGCAGCAATCGCCGCATCGATGGCCGCCGCATCGGCGCCGTCACCGCGTGCAAACCAGTCTTCTGCCGGGCGTTCGAGCAAGCCGATGAGGTTGCCAGACGCCCGCAGGCGGGCCGCAAGACGCGCACGTTCATCGGCGTCGTCGCTGCGGTTGATTTCGCGTGCCAGTGCGAACAGCGCCGCAATCGCCTGCGGCGTGTTGAGGTCGTCGTGAAGTGCGGCAAGCATGTCGGGGTCGATTTCGGCATCGATGCCTTCCACGAGATTGCCGCGTAACGCGCCGTACAGGCGGTCGAGCTTACGCGTGGCTTCCACGAGCGTCTCGTCGGTCCAGTCCAGCGGCTGGCGGTAATGCGCAGAAATCAGCGCGAGCCGAATCGCCTCGCCGTCGGCCTGGTCGCGGAGCTGGCGCACCAGCAGCACGTTGCCCAGCGACTTGGACATCTTGGTCGCGTCGACGTTGAGAAAACCGTTGTGCATCCAGAAATTGACGAACGGTCGGCCGTCGTGAGCACAGGTGCTCTGCGCAATCTCGTTCTCATGGTGGGGGAATACCAGGTCCTGCCCGCCGCCGTGGATGTCGATCGTATCGCCCAGGTGCTTCTCTATCATGGCCGAGCACTCCAGGTGCCAGCCGGGTCGACCGCGGCCCCAGGGGCTGTCCCAGCCCGGCAGCTCAGGCGTCGAAGGTTTCCAGAGCACGAAATCCGCAGCGTTGCGCTTATAGGGCGCCACCTCGACACGCGCACCCGCGATCATGTCCTCGAGAGAACGGTTCGATAACGCACCGTAGTCGTCATAACTTTCGACATCGAATAGCACATGGCCCTCGGCCGCGTAGGCGTGCCCGGACTCGATAAGCCGCTCGATCATCACGCACATCTCTTCAATGTGATCCGTCGCGCGCGGCGCCACATCAGGCGGCAAAACCCCCAGGGCGCCCATGTCCTCGAGGTAGGCAGCCGTGTATTCGGCCGTGATGTCACCAATGCTGCGACCGGTCTCAAGTGCGGCCTGGTTGATCTTGTCGTCGACGTCCGTGATGTTGCGCGCGTAGACCAGTGGGTACTCGCGGCGAAGCACGCGCGCCAGCACATCGAACACGACGGCAGGGCGCGCATTGCCGATATGCGCAAAGTTGTACACCGTGGGCCCACAGACGTAGAGCGTCACACGCTCAGGATCTATAGGCTCAAAGGGCCGCTTCCGGCCTTTTTGGGTGTCGTAGAGATTGAGTGCCATTTCGCTATACTAGCTGGCCCGGTCACGCCCGCAAGAGGCCTCCCACCATGGATTCGCCACGCTTCGCAGCCCGACAAACCGTTGAGCAGGTCGAGGAAGGCCACGAGCTCGCACCCAAGTTCGACGAGAACGGGCTCATCCCTGTCGTCACCACCG
>JBCCBB010000060.1:0-18282 GCA_039814545.1 Pseudomonadota bacterium
CATCTTCGATCACATTGACGGCCGCGAGGGCTGGCGACGGTGCGGTATCACAATGATTGACGCAGTCGTGATCACAAGGACACGGGGCGTCAGCATGGGCTGCCTCGTGCGCCCCATCCGTCATGGCCCCATGATCGTGCATGCCTGACTCCGACATGTGCGCTGTGGTTTGAGGCTCGTGCGCACACGAATCCGGCCAGGCCTCCGCGACAGGAGCGGCCAGCCAGGCGAGTAAACACACGATGACGAAAGGCTTGCGCACACTCTGAGCCTAATCAATGACAAGGGGTCTCGACAAGCACGCGGGTCTCAGCTTATGCCGCGAATTGCGTTCCCCGCCGTGCTGGCCCACGCTTGTCGCGGTTGCCGATCGAGAGACGATATGAGCCTCGCGTTGATCACCCACCCAGTGTTTGCCAGCCACGAAGTTCCGGGCGGACACCCTGAAGCCGGCTCGCGCATTACGGCCACGACCGAAGCACTGAGCAACCTGAGGGCGCCCGACCTCACTGAGATCCAGGCCCCGCGGGCAACGCGCGAGCAACTGGACCGCGTGCATGCTCCCGCTTACGTTGATGCCGTGTTCGACAGCGCCCCGGCTGACGGGCTCATTGCACTCGATCCCGAAACGACCATGGGCCCCCATTCTCTAGGGGCCGCCGTGCGTGCTGCTGGCGCCGTGTGTCATGGCGTGGATCTCGTTCTGTCCGGCGATGCCAGACACGTGTTCTGTCTCGTACGACCACCGGGCCACCACGCCGCTTCAGCACACGCGTCGGGCTTCTGCATTTTCAACAACGTCGCCGTCGGCGCGGCGCATGCGCTGGCCCAGGACGGCATCGCGCGCGTGGCGATTCTCGACTTCGATGTGCACCACGGTGACGGCACCGAAGCCATCGTGCGCGACGATCCGCGCGTCCTCATGTGCTCAACGTATCAGCATCCATTTTACCCGGGCACCAACCTGCCCTCGGTACCGGGCCGCCAGGTCAACGTCCCGCTCCCAGCCGGCACGGGCGGACAGGGTTTTCAAACGGCGATCACGGAGCGCTGGCTACCCGAGCTCGACGCCTTCGCGCCACAGCTCGTGTTTATCTCTGCAGGCTTCGACGCCCATGTCGACGACCCGCTGGGGCAGCTCGCACTCAAGGAATCCGATTTCGCCTGGGCGACGGAACGCGCCGTCGAGGTAGCCGAACGCCACGCGCAAGGGCGTGTCGTATCCGTTCTGGAAGGGGGCTACAACCTTGAGGCGCTGAGCGCGAGCGTGGTTGCCCACGTCCGCGCACTAGAAGGCCTCAGCGCCTAAGCGTCGTCCTGCGCCTCGCCGTCGAGGTCGACCTGCTCGTAAACTTTCGCCACCGCGTCGATCTTGCCGAGCGCTTCGGGCAGCTCAATGCCGGCTTGCTTGGCCAGCTCGTGCACGGGCGGTAACGCACCAATCATGCCCTTGAGAAAGCCGGCAGTGGCCGACTCCGAACCTGCTTCGCCATTCGGGCCGCTGTCCCAGACCGTAATCTTGTCGATCTGCAGGTTCTGGATCGCCTTGACCTGTTCGGCCACAAGCGTCGGCAGCTGTTCGATGACGAGCAGCGCGGGTGCGATGTCCTTGCGTTCACCGCAGACCTCGAGCAGCCGTTCGTAACCCGCCGACTTGGCTTCGAGGACGGCCTGCGTACCTTCGGCCTCGGCCTTGTACTTGGCCAGGATGGCGTCGGCCTCACCGGCTGCGATACGCCGAACGCGCTCGGCTTCCGCGTCGGCCTCGATCTCGATTTTCTGTTGATCGACGAGCTGCTGCGCGATTTCCTGTTTCTCGAGCCGGGCGATCTCGGCCTCTTTTTCGGCCCGCAGCACATCGCGGCTGGCCTCGGCCATGGCGACCTCGCCCAAACGCTTGGCTTCGGCGCGGCGCTTTTCAAGCTCGGCTTCGTAGTCAGCAATGCTCGCCTTGCTTTGGTTCTCACCCTGAACCGCGCTGGCCTCGAGGTTGGCCACCTTGATGCGCTGGTGCGCCTGAGCCTTTTTCTTACCCTCGGTCGACAGTGCAGCCTGCTCCGCGGTGGCGATCTCGAGCTTTTTCTGCGCCTCGGCCTCACCGGCGACACCTTCGGCTTCGAGCCGGGCCACTTGCACACGTTGGTCGCGCTCAGCCTCTTTGGTACCCGTGGCCGACAGCGCCGTCTGCTGCGCAACTTTGACGTCGCGCTCGCGCATGTTGTCAGCCTCACCGATCGCGCCTTCACGCTCGGCCGCGGCAACTTCGATCTTGGCCTTGTTGATGGCTTCGGCGGCGGCCTTCTGACCCAGTGCTTCGATGTAGCCACTCTCGTCGGTGATATCGCGAATGTTGACGTTGATCATCTCCAGCCCGATCTTGTTGAGCTCGAAGTTCACGTTCTTGTTCACGAGGTCGAGGAATTTCTCACGGTCCTGGTTGATCTCCTCGATCGACAGCGTCGCGATGACGAGACGCATCTGGCCGAGGATGATGTCCTTGGCCTGGTTCGAGATCTGGTGGTCGTCGAGGCCCAGCAGACGCTCAGCCGCGTTGTTCATGATGTTCGGGTCGACGGAGACACCAATCGTGAACGTCGAAGGCACGTTAACGCGGATGTTCTTTTTCGAGAGCGCGCTCTGCAGCTCGATGTCGATCGTGAGCGGCTCAAGCGTCAGGTAAGCGAAGCTCTGCAGCAGCGGGACGACGAAGGTACCGCCACCATGGATACAGCGGGCCGCGCGTTCGCCGCCGACCTTACCGTAGACGACGAGGATGCGGTTTGAGGGGCAGCGCTTGTACTGCGTGACGAGGATCGCGAGAAAAAACGCGACCAGCAGTACGACCGAGACGACCAGCATGAGCGGGCCAGGAGAGAATCCTTCCAGAAAAGCCACTGTCTTGTCCTTTAGTTGTTGTCGCCGTAGTCCATGGGCTCAACGATGAAAATGCCATCGTCGCGCACGGACGTAACGGTCACGCTTTTGAATTCCTTGATCGGGGGGCCCGCGCTGATGGCATCCATGGTCTTGCGGCGACCGGAAACGGTCACCGTGATCTTGCCCATGCCGTCGCCGCGCGCAGGGATCGACATATAGACGCTGGCCGTGTGGCCGACTGCCGTCTGCACGTCGTAAGACACCGTCCGGTTGAGCTTGCGCGTGAGCGCCATGAGGCCCGAGGCGGCGCTCATGAGCACCACGCCGAAACCCGTGGCCGCGGCGGCCGAGGCCATGCTCGAGAGCTCCCAGTCGATGCGACAGGTGAGTCCCATCCATCCCGCGCCCATAAAGAAGGCCAGGATCGATAGCATCGAGAACATATCGAAAGCGCCATCGCCGCCGCCGACCGTGAGGTCGCCGTCGATGTCGCCCGAATCACCGAAGAACAGCGCCAGCAGCAGGCGGATCACGAAGAACGTGGTCCCCAGCAGCGCCATGACGAGATAGACGAGCACGTCCATGCCGTAGCGCAGCGCGTCGTCCCAATTGAATAGCAGGTCGAGTATCTGCCCGCTCCAGTCCCTCACTCCCCAAACCCAATATAGCACTGGGCCCGGGGGTGGTCAGCCGCAACATTAGCTCGACGTAACTGGCCCACCCACAAGACGATCGCTTAAGTTCGACACCGAACGCAGTGGGCCACCTGCGCGCTATTGACAGCCCGGCGGCCGCGAGGCGCCCGCTAGTAGCGGTACTCCGAGAGCTCCGTCCCAAACTCACCCGTTGCGCCGACCGAGTTGAAGAAGCGGTCGTTGGTGCCGACGTACACATCATTGGGAAGCTGGAAAACCCGCTGGTACTGCTGCGGCATGTAAACGGCCTGGTTCTGGTTGTTGACCACGACACGGCGTTCATGCACCGCGTCAATGAGTTTGCTCTGGCCCGCATCATTCATGCCATTGCGCCGGCGCCAGGAGTCCATCGAACTGTCGAGCACATCGCTGCCGGAAGATGCCGTCGACGTCGTCGCTGAGTTGGTCGCGATGCGTGCAGCATTGGCCTTGAGCCAGGCCTGCTGCGCCGCGCGCTTGCGTTGCGTGGCCGCTGCAATCATTTGCGAGCGTTGCTGGTAACGCTGGGCGACGCGGTTCAGGTACTGCGGGTCGTGCTTCATGCCTTCGCCGACGAAGTCCACAAGCGACTCCTGCGCTTCGCCGTCGACCTGGGCGCTCGTGATCGTGCCCACGGCCATCGCGGTCGTGACGTAACGCGACATGCCGCCCCACATATCGGCCGCGCGCTGATCGACAAACAGAACGGCGGGCATGAGCAATTCGTTGATGGTGTGCCCATTGGCCTCATAGCTCAGGCGCACCTCGAGCACCTCCATGCGCGGGTACTGGCCAGGCTGCAGGCCCAGGTTGCCCATCTCCGCGAGCAGCTTCTGCGCCTGGTCGGGCCGCGGGCGCATGCTCTGGATGCGCGCGTTGGGCCGGATGCTCGGGATGTACTGGTCGGCAAAGCTGCGAATATCGCGGATCGGTCGGGCGTCGCAGCCCGCGAAGCCCTGCTGCGCCGTGTGCGGCATGGTATCGAAATTTGAGGTCCAGCCCCAGACGCCGCCCGGGATGAACTCGACCCAACGCTTACCGTCGGGCGCCGTGGCCATGAAGTGCAGCTTCATCGGCTCCATGAGGCAGCTCGGGTGCCCCGTCCACTGCACGTTGCCGCTAACGTTCCAGCCGTCAGGCAACGTGACGGTCATGGCGCGCATCGGGCGTTCGAAACCGAACTCGTCGCGGATCTCGTGGGTGGTGGTTTGGGCGCTTGCCGTGACGGCGAGCGTGAGCGCGGCCAGCAGTGTCGTGTATCGCTTGAACATGTCGGTCTCCGAATGCGGTGAATCGCAGGGGCTTGTCCGTATAGGCGCAAGCCAGTGGGAAACCGGGTCAGTTTTATTGGGGCGTGCTTAGGAAACTGGAGCGGGTAGCGGGAATCGAACCCGCATCATCAGCTTGGGAAGCTGAGGTTCTGCCTTTGAACTATACCCGCGCAGCCAGGGGCCCATTGTACTTCCGTCGGCGCCGATTCGATTGGCGAAATGCGGAAGGACCGGGAGGCCGGCAGTGTCGGACCACTTTACATCTGGCACCTGTTTGGTCGCCTTCCAACTCTTTTTCTCCATATTTTTCCGCTAGTAACAATTCTGGCATGCTTTCTGCACACAACCTATACAGGCGGAGCTGGTACACATGGAGCACCACAATGCGCAAATTAATCATCGGAACTGTAGGGGCACTGGCACTGGCCGCAACACCGGCCCACGCAGTTTCAATCATTGCCGACACGGTCATCGACTTTGTCGATTCCGGAGCAGGCCCACTGGCAGGCCCCTACGGCGGCACGTTCCCGGGCACATTCCCGGTTTCCGTACCCCTGACGTACGCGATTGACGGCGACGAGACGACTTTCGTTTCGCTGCCCACAGGCTCGTACATCGATCTCGGGTTCTCATCCGGTGTTGTTTTTGACGGCGTTGGCAACGACATTTTCATTCGTGAGCTGGGTGCTCAAAGTGAAGTCGCAGACGTTTTTGTCTCGTCGGACTTTGGCGCGACCTTCACGTTTCTGGGCCAGGCCGACGGCGGTACGCTGACGGAACTGGATCTTGGCTCTATCGGATTCGCGGGGCTAGTCAACGCGATTCGTATCGTGGGTCTCGACAATGGCGGCGCCTCGCCGGGCTTTGACGTCGCCTTCGTAGAAGGTCTCGAAGGCAGCGTGATCGCGGTCCCTGTACCGGCACCGGCAGCTCTCGCGCTTCTGGGCGCTGGGCTTGTGCTGCTGGGGGTTGGTCGCCGACGCGCCTGACGTCCGCGCCGCACGGCTTCGCCGTGCAGTGACAAGAACCCGCCCCGGGGCATCCCGCGGCGGGTTTTTTAGTGGTGGTCGCCCATGGCACCATGCCGGCCACCATGTCAGCCAAAGACAGCACAGCCCGCATCCCGGCCGCTCGCGACGTCATCGTCATTGGCGGTGGCGCCGCCGGTCTCATGTGCGCGATCACGGCTGGCCAGCGCGGACGTCGCGTTGTGGTGCTCGAAGGCTCGAAGATGAAGAGGTACTGAATACCTGCCCAGATTGCCGTTGCAGCCGATGCCAGCAACAACGAGAGCAGAATAGTCGAGACAGGCGAGCGCTAATCTCGGTCGCGCGTTAAACCGTGCCTCCGTCTTCTGCAATGCTCAGCAAATTGGAGCGGGTAGCGGGAATCGCACCCGCATCATCAGCTTGGGAAGCTGAGGTTCTACCATTGAACCTTACCCGCGCGCGGGCGCCATCAGAGTGTACTGCGCGACTGCGGCGATCCCAAGAAGACCGAACAGCCGGCGCGTCATGCTCTTGGAAGACTCGAACAGGATCGGCAGAGAAACTGTCAGTCCAGGCGGCCGCCGCTGCCGTGTCATGAATCTCTGCCGCGAATCTATGACCTTCCTGTCGTGAAATCCGCGGTTGCGAGTTACGGCATACGGCTACTCGATACCGCGCGAAGCTGCACTCGGTGCTACGTGTCTGGCGGTCACAACTCGTCACGAGTCTATAGCGATCGAGCATGTCCACTCGTTGTCGAGTACCAATCATGCCTCGAAACTCGACCAGTCCGGTATTCGTGTGGATTACCCAGATCATCTTGCTATACAAGCGCCGGGTTGAACTGGAAAAATGGGACTCCAGAGAAATCATGGATTAGTGCAAAGATGGATCTAGCCTCAAGTGCGCCACAGGCAAGACTGCTGAAATGCGTACGATTCGCAATGCCCTTGGCCCTGCTGTGGCTGTCACTGTCCGCGCGGGCTGACCTAGAGGAATTTATGTCGTCTTGCCGCGACGATGTTGAACGCCGTCAGGCCAATGCCGCTACGGAAGCCGATCGAATTCGTAGCGCCGCAGGAGTGCCTGACACAGAAATAGTGGGCGTGGAACCCGGGCAAGCTGTTGGATTCGTTGGTGGATCCACGCTTCCCATTACAGCATCCATGACTATTCTCTCGGAGGAAGATGCAACTTCCTTCTCCTCTGGCGGTGACGGGTCGTTCAACAACCCCTACACGATAGGCGGCATACGCCTCGCTAGTGCTCCCGATATCGCGCGGGAAAACGGCCTGATCTGGGACGATCCAGAAGGCGAGTACTTTGTTCGATTGACGAATTGCGAAATCACTGGGTATTCACACCGACAAATAGCCTTGAATACCGCGGGTGGACTCTTTGTCGAGCAGTGCACGATTACTGGCGCAAGCGGCGCTACGGGCATCGAGGTCATGTCTGGCGACCTTTATGTATACGCATCTGAGTTTAAGGCCCCCGGGGAAAATGCGATCGTTCTCGCCGGGGACGGCACCAAGATTCGAGTCGATAACTCTCGATTTACGGATCAGTCTAGTGATTGGGATACCGGCGCCGCAGCAGTTGTTATCGAAGGCGAAGGCATCGATGCGTCATTGACCCATAGCGAGTCTTCAGGATTGCTCCGTGTGTTTGTTCGGCTACAAAAAAACCCCGAATTGCTGGCAATACACAATGTCGAGACCGACGGCCAAGTGCTTGTGGGCGGGACTATAGACGACAGCCGAACGCTGCGCTTCGTCATTCAGAACACCCGTGCCAAGAATTGTGCGCGCGAGTGCGTCGTCGCTCGCGCGCTATCTAACTTCGATATTGGTTTCTCCGAGTTCCTCAACAATCAAGCAGGATCTCGCTTAGTCAACCTTCTTGATGGCCCCACCAATGGAGCAGTCCATCACAGCATCTTTGACAACGCGACACCCGGCCCCACAGGGCCCGGAGACGAGAACCTCGAAGCATGGTTTCCGAGAGACGTTGACTTCACCCATAACTGGTCAAAAAGGGCGCCCGAGGATGCTTTCGAGTTTGTCGCACCACAGGGCAACAGTACGATCAGGCACAGCGTCGGTGACAACACTTCCCTTCAAGTTATTGACGTTTGGGGAAATCCAGGTGGCGGGCGAGGTGCCGTGATACACCACGTTTACGGCGACTCAATGAATGACGTTGGCGTACTCGTGACGGACGCGAATGACGTGCTAGTTCACGACGTCTACACCAGAAACACAACGGGGAGATGGCACAACGTGACGCTGGAGCAGCGGCGTATGATGCCCGGCTCATCACCCAACGGACTCAGAGCGTATGCGCCGCTTCCATTAGCCTCCAACTCATTCACGGGGAGCATCTTCGGGGTGATTGGTGACGTTGGTATAGACAACGAGGCGCTTTGGTTCGATGAATCCGGTATCAGAACGTTTGGCACACCAGAGATACCTGTGGCATTGGCATCAAATGTATGTCGGTCCCTAACGTTCGACGGCGACGGCGATGCCATGCCCGATGCATATGAAATCCGGTTCGGTCTCAATCCGGAAAACGATGGGGACGCACGGCTTGATCCCGACGGCGATAACCTCACCAACGCTGTCGAGTCCACTATAGGGTCTTCACCATTCGTGATCGATACCGATGGAGACGGTGTCAACGACGGAGAAGACGCGCGACCGCTCGATCCACGAACAGTGATCACGGCGGTGCCCATTGTCCAAATCTCCCTCGACATGGACGCTGATAGTGCAACGCAGGTCGTGATTGACTCGCGTGGCGAGTCCGACGGTCTGACACGCGGGAATGTTGATTGTGGAATGCCAGGTATTTCAGGGACGGCATGCGAACTCAGTGACCGAGCTTATGTTGAAAGCACGGCCTTCCCGATACTGCAAGACGGCAGTGTCACGCTTTGGATGAATAGCACTGCTTTTGAGGGGCCCGTGCTAACGCTTGCGGGCAATCAGTCTTTGGAACCGCATGTGGTTCTGGAACTCACAGCCGCCGCTCTGACATTCGCGCCCTCTAGCTCCTGTCGGGTCATAGGCAATACTGAATCAGGCGTTACGTCGCCAGGTTGGCATCATATCGTCGGTACTTGGGGCGGAGGACGCGTTCGGATGTATATCGACGGCCAGCTGGTCGCCACGACATCGTGCAACGCAACCCTAATCGAGCACGACCGAGTTATCTTGGGGATAGCTGAAGCACCGGAAGCGCAAACGGATACAGAGGAGGAACCGCGCCTGCTGATTGACGAGGTTCAGCTCTTCTCCACTGCGCTCGGTGAAACTGACGTAGCTAGTGATTGTCAGCTTGGCCGCAGCGATTGCCGCCCGAGACTTGAGCTACCTCCGCGCGCTGGTGCCGGCGCGACCAGTCTGTGCGTCCTTCTGGTCCTGACTCTGCTGATGACCCTCAGACCAGGACGTTCCACCTGACAGCTTGAGAATCCACAGTTGTGCCGGCCCGTCCACTCGTCCCGAGAAAGTTACGACGTCATTGTCATTGGCGGTGGCGCCGCAGGCCTGATGTGCGCCATGACCGCAGGCAAGCGCGGCCGGCGCGTGCTCATGCTCGAAGGCTCGAACAAGATCGGCAAGAAAATCCTCATGTCGGGCGGCGGGCGCTGCAATTTCACGAACCTTTATTGTGAGCCCGAGAACTTCCTCTCCTCGAATCCGCCGTTTTGCATCTCGGCGCTCCGGCGCTACACACAGTGGGATTTCATCGCGCTCGTCGAGAAACACAGCATCCCCTATCACGAGAAGACGCTGGGGCAGCTCTTCTGTGATCGCTCTGCGAAGGACATCGTGGCCATGCTGCGGGCCGAGAGTAACGACGCGGGCGTCGAGATTCTTGTCAACTGCGAGATCCAAGGCGTTGCGGCAGAGTCCGGCTACACGGTGGCCACAAGTCTTGGCACCTTCGAGGCGACGTCGCTCGTCGTCGCAACCGGGGGCTTGTCGATCCCCAAGATGGGCGCCAGCGGCCTCGGCTACGATCTCGCACGCCAGTTCGGCCTTGAGGTCCTGGAAACGCGGGCGGGACTCGTGCCGTTCACCTTCTCGGGTCCGGCAAAGGACCTGACTGCCAGTCTCGCAGGTGTGAGTCTGCCCGCCGCGGTCTCCGCAGCCGATGCGAAGTTCAACGAGGGCCTGCTGTTTACCCACCGGGGCTTAAGCGGCCCCGCAGCACTTCAGGTCTCAAGTTATTGGCAGCTCGGCGAGCCCATCCTCATCGACTTAGCGCCCGAAACCGATCTCGAGCACATGCTGCTCACGCACAAGGCTCAGCAACCGAGGTCGTTGCTGCGCTCCGTACTAACCGAGATGCTCCCGCGCGCTTTGGTCACCAACCTGCAGCCGCTGCTATGGGCGGAGCTCGCCGAGCAACCGCTAGCCGAGATCTCCGACGACGCACTCAGGGAGCTCGCCGAGACGCTCAGCCATTGGGCGCTGAAGCCTTCAGGCACCGAGGGCTACCGTACGGCCGAGGTCACGCTGGGCGGCGTCGACACACGCGCCCTCTCATCGCAAACCATGGAAGTGCGTGACCAGCCTGGCCTCTACTTCATCGGCGAGGTGGTTGATGTGACGGGGCACTTGGGCGGCTTCAACTTTCAGTGGGCCTGGGCGTCGGGGCATGCGGCTGGCGAAGTCTGCTGAGTGATAGGCTCAGTGAGAGCCACAGGAGACAACACATGGTAAGTCGCAGAGCAGTGTTGACGACGGGCACCGCGTCCGCGGTTTTACTGGGCCTCGGCGGCACCTGGTGGGTTGGCACGGGCCCTGCCCAGCGCGCACGCGAGCCCTGGCGTGCGGCGGCGGTGGGGTTTGGCGACCCACGGCTCGACGTTCTGGCCTACGCCATCCTCGCGCCCAACGCCCACAACATGCAGCCCTGGCAGATCGCGCTCGACGACGCGAATGGCTTCACGTTGTACTGTAATCCCGAGCGCTTGCTGCCCGAGACAGACCCACCGGGCCGTCAGCTCACGATCAGCTTCGGCTGCTTCCTAGAGCTCTGCCGTATGGCCGCGGCCGAGTCCGGCCTGCACGCCGACGTTGACCTGTTTCCCGAAGGCGAGCCGCAGCCGACGCTCGACTCGCGGCCCATCGCGCGCGTCTCGTTGGTCCCCGATGCCAGCGTCAAACCCGACCCGCTCTTTGACACGGTCCTGACTCGACGTACCAATCGCATCCCGTTCGATACCGAGCGCAGCGTCGCCGAGGAAGACCTGGCCGCGATCGCCGCGGTTGGCGTGCCGGGTGTCGATCTTGCGGCTACCGCCGAATCGTCGCGGGTCGCATTGCTGCGCCAGGTCGCCGTCGATGCCTGGAGCGTCGAATGGTCCACGGACGCCACACGGCTCGAGAGCATCGAGGTCATGCACATCGGCAAGTCTGCGGTTGATGACGCGCCCTACGGACTCTCGGTCGATGACCGCTTTACGAGCACGATGGGCCTGTTGGGGGTCGTCACGCCCGAGTCACTGGATGACCCCGAGGCGATCGCGTTCCGCGAGTCCTACGCGTTTTACGAGAAAGCCTGCGCCTCGTCCACGGCCTTCGTCTGGTCGACGACGTCGCGCAACACACGCCACCACCAGATCGCCGCAGGCCGTGCCTGGGTACGCGCGCAGCTCATCGCCAATGCGCGTGGCATCGCCTTTCATCCGCTGAGCCAGGCGCTGCAGGAATTCCCCGAGATGGCGCAAAACTATCGGCGTGTGCATGACCTGCTCGCGCGCGAGGACGGCGACACCGTGCAGATGCTCGCGCGCGTGGGCTATGCGCCTGCGGTCGGGCCGTCGCCACGCCACCCACTCGAGTCGCGGATCATCACGACATGAGACGACTGACGGCGCGCTGCGCGGTCCTTATCTCCCTGTTCCTCTGTGGCTGCGCAACACAAGGCGCAGGCAACCTAACGCGGGTCTCGTTCGACCAAATCGCTCCAGGCGTCTGGACCCATACCGCGTATCTCGAGATCGAGCCCTGGGGACCCGTCGCGAGCAGCGGCCTCGTGGTCGTGACAGACACGCATATTGTCCTCGTCGATACCGCCTGGACCGATGCGCAAACGCGCGAGGTTCTGGACTGGGCCGAGGCGACCTTCGCGCGGCCCGTTACGGGTGCGGTGTTCACGCACGGCCACAACGACAAGATGGGCGGCGTTGCCGCGGTGCGCGAGCGCGGGATCCCGAACTACGCGAACCATCTGTCGAACCGGCTCGCCGAGCGTTGGGGACTCACACCCGCAGCACGTGTGGTCGAGTTTGATGATAACGGCGAAGCAGATGCCGTCGCCGAGCTGGCCCCGCTAACCTTGTTCTACCCGGGACCCGGGCACACTGACGACAACATCGTCGTGGGGGTCAACGATACGGGTGTGTTGTTCGTTGGCTGCCTGGTTAGGCCTAGCGGCTCAAGAAGTCTTGGCAATACCAACGACGCCGACGTCGGCCATTGGGCCGACGCCGTAGTCGCTGTCACCAGGCGGTTTCCCGAAGAATCGCTCGTGGTGCCGAGTCACGGCGCGCCGGGATCACGCACCCTGCTCGATCACACCATCGAATTAGCTAGGCGCGGCGCCGACCCAGTGCAATAAGGCCAAGCGCCATGAGCAGCAGTGGGGCTGGCGCGGGTACGGCCGTCGCGGTAGCAACGCCGGCAACGCCACCAAATCCATCAAATGCAGAGCGGAACGGCGTGTTGACGACGTCTCGAGAGCAAATGTCCAGGCCCTGCTCGCACTGCCACTGGAACGCGCCGACCAGGTTGACCGAACCACCCGCATCGGTGAGCGCTGTCTCAAAGACCAGCGACAGAACGTTGGATAAGCCGTCGTCGTAAGCGAGCAAGCCAAAGTTGCCGTTGAAGCCGCTGCCTGGCCCAAAGAAGGCGCCGTTGAGTGTCTGCACAAACGTACCACCGGCATAACTCCCGTCGGGCGTAAGGCCGCAGGGCGCCGGTGGTGCCTGCGTGCACAACACGAAATCCCCAGCCGAAGCCGTGATGCTCACGTCACTCGTCATGTTGGTATCTGCGTCGTAAATAAAGGACCCGCTAACGGTGCCGTTGCCACCGAGAAAGGTCGTGTCCGCCAGATTCCATTCCACGGGAACCGCGTGTGCTGACGCGGCAAGGCCAAGCGCCAGCAATGCTGAAGTGAGTGAACGTTTCATTGTTGTTTTCCAGGCTATTGTTATGGTTTTCCAGATCTTTAGAGGCAATATGGGTGCCGAACCGTTGCAAATCACTGTTTTATTTAGACTATCCTGAGCGACCGACAACTCTTCGCCATCAACTCGACACCAGACTGAAAATCCCGCCGACACTCGGGAATAGGGCTGGAGTGGACAAATTGCTGACTCGCAGCAGCAGCATTAACGCCGCAGCACGACTTGTCGCAGCGCGGGAACGGGACTAGCGTGGTCCCAGGGGACGACAACAAAAACAAACCGGGGGATCGAACCATGCCGTACAAACGCGCCTGGATCGGCGTCTTTATCATGCTGCTGCTGAGCGTGGCGGCGTTCTGGCGCTCCTACTGGAGCACCTTCACAACGGTGCCCTGGCAGTACCACGTGCACGGCCCGTCGGCGACAGTTTGGATGCTGCTGCTTATTGCGCAGAGCCGATCCATCCACATTGGCGAGCGCAGCCTTCACAGGACGGCCGGGCGGATCACGTTCCTACTGATCCCTGTCTTTACTGCGGGCGGCTTACTGGTCATCGGCACCATGGCAGTAGGCCAGAGCCCGTTTTATGAGATCTACGGTGACCGTCTGGCGGCCGTGGACATCATCACCACAGCAGTATTCCTCTGGTTCATCTTCGAGGCACTGCGTCATCGACGGCGCGCAGGCCTGCACGGTGGCTATATGATCTCGACCGTGTTTCTGCTCATGGCGCCAACACTCGGCAGAATCATGCCGAACTTCGTGCCGGGCCTGACCATTCGGTCCATGGACCAGATTCACCGCTTCGGCTACGGGCTGCATGTCAGTCACGCCATTGCACTGGCCATTCTGGCCTTCCTCATTACCCGCTACCGGCGCTTCAGCCGACCGTTCCTCATCGCAGCGATCACGCTCGTCTCGCAGTCCATCGTGTTCGAGACGCTGGCCAAGACCGACGCCTGGGATGCTGCAATGCGCACCTACGCCGGCATCCCGCCCGTGACGCAACTCGTCGCCGGGCTTGTTCTGGGCGCCGCGGTCGCGTTAGCCGGCTGGCGTGCGGGCAAAGCCCAGGCCGGCCCCAGCGCACCGCCCGACATCGCCCAGGCGGCTTCCTGAAATTTTTTTTGCGTCCCTGCATCCATACGCGCCTGCGCCCCGTCTAGATAAGTAACAGGGCAACACACGGGAGACCCTCATGGGCAACTTGGCCGTCTTTGGATTCTGGATGTTTATTGCTGCCGTCTCGGTGGCGGGTATCTGGTACGACGCAAAGGAAAAAGAGACGAAGCAGGAGACGCTGCGCCGCGTCGTGGAGAGCGGTCGCGACGTTGACCCCGAGATGATCCGCCAGATCGTCGGCGAGAACTCCGGTGGCAACACGGCCAGGGACCTGCGCATAGGCGCCTACATCCTATTCGGCGTGGCACCTGGCATGTTCCTCTTCAGCCTGTTCATCGGCGTGGTCAACGAGGAAGGCCGGACCGTCCTTATGGGCGTCGCAGCACTGATCGCCTGCATCGGCGGCGGACTGCTTGGCGCGGCCAAGCTCGTCGAGCGCAACCAGGCCGAGGCCTGACGCGCCTTTATGCCGGATGCACCCGGCTATTACGCGCAAGGTCCGGAGGCACTGATCGTGAATCTGGCCGCACGCGGCGACCGTGACGCCTTTGCTGAGCTTGTGCGTCGCCGCCAGCCGTGGCTGCGCAATCTCATGCGCCGCCTGTCGGGCGACGCAACGCTTGCCGACGAGCTCGCGCAACGCGTCTTCCTCAAGGTGTGGCAGAAGATCCGCAAGCTACGCCAGGCAGATCGGTTCGCCGGTTGGATCAAGCAGATCGCGATTAACGAGTGGATTGACCACCGCCGCAAGCAAGGCGCAGTGTGGCACGAGGCCTACGAGGACGAGGCCCAGGCTGCGCCCGCGCAAACGCCTGCCGCCGCCATCGATCTCGACGCGGCGCTCGCGACGCTGCCCGACGCCGTGCGCACCTGCATCGTGCTCGCCTACCACGAGCGGCTTTCGCACCCGGAAATCACCGAGCTCACGGGGCTGCCCGCAGGCACTGTGAAGTCACACATTCGTCGCGGCAGCCAAAAGCTGCGCGACGTGCTGGAAGGCTACGGAGGCGCGTCATGAACGACGAGCGCGATCCAACACTCGAGTCCCTGTTTGCTGCGGCCGACGAGCCCCTGCAAGACGCCGCCTTTACGGAATCGATCACTGACCAGATCACAGGTCGTCGGCGCCGGCTCATCTATGGTCGCTTCGGCGTACTCGGCATGATCCTCGTGCTCGAGGTCCTGCTGCAGTCACCACTGCAGCAGTCGCTGGGAGTCGCGGCCGAATGGCTCGGCCGCCCCATCATGACGGTCGAAGGCGAATGGCTGTCATTCGCACTCTCACCCGTCAACACGGCCGCCGGACTACTTGGCGCCGTGCTCCTGGCCGTTCACCTGTTCCTGCGCAGCGTCCTCAAATAGCGTGGGGTCAGATCCGAATCGGCAGGTCCCTTGCCCGAATTCCCGTCGCCGCATAGATCGCATTGCCAATCGCAGGCGGCACGGGAATCAGCGGCGGCTCACCGAGCCCCGTCGGCGTCTCCGTGCTCTCCATGAAGCGGATATCGAGCTCGGGCGCATCGGCCATGCGCAGCGGCGTGTAGGTGTCGAGATTGCGGTCCCGAACTTGCCCGTCGACGAACGCAGTACCTTCGTGCAGCGTGAGGCTCACGCCCCAGAGTGCCGCACCCTCGGCCTGAGCAAGGGCACCATCGGGGTGTACGACCGTGCCGCAGTCAATGCTCTGCCAGAGCTTCTTGACGGTGACTCGCTTCGAGTCCGGGTCCACGGCGACATGCGCCACGCAGGCGACCCAGGTCGGCATGTTGCGCTCCTGACCGTGGCACACGGCGACGCCCATGCCCTCGTTGTCGGGCATCTCGCGACCCCAGCCACTGCGCTCTCGCACATCTTCGAGAACCTTGGCGAGCCGGCTCGCACCGCCCACCGAGTTGGGTGACGTGCCTGCGTTCTTGCCTACCGCATCGAGGCGCGCGAGGCGAAACTCGATGGCGTCTTCGCCGGCCCGCTCGGCCAGCTCATCCATAAAACTCTCCACGCCCCAGCCGACCCAGCCCGGGCCCACGGCACGCAGCCAGCCGGGAAGGAAGGTCTGCTGCGCCAGCGGATTGTTGATGGCGCGCACGCGATGCGCGGGCAGCGTGTACCAGTGGTCGCCGCCCGAGATCGAAAACGTATCGAACTTGCCGTTGCCGTCCACACCGGGCGCCAGGAAACCTGGCGCCATGGATAGCGTCGGCCAACCCGCTGCTGCGGCGTGCTCGATGCCCGTCAGCGCGCCGTTGGCGTCGAGGGACGCATCGAATTGTTGCACCGAGGCCGAACGCACGCAGTCGAAGCGACTGTCGTCGGGACGCTCGAACACAAGCTTCACGGGCTGACCCAGCTCACGCGCCGCGAGTGCTGCGGGAATCATCTGGTCGCCAAACAGGCGCCGACCGAAACCGCCGCCCAGGTAGTACTGGTGCAGGATGATGTCGGTCTCGGGCATCTCCAGCGCTTTGGCCAGGAACGGCAGAATCAACGACTGCCACTGGTTGCCCGCATGGATGTGGCACTTGCCGTCCTTGAACTCGACGAGCGCGTTTTGGGGCTCCAGCGTGAAGTGCAGCGCCGTCGCCGTGCGGTAGGTGGCGTTGTGCGAGCTCGCGGCCTGCGCGCGCGCCTCGGCAACATCACCATCGTCGACAACGAGCACGCCTGTGCTGCCGTCGGCGGCCAGCCGCGCACCCTCGTCGAGGATGTCCGCTTCGCTGACGCCCGCAGTCTCGCCGGCCTCCCAGTTGACCTCGATCGCCCGGGCGGCCTTCATGACCGCGGGGAAACTCTCGCCCACTGCCACGGCCCAGCCCTGGATCGTGTCGCTCGGGTCCGTGATCTCGATCGTCTTGAGGTAGCCGGGAATATCCTGCGCGGCCGAGTCATCGATGCTGATGATTCGGCTGCCGTAGCGTGTCGGCGGAATCAGTGGCGTGGCGTAAACCATGCCCGGCAGCTCGGTGTCGAGACCATAAACCGCCGCGCCGCGCGACTTCTCGGGGATATCGAGCGCGGCCGTGTCCTTGCCGATGAAGCGCCGCTCCGACGCGGGCTTGATGGGCAATGCCGCGAGCTCCTCGTCAGTGAAGCTTCGCGACAGGTCGCCGTTGCGCACGATCTCGGCAAACGTGATCGACTGATCACCTGCGGACACGGTGCTGTCGGCGACGGTGCAGTCTTCAGGCGTTACGCCCAACAGGCTCGCACCCGCGTCGCGCAAGACGGTGCGCCCCGCAGCGCCGGTCTGACAGAGCTGCACCCAGGTGGTGTGAACAGACCACGAACCGCCCGTGACCATGTAGCCCCACTTCGGGTCGGTATCGACATGCTTGATGGAAATAGCGTCCCAGGCGGCGCCGAGCTCATCGGCAACCACACGCGCGAGTGCGGTACCCACGTGCTGGCCCATCTCGGCCTTGGCGATGTTGACGAGCACGGCACCCGCGCCGTCGATCTCAAACCAGACGGCGGGTGAGAAGGTGGCGCTCGCATCGCCACCTGAAAAATCAAGCGCGGCCTGCTCCTGACTGCAACCGGGCAATACGGTGCCGAGGGTCATGACGAGGCTGGTGTTCATAGTGCCGACTTGCTTCATCACCCGAACTTCTTTCTTCCCAATCCTCTACCGCCGAATTCTAGGTGGCGGACAAGATCGCGGCGTACAAGCGCGAGTGCCCGGCCATCTTTGTCTGGGAGATCCGGGACAAGCTCGTCTTCGAGGGCGTTTGCACCGGTCAGACGGTTCCCTCGGTGAGCAAAATCTTCGCTTCATCGATCGATTGAACTGAAAAACGGGACAAAACAAGCCCCAACTCCACATTGCTTACTAGGCCTTGACGATCTGTCGTCAGCTGCGGGACCTGGACGACAGCTGCAACCCTGGACCGCCTCCAGCCACATCGGCTCTGATCGGCCACCTGGACTTCCTCGACAAGCAGCTCCACAACGAGACAGCTCAGCTGGAGCTCCAGAAAGTGTTAGTCTAGCAGCGATTGATTCAGTTTTTGGTTCCCTGCGAAACAAAGATCTTCCTCTCTTCCCAGAAGCTTCGACAAGCGGTGCGCGGTGGCCAAGGCCCGGCTGAGCAAGCGCCAGCTGGATGGTGCGGGGCGTGAGGAGGAGGGATCGGAGCCCCA
>JBCCBB010000153.1:0-3841 GCA_039814545.1 Pseudomonadota bacterium
CTCACCGTCACCGAAGTGACGGAGCGCGACGACGACTGACGCGCGGTTTGCTCCGTCGCCGGGGCGTGCGGGCGCGAAGGTGTTTCCCGGGGACGCTCGAGTACATCCCTGTATCGCTCGGTGGCCGACATCCCTGTCGGCCAACGCCCCGGAAAACACCTTCGCGCCCACACGCCCCTACCTCGCCTCGAACAGAGCGGCATCGCGCATCGCTTGAGGTTGAGATGTCGCAGGTGGATGTGTCGTGGGTGCGCCTTGGCGGGGTGTCAGGCGACATGGATGTCGCCTGCCAAGCGATACAGGGATGTACTCGAGCGTCCCCGGGAAACACCTTCGCGCCCGCACGCCCCGGCGACGGAGCAAACCGCGCGTCAGTCGTCGTCGCGCTCCGTCACTTCGGTGACGGTGAGGATGCTGTGCCGCAACGGCTCACCGAGGACGAGTCGCGCGTCGCGCTCAATGGCTTCGAACGAGAGTTCGAATTGGAGCTTGCCGTCGCCGTTCACGTGGATGGTGCCCTGCTCGCGCAGCGTACCCAGGAAGCCGCGGAACAGTTTGCGGTCGAAGAAGTCGGGCGAGCGCAGGCCGTAGATGATCGAGAGGCGTTCTGCGCAGAGCTGGCAGAGCTCCTCGAGGCGGTTTTGCGTGAGCTTGCCGCTGCCGAAACGGTTCATGAGCGCGATGGTCATGAAGTAACGCTGCAGCACTGGCACCACCGACTGGCCCAGCTGGGTTAGGGCGAAAGCCTCGGGGCTGCCCGCGGGTGGGCGAAGCAGCACGTTGTCGTCGCGGCGCAGCAGGCCCGAGCTGACCATGGCGTCGATGATCCGTTCGACGACCGTATCCAGTTGCTCGGGACCGAAGTGCAGGCGCATTTCGGCACGGACGTGCGGGGCGGTCAGGCGGATCAGGCGTTTGAGTTCATCGAGCTCGAGGGCGTTGCCGTGGATGTAGCAGGCGGCCACGAGACCGTGCAGAGCGACGAGGTGCAGGACGTTGTTGCGGAAGTAGGTCAGCAACACAGCGTCGCGCTCGGCCAGGTTGACGATGTCGCCCAGCGGGTGCGACTCGACGCTGATGACCTTCATGCGCAGGCCGTGCGCGATGATGTCGCCGGGTGGCATATCGGGGACGGTCGCCACGGTGCTGTAAGGGGTGAGTGCGTACAGCGACTGGTAGAGCGCGAGCTGGCGTTCGAGGTCGGCGCGCGCCATCTTGAGGCGCGGCGTACCCAGCAGCGCAAGTGCCAGCATGCTGATGGGCGTTGCCGCGGCGGCCGCGTTGATGCGCTCGAGGATCTCACCGCCGAGGCGATCCACGACTTGCGGCATCCAGTCGGGGCGTTCGCCCGGCGTGAGCTCTGTGTCGCGCCAACCTGGCACCGCACCGTCGAGCGTCTCGGCGAGATCGATAGGCTCACCGATGTTCACGTAGACGCGACCGAAGTGCTCGCGTAGCGCGCCCAGCGAGCGGAATAATCCGCCCAGCGATTCCTTCTTCTTGCCGCGGCCGCTGAGCTCGCCGATGAACGAAGTGCCCTCGATAAGCCGCTCGTAGCCGAAGTAGATGGGCACGAATTTCACGGGGCGCCGCGCATCTTCGAGAAACGCGCGCACCGTCATGCTGATCATGCCGCCTTTCGGCGCCAGAAGTCGACCTGTGCGGCTGCGACCGCCCTCGATGAAGTACTCGATAGGGTAGCCGCGGGTTTGCAGCGCCTTCACGTAGGCGTGGAACACCGCGGCATAAAGCCGGTTGCCGCTGAAAGTCCGGCGCAGGAAAAATGCGCCGCCGCGACGCAGGATCGCCCCCACGACGGGCAGGTTGAGGTTGATGCCCGCAGCCACGTAAGGCAGCGAGAACCCGCGCCGGTACAGCACGAAGGACAGCAAAAGATAGTCGAAGTGGCTGCGGTGGCAAGGCACGTAGACGAGTTCGTTGCCCTCCGCTGCCGCCTCGAGCGTTTCCAGGTTGTTAAGCTCGATGCCGTCGTAGATTTTGTTCCACACCCAAAGCAACAGCCGCTCCAGGATGCGCACCGTTGGGTAGGACAGGTCGGCGGCGATTTCATAGGCGTACTTGCGCGCCTTCTTCTCGGCGCGTCGGCGCTGGCGCGAGCCTGGCGCACCTTCGGCCTGCACCAGGGTGCGCACGGGCGGTTCGGCCAGCACCTCGCCGATGAGAGTGCGGCGGTGCGAGAGATCGGGGCCGACGGTCGCCTCGCGGCGCAGCCGGAAGTGGACACGCAGCACGCGCGAGGTCTTGCGGAACGTGCGCGCGGCATCCTGGCCCTCGCGCAGGATCGGGGCGAGCTCGAGCGGTTCCGAGAAATGCATGAGCGTGTGGCGGCCGTGCAGCAGCGTCGTGATGAAGCGCCGCGTGCGGCCCGCCACGTGCCAGTCCTCTGAGAAGAAGAGCGAGAACAGGCTGCGTTGCTTGCCGGGCGATCGACCCCAGTACAGCGCAACTGGGACGAGATAGATGGGCAATGCATCGACCGTGGTCGCCGACGCATCCCGGGCATCAACAGCCAAACCCACGAGCCGAGTCAGACGCCGCGACTGCTGGCGCGAGCGGCGGCGCAACAACCAGCCAGACATCTTACGAAGCACAACGACGGAGCGCCCAAGGCCCTCGTTACCGAACTCTAGTTCCTCGGTGGGCGCGGGGAGCTCAAGCTTCTCGCAGGCGGCATTCAGGGCAAGGAAATCGGCGAGCCCGCCGTTTTCAAGCACGTAGCACACACGTACGGCCGGGTCTGCCGCCAGCGACTTCACGCGCTCGATATGGGCCGGCGGCTGCAGCTCTGGACGGACCCAGAGTCGCATGACGCGCGACAGCCCCGCATACAGGCTGCGGCTCAGTGGATTCATTCGATGTCAGTCCCCGGGGCCGCCTCCGTGGCGGCCTTGTCCCCGCGCACATTGTAGCGCAGCACGCCCTCCTCCCGACGCCGCTTGAAATGCTTCGGTCGCTGCGCAACGCTGTCTGCCGACACCCCATTGCGGGTTTTGGAGTCACCATGCAGCCTGAAGCCGCCCTGGCGCGACCGGACGTTCCCGACGCGCGCGAGACCGCCTTGTTCCTCGACGTCGACGGCACCTTGCTGGCGTTCGCGGAAACGCCCGACGCGGTCGTGGTCGATGCGGCCTTGCATACCTTGCTGGGCGACTTGCATGAAGCCTGCGGCGGCGCGCTCGCGCTTGTCAGCGGTCGCAGCATCGCCTCGCTTGATGGTCTGTTCGGTCAGCTTGAGCTGCCCGCGGCAGGCTCGCACGGGCTCGAGATTCGGACCGATGGGCACATTCATGAACTCGGCATCCCGTTACCGGATGTCGCGCTGGACCGCATGCAGGCGCTGGCAGCCGCGCACCCCGGCAGCCTGTTCGAGCACAAACGCTTTGGCGGCGCCCTGCACTACCGGCGCGCCGCCGAGCACGGTCCCGCGCTCACCACAGCGATGCGCGGTCTGGCCCGCGAAGTGGGCTCGGGCTTCGGGCTTATCGAGGGCAACCACGTGCTTGAGCTCAGTGCCGCGAGCGGCAACAAAGGCAGCGCTATTCGGTTCCTGAGCACGCGTGCGCCCTGGCGGGATCGACAGCCCGTGTTCATCGGCGATGACACGACGGACGAGCCCGGCTTCGAGGCCGTCAATGCGATGGGCGGATTGTCCATCCGCGTGGGGCAGCGTCCAGGCACGGCAGCGCGCTGGCAACTGGACAGCATCGACGCGGTGCAGGCATGGTTGCGGACGCTGGCGGGGGCCAACTGACGAGAGACGATGCAAGACCAAAGCAACAACCTCGATCTCGGCATCATCGGTAACTGCCAGATCGCCGCC
>JBCCBB010000062.1:0-18223 GCA_039814545.1 Pseudomonadota bacterium
AAACTGGACAGTTCCGTAATTGTTGTCTAATATCAAACTATACCGTCCAGTATATCACTCACGCCTCCGCACGCCACTCCAGCGTGTTTCCCCCAAGAGGACACTGACATGCGCCCCTTTTTGCGCCCCATCCGGTCGATTCCGGCCGTTGCCTGCCTGACCCTGCTCGCCGCCTGTGGCGAGGAGGCGCCGCCGCCTGAAGCGCCCAGCGCGCTGGCCATTGCCCCTTACACGGCCGTGGAGGTGGACAGTTATGAGATCGCCCAGCGTTTCAGCGGCCAGGTCGAGGCCGCGCGACGCTCGTCGCTGGGTTTCGAGCTGGGCGGCGAGCTGGCTGCCGTGCTCGTTGATGAGGGCGCGACCGTGAGCGCCGGCACCGTGTTGGCGCGTCTCGACACCGCTCGCCTCGTTGCCGCACGCGCGGAGGCCAGCGCGGCCGTCGATCAGTCACGAGCGCAGGCGGAGCTGGCTTCTGCCACGCTCAAGCGTGTCGAGGGCGCACTCGAATTTGATGGCGTGTCGATCCAGGAAGTCGACGAGGCGCGCGAACGCTCGCAGCGCACGGATGCCGCGGCCATTGCCGCCGAGGCGCAGTTGCGTCGCATCGAGATCGACCTCGCCAAGTCCGAAATCCGCGCGCCCTATGATGCGGCCGTGGTTGGCCGCTTCGCGGATGAAGGCCAGGTACTCGGCGCAGGTCAGGCCGTGCTTGAAGTCCAGGAGGCCGCGTCGCTTGAGGTTCGTCTGTCTGTCACGGGTGATGTTGTGGACTCACTCGCTGAGGGCGCGCGTGTTGAGCTCGATATCGACGGTCGCGCCGCCGCAGCAACGGTGGGCGCGGTCATTGCGCGACGAGACCTGCGCACGCGCGCCATTGAAGTGATTCTCGAGCTTGATGACGGCGCGCCGGCCCGGGTCGGCGATATCGCCGAACTGAGTTTCGACCGCAACGTCCGGGACACGGGCTTCTGGGTACCCGTTGATGCACTGACAGAAGGTGCGCGCGGGGTCTGGAACGTACTCGCCGTTCGCGAGGGCAATCGTGACAACAGTGATTCGGAGGCGTCCAAGCGCACGGGTGCCACCCATGTGCTCGAGCGTCGCCCCGTGGAGATCATCTACCAGGAAGCCGACCGCGTGTTTGTGCGCGGAGCGCTTCAGGACGGTGACACGATCGTTGGCAGTGGCCTGCACCGTGTCGTGGCAGGCCAGGGTGTTCGTGTGGCGCCCCAGTTGCGCGCCGAGAACGACGCCGGGGTCGAAACGCCATGAAGCCGCGCGGCAAAAAAAGCGGCGTCTCGCGCGCCGCCGAACGCCTGTACGAAAATGGCTATCTGCTTTGGCTCACGATCATCATCGTGTTGCTTGCGGGCTGGTCGTCGCTGTCCAACTTGCCGCGGATCGAAGACCCGCGCATCACCAACCGCTACCCCAACGTCATCACGCTGCTGCCGGGCGCATCCGCTGAGCGCGTGGAGGCACTGGTTACCGAGAAGCTCGAAGACGCGCTCGAAGAGCTCAACGAAATCAAGAAGATCGAGTCGACCTCGCGCAACGGCATTTCGTCGCTCTCGATCGAGCTTGCCGATGACGTCGGTCCCGACGACAACGAACAGGTCTTCTCCAAGATTCGCGACCGCATCAGCGACACGGTGCCCAACCTGCCCGAAGGCGCGTTCGAACCGATTTTCGATGACAAGATCGAGGCCGTAGCGTTTAGCGTGCTGGTTGCGGTGCGCTGGACCCAGCCCGGCGATCCGCCGCTGGGGCTCATGTACCGGATCTCCGACCAGCTGGCAGAGGAGCTGCGGGGGCTGTCGGGCACCGACATCGTGCGCTACTACGGCGAGCCCGAAGAAGAGATCAGTGTCACGGTCGACCCGGACACGTTGGCGCAAATGGGGCTGACGGCCGCGGACGTGTCCCGGCTTATTGCTGCCGGCGACCCGAAGTTGCCTGCCGGTGCGCTGCGCAACAGCAACCGCAACCTGTTTCTCGAAGTCGAGGGCGAGTTCGACTCTGCGGCCATGGTCTCCAACACGCCGCTCGTACAGAACCAGAGTGGTGGCGCGATCCGCCTCGGTGACATCGCCGACGTGCGCCGCGGCTGGCGCGAACCCGCAGAGGAGATCGCCTGGACGAACGGGTCGCGCAGCGTGTTGCTCGGCGTGCGCACAGACGCCGACATTCGACTCGATCGCTGGGCCGTGCGCGCGCGTGAAGCCGTGCACGCCTTCAATGAACAACTGGGTGCCGGCGCAGAGGCCACGATCGTGTTCGATCAGAGTCGCTACACCGAGGCCCGACTCTCGACGCTGGGCGGCAACCTCATGGCCGGTGCCTTGGTTGTCATGCTCGTCGTGTTCGTGGGCATGGGCTGGCGCGCCGCATTGATCGTCGGTTCGGCGTTACCGCTGTCCGCGTCGATAACGGTGTTCGGTCTCGGGCCGGCCGGCCAGCAGATCCACCAGATGTCGATCTTCGGCATGATCGTTGCCATCGGGCTGCTCATCGATGCCGCCATCGTGATGACCGACGAGGTGAAGAAGTATCTCGACGCAGGCAGCGAGCGCAAAGCGGCGCTGCGCCACGCCGTAAGCCATCTCTTCGTGCCGCTGCTGGCCTCGACGCTGACCACGGTGCTTGGCTTCATGCCCGTGTTCCTGCTGCCGGGCGCCTTGGGCGACTTCGTCGGCCCCATCGCCATCTCTGTCGTACTCGCGCTCACCGCCTCATTCGTGTTGGCCGTGACCGTGATTCCTGCGCTTGCCGCGCGCTTCATTCGCCGTTGTGAGCCGGGTCAGCAGCGCCACTGGTGGAGTGACGGTGCGAGCAACGAACGACTGGCGGCACGCTACCGGAAGCTGGTCACCGCCGCCGTTCGCCGTCCCGTGGCGACGCTCGTGGCCTGCCTCGTGCTGCCGATCTCGGGCTTCATGCTCGCGGGCACCTTGGGTCAGGAATTCTTCCCGACTGCGGATCGCGATCAGTTTGAGATTCAGGTCTGGATGCCCTCAGGTACGTCGATCGAGGCCACCAGCGATCTCACTCGCGAGATTGATCGGCGCCTCGCGCGCGAGGCAGGCATCACCGACGTGCATTGGCTTGTGGGACACAGCTTCCCAACCATCTACTACAACCGTGTCATGCGGAATCGCAATAATTCTGCGTACGCCCAGGCTGTGGTGTTTACCGACACCGTCGATAGCGCCGATGCGCTGACGCGGGCGCTCGGCGCCGAGCTTTCTGACGCATTCCCCGATGCCCGCATCGTGGTGAACCCGTATTCGCAGGGGCCGCCCGTTGAGGCGCCCGTGGGCTTCACCATCGAAGGCCCCGATGTCGGCGAGCTGATCCGGCTCGGGAACGAAGCGCGACGCGTAATGCACACGGTTCCAGAGATTGTGCAGACGCGCTCGTCGATCACGGGCGGTGAGCCGAAGCTCTCGTTCGTTGCCGATGAGATTGCTGTGCGCCAGGCCGGGCTCACCTTGGATGCGGTTGCCGGGCAGTTGCAGGCCAGCCTCGAGGGCCGCACGGGCGGTTCGGTGCGTGAAGGTCGCGAAGAGCTGCCTGTGCGTATCCGCTACCGTGCCGACGCGCGTGATGCCCTCGACTCATTGAATGCAGCCAAACTGGTCAGCGGTGGCGCCGTCATTGATGCGCAGAACATCGGTGCGCTGGCGTTAACACCAGAGTCGGGTCGTATCTCGCGCCGCGACAGCGTGCGTGCCAACAAGGTGCTCGGCTACACCACACGCGATGCGCTCGCCGTCGACGTCGCCAATGCCATTTCGGTCGCACTCGACGAGGCCGGATTCGAGTTGCCGCCGGGCTACACGCTGCGTGCGGCCGGTGACAGTGACGCGCAGGCTGACGCCATCGGCAACCTGCTGACCTACCTTCCGATCCTGGGCATGCTCATGCTGGCCACGATCATCCTGTCGTTCCGCAGCGTTCGACTCGCGACGGTGATCGCGGTCGTCGCGTTCCTGTCGGTTGGGCTGGGCATGCTGGGCCTCTGGATTGGCGGCTACGCGCGCGGCTTCAATGCCGTGATCGGTGTTGCCGGCCTGATCGGTGTGGCCATCAACGGCACCATTGTTGTGATTGCGGCAATCCGCTCCGATGCAGGCGCCTGCATGGGCGACTGCGAGGGCATCGTTGAAGCCACGGTTGGCGCGACGCGTCACATCGTGTCGACCGTGTTTACGACGATCGGTGGATTCGTCCCGCTGATCCTCTCGGGCGGTACCTTCTGGCCACCGCTGGCCATTGTCATTGCCGGCGGTGTCGGATTCTCCATCACGCTGTCGTTGTTTTTCACGCCGGCGGTCTACCGGTTGCTGTGCCAGATCGGTGAACGTACCGGCCGACCGCTCGCACTCGCGGAGGTGCCGGCATGAGGCGCACCACGATCATCACTCTGAGTGCGCTCGCATTGGCTGGTTGCGCGGCTGGTCCGGACTACGAAGCACCGACCTTCGGTGACGACGCCGAATGGCGCCAGAGCGTGGACGCGGAAGCCGGTGGTGACGCGGGTTGGTGGGTCGATTACGACGATCCCGCGCTGGCGGCACTAGTGGCCCAGGCACTCGAACAGAACCGCGAGCTCGAGGCGGCACTGGCCCGCGTTGAGGCCGCTGTCGCGGGTCGCCGCGCGGCCTTTGGTGCGCGCCTGCCGGCCGTCATCGCCGATGCGCGCTACACCAATTTCGAACAAAGCCTGGTCACGCCGCGTGTGGCCGAGCAGCTGATCCGATCGGGCATCATTCCGCGCGACGGTGAGTTTTATAACGCCACGCTGGAAGCGAGCTGGGAGCTCGACCTCGCCGGTGGCATTCGGCGCAGCGTCGAGCGCGCCGATGCGCAGGCGCAGGCCGCCGTTGCTGCGGCAGAGGCCGTAGCGCTGCAAGTAGCCGCAGAGACCGCTACGGCCTACACGGACTGGCAGACATTTTCGCATCGGGTCATCGCCGCGGAGCGAAACGTCGCGTTGCAGGCCGAGTCGCTGTCGATCATCGAAGGCAAAGTGCGGCTGGGCCTGAGTCGCCGGCTGGACGCTGTGCGCGCCGGTTCGGCACTGGCAGAGCTGCAGAGCCGCGTGCCGCCGCTCGTGGCAGCGCGCGAAGCCGCGCTGGAACGGCTCGCTGTGCTCGTTGGCAGCGAGTCCTCGGCGCTCGATCTGACGCTGCGAGCCCCCGACCCTGCAGGGCCCGGCACGATTGCTGCGGGACTCAAGAGTGATGTGCTGCGTCGTCGCCCCGACGTGCGCGCCGCCGAACGCACGCTGGCCGCCGCTGTGGCGGATCAGGGCGTGGCCGCCGCAGCGTTCTTCCCCAGCCTGACCCTTTCGGCGGCAGGCGGTTTCGAGGCGGGTGCGACGAGCGATCTGCTAAGTGGCGATGCACGAAGCATCAACATGGTGCCGTTCCTGCGCTGGCCCGTTTTCCAGGGTGGTCGCCTGCGTGCGGCCAAGGCCAATGCCGATGCGCGCCAGCGAGAGGCGCTGGCCAATTACGAACAGGCCGTTCTGCGTGCCTTCGCGGACAGTGAGTCGGCGATCGCGGGCTACTCCGCCGCGAACCAGGCCGTGCTCGCCGTTCGTGAAGCGCAGAAGTTGGCGGCAGAAGCCGAGTCACTGGCCGCCAGGCTGTATCGCGAAGGTCTCGTCGACTACTTGGCGTTGCTCGACGCGCAGCGCCAGCTCGCCACCGTCGATGACGCGTTAGCGGCGGCCGAAGGCGAGGTCCTGCTGGCCGCGACGCGGCTTTACAAGGCGTTGGGCGGTGACTGGGAAAGCGCCGGGTCGTAGGTGAATGGCTTGCCCGGCAACCGCGCGACGCTGCGTCTGGTGCTGGGCTTCGCGCTCGTGGCCAGCGCGGCCGCGGCACTCGTCTTCATGCTGCTCATTGTGGACAGTACGGGCTGGGATGAGGCCTGGCTGCAGTTTGCATTGTTGCCCGTGGCACTGCTGTTGGTACTCGCCGCGGGCCTCGTTCTTATCCTGAATTGGCGCCGCACGGGCGCGAGTGTGCTGCCGCCGTCCGTACCTGTGCTGGTTGCCGGTTTCGTACTTGTGCTCGGTGCGCAGGTGGCCTTTATCGGCGCCGTTTGGGCCGGCATCGCCTGCATGGCCTTCGGCCTGGGCATGTTGCTGTTTCGGGGCCGCGTGAGCTGACGTCGCTCAGGTGCTGGCTGCGTCTGAAATTCCCAGCGCCGAGGTGAGCGCTTCGAGCGCTTCGGCTGCGCCTGCAGACACCTTGGCCGTGGCGATGTCGTCGGCGCGTGTGCGGCCCCGGTTCATGATGTAGAGCGGCTTGTCGAGCTCGCGTGTGCGCCGCGCGAAGCGAAACCCCGAGAACACCATCAGTGATGAGCCCACAACAAGCAACGCGTTCGCGTTCGCAACGGCCGCGTAGGCCGCGTCGACACGCTCGCGCGGCACGTTTTCGCCAAAGAACACGACTTCGGGTTTGATGATGCCGCCGCAGCGCGGGCAGTCGGGCACCGTGAAGGTACTGTAGTCCGCGCCCTCGATGATGGCGTCCCCGTCCGGGGCCTCGCGCACCGAAGAAACCAGCGCGCGAAAATCTCGGTTCGCGTCAGCGATCGTACCTTGCCAGTCAGCGCGCGGCAGGACGAGACCGCAGTTTTGGCACGCCACTTCGTCAAGGCGCCCGTGCAGGTCGATGACCGCCTCGCTGCCTGCGGCCTGGTGCAAGCCGTCCACGTTCTGCGTGACCAGCCGCTCGACGTGGCCTGCGTGCTGAAGTTGGGCCAGCGCCGTGTGCGCACGGCCTGGCCGGGCCTCGTTCATGCGTGGCCAGCCCAGCATGCTGCGCGCCCAGTAGCGCTGACGTACGGCGTCTTGTTCCATGAAGTCTGCGTACATCACAGGGCGTGCGTTCTTCCACTCGCCCTCGTCGTCGCGGTAGTCGGGAATGCCTGAGTCGGTGCTGCAGCCGGCGCCTGTGAGCACGGCCACGCGGCCGCCGTGGTCCAGTAATTCGGCCAGCGCTTTGATGTGCGCGTTCACGCGAGGGTGTCCAGGTCGATGCGATCGCCGGGACGCGGCTGGGTGACGCGGCAGCCATGCTCGCGCCGCAAGCGATCGGCGAGCGCCTCGCCTGAGTCGGGCTCACCGTGCACAAGCCAGACGGGTGGCGTGCCGCCCAGATCGCCGTACCAGCGTGACAGGTCTGCCGCGTCGCCGTGGGCGGAGAGGCCACCGACCGTGTGTATCTGTGCCCGGACGCGGATGGTCTCGCCATGGATGCGGACGCTGTCGTGCCGATCCACCAGGCGACGACCCAGCGAACCCGGGGCCTGCCAGCCGACGATCACGACGTGGGCGTTGGGCCGCCAGAGGTTGTGCTTCAGGTGATGCAGCACGCGTCCGCCGTTACACATGCCGCTGCCCGCGATGATCAACGCGCCGCGCTCCAGACGGTTGATGACGCGCGATTCGGCAGGCGAGCGGGTGAGGTAGAGGTTATCGAGCGGCGGCATACCGTCCGCGCCGGACAGACGCTGCGCCTCGTCGTCGTGCAAGTGCTTGTGTGACCAGTACACCTCGCTTGCCTTGATGGCCATGGGGCTGTCGAGGAAGATCCGCCAGCCGTCCACCTGCCATTCATCGGCGTGCTTGCCAAGCAGGTACAGGAGCTCCTGGCTGCGGCCAATGGCGAACGCGGGCACGATGATGTTGCCGCCCGTTTCGGCAGCACGTTTGAGGATGTGGCCCAGCTCGGCCACGGTGTCATTGCGTTCCCGGTGCAGCCGGCCGCCATAGGTACTTTCCATAAGTACGAGGTCGCTGCCCGGCGGTGACACCGGATCTTCAAGAATGGGCGTGTCGTACTGGCCAAGATCGCCCGAAAAGGTCAAAGTACGAGGTCCGTTCGCGGTTTCGACGCGGAGCTGGACGCAAGCCGAGCCAATAATGTGACCGGCGTCATAAAACGTCGCACGAAGGCCCGGCACCACGTCAAAGGACTCGCGGTAGATGTGGCCCCGCAGCTGGCGCTCCACAGCGGCGGCGTCGGACGTGGTGAACAAAGGTTCGACAGGCGGTCGACCCGAGCGCGCCCGCTTGATGGTCTCGCGTGTGGCGTCTCGCTCGGCCAATGAGGCGGCGTCGGCGAGCAGGATTGGCACCAGTCCAGCGCTGGCGTTCTGGGTGTGGATCGTGCCGCGAAAGCCGCGCTGGCGCAGCAAAGGCAGGCGCCCGCTGTGATCCAGGTGGGCGTGGCTCAGCACCACGGCATCGATGTCGGCCGGGTCGAACGGGAAGGGATCGCGGTTGCGCGCTTCATTGCGGCGGCCGCCCTGGATCATGCCGCAGTCGAGGAGCACGCTGCGGCCGCCGATGCGCAGGACGTGGCAGGAGCCCGTGACCTCGCCCGCGGCGCCATAGAACTCGAGGCTGTTGGTCATTGGGGCCTGCAGCGCAGACGGGAGAGGGGAACTGTCTCAACGTCGCAATTTCGGCCCGCAGGCCCGGTTCTGCGGCGTTTTTGACAGAATATTTTTGGTGTCATGTGAAGAACGTCACGGACCGCTTGTCGCCGATCGCCTACGGTTGCAATTCCATTAGGCCCAGGCCGGACCAGGAATGCTGAAGAAGATACTCATCGCACTGACTGCGGCTTCAATTGTCGTGCTGCTCGCGATTCTCGTTCGCGAGTCGCGGTCTGTCAGCGCCCAGTTCTACATCGACTATAGCAACTACGTCTCTGCCTTGCGCCAGGGCCAGCGTGACTACGAGACCCTCTCGGACACGCTGAGCGTCACGGCCCGCCAGGCCCAGACGGTGCCTGAAACCGTGGCCACGTTGTCGAGCCGACTCAAGAGCGGTACAGAGACTTTGCGGGCACCCGCCCAGAACATTCGCAATGCCGACGTGATGGCGTCGGCTTCTGCCTACATCTCGACGCTGAACGGCATGCTCACGAGTGTGACGGAATTCTCAGACGCACAAGACCGGATCGCCGCGGCGGCGACCGTGCTGCGTGATGATGGCCCCGCGGCGGTGCGCCTGCTGCGCGACCGTGGCAACGAGGCGCCTTCGCAGGTCTTGTTCGGCCTGACAGCCGAACTGCTCGACTTTGCCACGGGCGAGTCGACGATTCCCGTTGAAGAGCTGCAGCGACGTCTCGACGCGTTTACGGCAGAGATTGACGCCGATCGTCAGCCGCGCGCCCTGTCGGGCGTGCTCGACTCCGCTGGCGTGCTGCTCGTTGAGCGGGGCACAGCTGAGGCGGCTCTTGGCCTATTGACGGGCAGCACCTACGCCAGTCGTGCTCAGGACCTCTACGGCGCCGTGGCCTCGATGAACGCTGCAGTCACCTCCCGTGCTGACCGGGCGCGCCTGTTGCTCGCGGCCGTGTGTGTTCTGCTCATTCTGGGTATTGCGCTTATTGGTCTGCGCCTGCGTCAAAGTAACGCGACGCTGGCCGATGCCAACATTGAGCTTGAACAGTTCAATGTGTCGCTCGAAGAGCGTGTGAATGAACGCACCCGCGAATTGAGTGCGGCCCTCGAGGAGCTGCGGGAATCGCAGGCTCAGCTCGTACAGGCCGAGAAGATGTCGTCGCTGGGTGAGCTCGTGGCCGGTATCAGTCACGAAATCAACACGCCGCTCTGGTATCTGCTCAGCAACACCACGACGATCCGCGAGCGCCTGGGCAGCTTCAACAATTTCGCTGACATCGCCGACGATATGCTTCGTGTGGTCCGCGAAGGCGGGTCCGACAAGCAGAAATTTGTGGCCCAGCTTAAGCGCCTCGATGCCGCACTGAATAAAGACGGCCTGCGCGATGACCTCGACGAGTGCAACGACCTGCTCGAAGACAGCGTCGAAGGCCTCGAGCAGCTCTCGGAAATGGCGCAGTCGCTCAAGGACTTCAGCCGTCTCGACCGCGCCGCGACGGCGCAGGCAGACCTCAATGAGGGCCTGGAGAAGACGCTTGTGATTGCCAAGAATGCGCTCAAGAGCGGCATCAAGGTCGAGAAGAACTTCGCCGAGCTGCCGCTCGTGACCTGTTCGCCGAGCCAGATTAACCAGGTGTTCCTGAACCTCATCAAGAACGCCTCCGATGCCATGGAGCGCGACGGCACGCTGACGCTGAACTCCTGGGCCGACGACGATTTCGTGCACGTGAGCATCAAGGATTCAGGCCACGGCATGGACGATGCAACACTCGCCAAGATCCGCGACCCCTTCTTCACCACCAAGGAAGTGGGTAAGGGCACGGGCCTGGGCCTTTCCATCAGCCAAAAGATTGTCGATTCACACGACGGGCGGCTGGACATTCAGTCCACGCTCGGCGAGGGTTCGACGTTCACCTTGAGTCTCCCGCGTACGGAATCTGCGCCAATGAGTGACATGGCCCGCGAGCTCGCCGAGCTTGAGGCCATGACAGGCGACACCCTGCGGATCGAGGGCCTGGTGCTGGACGAAGAGAATGAACTCGACTTTCCCGCGGAAAAATCCGCCTGAGCCAGGCAAAAATGGGCGCGAATCAAGCACAAGCCATGAGTACTGACCAGGGCGCAGCCACAGTTTTGGACCGCAAGCCACGCGTCGTTTTCGTCGATGACGAAAAGCGCGTGCTGAATGCGATGCGGGCCCTGTTCCGGCGTGACTATGAACTCTACCTGACCACGTCGGGCGAGGAGGCCGTGAAGTTTTGCGTCGAGCACGATGCAGACGTCATCGTGGCCGACCAGCGCATGCCCGAAATGGAAGGCGTTGAAGTACTGGGCGCCGTCCGCGAGCAGGCGCCGCGCACCATGCGCATCCTGCTCACGGGTTACGCCGATCTGGATGCCATTGAGGGCTCAATCAACGTCGGTGAGGTATTCCGCTTCCTGTCGAAGCCGTGCCCGCCCGACAACTTGCGCGCGACCATCGACCAGGCCATTCAGGCTTCTGCAGCACCCGCGCTGACACCGGATTCACCGACGGTCCAGGCTCCGCCTGATGCGCCCGAAGCCGGCGTGGAGAGCGATGACGATGCGCCTGCAGATTCGCTGGCGACGCAGACCCGGCCGATTTCACGTCGCAAGTCGCCGTCGCTCGTGCCCGCGATGTTGGCGTCCCAGCCTGAAGTGCAGGAGAAGCCCGAGGAAGAGGACCTCGAGGCGCAGGGCGAACAGGTCGTGCTGTCGGGAGATTCGGTCCAGATTCGGAACTCAGAGTCGTTCCGCGACATGGAAAGTGTGGGCGTGGTCGTATTCACGCTGTCCGACGACTTCTTCAAGGAAGTCGAAGGCGCGATGCAGGGCCGCTACAAGCTCTACCACGCGAATCGCCTGCTCAAGGTGCTCGAGCTGATCTCGGCCAAGAAGGCTGGCGTACTGATCTCCGAGGTGGCCAGTGAAGGCGGCGTGTTGCGCAAGGTGCTCAACAAGTTTAAGCAGCACCTGCCCGAACTTATTGCGATCGTGGTCAGCGATGACCGCGACGCGGCGGAGATGATCTCGCTGATTAACCACGGCCAGGTCTTCCGCTACATGGCAAAGCCCGTGAATCACGACCGGCTCATGCAGAACGTTAATGGTGGCGCCTTGCGCCACCTGCAGATGCGTGCTGACCCCAACCTGATTCCGCGTATGGCTGTTGAACAGACCCAGGAAGAGGCCGAGCAGTCGGGTGCTGTGGATCAGTTGTTCAAGCGCATACGCTCGATCGGCAGCATCTGGAAACGAAAGAAGGACTAGGCGATGAGCGACGAGGCCGTTCTCGACGCCCCTGTACCGGCGGAGAAAAAATCATTCGACACACCGATCCTGATCGGTGCGCTCGTGGTGATTGCCGCGATGGCGGCCTGGTTTTTCCTGGGTTCGGACGGCGAAGTTGTCGAGAGTGCCCCCGCGGTAGCGGCGGAGCCCACGCCAGAGCAGGCCGAGGTGCAGGCCGTTGTTGCGGCGGAGACGCCCAACGGCGAGCTGCTGTCCCGCGCGCGCTTGGCAGCAGATGCTGGCATGCTCACGGAGCCCGCGGGCAGCAACGCACTCTACTACTACGCACTGTTCCTCGAGCAGGCGCAGGCCGATGACACGGTCGTCGCCGAAGTCGATACCGTGGTGAATCGTGTGGGTAGCCTGGTCGACGCCGCGCTGGGCAGCCAGGACTGGACGCGCGCCAACTTCGTCGTCGAGCAGCTCAACAATTCGGGCTTCGAACACGACAGCATTGGGCGTTTTGAGCAAGGTCTCGTCGATTTCCGGCAGTCGCAGTCAACGCTGGCGCTGACTGCGGCGGATACCGGTAATGAGGCGCAGGCCAACGCCATTCTGGACACGCTGGCCGCACTGCCGCGTACGCAGGCCGGTGAGCTGCTGACCCTGCGGGCCGACGTCCGCGATCGTATCGACGCGCAGCGCGTGGCGGCACAGGCGGCCACAGAGCGTGCTGCCGCCGCAGAACGCCAGCGCGTTCAGCAGCAACAAGCCGCCGCACGGGCCGCCACTCGCACAGCGCCGGCTGCGGCGACGTCGACGCCGACACCGCCGCCGGCCGCGCCGCAGCAGGACGCCGGTGAGATCGCCGTGCGTGAGGCATTGGCTGCGGGTAGTTTCCGTGGCCGCAGTGGTGCCGTCGCGCTGCTGGACAACGTTTCAAACGCGTCAACGCGTCAGTCGCTGCAAGGCGAAGTCGTTGCCGCACTGGCCTCGGGCATTCGCGACGCTTCCGTCGCCGCCGATCCGGGCACCGCAGACCGGCTTTACCGCGAGTACGGCAAGCTCGTCACATCGGATACCACCGAGAAGACGGAACTGCTCGCCGCGGTGGACCAGGCGTTCATCGCAGCCGCAACGTCTGAAGTGGTCTCGGCCGCAACGCTGCGCCGCACCAAGGCGGTTGCGCCAATTTACCCACGTCGCGCGCTCCAGCGCGGCGTCAATGGGCGCGTAAAGGTCGAGTTTACGGTCGGTACCGACGGCAAGACCCGCGAGATCGAAGTGGTTGAGAGCAGCTCCGGCTCAATGTTTGACCGTTCTGCATTACGCGCCATATCCGAGTGGGAATACGAGCCGCGGCTCGTTCGCGGTCAGGCGGTCGCGCAGCGCGTTTACGCCTACCTCGACTACAACCTCGAATAAACCCCGACCTTCAGGTCGCTGACCGCGCGCCGCAGATGCGGTAGCGTATCGGTGGAACTGCTCGCCCGGGGGGTCGCGACGTGCTAGATGCCGTCCGCCTGAATTTCTCTGCCGATGCGCTGGTGGCCCTCAACGTGCTGCTCGCCGCGATCATGTTCGGCATTGCGCTCGACCTCGACTTTGCCGACTTTCGCCGTGTCAGCAGGCGTCCTCGCGCACTCTTTACAGGGCTCGTGTCGCAGTGGCTGGTGCTGCCTGCCGTGACGCTGGCGCTGGTCATCGCGGTCGCACCGCCACCGTCAATCGCGCTGGGCATGATGATCGTGGCCGCCTGCCCAGGTGGCAGCGTCAGCAACTTTTTCTCGCACCTGGCACGTGGCGATGTTGCGCTCAGCGTGACCCTGTCGGCGATCACTAGTTCGTTTGCGTTCCTGGCGACGCCGCTCAACATTGCGCTTTGGGGCAGCGTGTTGCCCGAGACGCGGGCATTGCTGCGCAGCGTCGAGATCGACGTGGTGCGGATGCTGCTCATTGTTGTGCTCGTGCTTGTGGTACCCACGATTGCGGGGTGCTGGCTGGCGACGCGCCGCCAGGCGATTGCGCAGCGTCTGCGTCTGCCGTTTCGCCGCTTTTCGATGGTCGTGTTTGCCGGATTCGTGATCGCAGCATTCGCGGCCAACTGGTCTTTGTTTGTTGAATGGGCCGAGGTCATTGCGGGCGTCGTGATGCTGCACAATGGGGTGGCGCTGGCTGCGGGCTTCCTGATCGCGACGTTGGTAGGGCTACCCCCGCGCGTGCGCCGCAGCGTGACCATCGAGACGGGCATTCAAAACTCTGCGCTGGGTCTGACGCTGATTTTCGCGTTTTTCGACGGCCTGGGCGGGATGGCGCTCGTTGCGGGCTGGTGGGGTATCTGGCACCTGGTCAGTGGTGCCGCGCTGGCGCGCTTCTGGGGCGTGCGGGACGTCGAACCCGCGCCAGCCTGAGGGCCAACCGCATTTCTTGTATCCTGCGCCCATGAACAGCGTTACACAGCGACTGGTGCCGCGCCTGGCTGCGGTGGGACTCATGGCGTCACTGCTCGCGCCCGCGGCGCAGGCCGAGGTCTTGCATGCCGCCGAGACGGGCTTCGTCGTTCGTCACGAGCGCACGGTTCTCGCACCGCCCGAAACGGCATGGCGCATGTTGCTGGGCCACGTTGGCGAGTGGTGGCACCCCGACCACACCTACTCAGGCAATGCCGAAAGCCTGTACATCGAGGCACGACCGCTAGGCTGCTTTTGCGAACGCATCGGGGCCAATGACGTCGTCGTGCATTTGACCGTCACCATGTTGCGCGAGAACAAGCTACTGCGGCTGACGGGTGGCCTTGGGCCGCTCGGGCTCATGGGCGTGGACGGCAACCTGACCGTCAGCCTGTTGCCCAGTGAAGATGCGACGGACATCGCGCTCGAATACCGGGTTGGTGGCTACGACCCTGAGGGCCTGGAGCGCATTGCGCCCGCAGTGGATGGCGTGCTCGGTGAGCAGATGGATCGGTTTGTCCGCTTTGTCGAGTCGGGCGCTCCCGATGACTCGGTTCCCGAGGACGTGATGCCGGATTCAGAAATTGACGCGCCGGCTGACATAGCGGCGGACGCGCCTGCGACCGAGGGCTAAGAAAAAAGAGCCGGTGCCATTACGGCACCGGCACGAGCGACAGGCGGAAACGACCTGCTTTCGTCAGGAGTCGTCTGACGGCAGACGTCAGGCGAGCGGGTTGAAGGCGGTCAGGCTGTCGCGCAGCTGTACGTTACCCAGGCCGTGGTTCGGGAACAGGACTTCGAAATTGGCCTGTTCGCCGTGGATTGCCAGGTAGTTGAGCACCACGGCTTCCACGAGCAGGTTGACGTTGTTTGCGATCGGGCTTGAGCTCGTCTCGCCAGAGCCATCGGGACGGAAGTGTCCGATCTGTTGATGGTTTTCGGGAGGTAAGCTGTCACCCGTGAACAGCTGCGGTCGACCGTTCGGGTTGTAGACCAGGATGAACGAGGCCGCCGTACTCTGGTTGTCCGATGCCCATTCGAGCTTGCCACGGCCGTCCTCAGTGTCGTCGATCATGCCGTTGCTCGACAGTGAGCCGTCCGAGAACACGTACATGAAGAGCGGCACGCCGCGACGTGCTGCGTACTCGAGTGCGGCACCCATGCAACGACCAGCGCGCAGGTCACGTACCTCGCCGCGAGCACGACGACCACCGTGGTAGTCGTAGCCGCCCATTGTGATGGTGCCGGCGCCCGCGTAGCCGTTGGCGACGAGCTTCATGACCGAAGCTGTCTTGCGGAATTCGCGGTCATCGTCGTACTCGACCTGCGAGAAGATGCCTGCGGGGCCGACGAGGTCTGCATCCAGTGACGGGTTGAGCTGCGACGGATCACCGAAGCGGTCGGCGAGATCGGCCGACTTCAGGTAACCGCAGGAGACGAGGTCCTTAACCACGGCGTCAGCGTCGATCTTGGTGTCGACCTGGCCCAGTTTCTGGTCACTGAGGCGATACACGGACTCGAGCACGGCGACGGCGTCTTCTTGCGAGAGCAGGCCGACGAGCTTGCCCGTGTCGACGAGACCCGTGACGTCGCCAGGACGGTCGACCTTGGAGGGCCGCAGGGCCGGATCGATCATCGCGGCCGGCGCCATTGAGTTGCCACCCGACTCCGACGTGCGCGAACCAATAAGGTCGAGCAGTTCACCACGCGAACCCGTGCGGGCAATGCCGTACATGGGGTTGTGCGGGTTGTTGCCCGTGTCGTTCTCGGAACGTGCCACGAGGATCGCGCCGTTGGTGTTGGCGATCGTTGCCGGAGACGCGCGCTCAAGGATTCCGCGCAGGAATGCCGAGTCCGAATGGAACGCGAGACCGAGGTCCGTGTTGATGAAGTCATTGGTGCCGGTATCGGGGTTGACCACATCAGGCGTTTGATCACCGGGCAGGCCGAGCTTGTTGTAGCCCGCCGTTGACAGGAAATCCATCTGACCGCCCGGGCCACCGACCAGCACGTTGGACCCTGCCATGTTGGCGCCGCCCGCAAGGTCGAAGCACACGAACGGGATCTTGCCCGCGCCAGCCAACTCCAGCCCGCAGCCCGCACGCAGCGGTTGCAAGTCGGGCGAGAGTGCCGCTCGCGCTTCCATCGGATTCGCGAACAGGCTGAATAGGCCGCCCGACATAAGCGTCGATGTGCCTGCCATCAGGCCCGTGGCGACAAACTCGCGGCGAGTACTCGGCCGCTTGTGGTCCGGGTGAAGAATCGGAGTATCCGGGTGCAGATTCTCTTTTTTCTTTGCCATGGTTTCAGTTCCTGTCTAAAAGTCTTACTGCACCAGCATGGAGGCGCTGCCCAACGCTGCTGCGCAGACGGCCGTGCCGACGGTTTCAGTTTGTTCCGGGGCACAGCCGGCGCCACACGCTGTCAGTCGCGTGATCAGCCCGTTGAGCTCGTTTTCCATGACCACGCGTGCCGGCTCCGATGCCAGGTTGATGCCTGATACGGCATCCACCACCGGATCGATAACCAGGTCGCGGCCCGCCTGCGTGGCGAAGGCGCTGTTTGCGGGAGCGGTGAAGTCCATGCCCGGGAAGAAGCTCGCACGCAGTGCTGTGTCCTGAACAAGCGCGTTGCAGTACTCAACGGCGAGCTGCGAGATACCAACCTGCTGCGAGGCCAGGAAGCCACCGAAGAGCGGGCTTGACGGCATCTGCTGACGCACCGCGTCGTAGGTCAGCATGACCTCGGGGTGCGCGCGTGACACGCCGGTGGCCTGCGACATCGTCTCAGCGATCTCGTCAAAGATTCGGACACCGATATCTGCGGCTTCGGGCAGATCCGCGGGGTCGCCTGAGGCGAGCGGTACGGGGTCTGTACGGACGTTGACGTTGTCACCGAGGATGTCGAAGGTCAGGAAGAATTCGTCGCCCTCAGGACCCTGCTCCTGCTGGAACACGGCGCCATACGGCGAGAGAGGCTGACCCAGCTCCTCAAGCAAGGCGCTGTCAAGACTTGCGTTGACCGTGCGGAAGGCCTGGCCCACCGGAGGCTCGACACCGTTCACGCCGACACGGATACCCTGGATCGGAATGCCGTCCCAGGTCGCCGAGTTGTCGAGCGAAATGAAGTGCGGTGCGTTGAACAGGTAGCTGTAGTTGTCGAACTGCGCCACCTCGAACAGCACGTAGGCTTCGGGCACGTCGACCAAATGCGAGACGCTGAACAGCAGGTAGAACTTCTCACCGACACCGGCATCAAAGTTCTGCGCGATCTGCCCCTCAGTCAGCACGCGGTTGTGGATCGACACGTAGCGGAACGTACCGGCGAACAGGCCGTCGCTGGACACCTCGTTACCGAGGACGAACGCGAAGGTGTCATCCCAGTCAGCAATGCTGCCACCGCCGACTTCGTCGTTGATGTCGATCAGCTGACCGTTAACCCACAGGCTGCGGCCGTTGACCGGGTCGTAGTTCGCGACCACGTGCTGCAACGTCGCCTGCAGCACTTCATCAGCGGCGGGTGTCTGCAGCGCAGGCATGCCGTTGCCGTCAGTGACGTCACTGCGGTTGGCGAAGGTGTAGTCGTAGAGCGTCTGACCCAGCGTGAAATTGCGTGCCGTCGGTCCGGCGGAGTAGCTCACGATGCGGGCCTCTTCCTGGACGACGTTGGCCGGCACGACCCAGGCCTCGACGGCGTATTCGCCCGTCGATTTGATGAGGTCGTGCAGCTTCTTGCTGTCCGCGGTGCGGCCCTGGGCCTTACCGTTGCGGATTTCGATACCCCAGCCGCCGACCCAGCCGACATCACCCGACATGGTGAGGTCGAGCGCGGGCGACACACCACTGGTGTCGTAGGCGATCAGGCCTTCGCCCGTCTTGAACTCGTAAGTTGCAATGGCGTTGGCCTCGTAACGGCTGCCGCCGCTAGCGACGATCCCGTCGAGAAGCGTCAGCGCTTTACTGAAGGTCAGGCTCGGATCAACTGCCGTGGGCGTAATGGCATTGGCCATAGCCTCGATGGCCGTCTGCATGGCAGCGGCGTCGGCGGCGCAGTTGCCGCTCCAGCAGTTGTGGAATTCGTTTTGC
>JBCCBB010000100.1:0-10039 GCA_039814545.1 Pseudomonadota bacterium
ATTTATTCGCGGCATTGGTCTTCAGGACCACCTGATCACGACGGACCCGGGCGTTTCGGTCTACGTCGACGGGGTCTATCTGGGTCGCCAGGTGGGCCAGAACTGGAGCCTCTCGAACATCGAGCGCATCGAAGTGCTGCGCGGCCCGCAGGGCACGCTCTACGGCCGCAACTCGATCGGTGGTGCCATCAACATCATCACCGAGAAGCCTGGCGACGAGGAAGTCAGCCGCGCTGGCATCGAGGTTGGCACACGCGGTCGCGTGAACGGCGACTTCTACTCGAACGTGGTTCTCGACGACACGTTCGCTGTCTCCTTCAACGGTGCCTTCCAGCGCCGCAACGGTATCGGTAAGTTTCTGAACGTGCCGGACCCCGAAGCCGACGTTGGTGAGCTGCGCGACATCTCGGCGCGCATCGCCGCGCGCTGGACGCCCAACGACCACTTCTCGCTGTTGTTCACTGCGGACGGCAACGACGGCGAAGGCGGCTTGCGCCCCTACACGACGCTCATCGACGAAGTGCCGAACGGCGGCGTCTTCCAGGCCGGCTACAGCAACTCGGACCTGGCCGCCGACCCTTACGACAACAACACGGGTCAGGCGCAGCAGACGGGTGTCAGCAACCAGGCCTTCGGCATCTCGCTGACGGCGACCTGGGACATCACGGACTCGCTGACGGGACAGTTTATTTTCTCGGACCGCCACTCGGAGTACGAGAGCGGCCTCGACGATGACGGCTTCATTGACGACTTCCTTTCCTTCCCCGAAATCGGCGAGGCTGATCAGCAGTCATTTGAGATTCAGCTCTCGGGTGAGTCGGGCGCGCTCGACTTCGTCGCAGGGCTCTATTGGTTCGAGGAAGAGGGCGAGAACGACCAGAACCCCACGGTCTTCCTGGGCGGTCCGGGTACGTTCACGCTGGGCCAGGACACGGAGAGCTTCGCGATCTTCGGTAATGTTGGCTACCAGCTCACCGACGACCTGCGTCTGTCGGCGGGCCTGCGCTACACCGAGGACGAGAAGGACGCGCGCGTCAACATCAACGACTCGCTGATCAACACGAGCGCCAGCCGCGACTGGGACGAGATCGCCTGGGAAATCGCGCTGACCTACGACATCAACGACGACATCAACGCCTACGGCACGATCCAAAATGGCTACCAGTCGGGCCAGTTCCCGCCGCGTCCGTTCTGCCTGTTCGGTTCGCTGGACTTCACGCAGCCTGGCAACGTGAGCACGCCCAACTGCTTCGTCGCCAACGACAACGTGACGGCCATCAACTACGAGGCCGGCCTCAAGGGTCAGCCGCTCGACACGCTGCAGCTCTCGGTTGCCGTGTTCTTCACCGAGTATTCGGACTTGCCCTACCAGGTCTCGACGACGACGGGCGCGGGCTTCGACACGCAGAACCTCATCGTCGACCAGGAGTCGTTCGGTGTGGAAATCGAAAGTGCCTGGGCGCCGACGGATAACTTCACGCTGCAGGCGACGCTGGGTTACATCGATGCTGATGTTGATGCGCCGGGCGCACCGACAGCCGTCGCGCCGCTGACCCCTGAGATCACGGCTTCGATCAGCCCGGAGTACACGATGCCCTTCGCGAGCGGTGAGCTGACCTTGCGCGGTGACTGGTCGTTCCGCGATGACATGTTCGGCGAGCCCACAAGCGACCCGGGCCGCTTCACGCAGATCGACAGCCGTGAATTGTTGAACTTCGATTTCAGCTACGCGCCTGACGATGCCAACTGGACGGTGGGTCTGTACGGCCGCAACATCACCGACGAGCGCTACGACAACGCTCGCCTGAACACGGGCGACTACGTGCTCGTGATCCTGTCGAACGACGCCAGCGAGTTCGGCGTCCGGTTCAAGACAGAGTTCTGACAAACGGCCTCGGGGTGTGCATTAGGCACACCCCGGCCGCATTCGTCATTGCGAGGGGCGAAGCCTCGCGGCAGTCTCCTGACGTCACGATGTCGTTGAGAGATTGCCGCGGCCGCTACGCGGCCTCGCAATGACGGCTAGAACCCATGCATCCGCGCAACCGGCGTATGCACCCTTCCTTCACCAGCTCGCGGTACTATCGCCTCCTGCACAACGAATGCCGGGGCGGCCATGAGCACACACCACCACATCGACTACGTTGAGGTCCCGTCGCGAGACCTCGCGGCGACGAAGTCTTTCTTCACCACCGTGTTTGATTTTGCGTTTACGGACTACGGCGACGACTATACCGCCTTTGAGGGCGTGGGCATCACGGGTGGGTTCTTCACATCACCGAACGTGTCGCAGGCCAAACAGGGCGCGACGTTGATCGTGTTCTACAGCGCGGATCTTGAGGCCACGCAGGCGGCTGTCGAAGCCGCGGGTGGCACCGTGACGCAAGCCATCTTCTCGTTCCCGGGCGGGCGTCGATTCCATTTCGACGAACCCGGCGGCAGTGAATTCGCCGTGTGGAGCGAGTGATATGACGTTTCTTTGGATTCAGTGGCCCTTCATGGGAATGATGGTCCTGACCTTCGTGGTCTGGGTGACGCTCTACCGCCGTCGCATCGCCTTTATGAAGGCCGAGCAAATACACCCGCAAAAGGTGCCAACGCCCGACAAGATCGCCGAGTTCATCCCGCCCGAGGTCAACAACCCGGCCAACAACTACAACCACCTGTTCGAGCTGCCGGTCTTGTTCTACGCGCTGGTGTTGTTTCTCATCGCGACGGACATGAACGATCGCATTGACGCCGCGTTGGCCTGGGGCTTCTTCCTGGGGCGTTGCGCGCACAGCTTCGAGCAGTGCACGAGCAATGTCGTCATGCGCCGATTCACGCTGTTCATGATCTCGTCGCTGTTTGTCTGGGTGATGTTGTTCCGGACGCTGGTGCGGTTGCACCTGTAATCCCACTCCGTCATTGCGAGGGGCGCAGCCCTACTCCGTCATTGCGAGGCCGCGAAGCGGCCGTGGCAATCGCCAAACGTCATCGTGACGTCAGGAGATTGCCACGGCCGCTTCGCGGGCTCGCAATGACGGTAGGGTTCGCAATGACGGGAATGGGCTTCGCCCCCTCGCAATGACGAAGCCAGCAACCCCTACAGCTGCATAAACCCGAGGTCTTCGTCCGAGAAGTTCACGAGGTTTGGCAGTGCGGCGCGCCGCTCCGCCTGGGTCAGACCAAACCACGCGCCCAGCGTCGACGCGTATTGCTCAACCGAGACGCTCGGGATGAGTCTGCCGCGGCTGTCGGTGTAGTTGGGCGAGGCGATGTCAGAGTCCGGGAAGCCGCCGTAAACCCGGCGACCGCGCACGCTGCCGCCTGCGACAAAGTGGTGGCCGCCCCAGCCGTGGTCAGTGCCATCGCCGTTGTCGTTGAGCGTGCGGCCGAAATCAGCTGCCGTAAATACGGTGACGTCCTGCCAGGCGCCAAGTTCGACCATCGCGTCTCTGAAGCTCGAGATGCCGGTGGCGATTTCGGACTGCAAGACCGGCAGGTCCGCGGCCTGAGTGTCGTGCGTATCGAAGCCGCCGATGCCGACGAAGAATACTTGCCGAGGCACGCCGATCTCGCCGCGCAGCGAGATCATCTCTGCCACGGCGCGCAGCTGACCGCCGAGCCGTCCCGCAGGGAATTGCGTTGAGAGCGGCGTCAGCATCTCGAACAAGGCGTCGAGTTCCGTTGTCGCGGCCACACCCGTGGCCTGCAGCGACTCGAAGTCGCTGGCGAACACGTTTTGCGACTGCATGCGCGCGGTCGTGTAGTAGTCCTCAAGCAGCGTCCGCGTCGTGTTGAACGCATTGTTGTTGCCGAGGATGTTGCGGTTGCTGCTAACGCTGATCCCAACGGGCCCAGACGCTGGAAGCGAAAACGCGGCCGTCGGGCCGCCGCCCAGCAACACGCTGTTGCCAGAGGTCGAAACGCCGGCAAACGTCGCATCGAAACTTGGATCCGAGGTGCGAATCTGTTCGATAAAGCGGCCACCCCAGCCCGCTCGGGCGCCTTCTGCGCCCAACGCCATCCAGGTTGATTGCTGATCGTTGTGGGAGAACAACTGCTTTGGCAACGCGACAGACCCGTTGTTGAAACTCGCACGTGTCGTGGGCTCGATGAGCGGCCCCACACTGCCCACGACGGCGGCTTCGCCGTTGTTGAAGAGGTCAACGAGCGGCGCGTACTCGGCCGCAAGCCCAAACTCGAGCCCACCGAATACCCCATCGTTCTGGGGCAAGAGCGGCAGCAAGTCCGCACGCGCGCGACTGGCCGCCATCGGGTCCTGGGCATAGGTGCTCAGCAAGTCGGCGCGCGTCGTCGCAAAACGCTGATACGCCGCGTTGTCACGCGGGATGATGACGTCGTTATTGTCGGTGCCGCCGAAAGCGAAGATGCACACGAGTGCCTTGTAGCCACTGGTGTCAGCGGCGGCGGCCGACTGGGACAGCAGGCTTGGCAACACGCCTGTGGCGCAGGCAGCAGCAACACTGGATTTGAGAAAGTCGCGTCGTGAACGGTGTTTCATGAGGCTTCCCCTTACTGCACTACGGCGAAGGTGGGGCTGGTCGTCACCAGCAAGATGGCGGTTTGCACACGGCGCAACTGGTCGTTGGCCAGGTTGTTACCGGTTCGCAGCGGCATCTGATCGACGAGCGCGACGATGTCGCTGCGCTCGCTGGCTGGCAATCGGCCGCCCGTGAAGAGCAGGTCGAGGTCGTCGACGAGGGCTGCGCTGTCATCGACCAGGCCAAGCCAGGGATCGTAGTTGGGCGCGAACGAGTCCGTGCCGCCGTTGAAACTGCGGTCGTAGACGTAGTCGGTCATGAAGTTCAGGTAACCGATGCTCGAGGCGCCATTGACGATCTGAAGCTCGGGCGCCGTCATGCCCTGGTCGCCCGAAGCGGTGTTCGGCGCGACATAGCCTGGTCGGTAGAAATTGAACACCGAGGGCGGTCGGAATGGGTGCTGGCCCAGGCTCGTACCACTGTCTGACGTAGTGCGAAGCCGATTTTCGTTGGCGACGGTGATGTTCGTCGTTTCCATACCGCGCACCAGGTGCACAAACCGGAGCACCGGTTCGCGCAGCTTGCCGTTGACGGTGTCGCCGAACATCAGCGGGTCGAGCAGCACGGCCGCCAGCGTGGCCTCCATGTCGCCGCGCTGACCGGTGCCGAACTGCCGGCCGTTGTCGGCCTCGAAGCTGCCGCTCGCAAAGGCTGTGGCGACGCGTTCGACGTACTCGGGCGGCGGACTGCTCATGGTGAAACGTTGAATCAGTTGGCGGCCAATGAACGGCGCCACGTTGTCATGCGCAAAGATGCCATCGAGCGCCAGCGAAATGGTCGTGTCACCCGTGGTGCCGGCCGGAATCACGGTATCGAGAAACGCCTTCTCGGCTTCCGAGTGGAAGTTCTCGAACATCAGCAGCGGTTCGATCCAGCCGTCGGGACCGAGGTCGCGCTGGAAGCGCAGGCCCGTGAACACGCGGGCCAGATTGACGATGTCCTCGTTGCCGTAGGTCTCGATCGTCTCGCCGCCCTGGAGTTCGGGCGTGCCGTCCATATTGAGCTCGAGCAGGCCGATCGAGAAGAGTTGCAGGATCTCCCGCGCGTAGTTCTCGTCGGGGAGCCGACCCGTGTTGGGGTCCGCCTTTCGGTTGTTCTCGTAAGTCAGGTAACGCCCCATCGCCGGCGTGTAGGTGATGTCCTGCAGGATGTCGCGGTAGTTGCCAAACGCGTTGAGGTAGAGCGCGTCCATGTAAGGCGCGTAGCGGTGCGGGTGGTTGTTGGTGGTCTGACCCACGACCACGATTTGCGAGAGCGCAAACAGCGCGCGTTGACGCAGTTGGTCGTCCGCACCGATCGCGGCTTCCCAGAAGAAGTCGGAATGATAATTTCGGTCTGCACGCGATTGACCGAAGCTTGTGACATTTTGCGTGATCAGTGGCCTGACGCGGGGTGTGTAAGCGACGGCCGGCTTGGCGAATTCATCGGCGAGCCATTCAGCGGCATCGCGTCCCACAAGCGCGTCGATCTCTGCGTGGGTGCCACCGAATGTAGCCGTGCTCAGAAACCGGTGCGCGCCGGCTTCGGATTCAATGAGGCTGTAGGAAATCGGCGGGTTGCTTGGCGGGTTTCCGGAGCCTGGCGGTGGCGTCGCCGCTTCGTCATCGCCGCCGCCTCCGCCGCAGCCCATGACTAATGCAATTGCAGCTGCTGCGGGCCACCATCGGGCCCTACCCATCGAAACGTCCATACTGCTCTCCCCGGGTTCACGCGCCTTGGCGCGGCGGTCGAAATCCTGCGACTCGGAGAGCCTAGTTCGATTGCCTCGTCGGGCGGGTTTCCGACAGTGGAACTGTGACTGGTGTCACGCTAGGGGTTGAACATAACGCAGTGTCTCAACCGCGACGACGTCGAGCGCAATGGCGTCATGGTGGCATTTGGAGATTGCCGCGGCCGCGCAGCGACCCACTCCGTCATTGCGAGCCTGCACATCGCCCCACTCAGTCATTGCGGGCCTGCGTAGCAGGCGTGGCAATCTCCTCACGCAACGATGTCGTTTGGAGATTGCCGCGGGGCTGCGCCCCTCGCAATGACGCGTTCGTCAGACGAGCTCCGCGTCCGTAACAACCTCAACAAGTGCCGGCCCATCCAGCGCAACCGCATCGGCAATCGCGTCGCGCAGCTTCTTCGGGTCGCTGACCTTGATGCCGTGGCCACCGCAGGCGCGGGCGAACGCGGCGAAGCTTGGGTTCACGAGGTCTGTCTGCCAGACGGGGAACTCGCCGGCCCTTTGCTCTTTGGTGATCTTGCCGAGCTCGCCGTTGTTCATGAGCACGTGGCAGAGGTTCATGTTGTATTTGACGGCCGTGGTGAACTCCATGGCGTACTGGCCAAACCCGCCGTCGCCCGAGATCGAAATGACCTTGCGGCCCTTGTAAGGCCCGTCTTCCTGCGTCGCGGCCCAGGCGCCGAGGGCGGCCGGTAGCGCGAAGCCGATTGAACCCAGGTAGCCCGACATGAGCACGCGCTGGTCGCCGCTGGCCTCGAAGTAACGGCCAAACGAATAGGTGTTGTTGCCCACGTCGACGGCCAGGATGGCGTCCTCGGGCGCGTGGTCTGTGAGTACCTGGAAGAGCTTCGCCGCGGCGATGCCCTTGCCGCGGTCCTCGTCAATGCGGCGCGCCTTTTCCTGGCGCCAGAGCTTCCAGCGTTCGGCCACTTCGGCACGGTGATCGATCGACTTGGCCTTGCCCGCGACGGCTTCGCAGAGGTTCACGGCGGAAACCCCCACGTCGCCATAGACCGGAACCGTTACCGGGTGGCGCTTGGCGATTCGCATGGGGTCGAGGTCGACCTGGATGGTGGGCTTGTAGCTGTAGATGCCCGTGTGGTCCGAGAACGAGGCACCAAAAACCAGCATGACGTCAGACTCGTTCATGAACCAGCTGGCGATGGGGGTACCACTGCGGCCCAGAACGCCGGCCGCCAGCGGATGTCGGTCGGAAATCTGTCCCTTGGCCTTGAACGTTGTGGCCACGGGTGCACCCAGCGCTTCGGCCAGTGCGATGACTTCAGGCATCGCATCCACGGCGCCGTAGCCCACGATGATGAGCGGGCGTTCGGCACCCGCAAGCAGCGTCGCTGCCTCAGCCAGCGACGTGTCCGTGGGCGCCACGGCGCGATCGGCGAGCCAGCCGTCGGGCGTGTGCGCCTCGGCGTCGGGCGAGGGGATGGTCTGCACGTTGTCGGGGAAGATGAGATGGCCCACGCTGCGATTGACGAGAGCGGTTTTCACAGCCTGCGTCATGAGCAACGCGTGGTCGGAACTCGGGTGCACGGTCTCGGAGAAGTCGGCAACAGCCTCAAACGCGGCCTCGAGATCGACGTCCTGAAAGGCGTGCGCCGCGCCCAGCACCTGCTCCTGCACTTGGCCCGTCAGCGCGAGCGCGGGCGCATGGTCGACCTTGGCGTCCCAGAGCCCGGTCATGAGGTTGGTGGCGCCGGGTCCGGCGATCGTGAGCGCAGCTGCGGGTTTGCCCGTCAACTTGCCGTAGCCCGAGCACGCAAAGGCCGCGGCGCCCTCGTGGCGGATGCCGTAATAGTTGAGCTTGCCCTGCATCGCCTGTGCACGCAGCGCGTCGGCAAGGCCCAAGTTCGAGTGGCCCACCATGCCGAACACGCTCGACACACCCCAGTTGGTCATCGTTTCGGCCATGACGTCGGAGATCGTGCGCTCACGGGCCGGGATGGCGGGCGCTTTGACGTAGATGCCGTCATCACGCACGTCAACGTCGAAATTTTGTTGCCCGGAGTCTTCGTGGCCACCGGGCGGTTCGCCGGTGAGCGGGTGGAAATCCCAGCCGTGCCAAGGGCAGCGCAGCCAGCACTTGCCGTCAATGCCTTTCTCGATGGAGCCTTCGCCGAGTGGGCCGCCCTGGTGTGGACAGCGGTTATCCATGGCCGCGAACTGGCCGTCGAAATGCACGAGCGCCACTTGTGTCTGGCCGGCCGTCGCCGATTTCACGCGGCCTTCGGCCAGTTCGCCGGGCTCCGCAACCTTGTACCAGACGGATTCCTCTTGTGCGCTCATGGCTGCTCCTGATGGGTGATGACCGATGTGCGGTGCTTCGGAAGCAGCCCTCAGAGTGCCCCTTCGTTGCCAGCCTCGCAATGACAATGCGGACGACAGGACCTGCCAGTGGCGCAATAAATGACAATCCTGTAATCATGTAGCGGGCACTCGGGTCGTCTTCGCCTCAAGAGATCCGAAGCAGGCCGGGGGGGGAGAACACGTTGAGCAAGCACTACACGGCGTCGTCTGGGCGAGGTCGACCATGAGCGTGGCCGCGGCGAGTACGCTGGTTTCGGTGATTGGCATTTATCTCGCGATCGGCCTCATAACGGCGATCGCATTTGCGGCCGGGCTCGCGAAGCGCATTGATCCCGACGCCGGTGAAATGACCTGGGGCGCGCGGCTCATGATCATCCCGGGCGTCATGGGGCTGTGGCCGCTGATGCTCAAGAAGCTGTTCACACAAACAGAGCCGCCGGTCTCATGAGGCGCGCGCATCGAAAGGCGCACGTCGCGCTTTGGTTGCTCATCGCGCCCGCACTCGTCGTGGTGCTCTACCTCGCGCTGTCGGATCGTCAGTCGGTGCCCGTCAACGACAGCTTGCCGGACGTGTTGCAGACGGAGGGCGCGCCATGACACATGGTTATCGCGCGGTGTCGTGGATGCCGTTCAAGAAGCGTTACGATTTCTGGGTTGTCGGCGGCATCCTGACTTACATCGTGAGCTTCGTCATTGCCACGATTGCCACACAGCCGGACGGTGAGTCGCTGACCGAACTGCAGATACTGATTCGCGCAACAGGCACGCTCGCGTTTCTCATGCTCTCGTTTGTCCTCGTGATCGGCCCACTGGCACGCATCACGCCGCGCTTTCGCCCGCTGCTATTCAACCGACGGCACCTGGGTGTCGCGACGTTTGTCATCGCGCTGGTGCATGCCGCGCTCGTGATTCTCTGGTACCACGGCTTCGGCACGCTGAACCCGTTTGTCTCGCTGTTCGCGTCAAATCCGAACTACGACGCGCTCGCAGGCTTTCCGTTTGAAAGCTTGGGCGTGCTTGCGCTGACGATCATGTTCCTCATGGCCGCGACGAGCCACGACTTCTGGAATGCGAACCTCGGGCCGGGCCTTTGGAAGGCGCTGCACATGGGCGTCTACCTGGCGTTCGCGCTGGTCGTGAGCCACGTCGCGCTGGGCGCCCTGCAATTCGAAAAGCATGTGGCTTACACCGTCTTGCTCATCGTTGCGGTGTTTGCGGTGGTGGGGCTGCAGTTCGCGGGTGTGCTGGCATCGCGGCGGCCTGTCGATGCGGCCGCCGATGGCTGGCTGAGTGTAGGCGAGGGTGCCGAGATCGACGACGGCACGGCGGTCATCGTGCGTCCCGCCGAAGGCGAGGCCATCGCGGTGTTTCGCCATGGCGAAGAAATCTACGCGGTCTCCAATGTGTGCCGACACCAGGCCGGCCCGCTGGGTGAGGGGCG
>JBCCBB010000093.1:0-10556 GCA_039814545.1 Pseudomonadota bacterium
AACATTTGCCGCTCACCCACAGCCGAGGCTGTCTTCCGCTCGCAGGTTGATGCCTCCGGACTCAGCGCGCGCATTCGCATCGATTCTGCCGGGACGCACGCCTATCACGTTGGCAGTTCACCCGATCAGCGCTCACAGGAAACGGCTGCAGGGCGGGGCATCTCTATGTCCGGGCAGCGTGCTCGGCGTGTCCGTGTCGAGGACTTCGTCGAGTTCGACTACATCGTGGCGATGGACGCCGACAACCTGTCGATCCTCGCGGACCTGGAGCCGGAAGCGGCGCGCGCGACGTTGTCGCTGATGCTCGATCACCATCCCGAGCCGCCGTTTCGCGAGGTGCCGGACCCGTACTACGGCGGCACCCGCGGCTTCGAGCAGGTGTTCGACCTCGTGGATGCGGCGTCGTCGGGATTGCTGGATCAGATCGCAGCGCGGCTTGAGGCCGCGCACGAATCCGAATCTGACGCGTAACGTTTAGTCGTCGTTGCTGGACCAGACCGTGTAAGTCTTGTCCTTGTCGCTCGACGGCGCGCTTTCCCAGGGCAGCAGTTGCGGACGGTCGCCGCCCGAAGGCTTGTCTGATGCCTGCGGTTTCGGCTTGTCCGCTTTAGCTGCGGGCTTGGGTGCTGGTTTGGCATCACCACCGCCGTTGTTGCCGGCATCGCCGTTACCGCGGGCAGCGGCCGGCTGTTCCGGCTTCGGCTGAGCGGGTTTTTCTGCCGCAGCCGGTTTCGCGTCCGCACGCGGTTCGCGCTTCGGTTCCTGAGCCGGCTTGGTCTCAGGTTTGGCTTCCGATTTCGGGGCCTGCGCCGGACGATCGCCCGAGTCCTTGCGCGGACGTTCGTCGCGTGGCTTCGCGTCTTTTGCTTTGTCGGCATCGGGCTTCTGCGCAGCGTCGCCCTTCCGACGGGGCTGCTCCGATTTCTGCGGTGCCGCTTCGGCTGCAGGCTTGTCCTGCGCCTGCTGCGCAGGCTTGCGCTCCTGCTGCTGCGCTGCGTTCTCGCCGCCTTGCGCTTCAGCGTTCTGCGACTTGCGCCGACGACCGCCGCGCGAGCGCCGGCGGCGCTTGCGCTGACCGCCCTCGGCATCCGCGTCCGCGTTGGACTGTTTCGCGTTCTGCTGCTGCGTTTGTTGCTGCTGGTTGCCGCGACCCTTGGCCTGTTCCTTCTTTTCGGTTTCGGCCTCGTCACGACGGCGCCCGCGCTGCTTGCGTTCGCCTTGCTTGGACTGCTGTTGCTGTTTGCGCTCGTCCTGCTGCTTGCCACGACGGGAGTTGCGGCCGCTGTCTTTGCGGTTGTCTTTGCCTTGCTGCTTCTTCGCCTGCTGTTGCTTGCCGCGCGACTTGCGCTCGGCATGCTTCTTGGCACGGCGCTCGGCGTCGCGCTTTTTGCGCTCGAGGCGTTCGCGCTCCTTGCGTTTTTTCTCGATCTCGACGGGGTCGGGCTCGCCGAACAGCCAGTACCAGATGCGCACAAAAATGCCCGGGCGCGGGCCCGTTGCAACGGCCGACGGTTGCTGCAGTCGGCGCGGTGTCGGCGCAGGCGTTGCCGGCGTGGAGATCTGGACGGCAGCTTTTTCAGGCTCGACCTTCTCGCCACCCCATTCGGTCGTCTCTTCGGTTTCTTCCGTCGCGGCCAGCTCGTTACTGGCACCCAGATTCTCGGGCAGGTCGACCTGGTCGTCGCGCACACGGCGGATTTCGTAGTTCGGCGTTTCGAAACTCGCGTTGGCGACGAGGATCACTTGCGTCTTATTGCGAGACTCGAGCTTTTGAACACCCTCACGCTTTTCGTTGAGCAAGTAGGTCGCAATGTCTGGCGGCAGCTGCGCGATGACTTTCGAGGTGCGTTCCTTGCGTGCTTCTTCACCGAGTACGCGCAGGATCGCGAGTGCCAGTGACTCGACGGTGCGGAAGTGGCCCATGCCGTTACAGCGCGGGCAGGTGACGTGTGCGGACTCACCCAGAGACGGACTCAGGCGCTGACGCGACATCTCAAGCAGACCGAAGCGGGAGATCTTGCCGATCTGGATGCGCGCACGGTCAGCGCGCACAGCGCCGCGCAGGCGGTTTTCCACCTCACGCTGGTTCTTGGAGCTCGACATATCGATGAAGTCGATGACCACAAGACCACCAAGATCGCGCAGGCGCAATTGACGCGCGACTTCATCGGCGGCCTCGAGGTTCGTATTGAATGCCGTGGCCTCGATGTCCGAGCCCTTGGTCGCGCGTGCCGAGTTGATGTCGATCGCGATTAGCGCCTCGGTGATGTCGATGACGATGCTGCCGCCCGAGGGCAGGCGCACTTCGTGCGCAAATGCAGTCTCGATCTGCGATTCGATCTGGTAGCGGGTAAATAGCGGCACGCTGTCCTGGTAACGCTTGAGCTTGCCCGCGTTATGGGGCATCACGCTTTCCATGAACTCGCGCGCTTCTGCGTGCGTGTTCTCGGCGTCGATGAGGATCTCGCCAATGTCATTCGAGAGGTAGTCGCGTAGCGAGCGAATGACGGCATTCGATTCCTGATAGATCAGAAAGGGCGAAGACTTCTCAACGACGACCTTCAGGATCGCGTCCCAGACCTTGAACAGGTTGTCGAGGTCCCACTGCAGTTCTTCGGGCGTTCGGTCGATGCCGGCCGTGCGCACAATGATGCTCATGCCGTCCGGAATCTCGAGCTCCGAAAGTGCCTCGCGAATCTCTTCGCGGTCTTCGCCCGTAATGCGGCGCGACACGCCACCGGACTTCGGTTTGTTGGGTTTCAGAACCAGGAAGCGGCCCGCGAGGCTCACGTAGGTTGTGAGTGCGGCGCCTTTGTTGCCGCGTTCTTCCTTTTCGATCTGGACGACGATGTCCTGGCCCTCTTTGAGGACCTCCTTGATCGAGGGTTTGTTTTTGTCGGACGGCTCGCGAACGTAGTACTCGGGCGAGATGTCCTTGAACGGCAGGAAGCCGTGGCGCTCGGCGCCGTAGTCAATGAAGGCCGCTTCGAGGCTGGGCTCGATGCGTGTGATGCGGCCTTTGTAGATGTTGGCCTTTTTACGAGCCTGGGATGGCGCCTCGATGTTGAGGTCGTAAAGACGCTGGCCATCGACCAGCGCCATGCGCAACTCTTCTTCCTGAGTCGCGTTGATGAGCATTCTTTTCATGGGGTGGGGAAATCCGTAGGTGTGCGGGCGTCTGGCCTGCCGACACCGAACGGGCCGCAGCCGAGGCTGGGGCCGGTCGCAGCCACACACACGACACTGCACGACCCACGAAGGGTGCCAGCAGTGTTTCAACGAGCGCCGCGAAGGCGCTGTGGATGTCTGTGGTCAGGACCATTGTGCTTCTTTGTGGGCGCGAGGCGCCTTTGAAGTCCGTTCGGGCGGGCCCGGTTGCACCGGGGCCATTCGCCTATGCTGGTCGCGTGGCACAGGGCGACGCGGCCGGGTTGAACATCGGGCCAGCCCTCGCCAACGCGTCGGCAGCCCGTGAGCATTCGTTGTGCGTTCGCCCGATTCCTGAACGGCTCCCGAGCCTCGGACCGGAGTCTGGGGCCTAACAACCTGAGAACCTGGCGTGGGCTCCGATGAGCCCGAGATGCACACTGCAGGCGTCGGCAAAGCCGACCTGCTTGAGGGATAATATAGCAAGGCGCGTCGCCGCAGCAATCGAATAAGTCATTGTCCAAGAAAGAGAACACGCATTCCGGCGTGCGCCACGTGCGCATCGGTCCCGACGCAGATGGTCAGCGCATCGACAATTTTCTGGCCACGGAACTGCCTGGCGTGCCCAAGGGCCGGATCTACCGGATGCTGCGCAAGGGCGAGGTCCGCATCAATAAGGGGCGTGTTCGCCCCACCTCGCGGGTCCGCGAGGGTGACGATGTGCGGATTCCGCCCGTGTCACTCGAGGTACGCGAGCAGCCTGCCGTGCCACGCGGTCTGCAGGCCCAGCTCGAGGCCGCAGTCCTGTTTGAGGATCGCGAACTGCTCGTGATCGACAAGCCCGCGGGTGTTGCTGTGCACGGCGGCAGCGGGGTGTCGCTGGGGTGTGTCGAGGCGCTGCGCGCGATGCGCGACGACTGGCAGGAGCTTGGGCTTGCGCACCGGCTCGACCGGGAGACCAGCGGCGTACTTGTGCTTGCGAAACGGCGCAGCGCGTTGCGCCGACTGCACGCGGCGTTTCGCGAAGACCGCGTCAGCAAGGTCTATCAGGCGCTCGTCGATCGACACTGGGACCACGGCAACATGACGATCGACGCACCGCTCCAGGTGCACACGCGGCGGGGCGGTGAGCGACACGTGACGATCGATGCGGGCGGCAAGCCTTCGGTGACTGAGGTGCAACGTGTGGACTCGTGCCGTGACGCCTCGCTCATGGTGGCGCGACCACTGACGGGGCGTACGCACCAGATTCGCGTCCACCTGCAGCACATGGGGCATCCCATTGTGGGAGACGCGCGCTACGGGGACCCGGAACGCAACGACTGGCACGCCAAACGCGGACTCAAACGCCTGTTCCTGCACGCACAGTCGATTGCCTTTGACGTTGGTGATGGCAATGAGCAGCTGTTCACAGCGCCGCTGCCCGAGGCGCTCAACACTTACGCGCAGCGCCTATTCCGCCCAGGCGGCAAGCGCTAGCCGGTCTCAGGCAGCGCGGCGAATCCTGCGGCACGCAGTGCTTCGGCGACGAAGATCAGCGGCAGACCGATAAGCGCTGTCGGGTCTTCGCTGGCGACGCGGCGAAAGAGACTGATGCCAGCCTGTTCCACTTTGAAGCCGCCTGCACACTGCCAGGGTGTGTCGGCGTTGACGTAGCGCACCACGTCCTCGCGCAGCAAGGTTCGGAAGGCGACGGTGGTGTGGTCCAGGTGGACTCGCGGCGCCTCGAAGGTGTCGTCGAGGACAATGACTGCGGTGTAGAAGTGAACCTCCTGACCCGACAGCCCGAGCAGCATATCGATGTTGTTTGCGGCGTCCCCGGGCTTGCCCAGGATGCGCCCCGAGCACTCGGCGACCTGATCGGAGCCGATCAGCGTCATCGATCCGGTTGGCGCACCCAGTCGTCGCCAGACGGTCTGTGCTTTCTCCCGGGCGAGGCGCTGGGACAGCGCCCGGGGCGGCTCGCCGGGCAGCGGAGTCTCATCAATGTCAGCCGGCTCGACGTCAAATTTGCTCGCAATCCGCGCCAGCAGCGTCCGCCGACCCGCCGACGCGGAGGCCAGCACGAGCCGTTTTGTGGGCCTGTTGGCCGGGGTATCTGGCATCCCGGGGTGCTCCTGGGTCGGGCGACTAAGCGTCTATTTTAGCGCTGTTTTTCTTTGACACGACCTCATCGGCCTCTTATCCTTCGCCGGCTATGGCCAGTCAGGCAGCAAACGCAGTCGCCACGGTGGTGCTCAGCGAGGCTGCCGAGCGCCAGGAGCAGGTCACGGTGCACTACGGTGCCGCCGAGCTGCCGCGGCTTGCCGCACTCGTGGACGAGGCGGCGAAAGACGCCGCCGGCGGTGACGTCATCCCGCCCGATATGCGCGCGGTGTTGTCGTTTTCTGAGCACGAGGCGCCGAGCTTCGTGGCCGTCTCGGTTCAGATCGAAGGCGTCTACACCTTGCCGTGTCAGCGCTGCCTGGACCTGGTCGCCGTGAACGTGAAGATCGACCATCAGCTGGCTGTGGGTGATGGGGTCGATGACGCGGTGCTCGAAGCGCTGGAGGCTGACTTTGAACAATGGGACCACGAGGGCGACACACTCGCGCTCGCGGAACTGGTGGACGAGCTGGTGATGCTCGATCTGCCACTGGTCGTCGCGCACGCGACGCTCGAGGACTGCGGTCCTCTGGCGCAGCAACTGGCCGGCGATGATGTGGCGGCTGTGAGTCAACGACCTTTTGCGGGTTTGCAGGCACTCATGGCCGACAAGGGCAAACAGGACAACTGAGGTGGGCACCGAGTGCCCGCCGCTACGAAAACCGGAGAACCGACATGGCAGTACAGAAAAGCAAGCGCACGCCGTCGACGCGCGGCGCACGTCGTGGACACGACAAGCTCAGCAAGAAGACGCTCTCGATTGAGCCCACGACGGGTGAAACGCACCTGCGCCACCACGTGAGCCCCGACGGCTTCTACCGCGGCCAGCAGGTGATCGCGGATACCGCCGTCGAGTCTGACGACGAGTAAGCGGCGCACGGCCCCGCCCAGTCGGGTGGGGCGCCCGCACTAACGGACGCGTTCGAGGCGCTCCGACTTGCCACCGCACGCCCGCGTGTCCATCGACGCGTCGCGACCAGTCCGGTTGGCCCTGGATGCCATGAGTGGCGACAAGGGGCCGTCGGTCGTGGTTGCGGCTGCGCGTGCGATTACGACACGATATCCCCACGTCTCGCTCGACCTGGTTGGTGACCAGCGTGTACTGCGCGATGTGCTGGGTGATCGACCGGAACGCATCGACATCGTGCACGCCGACCAGGTGGTCACGATGGACGAGCCGCCGGCTGACGCACTACGGCGCAAGAAGCAGTCGTCGATGCGCATTGCCATCAACCGTGTGAAGGACGGTGAGGCCGCCGCCTGCGTCAGCGCGGGCAATACCGGTGCGCTCATGGCCACGGCCAAGTTCGTCCTGAAGACGGTCAGCGACATCGAACGCCCGGCCATCATGGCCGAACTGCCGGCCATGGACGGTGGGGTCTACCTGCTCGACGTGGGTGCCAATGCCAGTTGCTCGGCCGGTCAGCTCTACCAGTTCGCCGTCATGGGCAGTGTTGTGGCCGCCAACCTCTCCGGCAATGACGCGCCGCGCATCGCGCTGCTCAACATCGGCCAGGAAGACATCAAAGGCAACCCGGTCGTGCGCGAAGCCGCAGCGCTCATCGAGGCCAGCGGCCTCAACTACGTGGGCTTCGTCGAAGGTGACGCGGTCTGCCAGGGTGGCGTCGACGTCGTCGTCACCGACGGCTTCACGGGCAACGTGGCGCTCAAGACGATGGAAGGCACCGCCACGCTGATCACCTATTTTCTGCGCCTGTCGTTCCTGCGCTCGCTCTGGTCGCGCTTGCAGGCGCTCGTTGCGCGGCCTTCGCTGAACCACTTACGCGCCACGCTCGACCCCAGGGCCTATAATGGCGCCAGTTTCGTGGGCTTGAATGGCATCGTCATCAAGAGCCACGGTGGGGCGGACGCGGTCGCTTTCGAACATGCGATTGAGACGGCGTTGCTCGAAGTGCAGGACAATGTGCCCGCGGGAATCGCCCGCTGGCTCTCGAACGAGGCAGCTTGATGTACGCACGAATCGCCGGAACCGGCAGCTACGCACCCAAAAAGGTGCTGACCAACGCCGATCTCGAAAAGATGGTCGAGACCAGTGACGAGTGGATTCGTTCGCGCACGGGCATTGAGCGGCGCTGCATCGCGGCTGACGATGAATTTACCTCGACGTTGGCCATGCACGCGGCGCGCAATGCCATGGACATGGCCGGCGTGTCGCCCGAAGAGATTGATTTTCTCGTCGTCGGCACCACGACACCCGACGTCGTGTTTCCCAACGTGGGCTGCCTGATCCAGGAAGACCTCGGTATCCCGGCCTGCCCGTCGTTCAGCGTTGAGGCTGCTTGCACGGGCTTCATTTACGGACTCAGTCTCGCCGACCAGTACATGCGCAACGGCCAGGCCAAGTGCGCGCTCGTGATCGGCGCGGAGACGCTGTCGCGCATCACGGACTGGAACGATCGCAACACCTGCGTGCTGTTTGGTGATGGCGCGGGCGCTGTGGTGCTCAAGGCCGACGATAAGCCTGGCATCGTGTCGACGCACCTGGGTGCCGACGGGCGTTACCGCGACCTGCTCAAGGTGGAAGCGGGTCCCTCCAAGCACTTGAACGACGTCGTGAAGGGCGAAGCGTTCATCCAGATGGCGGGTAACGAAGTCTTCAAGGTGGCCGTGAAGACACTTGAGCGCATCGTCGATGTCACGCTCGAAGCCAACAACATCGAGAAAGAAGCCATCGACTGGCTCATCCCGCACCAGGCCAACATCCGCATCATCCAGGCCACGGCCAAACGCCTGGGCATGTCAATGGACCAGGTCGTGCAGACGGTGCAGGACTACGGCAACACCTCGGCCGCATCGGTGCCGATGGCGCTCGACGTGGCGGTGCGTGACGGCCGCGTGCAGCCGGGCCAGCTGCTGCTGCTGGAAGCCTTCGGTGGTGGCTTCACCTGGGGTTCGGCGCTCGTCCGATTCTAAGGTCGGGTTGACGCCGGCGAGCAGCCGGCGGCAGGCTCGGGGCATCGCAACGAACTGGTGCCCGACATGCCCGCTTACATGATCGTCACTGCGGTTGTTCACGACCGCGATCGTTTCCTTGCCGATTACGGTGCGCCCGCGGCTGAACTCGTCGATAAGTTTGGCGGGCGCTACCTGTTGCGCGGTCCGGGTGCCGAAAGCCTCGAAGGCGAGTTCGGGGAGGGTGCGGGCATGGTCATTTCTGAGTGGCCCGACAAGGCGGCCGCGCGACGTTTCTGGGACTCGCCCGAATACGCCGTGCTCAAGAAAAAGCGTGAAGGGCTCGCGGACTGCCAGGTGTTGTTGATCGAGGCACCGAGCCTCACGGGCTGACGCGTCTAGATCAACGGGCGCTCTGGCAGACCGGACCGGTCGGTCTTGCTGCGCCGTGACATGCGGCCGTGCAACGCCCAGCGCCGTTTCTCGAGCCGCTCCTCGCGAATGTCGGTCGGCACCGTCTTAAGCAGGCTCGCGCGGTAACGCGTGAAGTCGCGGTAGGCCTCGATGACGTGCTTGAGCTCCATGAGGAGCAGCTCGATCATGATGGCGTCGTCGAGCAGACCCAGGCCGGGTACATCGTCAGGGATGAGGTCGTCGGGGTCGCAGAAGTAGACGAGGGCGGCAAGGATCTTCTCGCGCTCGCGTTTGGGCAGTGCCCAGTCCTGGTCCTCAAGCATGTCGACCATGGCTTCGAGCCGCGGTACGCGCTCGCGCACGAAGTCAGGCGCTTTGCGGGAGTCGAATTCGGCGAGCATGGTGCGGGCCGCATCTACGATGTCGACCTCGTCGGCACAGGCGATGGTCTGACGCGCGGCGTGCATGGCGCGACGCAGTGCGTTGATGTCCTTGCTCGAGATCTTGATCTTGACGACGATCGTCACGTTAGCGTTGTCCTTGCTGGCGGTCGCTCCGTTAGAATAGCGCGAAGGCTACGTCGCGAGATGGCAGGGGTCAACGAGATGCAGAGCATGAAGCGCAAGCTGGCGCACGGCACCGGGGTCGTTTTGGCCCTCGCGAGCCTGACCGTTGCCGCGCGCGCCGAGGTCTTTCCGTTGCCGCCAGAGGGCGATGATGTTATCGGCAGTGTCGCTGTCATCGAGAGCGTGGCCGAGGATACTTTCGTCGATATAGCACGGCGCCACGGGCTGGGTTACACGGAGCTGCGACGGGCCAATCCCGATGTGGACCCCTGGTTGCCTGGTGCCGGGACCCGCATCGTGCTGCCGACCCGCTTTGTGCTGCCCGATGCACCACGCCGCGGCGTGGTGCTCAACCTGCCCGAGTACCGGCTCTACTATTACCCGCCCGCCGTCGACGGTAAGCCGCGCACCGTGCACACCTATCCGATCAGTATCGGGCGCATGGACTGGGAGACGCCGCTAGGGTCGACGCGTGTTACGGCCAAGGCCGAACGGCCGACCTGGTACCCGCCGGCATCGATCCGTGCCGAGCACGCCGCCGACGGTGACCCGCTGCCTGGTGTCGTGCCGCCCGGCCCTGACAACCCGCTCGGTGACCACGCACTGCGACTCGACTTGCCGGGCTATCTCATTCACGGCACGAACCGTCCCGCCGGTGTGGGTATGCGCGTGACACACGGCTGCATTCGCATGTTCCCCGAGGACATCGCGGTGCTGTTTGGCATGCTGCCCGTGGGTACGCCTGTGAACATCGTCAACCAGCCCATCAAGTTCGGCTGGGAGCAGGGCCAGTTGTTCGTCGAGGCGCACGAGGTGCTGGCGCGCGTCGCGCCTGAGGCGTCTGAGGCGTCTGAGGCGTCTGAGACGTCTGAGACAGAAGGCGAGGGGGAGGCCTTGGCCGAACGTGCGCCGGCCGATGCCGAGACGACCGTTGCCTCGGCCGAGGACGATGCGCTGACCGTGATGACCCGGGCCTTCGTGGCGGCGACTGAGGCGCGCGAGGCCGTCGCGGACTGGGCTGCCATGGAAGCGGCTGTGGACGAGGCGCGCGGTATTCCGACGGCAGTTGGGACGCCGGCGCCCGAGCCGGCGACGGCGGATATCCTGACCGTCATGGAGTAACGCCGCGACGGCACTGTGAGTCCATACGTCGGGCCCGCTGTTGTCGGGCAATAAAAAACGCCGCGCTGGCCAGGCCACCGCGGCGTTTTTGTGGATGCGTCTAGCGCGTCCGTGTCTTCGGTAACGCGTCCGTTACTTCGACATCGACTTCTGGAACATGCGCTCCAGACGTTCCGTGTTGGCATCAGCGGCCGACTGGGCCGAGTTTGCCTGCTGCAGGGCCTGGCTGGCCGTCGACTGCGCGCTGGC
>JBCCBB010000125.1:0-6101 GCA_039814545.1 Pseudomonadota bacterium
AGGCGATCACATGCCGAGCGTTAAAGTCAGAGACAACGAGTACTTCGATGCCGCCCTGCGGCGCTTCAAGCGTGCCTGCGAAAAAGCGGGTGTGCTGACGGAGCTGCGCCGTCGCGAGTACTACGAAAAGCCGACCCAGGAACGCAAGCGCAAGAAAGCGGCTGCCATCAAGCGCCACGCCAAGAAGCTGCAGCGCGAGAACAACCGCCGCGTCCGCCTCTACTGAGTGCACGCCCGGGCCTTCGGGCCTGCGTTCCAAAAGCGGTCGCCTCTGGCGGCCGTTTTTGTTTGTGAGCCAGGAATTGTGAACCGGATATTGTGAACCAAGGACCGCGCCCTAAGCGGTTACCATAGACAGGACGGGCCCAGGCCCGGAAGACGACCATGCTGAAGAACACACTCACCGATGACATGAAGACCGCGATGCGGGCCGGCGACAAGTCGCGCCTGACTGTGATTCGTATGGCGCTGGCCGCCATCAAGCAGCGCGAAGTCGACGAGCGTATTGAGCTCGACGACGCCGCCACGCTCGCGGTCATCGAGAAAATGGTCAAGCAGCGCCGCGAGTCGATCACCCAGTACGAAAAGGGCGGCCGGCCCGAGCTCGCTGCCGCTGAAGCTGCCGAGATCGAGGTGCTCCAGGTCTACCTGCCCGAGCCGCTCGACGACGCCGCGCTGGCCGAGATCATCGACAACGCGATCTCCGAAACAGGGGCCGAGTCTATGCGCGACATGGGCAAGGTCATGGGCAAGGTCAAAGCGGCAGCGGCCGGTCGCGCCGATATGTCTCAGGTCAGCGCCATCATCAAGGCGCGACTCGCAGGCTGAATGGCCGGGCGCATCCCCCAGAGCTTTATTGACGATCTCGTCGCACGCGCCGACATCGTTGAGGTATTGGGCAGCCGCATCGAGCTGCGCAAGGGTGGGCGCGAGTACAAGGCGCTGTGCCCGTTTCACAACGAGAGCACGCCCTCGTTTACGGTGAGTCCCGAAAAAGGCTTCTACCACTGCTTCGGCTGCGGCGCCCACGGCACCGCGCTCGGTTTCCTCATGGAGCACGACCACCTGTCGTTCCCCGAGGCCGTCGAGGAGCTCGCGGGCATGATGGGTGTGGAGGTGCCGCGAGAGGCCGGCAACTTTCAACGCGACAGCCGCATCGACCAGCTGCACACGCTCATGGATGCCGTGGCGCAGGCCTACGCCGACATCCTGCGCGACACGCCTGAGGCCGTCGAGTATCTGAAGCAGCGCGGCATCGACGGCCAGACCGCGCGCGAGTTTCGCATCGGCTGGGCGCCCGATGCCTGGGACACCGTGCTCAAGCGCTTTGGTGGTGACCACGAGCGCGTTGAGCTGCTGGCCGCCGCGGGCCTCGTCATCCCACGCGACACGGGCGGGCACTACGACCGCTTCCGCGGCCGCGTCATGTTCCCGATCCGCGATGCGCGCGGGCGCACGGTGGGCTTTGGCGGCCGCGTCATTGGCGACGGCGAGCCGAAGTACCTGAACTCGCCCGAGACCGTGCTGTTCCATAAGGGTCGCGAGCTCTACGGGCTCTACGAGGCGCGCCAAAAACTGCGCGACATCGACCGGCTCGTCGTCGTCGAGGGCTACATGGACGTGGTCGGTCTGGCCCGCAACGGCATCCGTTTTTCGGTCGCCACGCTGGGCACAGCCACCACGGGCGACCATCTCGACCGGCTATTTCGGCTCACCAACGAAGTGGTATTCAGCTTCGATGGCGACCGCGCGGGCCGCAAGGCTGCCTGGCGCGCACTCGAGAATGCGCTGCCGAAGATCACCGACGGCCGCGCATTGCGCTTTGCCTTTATGCCGGATGGCCAGGACCCGGATTCGCTCGTGGCCCAAGAAGGCTCGGGCGCTTTTGAGCGCGTACTCGACGCCGCCCTGCCCCTTTCCGATTTCATGATCGGCGAGCTCTCGGCGCAGGTCGATGCCGAATCGGCCGAAGGCCGCGCACAACTGGCGGAGCTCGCGCGCCCGCTCGTGGCCAAGCTGCCCGACGGCGTCTACCGCGAGCTCGTGATTGATGCGCTGGCTGAGGCCGTCGCCCTGGGGCCCGCCAAGCTGCGCAGCATGCTGGGCGATGCCCCTACAGCACGCCGCCGCGGCGAGCGCCAGGCGCGCCGCAGCATGGGCCAGCGCGCCACGCCCATGCGCCGTGCCATCACGCTGCTGTTGCACGAGCCCGCGGCCGCGCTCGATTTCGACCTCGAATTGCTGTCCGGGCTGGAACGACCGGGCGCAGACATACTCAAAAGGATTGTGGCTGACGTGCAGGCACGGCCCGGCGTGAGCCCGGCTGTGCTGCTGGAGCAGTGGCGTGGCGACCCCAATTTCGGGCATTTGCAGAAGCTGGCCGCCGCCGCATTGCCCGAGGACGTGCAGATCGACACGGCCGCAGAATTGCGGGGTGTACACGGCCAACTCGTTGAAATGGCTCGGGCTGACCGGGTTGAGCAACTGCGAGACCTGGCTGTGGAACGGCGCCTGTCGGCCGCCGAGGGGGACGAGCTGCGGCAGCTGCTGGCGGCCAAGGCGCAACGGGACAAACCTGCCGGCAGCCCTTGACACCGTTGGATTTGGCCTTACCTCTTGATATCATCGGCCGATTGCCCGCAGAGCGGACCCGCCAGCGCGGCACCTGCCATAGACATGGCATCGACGAGGCGCACGGCCTTGCGCCAACAAGAGTGGCTTGTGACCACTACCAAAACGCAATCGCAGCGCGGCGGTGACGCCTGCGCGCGCAACTGTTTTTGAGGAAGTCGACTTGAGCGAGAAACGCGCACTAGCAACGGACCAACAGTCCCAGCTGAAGAGCCTCATTGCCCGCGGCAAGGAACAGGGCTACCTGACCTATGCCGAGGTCAACGATCACCTGCCGAATGGGATCGTCGATCCGGAGCAGATCGAAGACATCGTTAACATGATTAACGACATGGGCATCACGGTGTACGAGAAAGCACCCGATGCCGAGTCGCTCATGCTCAACGACAACGCCGTCTCTGACGACGACGACACCGAGGAAGCCGAAGACGCGCTGGCCTCGGTCGACGCTGAATTCGGCCGTACGACCGACCCGGTCCGCATGTACATGCGCGAAATGGGCTCCGTCGAGCTACTCACGCGTGAGGGCGAAATCGAAATCGCCAAGCGCATCGAGGAAGGCCTCAACGACGTGAAGGCGGCGCTGGCCGGCTTCCCGCCCGCCGTGGACCAGGTGCTCGAGACGTTCCGCTCGTGGACCGAAGGCACGACGCGCATGCAGGACTTCGTCGTTGGCTTCATCGACCCGAACGAGCCCGACGAGATCCCGACCCCGGGCAACCGCGCTTCGGACAACGACGAGGAAGAGGTCGACACGGGTCCTGATCCCGACGAGATCACGCGCCGCCTGAAGGCCGTCGCGCGCCTGCACAAGCGGTACCTGACGCACATTGAGAAGCACGGCGCCCCGGCGTCGGCCACGCGCAAAATCAAAAAGCAGCTCACCGACGAGCTCATGGAGATCAAGTTCTCGCCCAAGGTGTTCGACGCGATGGTCATCGAGCTGCGCATGACGGTGCAGCTGATTCGCCAGAGCGAGCGCGCCATCATGAACCTCTGCGTGCGCCAGGCCGGCATGCCGCGCAAGGACTTCCTCGCAAGCTTCCCGAAGAACGAAACCAACCTCGAGTGGATCGACAAGCACATCCGCGCCAAGCGCAAGCACTCGTCCGTGCTCTCGAAGCTCAAGGACGACATCCTGCGTTCGCAGCGCAAGCTCGTACTCATGGAAGAGCGCACGGGGCTCACGATTGCGCAGATCAAAGAGATCAACCGCGCCATGTCGATTGGTGAGGCGAAAGCACGCCGCGCCAAGAAGGAGATGGTCGAAGCCAACCTGCGCCTCGTCATCTCGATCGCGAAGAAGTACACGAACCGCGGCCTGCAGTTCCTGGACCTCATCCAGGAAGGCAACATCGGCCTCATGAAGGCCGTCGACAAGTTCGAGTACCGTCGCGGTTACAAGTTCTCGACCTACGCGACCTGGTGGATTCGCCAGGCCATCACGCGCTCGATCGCTGACCAGGCGCGCACGATCCGTATCCCGGTGCACATGATCGAGACCATCAACAAGCTGAACCGCATCTCGCGGCAGATGCTGCAGGAGATGGGCCGCGAGCCGCACCCCGAGGAACTGGCCGAGCGCATGGAAATGCCCGAAGACAAAGTCCGCAAGGTGCTCAAGATCGCCAAAGAGCCCATCTCGATGGAAACGCCCATCGGCGACGACGAAGACTCGCACCTGGGCGACTTCATCGAGGACACCACGGTGCACTCGCCCATCGACTCGGCAACGTCGGAAGGTCTCAAGGAAACCACGCACGGTGTCCTGGCCGGCCTGACGCCGCGCGAAGCCAAGGTGCTGCGCATGCGCTTCGGTATCGATATGAATACCGATCACACGCTCGAGGAAGTCGGCAAGCAGTTCGACGTCACGCGTGAGCGCATTCGTCAGATAGAGGCGAAAGCATTGCGCAAGCTGCGCCACCCGAGCCGCTCGGACCAGCTTAGGAGCTTCCTGCTCGAAGACTAGGCACCCGCCGCAGACGCAAAAAGGCCGCACCCAACTCGGGCGCGGCCTTTTTTTTGCGTTTGACTAGTTGCCGACTGTTGCCGGCTCGCCACCGCTTGCGACGATCTCGTCAAAAGTCTTGATCAGGAACAGGAGCTGTTCCGACTCATAGTCGGTGTTCTTCAGCACTTCCTCGGCGTAGGTGTGCACGTCGCTTTGCGCGGGCATGTCGCGCTCGTTCTCGACGACCTCCTGCACACGCGGTAAGAAAATCCACTGCATCCACTGGGCGAAACCCAGCGTGTCAAAGCAAAACGGTTCCTGGCTTTTGAGCGCCTCGTCGCTGGGCGCTACTTCGTCCCAGATGTTGAGACGTTTGAGTTCGTGTTCGATGCTCTCGGTGATGGAACGTAACGCATCACGCGTGTCGGCCATGCTCGGCTCCGGGTGGGGGTCCTGAGCCGAGCATAACCGGCCACGCACCGGCCCGCGACCCAATACGCGGGACGGCCCTGCTACTCAGTTGACGAGGTCGGTGAGCACGCTGCGAGCAGAGACCGTAGTCTCGGCCGTGCACTCGGTGCCCGTATCACTCTCGAACAAGGCGCCAACGGTTTCCACGGCATAGACCATGCCGCTGGCGGCCACAAACATGACGGCAAACATGAGCAGTACGGGCGTGCCGTCGAGCATCAGCCGCTGGTCACGGATGCTCGGGCGCGCGATGGCGATACCCGCTGTGACCAGCAGAAGAATCATCGCGCCGAAGTACAGGCCTGTCTGCCAGAGGACGACAGCGAGCGCCGAGATGGCGGTCAGCGAGAAGTTTCGTACTGTAAAAATCTGCGAATTCATGGCGACGGTGCTCCGTGGGGGGTTGTGCCGCTGGCTATCCGAAATGGCGCATTTTTGTTCGCGTTGTGTATAGGTAGATGCCGGGGCCCGCGAAATGGTTGCAACAATTTGTGTGAAGATTTCTTTACGTCACTAACCGCGTTCGCCGCCGATGAGTTGCTCGCTCGTCAATGGCGCAAACGGTTTCATCGAAAACAATGCGTCGAGTGAGACGCCCAGTGCCTCACAAAGTCGTAACGCCAGGTCCATGCTGAGGTTGTACTCACCGCGTTCGATATATCCGATCGTTTGCGGGTGGGCGTCCACGGCTTCGGCCAGCGCTTTGCGCGAAAGCCCGCGTTCCGTGCGGACCAGACGCACGCGGTTGTGGTAGCTGACAGATTTCTTCGGAGGCATGATCTATTCCTCCACCGTTTCGGCCGGGCGGCCCCAGGCCGCAATGACAGCCGGCAGGCTCAGGCCCCAGAGGAATCCCAGCATGATGAAGCCGAGCGTGAAGATACGGCGCAGCTCAAGGTGATCAGTCAGGCCGTCGACGAGCGGCACGAGCAGCAACCACAGCAGACCGAAGTAATACGCCTTGCGGTAGGCCGCGTCGCGCTCCGCGACGAGAAACTCGTCGAGGTGTTCGTCCCAGAGCTCAAACATGCCGCGCGTCGCCATG
>JBCCBB010000159.1:0-3432 GCA_039814545.1 Pseudomonadota bacterium
CGCAGGTAGTCGTAGATTTCGGTGACGGTGCCCACGGTCGAGCGCGGGTTGTGCGAGGTCGACTTCTGCTCGATCGAAATCGCGGGCGACAGCCCCTCGATGTGATCGAGGTCGGGCTTTTCCATCATCGAAAGAAACTGTCGGGCGTAGGCTGATAGCGACTCGACGTAGCGCCGCTGGCCTTCGGCGTAAATGGTGTCGAACGCGAGCGAGGACTTGCCCGAGCCGCTCAGGCCCGTCATGACGATGAGCTGCTCGCGGGGCAAACGCAGGTCGAGATTCTTGAGGTTGTGCGTACGCGCGCCTCGAAGTTCGATGTAGCGGTGCATGTGCGACCCGGCCGGAGCGGAACAACCTGCTAATATACGCCGCCTCGCGCTGACCGCGCAAAGCACTTCTCACCTTGGCACACGACACCGCGACAGCGACGCGCACGCGTCTACGCTCTGACGAACTCGGCTTTACTGCGCGCCTGAGCGGTATCGCGATTTCGCGCTTGCTGGGCCTGTTCATGGTGCTGCCTGTCATGGCGCTCTGGGCTGACGGTTTGCCCGGCGCCACGCCGCTGCTTGTCGGCGTCGCCGTGGGCGGCTACGGCGTCACGCAGGCCTTGCTGCAGATACCCTACGGCGTGTTGTCGGATCGTTTGGGCCGCAAGCCCGTGGCCGCCATCGGCTTGGCCGTGTTCCTGCTCGGCAGCGCCGTCGCCGCGGGCGCCGAGGGCATCTGGGGTGTGATCGTCGGACGGCTGCTGCAGGGCGCGGGTGCCGTGTCCGCGACGCTGTCTGCCTGGCTTGCCGACCGCACGCGCGACGAAGTGCGTACGCCGGCCATGGCCATTTTCGGTGCAGCCATCGGTGCCTCGTTCCTGCTCGCGCTTGTGCTGGGTCCGTTGTTGGCCGCGGCTGTCGGTGTACGCGGCCTGTTTTGGTTGTCCGCCGGCTTCGGTGGGCTAGCCGTTTTGCTCGTGCTGACGGCGCCCGGATCAACGCCCGCGGCGCCGAGCGGTCCGCGCGACTGGTCGGGCGTCATGCGCCCCGATCTGCTGGCCATGGACGGTGCGATACTGGTGCTGCACGCCGCGCTCACAGCCTTTTTTGTCCTGGCGCCGTATCTACTCATCAACGAGATCGCGCTGCCCGAGCACCGGCACTGGCAGGTGTACACGGTCACGCTCGCAGCGGCATTACCCATTGCCATTCCGCTCATCATGCGAGACGGGCGCGAAGGCAGCCGGTACATGCTGCTGGCGCTGGCCCTGCTTGCCGGTGGCTTCATTCTGATTGCGGCGGGCCGCAGCCTCTGGCTGTTCGGCGCGGGCTGCACGCTGTTTTTCGCGGGCTTCAGCTATCTCGAGGCCGCGCTGCCGGCGGCCATGTCGCGGCGCGCGCCGGCCGAGCAGCGTGGTGCGGCCCTGGGTTTGTTCTCGAGCAGCCAGTTCTTTGGCGCCTTTGTCGGTGGTACGGCTGCGGGCGCCATCGTGGGCACCTTGGGTGCCGTGGCAGGCGCTATGGGTGTGGCGGCCGTACTGGGTGGCTGGCTGCTGCTGGCAGCCTTCAATTCCCGGTCGAAACACGCCGATTAGCGCTGGCAATTGGCCCGCCAGCATTTACAATCTAGGGTCGCTTCACGCAGTTTTTCAGGGGTTTTTCCATGGCGCGCGGTATCAACAAGGTCATTCTCGTCGGCAATCTGGGCCAGGACCCGGAGACGCGCTACATGCCCAGCGGGGGCGCGGTGACGAACCTGCGCATCGCCACGAGCGAAAGCTGGAAAGATAAGCAATCGGGCGAGCAGCAGGAGCGCACGGAATGGCACAGCGTGGCCATGTTCAACCGCCTCGCCGAGATCGCTGCTGAGTACCTGCGCAAGGGCTCGCAGGTCTACATCGAAGGCAAGCTGCGCACGCGCAAGTGGCAGGACAAGGAAGGCCGCGACCGCTACACGACGGAAGTCATCGCCGACGAAATGCAGATGCTGGGTGGCCGCGGTGGCGCAGGCTCGCCCATGGCCGGCGGCGGCGGTGGTGGCCAGCAGCGCCCGCAGAGCGCACCGGCGTCGCAGCCCGCGGCGGCCGTCAACGACTTCGACGACGATATTCCGTTCTAGGTCTTCTGCCGCGAACACAAAAGGCCCGCCTTGTGCGGGTCTTTTTTTTGGGCGCTACACTAGACCCAGGGACGAGGAGAGCGAGATGGCGAAAGTAACCGGCTTGGGCGGCGTGTTTTTCAAGAGCCCCGACCCCGAAGCGCTTTGCGCGTGGTACGCCGAGCACTTAGGGATGACGATCGGACCCGACTTCAACGGCGCGGTGTTCCAGGCAAACGCACAGCCCAGCGAGGGCTACTCGGTCTGGAGCCCTTTCAAGGACGACACGACGTACTTTGCACCCTCCGATCAGACCTTCATGATCAACCTGATCGTCGACGATCTTGATGGTGCGCTCGCGCAGGTGGCCGCGGCTGGCGCCACGCTTCACGGCAAGCCCGAACGCAGCGAGTTCGGCGCCTTTGGTTGGTTCACCGATCCGGCCGGCAACAAAGTCGAGCTCTGGCAGCCTGACGGCGGCGATGAAGCCGAGTCGTAGCAGGGCACTTGCGTTAGCGCTGGTTGGCCTCGCACTCGTGGCAGCACCCACGCGGGCGTCGGAAACACCGGCACAGCCCGAGGTGGGCGGCACGGTCGTCTTGCTGCATGGACTCGCGCGCAGCGCCAAGTCGATGCGGCGCATGGCGACGTCACTCGAGTCGACGGGCTACGCCGTGTGCAACATCGACTACCCGTCCACGGACCACGCCATCGAGGTGTTGGCCAAGGACCACGTGTTGCCCGAGATCGAAACCTGTGCGGCTGAGGGACAGCCGGTTCACTTCGTCACGCATTCCATGGGCGGCATCATCGTGCGTTACCTGGCTACGCTGGATGCCGCGCCGGCGATTGGGCGTGTCGTGATGCTGGGCCCGCCAAACTCGGGCAGCGAGGTAGTCGATCGCATCGGCGACTGGGCCGCGTTCAACAAGCTCAACGGTCCGGCTGGTCAACAGCTCGGTACGGATGCCGAGAGCCTGCCCAACCAGCTCGGGCCCGCGACATTCGAGGTCGGCGTCATCGCCGGGCGGCGTTCCATCAACTGGATCAACTCGACAATGATCGACGGTCGTGACGACGGCAAGGTGTCGGTCAAGAGCGCGCAGCTTGAAGGCATGGCGGACTTCCTGGTCTTGCCCGTGACTCACCCAATGATGATGCGCAGCCGACGCGTCATTAGCGAGACGCTGCACTTTCTGCAGCATGGCAAGTTTGGTGCGACGGCGGAGTAGGGCATGACGACGTTAGCCGATCACGGTGCGATTGATCGCGCCGCATTTGAGGACGGTGTCGTCGGCGGCGATCAGCCAGCGCTCATGCGTGGTCTCGTCAAAGACTGGCAGC
>JBCCBB010000072.1:0-14301 GCA_039814545.1 Pseudomonadota bacterium
CGTTTGTGTAGACTTCCATGGCTTCTCCAGGCAAGCGGCGCGTAGTGTACACCCGCACTTCCGCGCGCCGCGACACGTCGACCCGAGACACCGTGTGAACATTTCAGAATGGCGCGACCACGCCATGCGCAAGCTCGCTGAGACCACCGAAACTGCGGCACTGGACGCCGAACTGCTGCTGGCGGGCGTCCTGGGCCAGTCGCGGGCCTGGCTACGCAGTCACGGCGACGCAGCGCTGTCGCCCGCAGACCGGGACACACTGCAGACCTGGCTCGACCAGCGTTGCGACCACGTGCCGCTGGCTTATCTGACCGGCGAGCAGGCGTTCTGGACCTTCACGCTGACTGTCACACCCGGCACGCTTGTGCCGCGCCCCGAAACAGAGCACCTGGTCGAGCAGGCGCTCACGCGGCTCCCGCCGGACACGCCTGTCGATGTCGCCGATCTCGGCACGGGCAGCGGCGCCGTGGCGCTGGCCATCGCCAGCGAGCGCCCGCAGGCTCAGGTCGTGGCTACAGACGTCTCCGAGGCAGCACTCGCGGTCGCGCGCGACAACGCGAAGCGACTGGGTATCCACAACGTTCGTTTTCGCCGCGGCGACTGGTTCGACGCGCTGCCCGGCATGCGCTTCGACGTTATCGCCAGCAACCCGCCCTACGTGGAGGCTGGCTTTGTCGGGCTGGACACCACGCTGCGCCACGAACCGCGCAGCGCGCTGGCCGCCGGAGACGATGGGCTCGCCGACATTCGGCGCATCATAGCCACCGCGGGAGCAAATCTGCGCCCGGGTGGTCACTTATTACTCGAACACGGGCATAGGCAGGGCCCGGCCGTGTCCGGTATCCTTCTCGCCGCAAATTTCCAGGCGGTCGACACCACCCCCGATCTCGCGGGGCACGACCGCATCACGACGGCGCAGTGGCCGGGTTCAAGCCCGGACTAAACGGCGGCGCCACGCAGAGGCAAGACACATCATGGTCATCATCGAAACCAACAAGGGCGAGATTACGGTCGAGCTCGACACCGAAAAGGCTCCCATTTCTGTCGAGAACTTTCTCGCCTACGTCGACGACAACTACTTCGACGGCACGATCTTCCACCGCGTGATCCCGAACTTCATGATCCAGGGCGGCGGCATGGACGAGAACATGCAGCAGAAGACGACGCGTGATCCCATCAAGAACGAAGCCGACAACGGGCTCGGCAACGAGCGCGGCACGCTGGCCATGGCCCGCACGCAGGTTGTCGACAGCGCCACGTCGCAGTTCTTCATCAACCTCAACGACAACGGCTTTCTGAACCACGGCGGTCGCGACTTTGGCTACGCCGTGTTCGGTCGTGTCACCGACGGCATGGACGTTGTCGACGCCATCGCCGGTGTCCAGACAGGCAACCACGGGCCGCACGGCGATGTTCCCGTCGAGCCCGTCCACATCATCAGTGTGCGCCGCGCCGACTGACGACCGCGACGCCCGCCACATCTCGCTGGCGGGCTATGGCGAGGACGCGACGCGGCGGCTGCGTGCCGCGCACGTCCTGATCATCGGTGTCGGTGGCACGGGCTGCGCCGCAGCCGCCGCGCTGGCTGCGGCGGGCGCAGGCACCCTGACGCTTGTTGACTTCGACCGCGTCGACGCCAGCAACCTGGCGCGTCAGCCCCTCTACACGCCTGCCGATATCGGTCGCGACAAGGTGGCGGTCGCCGCGACGCGACTGGCCACGCAACATCCGGGCATCGATGTTGTGCCCCGCGCCGAGCGGCTGGTCGGTGACGCACTACGCGCCGCTGTCGATGCGGCCGACGTGGCGCTCGACTGCAGCGACAATTTCGCGAGCCGCTTTGCGCTCAACGAAGCCTGTGTTGCCACCGGTACGGCACTCGTCTCGGGCAGCGCGCTGCGCTGGGAAGGCCAGGTCGCCGTGTTCGGCCCCGACTACGCGAACGCGCCTTGCTACCGCTGCATGTATTTCGATGACGACGAATCACTCGACGACTGCCAGGGCGCGGGCGTACTGGGCCCAATTCCAGCCACCATCGGCACACTCATGGCAACCGAGGCGATTAAAAGGGTTACAGGAACTGGCACACCGGCACGCCTGAGCCTTTATGACGGCCGCACGGGCGAATGGCGCCAGCTCAGCGTCAGCAAGAACGCCGACTGCCCCGTCTGCGCAGCGCGCTGACTCGACACGTCATTGACAAGCACGCCTGCCTTCGGCACTGTGCGTCACCTCTCGGCCATCCCGGCCGACTCTTGGACCCGGATCATGGATCACTACGATCACAACCACGCAGGCACCGTGCAAAGCGCGCGGCGTGTCGTGGTGCCGGGTCTCTTCGTTGCAGCCTTCCGCCGCAACGGCATCCGATTCCGTAGCACCGGCTAGACCCGCCGCGCACTGAGCGCCGGTTCTCCCGCTCAGGCGACACGCTGTCGCCGAGCCCCCAAATGCTTCTGCGAGGCCCTGACTCGGCCCCGCGACGGAATGGACACCATGACTGCCAACCAACCCGCGACGCGACGCGTCGCCGATCTGTTCAGCTTGTTGCGCGAATCCCTGCGCGACGTCGAACGCGACTACACGACGGGCTCGACCCGCCGTGCGCTCGTGCTGCTTGCCGTACCCATGATGCTCGAAATGTCGATGGAGGCGGTGTTTGCGCTCGTCGACATGATCTACGTTGCGCGACTTGGCGCCGCGGCTGTCACGGTCGTCGGTATCACCGAGGCCATGCTCACGATTCTCTACGCACTGGCGATCGGTCTGTCGACCGCGACCACGGCGCTCGTGGCGCGACGCATTGGCGAGAAGCGCCCCGCGGCCGCCGCGCTGGCCGCAACCCAGTCGCTGTGGCTCGCCGCCTTTATGGCGGCGGCCATCGGCATCCCGGGCGCCTTGTTCGCGCACGAGCTCCTGGGCTTCATGGGCGCCGACAGCGAGGTCATTGAGACGGGCAACCGCTACACGGCCGTGATGCTGGGCGGCTCGGCGAGCATCTTCTACATCTTCCTGCTCAACGCTGTGTTCCGTGGGGCGGGCGATGCCACCATCGCCATGCGCAGCCTCTGGCTCGCCAACGCCGTCAACCTCGTCCTCGACCCCTGCCTGATCTTCGGGCTCGGGCCGTTCCCCGAGCTGGGCGTCACGGGTGCCGCTATTGCCACGACCATTGGGCGTTCGACCGGCATCGCCTACCAGCTCTGGCACCTGACGGGCGCACGCAGCCGCATTCGCATACGGCGTCGCCTCATCGCACCGCACGCCGGTGTGATGCTCAAGTTGTTACGCATCTCGGCGGGCGGCATTGGTCAGTACCTCGTGGTCACCTCAAGCTGGCTGCTCGTCATTCGGATCCTCGCGACCTTCGGCACCAACGCGGTGGCCGGCTTCACGATTGCAATCCGCATCATGGAGTTCGTGTACCTGCCAGCGTGGGGCCTGAGCAATGCAACGGCCACGCTGGTCGGGCAAAACCTGGGTGCCCGCAAGCCCGACCGGGCGCGTTATGCGGCCGTTGTCGCGACGCGCGCCAACGTGCTGCTGATGCTGGGGGTCGGCATTGCCTTCGCGTTTTTGCCAGGTGTGCTGCTGGCGCCATTCACCAGCGATCCGTCGGTACTGCAGATCGCAACGGAGTGTCTGCGAATCATCGGTGCAGGCCTGCCCCTGTTTGCCGTGGGCATGATTCTCACACAGGCACTCAACGGCGCCGGGGATACGATGACACCGACCTGGCTCAACTTGATCTGCTTCTGGCTGTTGCAGATCCCGCTGGCCGCCTGGCTCGCACAGGGTACGGCGCTCGAGGAAGGCGGTGTGGCCTGGGCCATCACGATATCGAGCGGGCTCCTGAGCCTGCTCGCCTGGTTCGTGTTTCGCGCCGGCCGCTGGCAGCAGCAGGCCGTGTAGCGTCTGTCAGGCCGCGTCGCGCCGATTACCGGCGCCGGGCGTGTAGCCGAGGTTGGGCGCCAGCCAGCGCTCAACCTCGGTGACGCGCAGCGCCTTGCGCGCGGCGTAGTCCGTAACCTGGTCGACGTCGATCTGGCCCACGGCGAAATAGCGCGACTCGGGGTGCGAAAAGTACCAACCGCTGACCGATGCCGCGGGTGACATTGCAAAGCTCTCGGTCAGTGACATGCCCGTGCGCGCCTCGACCTCGAGCAGCTCGAACAAGGTGGCCTTTTCCGTGTGATCGGGACAGGCCGGGTAACCCGGCGCCGGGCGGATGCCACGGTAGTCCTCGCGAATCAACGCGTCGTTGTCGAGCGATTCTTCGGGTGCGTAGCCCCACCATTCGCGCCGCGTGCGTGCGTGCAGGTACTCGGCGCCGGCCTCGGCGAAACGGTCCGCGAGTGCCTTAAGCAGAATGGCCTGGTAGTCGTCGTGCTCCGCTTCAAAGGCCTGGGCGCGGGCTTCGACACCCAGCCCTGCTGTCACGGCAAAGGCGCCGACCCAGTCATCGCGCCCCGAGCCTGCCGGCGCCACAAAGTCGGCAAGGCAGCCCTGCGGCAAACCTTCACGAAGCCGTTTTTGCTGGCGCAGGAAGTGCAGCCGGGTGCGAATGGTCTGGCGCGTGTCGTCGTTGTAGACGCAAACGTCGTCGCCCTGCGCGCTCGCCGGGAAGAAGCCGACCACGGCGCGAATCTCGAGCCAGTCTTCCTCGAGGATACGCGCGAGCATAGCCTGGGCGTCTTCGAACAAGGCCGACGCGGCCTGACCAACGACGGCGTCGTCAAGGATTTGCGGATACTTGCCGTGGAATTCCCAGGCGTTGAAGAACGGCATCCAGTCGATGTAGTCGATGAGTGTTGCGGCATCGAGGTCGGCGACGGTCTTCAGGCCGCGAATCTCGGGCGCCGGTGGCGTGTAACCGGCCCAGTCCAGGTCGGGCGCGCGCGACCGCGCCGCCTCAATGCTCAGCGCGGGCGCCTTGCGGCGGTTGCCGGCGTGGCTGTCACGCCGTCGCTGACACTCGGCTTTGATTTCGCCGATGTAGTCGTCGCGCGCATCACCAACGAGCCGCTGCGAAACGCCTACGGCGCGCGAGGCATCTTTGACGTACACAACAGGGCCCGCGTAGCCGGGGTCGATCTTGACGGAGGTGTGCGCGGGTGACGTCGTCGCCCCGCCGATCAACAACGGCTGGTCAAAACCAAGCCGCTGCATCTCGCTGGCCACGTGCACCATTTCATCCAGTGACGGCGTAATGAGGCCCGAGAGCCCAATGAGGTCGGCGCCCTCGCGCCGCGCGGCGTCGAGGATGTCCTGCGCCGGCACCATGACGCCCAGATCAATCACCTCGAAGTTGTTGCACTGGAGCACCACGCCCACGATGTTCTTGCCAATGTCGTGCACGTCGCCCTTGACCGTGGCCAAAATGATCTTGCCGTTGGACTGGCGCACCCCGTCGCTCTCGGCCTCGATAAACGGGATGAGATGCGCGACGGCTTTCTTCATGACGCGCGCGGATTTGACGACCTGCGGCAGGAACATCTTGCCCTCGCCAAACAGGTCGCCGACGACATTCATACCGTCCATGAGCGCGCCTTCGATCACGTGCAGCGGGCGCTCGGCCGCCAGTCGCGCCACCTCAGTGTCTTCGACGATGTGCGCATCGACACCATTAACGAGGGCATGGCGCAGACGTTCGGCAACAGGCAGGTCGCGCCAGGCTGTGTCCGTCACCGCCGCCCGCGCGCTGCCGTCACCACGGTAGCGTTCGGCAACGTCGAGCAGGCGCTCTGTGGCGCCGGGCGCCGAGTTGAGCACGACGGCCTCAACAGCGTCGCGCAACTCCGTCGGCAAGTCTTCGTAAATGGCGAGCTGACCCGCGTTGACGATACCCAAGCCCATGCCCGCGCGAATCGCGTGGTAGAGGAACACGGAGTGAATCGCTTCGCGCACCGTGTTGTTGCCGCGGAACGAGAACGACACATTGGAGACGCCGCCACTGACCAGCGCGTGCGGCAGCGTCTCGCGAATCTGCTGCGTCGCCTCGATGAACGCGATGCCATAGTCATCGTGCGCCTCGATACCCGTGGCCACAGCGAAGATATTGGGGTCGAAGATGATGTCCTCGGGCATGAAGCCAACCTGCTCGACGAGCAAGGTGTAAGCACGTGTACAGATCTCGACCTTTCGCGCGACGGTATCGGCCTGACCCTGTTCATCGAACGCCATGACTATGACAGCCGCACCGTAGGCGCGCGCGAGCGACGCCTGCTCGAGGAACGCGGCCTCGCCTTCCTTGAGGCTGATCGAGTTCACGACCGCCTTGCCCTGCACGCATTTAAGCCCCGCCTCAATGACCGACCATTTCGAGGAGTCGATCATCACGGGCACGCGCGCGATGTCGGGTTCTGCAGCGATGAGATTGAGGAACGTCACCATAGCGTGCTCGGAATCGAGCATGCCTTCGTCCATGTTCACGTCGACGATCTGCGCGCCGTTCTCGACCTGTTGTCGCGCCACCTCGATGGCGCCCACGTAGTCGTCCGCCTCAATGAGTTTTCGAAATCTGGCCGAGCCTGTGACGTTCGTGCGCTCGCCAACATTTACGAACAGATCGTCGGCGGAGATGTTGAGCGGCTCGAGCCCGGCCAGACGGCAGGCTACGGGCAGGTCGGGGATGCGACGCGGTGGGTGGGGTTCACAGGCGGCACGCACCGCGGCGATGTGCTCTGGCGTCGTACCGCAGCAACCACCGGCCACATTGATCAGCCCGGCGCGCGCGAACTCGCCAATGACCTCGGCCATTTGCTCGGGCGTCTCGTCGTACTCGCCGAATTCGTTGGGTAGGCCCGCATTGGGGTGGGCACTGACGCGCGTGTCGGCAACACGCGCCAGCTCGGCGACGTAAGGCCGCATCTCGGCCGCGCCCAATGCGCAATTGAGCCCGAACAGGAACGGCTGCGCGTGGCGCAGAGCATTCCAGAATGCCTCAGTGGTCTGGCCGGACAGCGTGCGGCCCGAGGCGTCTGTGATCGTGCCCGATACCATGACGGGCACGTGTTCACCCAGCTCACGAACGAGCGCACCGATCGCGAATGCAGCAGCCTTGGCGTTCAGCGTATCGAACACCGTTTCGATCATGAGAAAGTCGGCACCGCCCTCCACAAGCGACCGCGCCGCCGCCGTGTAGGTGTCGACGAGGGTGGCAAAATCGATGTTGCGAAAGCCCGGGTCGTTGACGTCAGGTGACAGCGAGGCCGTGCGATTGGTGGGGCCGAGCACACCCGCCACAAACCGTGGCGCACCGGTTTCCCCGGCAACGTCATCGGCAACCCCACGCGCGAGACGGGCGGCCGCCAGGTTCAGTTCGGGCACCAGCGCGCCCATGCCGTAGTCATCCTGAGACGGTGCGTTCGAATTGAAGGTGTTCGTCTCGATGATGTCGGCGCCCGCCTCGAGAAATGCGCGATGCACATCGCGCACGATATCGGGCTGCGTCAGCGTCAGCAGGTCGTTGTTGCCCTTGAGGTCGTGCGACCAGTCCGCAAAGCGCTGGCCCCGAAAGTCGGACTCATCGAGGGCGTAGCCCTGCAGCATCGTGCCCATCGCGCCGTCGAGGAACACAATGCGCTGCTCAAGCAGCCGCTCGAGCTCTTCAAATCGCTCGGACCGAGATGTCATGTGTTCAGGCCGTCAGCGTCGCAGCGCGCACACCGAGGTTGTGGCAGATCGCATACGTGAGCCGCGCGCGGTTGAGCGTGTAGAAATGGAAGTCGTTGACGCCCTCTGCGTGCAACTGGTTGACGAGATCAATGGCGACGCTGGCCGCAATCAGGTTACGCGTCTCGGGATCATCGTCCAGACCCACGAATCGCTCGTGCAGCCACTCAGGTACATCGGTGCCGCACATGCCCGCGAAGCGCAACATCTGCGAGAACCGTGTGATGGGCAGAATGCCGGGCACAATGGGCACCGTGATGCCAGCGTCGGCGCAGGCGTCGCGGAACCGCAGGTAGTGCTCGGCCGAGAAGAAGAATTGCGTGATGGCGCGACTGGCGCCCGCGTCGACTTTGCGTTTTAGGTTGTCGAGATCGGACTGCGCCGAGCCGGCCTCGGGATGCACCTCGGGGTAAGCCGCAACGGAGATGTCGAAGTCACCGATTCGACGCAGTCCGGCAACCAGATCGGCGGCATAGGCGTAGCCGTTGGGATGTGCCTCGTAACGTTCCGCACCGCGCGGCGGGTCGCCGCGCAACGCGACGATGTGCTTCACACCATCTTCGAGATACTGGTGTGCGATGGCATCCACCTCGGCCCGGCTCGCGCCGACACAGGTCAGGTGCGGCGCCGGCGTCAGGCTCGTCTCGCCAAGCACGCGCCGAACGACGTCATGCGTGCGCTCACGCGTGGAGCCATCGGCGCCATAGGTCACCGACACAAAACGCGGATTCAGCGGCGCAAGACGCTGCAGTGACGCCCAAAGCGTCTCCGCCATCTTCTCGCTGGCGGGCGGGAAGAACTCAAACGACACACTGATCGCATCGTCGCCCGATGCTGTGATTGGCAAGGCGCCGCCGATAGTCATGCGGAGACCCTCTCAAGACTGTTTTCCGGACCGGCCAGCGCCACGAGATGGCGCCCCTGTGCGTCGGTGGCCTGTCGAACGGGGCCGCAGCGCACGCCGTTGTCCGCCAGAATCGTCGTTAGCCGTTCGGTGGCTGCGGTGGCATGACCGATGCCAACATATTCCGTCACGAGCACATGCCCGCCAGGACGCAACACGCGAATCGCCTCGGCTACGACACGCTCGGGCTCGGCCGCGTCAAGCAGCACGCAGTCGAGCACGACGGTGTCAAAGCGCGCATTATCGAAGTCCAGTGCATACATGTCGCCGGGGCGCACGGTGCAGTTGGCCAGTGACGCACGCGCCACGGCGCGGCGCGCCTCGCGACGCGATTGCAGGTCAATGTCGACGCCAAATGCGCTCTTGGCACGACCTGCGAGCAACTTGAGCACGGCACCATTGCCCACACCGATATCCAGTAGGTCACCGACGGGGTGGCTCAGGAAAATATCGAGTACCAGACGATTGAACCGGCGCAACAGCGGGTCGGCATCGTCAGCCTGACGTGCACCCAAAACGCGGTCCAGCGATTCGTTGTCCGTGCCGATGACCTCATCACCGTCGTTGACGAGGCCCAGAATCGCCGTGGCCACGTCGTGCGCAGCCCCCTCCGTTGGCACACGGAAATACACGAACTGTCCATCGCGGAAACGCTCGAGCAGACCGGCATCGCAAAGAATTTTCAGGTGCCTGGAGACGCGCGGCTGCGACTGGCCGAGCACGTCCACAAGATCGCCCACGGTCTGCTCGCCCGCCGCGCACAGCGAGAGCAGCCGCAGACGCGTGGGGTCAGCGGCGGCGCGCAGTGCGGTTTGGACGGTGTCAAAAGGCCAGGACATAGGCACTCAATATATGATGATCTATATATAAAGATATCTTTATATTAACTCCGGATAATACCTGCGAGCCGCCGCAGCGGCAAGGGGTATCAGCGATCAGGGATCAGGCGAAGGTGGCGTTGTCGCCGTCGATCTCACCCATGCGGATCAGACGGCTCGTCGCGACGGCGGCGGTACGGTGTTTGACGGCCTCGCGATAGTCGGCGTCGGTCACCATCTCGAAGAAGGCGCCCGCGTGCGGATAACGCGCGATGAACGCCGCATCCCAGACCTCGTCGCTCGGACCGGTCAGCACCATCTCCGGGCGGCCACGCCAGACGATACGGCCACCGACCCGCGCGAAGATCGGCCCGCTTTCTTGGCCGTAACGCCGGTAGGCCTCGGCACCCGAAACCTCACCAGACCCGTCGCCGTAGTCGGCCACGTCGCGGTAGCGAATCAGATTGAGCATGAGGATCGGCGTATCTCGGGGCAGATCCTTGAAGGCGTTGAACTGCTCGCGGGTCGGGTCGATATGCTCGCTCATCGAAGTCTCCTCGCCCGCCAGCGGGCCTGGTCAGTGCACAGCCGAATCGCCGTCGATGGCGGCGGGGTTAAACAAGCGCGCCACGTCGACGGCGTCGAGCGTACGCTTGCGGTTGCAGAACTCGCAAACGATTTCGATCTCGCCGCCGCGCTCATCGAGCAGCTGCCGCGCGTCTGACTCACCCAGCATCTCGAGCGCGCGCTCGGCGCGTTGCTGGCTGCAACGGCAACGAAATACCACGGGTCGCGCGGAATACGCGATCAGGTCGTCTTCCGAAAACAGGCGATGCAGCAGCCCGTTGTCGACGCCCTCGGCCGTCTCCGCGTGCGTCAGCGTGTCCGCCATCAGGCAGATGCGGCGCCAGTCGTCTTCGTCGATCTCGCCGCCGTCGGGCATCCGCTGCAACATGAGCCCGGTGACGTGATCGCCGTCGGCGTGCAGCACGAAATGCGCCCCAAGCTGCGCGGATTCGCGGTAATAACCTGCGAGGCTGCCCGCGAGCGTCGGCGCCTCGATGGCGACAATGCCCTGGTAGCGGTCCCGTGCGTCGCGCGTGTCGACCGTCAACGTGAGGCGGCCCGCGCCAATGAGGTCGGCAAAGTCCTCGGCGGGCAAATCGGTATCAAGCTCGCCCGCCATGCCACGTACCTGCAGCTGGTCGTTGCATTGCACGATGAGCATGCCCAACGAACCCTGACCCGAAAGCTGCAGGGTGAGCATGCCCTCGAATTTCATCGTGCTGGCGATCATGGCCGAGGCACCGACGGCCTGACCCAGCGCTTCCCGAACCACAGGCGCGTAGTCATGCAGCGCCGTAAGCTCGCGCCACTGCGCCGACAACTGCACGGCGACGCCGCGCACCGGCAGCGCGTCGAACAGGAAGTTGACGAGTGCGTCCTTCTGCGGGCTGGCCATTCAGCCCCCGGTGAGCTTGTCGCGCAGGACGCGATTGACCTCGGCCGGGTCGGCCTTGCCACGACTGGCCTTCATCACCTGCCCCACCAGGTAGCCGATGACCTTTTCCTTACCGTCGCGGAACTGCTGCACCTGCTCGGGACTGGCGGCGATCACCTCGTCGACGATGGCCTCGATGGCGCCCGAGTCAGTGATCTGTCGCAGGCCTTTGGCATCGATGACGCTGTCTGCATCGCCCTCGCCCGCCCACATGGCTTCAAAAACCTGCTTGGCTGCTGTACCCGAGATGGTTTTGTCGGCAATGCGCGCGAGCAGGCTTGCCAGCGCAGCTGCATCAACGGGCGCATCAGCGACCGCAGTCCCGTCGCGATTGAGCGCAGCGGTGAACTCACCAAGCACCCAGTTTGCGGCCAGCTTCGGCTCGGCGCTGCCCGCCACGGCCTCAAAGTAGTCGGCCATGGGACGCTGGCCCACGAGTACGTCGGCGTCTTCCGCGCGCAGACCGTAGTCCGCAACGAAGCGTTGCTTGCGGGCATCGGGCAACTCAGGCATTGCGCCGCGCACGCCGTCGACGAACGCGTCGTCGATGACAACAGGCAATAGATCCGGGTCAGGGAAGTAGCGGTAGTCGTTGGCCGCTTCCTTGCTGCGCATGGACCGAGTCTCATCCGCGTCGGCGTCGTAGAGCCGTGTTTCCTGCACGATGCTGCCGCCGGCCTCGAGGATGTCGGCCTGACGCTCAATCTCGTGCTCGATGGCGCGCTCGATAAAGCGGAATGAGTTCAGGTTTTTGATTTCGGTGCGCGTGCCGAGCGGCGCATCGGCCGAGGCGCGCAGCGACACGTTGGCGTCGCAGCGAAACGAGCCTTCCTGCATGTTGCCGTCGGAGATCCCCAGGTAGCGCACCAGCTCATGAACGCGACGCATGTAATCGGCAGCCTCGCGCGCCGACTTGATCTCGGGCTCCGAGACGATCTCGATGAGCGGCGTACCCGCTCGGTTCAGATCAATACCACTCTGGTCGGTGAAGTTCTCGTGCAGCGACTTGCCCGCGTCCTCTTCAAGGTGCGCGCGCGTGACGTTGATGCGCCGCAGCGTGCCATCGTCAGCCGTAATCTCGACCGTGCCGCCGTTCACGATGGGCAGCTCGTACTGGCTGATCTGGTAGCCCTTGGGCAAATCCGGATAGAAGTAGTTCTTGCGCGCAAAGACGGAGCGCGGCGCAATGTCTGCGCCGATGGCGAGGCCGAAGGTCACGGCCAGCCGCACGGCCTCGCCATTCAGCACAGGCAACACACCTGGGAAACCCAGATCGATGAGGTTGGCCTGCGTGTTGGGCTCGGCGCCATACGCGGTCGGTGCGCTCGAGAAGATCTTGCTGCGCGTGGCGAGCTGGCAGTGGATCTCAAGGCCGATGACAACGTCCCAGCTCATGACCAGCCCCCCGGTGCCTTCTGGTGCCAGTCGGTGGTTTGCTGGTACTGGTGCGCAGCGGCGAGCATGCGGCCCTCGCCAAACGCGGGCGCGACGAGCTGCAGCCCCGCGGGCAGGCCGTTAACGAAACCACAGGGCACGCTCATGGCGGGCAGGCCAGCCAGGTTGGCGCCAATCGTGTAGATATCGTTGAGGTACATCGTGATCGGGTCGTCGGTCTTTTCGCCGAGGCCAAAGGCGGGCGTCGGCGTTGTCGGGCCAACCACCAGATCGACGTCCTCGAACGCTCGGGCAAAGTCGGCGCTAATGAGCCGACGCACTTTCTGTGCCTGCAGGTAGTAGGCGTCGTAATAGCCTGCGGATAGCACGTAGGTGCCCGTCATGATGCGGCGTTTGACCTCAGCGCCGAAGCCTTCGCCGCGCGAACGGCGGTAGAGGTCCTCGAGATCTGCAGGGTTGTCGGCGCGGTGACCGAAACGAATACCGTCAAAACGCGACAGATTCGATGAGCACTCGGCGGGCGCGACCACGTAGTAGGTGGGCACGGAAAGCCCGATATTGCCCAGCGACACATTAACGAGTGTGGCGCCGCGCGCCTCAAACTCGGCCGTTGCCGCGCGCACGGCAACGGCGTAGTCAGCGTCGAGCCCTTCGCCCATGAATTCCTGCACAACACCAATGCGCAGGCCTTCGAGCGGTGCGTCGAGTGCCGCGACGTAGTCGTCCACAGGTGCGTCGACACTCGTCGAGTCACGCGGGTCGAGCCCCGACATGGCGCCCAACAACAGAGCGGCATCCTCGGCGGTACGTGTCAGCGTGCCGGCCTGATCGAGGCTCGAGGCGAAGGCGATCATGCCGAAGCGCGAGACGCGGCCGTAAGTCGGTTTCAGACCCGTGATGCCGCACAGCGCCGCGGGCTGACGAATGGAGCCGCCCGTGTCGGTACCCGTCGCGGCGCCCACGAGGCGCGCGCTGACGGCGGCGGCCGAACCGCCCGACGAGCCGCCCGGCGACAGGCCTTCGCGCCAGGGGTTGTGAACATCCCCGAAGAAGCTCGTCTCGTTCGACGAACCCATCGCGAATTCGTCCATGTTGGTTTTACCGAGCACGATCGCGCCGGCATCGGCGAGCAGCGCCACGGCCGTCGCGTCGTACGGCGGCACGAACTGCTCCAGCATGCGCGAACCACAGCTTGTCCGGACACCGTCTGTGCAGAAGATGTCCTTGTGCGCGATGGGCAGCCCTTCGAGCGCCCGTGCACTGCCATTCTTGATGCGTGCGTCGGCGGCATCGGCCGCCGCCAGCGCCGCATCGGCCGTAATGGTAATGAAGGCATTGAGGCGCGGTTGCGCGGCTTCGATGCGCGCCAGCAAATGAGCCGTGAGCTCGCGGGCCGTGAAACGGCCGTCGTGCAGACCGTCGCGCATGCCGGTCAGCGTCAGTTCGTGCATCGCGGTCATTCGATGACCCTCGGCACGAGGTAGAGCCCGTCCTCGGTGGCGTCACTGCAGGCCTGGAGGCGCGCGCGATCGATGTCAGCGTCTGGCGCGTCGGCGCGCAGCCGCTGCACCTGGTCCAGCGGGTGCGCCATCGGCGTCACGCTGGCCGTGTCGGCCTCGCCCAGTTGGTCGACAAAGGCCACAATGGCAGCCAGTTTGTCGGTGATATCGCCGAGCTCATCGCCCTCGAAGGACAGACGCGCCAGAACGGCCAGTTTTTCGATGTCGTCGCTGCCTATGCTCATCGGCACAAACCCTGAGAATTTCCTAAACGATTCGGGGTACCGGCGACCCCGCCGGAATTGTCCGCCCCGGGGACGGGAACGGCCCTGCCGACGCCTTGAAATACGGGCTTTTCGGCAAGCCGGCAAGAATACACGGCGCCTTGCTGATTGTCCCCCCCGTTGCTAGAGTTGCCGGAATTTCAGGGGGCTGGGCCCACCACACCATGTTCAAGAACCTGCTTGGGTATTTTTCGCACGACCTTTCCATCGACCTGGGCACGGCAAA
>JBCCBB010000012.1:0-49673 GCA_039814545.1 Pseudomonadota bacterium
ACAGGCTTCCCGATTGCATCGGTAGTGCGCAAATCCGTGCCGGGAATTGACCCCGAGGTGAGATAATTAGGGTCGAAAGGCTTCCTGGCCAGCGTCGAACACTGCAGGAGACATCACAACTCATTTTGTCACGCCGGCTACTGCATCGCCAGCAGGGTGCGGCACCCTACAGGTCGAGCTGACGCGCGTCGCCAAGTGCCTTGTCAGCGCTTTCGGTCAGCGCGCGGATTCGGTTGCCAAACGTAGACTGTACAGCGTCCTCACGTGCCATGAACTTGAGCACTTCGTTGGCCATGTTCAGCGCAGCCATGACCGCGATGCGGTCGAGACCCACCACCTTGCCGCTGTCGCGTATCTCGCGCATCTGCCCATTGAGCAGCTCCGCGGCGTCCAGCAGGTCCGTGCGTTCGTTAACCGGGCACGACACCTGATATTCCTTCTCGAGGATTTTTACGGTTACGTGCGCGTAGACGTCGCTCATGGTGATTCCCCTGGCTTGTGCTGGCGCGGATGCGCGAATGCCGCCTGGCGCCCCTGCCCAGCGCTGGCAGGCGGTCTCAGCCGCCGTGCTCCATAGACTTGAGTCGACCGATCATGGCCTCGACGCGGCCACGGACCAGCTCATTCTTTTGCAACAACGAGGCGCGCTCTGTGATTAGGGCGTCCTGGCGTTCCTTGAGCGACCGATTCTCCTCCTTGAGTTGGTCGCAGACACGAACTATCTCCTCCATGCGCGTTTCTAGCTGCCGGAGTTCCGCGTCGAACAGGTTTTCTTCTCGCTGTGCCACGCGAGAAATATAGAGTGCGCCCGGAACACGGTCAATCGCTGCCTGTCGCCGGCAGGGCCTCAGCCGGGGCTCGCAGTGATATTATGGCGAGTGGTTTTCTACCGACCCACCTGACATGTCCACCACCGAAACCGACTACGCGCGCGTCGAACAGTTGCTCGCGAGCGCCGCCAGCAATATCACCGCGGCTGAGGCCGACGGCCGGCTTTTGAGCCTGGCTGCGATGCTGGGCGACGAAGCCGCTCCCGTGTGGCTCAACCAGGTCACCGCCGAAACCGGCGATTCCGACGCCGTGACGCCCCTGGGCGATCTGGCGACGGCCCGCGTGCGCGCGCTCGCGGACACCGACAGCCTGCCCGTGCCGTGGCTGCCCGACGACGAGGACGATCTGCGGGACCGTGTCGACGCCATTGTCGAGTGGGCCGCTGGATTCCTGGCCGGTTTGGGCGAGGGCGCGGCGATGCGCGGCACTCCGGCGCGCAAGCGGCTCGACGAAGAACCGCTTGCGGAGCTCATTTCAGATCTCGGTGAGATCTCAAGAGCCGCGCTCAGCGACGAGGACCTCGAGGACAACCTCAACGCCGCCGAAGCCGCCTACACCGAAATCGTTGAGTACCTGCGCGTGCTGGCGCAGCTCGCCTACGAGGAGCTTGCGCCAGTCCGCGCGCTGGCCAGTGGTCCGGACACGAACGTACACTGACGCCGCGTTTCTTCGATACGCGCCACTGACGAGACCCTGATTCATGGATGCAGCCGAATACGCGAAGCGCCGCAAGCAGCTCATGCGCATGATGGGCGAGGACAGCGTCGCCATCCTGCCTGCCGCGCCCGTGCGTGTGCGCAGCCGTGATGTCGAGCACCGCTACCGGCAGGACTCGGACTTCCACTACCTCACCGGGTTTCCGGAACCGGAAGCGGTCGCCGTGATCACGCCCGGGCGCGCGGGAGGTGAGTACGTGCTGTTCTGTCGCGAGCGCAACCCCGAACGCGAACTCTGGGACGGTGCCCGCGCGGGCACCGAGGGCGCCGTGTCGGCGTACGGCGCAGACGACGCGTTTCCCATCGATGACATCAACGACATTCTGCCGGGCATGCTGGAGTCCGCCGAGCGCGTGTTCTACACGATGGGTCAGTATCCCGAGTTTGATCACCAGGTCACGGAATGGGTGTGTGGTTTGCGCGGGCGCAACATCGCGGGCGTCGATGCACCCTCGGCCTTTGTGTCCCTTGATCATTACCTGCACGACATGCGCCTGTTTAAGAGTCGGCGTGAGATCAGCCGTCTGCGCCAGTCAGCGAAGGTGGCCGTTGCCGCGCACAAGCGCGCGATGCGCGCCGTGCAAGCGGGTATGCACGAGTACGAGCTCGAGGCCGAATACCAACACGAGTTTCGGCGCCACGGCGCCACCGCGTCTTATCCGCCGATCGTGGGTGGTGGCGCTAATGCCTGCATCCTGCACTACATTGAGAACGCCGATGTACTCAACGATGGCGACCTTGTGCTTGTTGATGCAGGCTGCGAGCTGGATCTCTACGCGAGCGACGTCACGCGTACGTTTCCCGTGAATGGTCGGTTCACGGCCGAGCAGCGCGCGGTTTACGACGTGGTACTCGACGCGCAGGAGGCGGCCATAGAGGCCACCGTGGCGGGCAATCACTGGAACGCGCCGCACGACGCCGCCGTTAAAGTGATCACACGTGGCCTGCGTGCACTGGGCTTGCTCGAGGGCAACCTCGGGACGCTGATTAAGAACGAGGCCTACCGGCAGTTCTTCATGCACCGCACGGGCCACTGGCTCGGCATTGATGTGCACGACGTTGGCGACTACAAAGTCGACGACGCCTGGCGCGAGCTGGAGCCCGGCATGGTGACGACCGTGGAGCCCGGTATCTACATCGCGCCCAACGCCCGAGTCGAGAAGCGCTGGCGCGGCATCGGCGTGCGCATCGAGGACGATGTCGCCGTGACGCGTGGCGGCCCCGACGTGCTCAGCAAGGGTCTGGTCAAGACGGCCGATGACATTGAGCGCTGGATGGCTGGCTCTGCGCACTCGCGCGCGGCCTGAGGTTGTCACTGTGGCTCGTCCGAGCGCTGACGTACTGATTGCGGGATCGGGCCTTGTGGGCCTCGCGGTTGCGGCGGCATTGCGCCAGGCGGCGCCGAGATTATCGGTGATCCTCCTCGACCCGGCCGGCCCGCCCGGCGCTGCGGATCCCGAAGGCCCTGGCCTGCGCGTGTCCGCGATCGCGCCGGCCTCGCAAGCCTTGTTCGAGCGTATAGGCGCCTGGCAACGACTGCCGGCGAGCCATGTGGCCCCGTTTACCAGCATGCGCGTTTGGGACGCGGGGACCGATGCCGGTGACGGTGTGCACTTTGCGGGCGTGGACTTGGGAACCCCCGTGCTGGGCGCGATCACGGACAACAACATGCTCAGTCAGTGCCTTTACGAGAGACTGGCAGACGATGCCCGCGTCAGTGTGCTGGCCACCCGCATCGAAGGCATCACCGCGCGCGACGGCGACATCGCGGTGCGGACGGCCACGGGCGACAGCGTGACCGGCCGATTGCTCATCGGAGCCGACGGCCGCGAGAGCGGTGTTCGCAGACTCTCAGGGATCGCAACCCGACGCTGGTCTCACGACCAGCTGGCGGTGGTAGCGCACCTCGCAAGCGAACACGACCACGACGATTGCGCGCTGCAACGCTTTCTGCCTGACGGTCCGTTGGCGCTGTTGCCGCTGGCCGATCGCCGCGTGTCGCTCGTGTGGAGTACGACGCCGGATCATGCGCGTTCGCTTCTGGCCATGGACGACGCCACGTTTGCAATGGCCGTGACGGAGGCCAGCGACGGTGTGCTGGGTGCGCTTACGACGACGACGCCGCGTGTGTCGTTCCCGCTCGTGAGCCACTACGTCGATGACCCTGTCGCGCCCCGGACCGTGCTGGTCGGCGATGCCGCCCACGCTGTGCACCCGCTGGCGGGGCAGGGCGCCAATCTCGGGTTCGATGACGCCGATTGCCTGGCGACGCTGGTTGCTCAGTCGGTTGCCGACGGTGCGGACATCGGTGACCCGCCCGTGCTGCGACGCTACCGGCGCGCGCGTAAGGCCGACAACGCGGGCATGGTGTACGGGCTCGATGTCATCAACCGACTGTTTGCGCGAGACCGGGGCCGCTTCGCCGACCTGCGCCGCGCGGGCATGCGCTGGTTTGATACCAGCGCGCTGGCCAAACAGCTGGCTGCCGGGCACGCCATGGGGCGCAGCGGGGACGCGTCTTGACCCTGCGCTACGTACAAGGGCTGGCGCTCGTCTGCGCATTGCTTGGTTTCAGTGTGTTTTTCTACAAGCAGGCGGTGCTCGGGCTGCCGCTCAGTGCGGACGCCAGCCGGTCCGCCTGGACCATCGAGGCGTCACTGCGTTTCGAGGCCCGCCCGGGACCCATCAAGGCCGCATTGCGTGTCCCTGCGCTGACGCCTGGATTTGCAACGCTCTCAGAAAACAGCGTTGCGGGCGGTTACGGCTACGACATCGGTTACGAGGACGGCGGGCGCCGCGCGCAGTGGGCGATTCGCCGCGCCAGCGGCGAGCAACGCTTGTATTACCGCGTTGTCGTCTACGGCGATCCGTCCATTGAGGAGGCGGATACAACGCCGCCCTTTCCGGACCCGCCGAATCTGACCGAGCCCGAACGCACGGCCGCCGTTGAACTGGTGGAAGAGGTGCGCCAGGAATCAGCCGACGCGGCGTCGCTGGTGTCGGCACTCCTGCGTCGGGTGAACGATCCGACGCCCGATGAGAACGTGGCCTTGTTGTTTGAAAGACGGCGTGGCGGCACGCGCCGCATGTCGATGCTCATCGACTTGCTGGCCTATGCGCGGGTGCCCGCGCGATCCGTGCGCGGTTTGCTGCTCAAGGACGAACAGAGAAACGCGCCGATTGCGACCTACCTCGAGATTCACGATGGTGTGGAATGGCTGTTCTTTGACCCGTCATCCGGCTCGCAAGGCCTGCCCGACAACTTCTTCGCCTGGTCGCGGGGCCTCGAGACGCTGGCGACGGTGCAGGGGGGCAGCGGTATGGAGCTCAACTTCGCTGTGCGGCGCAGCCAGCTCGACAGCCTCGACGTTGCGACCAATCGTGCCGAGCAGCGCGGTTCTCTGCTCATGACCTTCTCGCTGTTCAGCCTGCCGATTCAGACTCAGGCCGTGTACTCGGTGCTGCTCATGATTCCCATCGGCGCGCTCGTGATGGTGTTATTGCGCAATTTCGTCGGCGTGCAGACGTTCGGGACATTCATGCCCGTGCTTATCGCGCTGGCGTTTCGTGAGACGGACCTGCTTGCGGGCGTCATCCTGTTTACGTTGCTAACGGGCCTCGGGCTTGCCATTCGCTTCCTGCTCGAGCGACTGCGCTTGTTGCTGGTGCCACGACTCACGGCCGTGCTCATCATCGTCGTGCTGTTGATGCTCTCGATCAGTGTGATTGCGCATCAGCTGGGACTTGAGACCGGGCTGTCCGTCGCGCTGTTTCCGATGGTGATCATCGCGATGACCATCGAGCGGATGTCCGTGATCTGGGAGGAGCGCGGCGCCCAGGACGCCATGAAGGCGGGCGCAGGCAGTCTGCTGGTTGCCGCGCTGGCCTACCTCGTCATGGGTATCGATGCACTCGAGTACCTGTTCTTTACGTTCCCGGAATTGTTGCTTGTGATCCTGGCCTTCGTGCTGCTCTGCGGGCGCTACAGTGGTTACCGGCTCAGCGAGCTGCGCCGCTTCGGCGTGCTGTCGCGCAAGGGCTCGTAATGCTCTGGGGGCGCAAGCTCAAGGAATCGGGCGTAATCGGGCTCAACGAGCGCAACGCCAAGTACATCACCGCGCTCAATTCGCGGCGTCTCTACCCACGTGTCGATAACAAGCGGCTGACCAAGTCGCTGGCTGCCGCGGCGGGTATGGCGGTTCCTGAGCTGTATGCTGTTGCAGAGTCACAGGGTGACGTACGCGGCCTCCCGGACACACTGGCGCAGCACAAGAGCTTCGTGGTGAAACCCGCGAGTGGCAGTGGCGGCGACGGCATCCTCGTAATTGACGGTCGCTACGGCGGAAACTACCGGCTCATCAATGGTGAGCTCATGCCCGAGTCGGCGTTGCTGCACCACACCTCAAACATCGTCAGTGGGCAATTCAGTCTCACGGGGCAGCCCGACATCGCGCTCGTTGAATACCGCGTGCAGTTCGACAGCGTGTTCGACGAGATCAGCTATCGCGGTGTGCCCGATATTCGTATCATCGTCTACTGCGGCTACCCCGTGATGGCGATGGTCCGCCTGCCGACGCGGCAGTCGGACGGCAAAGCGAACCTGCACCAGGGTGCGGTCGGCGCCGGCGTGGATCTGGCAACCGGTCTGACAATGAGCGCGTCTTCGGGAAACCTGCGTGTACTCGATCACCCGGACACGTTGACGCCCATTGCGGGGCACCAGGTACCGCACTGGGATCGCATCCTCGATATCGCGGCCACGGGTTACGAGGTGTCGGGTCTGGGTTACCTCGGCGTGGATATCGTGATCGACAAAGACCTGGGCCCGCTCATGCTCGAGATGAATGCGCGCCCGGGGCTCAACATTCAGATTGCCAACGATGCGGGGCTCAAACCTCGGTTCGCGGTGATTGATGCGCTGCTTGATGACGGTGCCACCGACGCATCACCAGAGGCGCGGGCACGCGCGAGCGTCGAGCTGATGCAGCCCTTCTCGCCGCGCTGAGGAAGCTCAGGCGGCTTCGAAGGCCGGTGTGAAGTCGCCGAGACGGCGCGCCTTGCGGAGCAGGGCACCGAGATCGCTGCCCGCAAGGTCGAACAACGTGTCGAATGAGTCGAGCACGTAGTAGATCGGCTGAAAGGTGTCGATGCGAAACGGCGTGCGCAGCACATCGATGACATCAAACGGGCGGCGCTCGGGTTCCGTGCTCTCCACGGCGTAGCACGTCTCGCCAGGCGACGAACAGATGCCGGCGCCGTAAGCGCGGGGACCGTCGTCTGTTGCAACGAGCCCGAACTCTGCTGTGAACCAGTACAGGCGTGCGAGCAGTTCCCGGTCGCGGTCGTCGGCCGCCAGGCTGGCGCGGCCGTAGGCGTGCGTGAACTCCGAGAATCGGCGATCCGTTAAGTGCGGCGCATGGCCGAAGACTTCGTGGAAGATGTCGGGCTCTTCGAGGTAGTCGAGTTCACGGCGGTCGCGGATAAAAGACGCGGCGGGGAACTCTCGATCGGCGAGCATCGTAAAGAACTGGTCCGCGGGAATCAGCGCAGGCACGGGTGCAACGCGCCAGCCCGTTATGGGTTCAAGGCGCTCGGAAATCTCGCGGCACTGCGGGACATGTTCCGGCGACAGCCCCAAATCGGCGTGCGCGCTGAGGTAAGCGTCGCAGGCGCGGCCGGGCAGGACTTCCAGTTGGCGCTCATAGAGGGTGCGCCAGACCGAATGCTCTTCATTGCTGTAGGCAATGAAGCCATCAGCGTCCGGCTGCTTGGCCGTGTAGGTAATGCCCTTGCCCATAACAAAATCCTCCGACGACAAGTTTACCCGGTTGCGGAGAATTGGGATTGCGATCATTGTCACAATACGTAGAAATGAGCAATAATACGTAATAATTATGATCTATTTGGTAGATTAATTGCTTTGGATAGCTTCGATCGTAAGATTTTGCACACCCTGCAGCGTGATGGGCGTATCTCCAACCAGGCATTGGCTGAAGCCGTGGGGCTGTCGCCCTCACCGTGCCTGCGGCGTGTGCAGCGGCTGCAGCGTGAAGGGGTTATCGAAGGTTACGCGGCGCTTGTGGACCGGGAGTCCGCCGGCCTGTCGATCATGGCTTTCGTGCACATCTCGCTCGAGGATCATCATCCCGAGACGCTGGCGCGATTCGACACCGTCGTGGCGGCCTCTGAGGAAGTGCTCGAGTGCCACGCACTGAGCGGCCAGTACGACTACCTGCTCAAGGTCGTGGCACGGGACGTGCCGCATTTCGAGCAATTTCTGCGCGGCAGTCTGCTCGCCGGTCACGGTGTTAATGCGGCCAACACGAGCTTCGTGTTGCACGAGCGAAAACGCACAACCGCGCTGCCGCTGTAACCGCGCCAGACTTCGACACGGGGTCTGCGCGCGCTGGTATTGGCTGGGTGCGATCGCTATCATCGTGGCTCGATCCAGCGATCGCGCGGGAGAGCGTCCGTTCATCGGACCACCGAAGGCGCAACCAGCCCGGAAACGCTCAGGTACCCGGACCGCGCGATCTGATCGGCTCTGGAGAGCGGCCGCTTCGCGGCCCACCGAAGGGGAACGCGCACCACGCGCTGATCTCTCAGGTCCATGGACAGAGGGGCTTCGACCGACCACGCCGGCGCCACGCGCCCGCATCGGAGCCGACCATGCTCAAAAAGACCGCGCTGCACGCAGCCCACATTGAATCCGGCGGCAAGCTCGTCGATTTTGGCGGCTGGGAAATGCCGCTTCACTATGGCTCGCAGCTCGAGGAACACCATGTGGTGCGCCAGGCGGCCGGTGTGTTCGACGTCTCCCATATGACGGTGGTCGACATCGAAGGCGAGGCGGATCAGCCTCGTCAGTACCTTCGCCGCCTGCTCGCCAATGACATCGACAAGGCCAAAACCCAGGGCCAGGCTGTCTATACCTGCATGCTCAACGAGGCCGGTGGCGTCGTTGACGACCTGATCGCCTACTGGCGCGGTGGCAACCACTTCCGACTCGTCGTCAATGCGGCGACGCGCGACAAAGACCTGGCCTGGATGCAGTCGCAAGCCGAGGGCTTCAACATCACACTGACGGAGCGCCCCCAGCTCGCGATGCTGGCCGTGCAGGGCCCCGAGGCCCGCTCGCTCGCCGCATCCGTTCTGCCCGAGGCGCTTCGTGAACCCGCGCAGGCGCTGAAGCCTTTCCACGCAGCAGAGGCCGGTGACTGGTTCGTTGCGCGCACGGGTTACACCGGCGAGGACGGCTGGGAAATCATCTTGCCCGAAGCGGCAGTGGCACCCACCTGGGCGGCGATCATTGAGCAGGGCATTCGACCCTGTGGCCTCGGCGCGCGTGACACGCTGCGGCTCGAAGCGGGCCTGAATTTGTACGGATCGGACATGGACGAATCCACGCCGCCCGATACGTCGAACCTCGGGTGGACGCTTGCACTGGGTGACGATCGAGACTTTGTGGGTCGCGCTGCCGTTGAGGCTGCGCGCAGCCAGGGCATTGCGCAGCAACTGACGGGCCTGCTGCTCGAGTCGCGCGGTGTGCTGCGCGACCACCAGGAAGTCGTCAGTGCGTCGGGCGAGGCGCTCGGGGAAATCACCAGTGGCGGCTACGGACCGACACTGGAACGCTCGATTGCGCTGGCGCGCATTGCCAGTGACGCGGGCGACACGGTGCACGTGAAGGTGCGAAACAAGCTGCTGACGGCACGCGTGGTGCCGCCGCCGTTCGTTCGGCGCGGCACAATCAAGGTCGAGATCTGATCGTCCGCGGTGGACGGATCGGCGAGGAGGGGAACCGATGAACGACATTCCGGGTGATTTGAAGTACACCGAAGAACACGAATGGCTGCGGCTGGAGGACGACGGCAGTGTCGTCGTTGGCATTACCGCGCACGCGCAGGAGGCGCTTGGCGATCTCGTCTTCGTCGAGCTGCCCGAAGTCGGCCAGGAAATCGATGCCGGTGATGGCATCGCCGTGGTCGAGTCGGTGAAAGCGGCGTCCGACGTCTACGCACCCATCGCTTGCACCGTTGCAGCCATCAACGATGCGTTGGCCGATACGCCAGAAAGCATCAATGAAGATCCCTATGGCGAAGGCTGGATCGCCCGAATCACCCCGGGTGATCGCGGTGACCTTGACGCGCTCATGAGCGCCGACGCCTACCAGGAATTTCTCGAAAACCTCGACGACTAAACGCTACTGGAGCCGCGCATGCCGTTTATCCCGCACACCGAAACCGACATCCGCGAGATGCTCGACGCCATTGGCGCCGAGTCGATCGACGAGCTGTTCGACGAAATCCCGGAGGCGCTGCGAATCGAGGGTCTCGATGGCGTGCCGTCCGCGCTCAACGAGATGCAGGTTACGCGGCTCATGCACGAGCGCGCCGCACAGGACCACGACGCCCTGTCCTTCATCGGCGCGGGTGCCTACGAGCACCACATCCCGGCACTCGTCTGGCAGCTCACGACGCGTGGTGAATTCTAAAGCGCCTACACGCCCTACCAGGCCGAGGCCAGCCAGGGCACCCTGCAGGTCATCTACGAATACCAGTCGATGATCGCAAGTCTTACGGGCATGGAGGTCAGCAATGCCTCGCTCTACGACGGTGCGTCGGCGGTCGCCGAGGCGGCGCTCATGGCCGTGCGGGCCAATCGCAAGTCGAAGTCGCGCCGTGTGGTGTTCGCGGGCGGCACGAGTCGCACCTACCAGAAGGTGGCCCAGGCCATCGCAGGTACACAGGGATTGTTGTTCGACGAGTCGCCGCTCGACTCGGCTCGCGGGATCGCCGATCCCGAACAGTTTCTGGCCGGCGATGAGCCGCCCGTGGCCGTCGTTATCCAGCAGCCCAACTTCCTCGGCAATCTGGAAGCGGTGGATGCATTAACCGACGCGGCGCACGCTGTGGGCGCACTCGTCATCGCGGTGGTCAACCCGACCTCGCTCGCACTGATTCGCCCGCCCGGTGAATGGGGCGAGAAGGGCGCCGACATCGTTTGTGGGGAAGGCCAGCCGTTGGGTGTGCCGCTGTCGTCTGGCGGTCCCTACTTCGGTTTCATGACGACGCGTGCCGCACTCGTACGTCAGCTGCCGGGCCGCATTGTCGGTCGCACGGTGGACGTCGATGGCAAGCCCGGCTTTACGCTGACCCTGCAGGCTCGCGAGCAGCACATCCGCCGTTCCAAGGCGACCTCGAACATCTGCACGAATCAGGGCCTCATGGTCACAGCGGCTACGATGTACCTCGCTGTCCTTGGTGAAGAAGGCCTCGCGCGCGTCGCCGCCGCGAGCCACCGCCAGACGCAGAAGCTCGTATCGGCGCTGACCTCTGTGCGCGGTGTTGAGCGCGCCTACGACACGCCGTTCTTCCATGAAGCCGTGTTGCGTCTCGATCGGCCTGCCGCCGATGTGCTGGCGCGCCTGGCCGAGCACGACGTGTTGGGCGGTCTCGATCTTGGCGTCGACCATCCCGAGCTTGGCAACGCGCTGCTGGTCTGCGCGACCGAAACCAAGACCGAAGAGGACATCGAGCGTTACCGTGCACTGCTGGCCGAGGTCATGAATGAACAGGGCTCGCTTGCGAGCGCTGGCTAAGGGGAGACGACCATGACTGAAGCATTGATTTTCGAACAGTCGCGCCCCGGCCGCACGGCACCGGCCCAGGCGCCGCTTGAGTCGGTCGACGACCTGCTTGAAGGCTGCGAACTGCCGGCGGCGCACCGCCGCAGTACGAAGACAGTTCTGCCCGAGGTGTCGGAGCTGCAGGTGGTTCGCCATTACACACGTCTGTCGCAGAAGAACTTCTCGATCGACACGAACTTCTATCCGCTGGGTTCGTGCACGATGAAGTACAACCCGCGCGCCTGTAATTCGCTCGCGATGCTGCCGGGTTTTATCAACCGTCACCCGCTGGGCCCCGAGACGCACGGCCAGGGTTTCCTCGAATGCATGTACGAGTTGCAGGACATGCTCAAGTCCGTCACGGGTATGCAGGGTGTGTCGCTGACGCCGATGGCCGGCGCCCAGGGCGAACTCACGGGCGTGGCTATGATTCGCGCCTACCACCGCGCGCGCGGCGACCTGGCCCGCAATGAGATCCTGGTGCCCGACGCGGCGCATGGGACCAACCCGGCCACGGCGACGATGTGCGGCTGCAAGGTCGTCGAGCTGCCCACGGACTCCGAGGGCGATGTCGACATCGACGCACTGCGTGAGGCTGTTGGTCCGAACACGGCCGGCATCATGCTCACGAACCCGTCCACGCTGGGCGTGTTCGAACGCAAGATCACGGAGATCGCGAAGATCGTCCACGACGCAGGCGGCTTGCTTTACTACGACGGCGCCAATCTCAACGCGATCCTCGGAAAGGTGCGCCCGGGCGATATGGGCTTCGATGTCATTCACATGAACCTGCACAAGACCTTCTCGACACCACACGGTGGTGGCGGTCCGGGTTCGGGTGCTGTTGGCGTGGGTGAGCGGCTGCTGCCGTTTATGCCTGTGCCCATCGTGGGCAAGGACGAAGATGGCTACCGTTGGCTCGACGAGCGCGACCTGCCGCAGAGCATTGGCCGCCTGTCCGGGTTCATGGGCAACGCGGGTGTGCTGCTGCGTGCCTACATCTATATGCGCATGCTGGGCGATGAGGGCATGCGCCGAGTGGGTGAGTTCGCGACGCTCAACGCCAACTACCTCATGAAACGGCTCGAAGCCGCAGGCTTCGAATTGGCATTCCCGACCCGTCGCGCGAGCCACGAGTTCATCATTACGCTCAAGAAGACGGCGCGCGAGCACCACATCACGGCGATGGATGTGGCCAAGGCGCTGCTTGACGACGGCTTCCACGCACCGACGACCTACTTCCCGTTGCTTGTGCCCGAGTGCTTGCTCATCGAGCCCACAGAAACGGAGTCGCGCGACATGCTGGACGCTTTCGTCGACGCCATGGTCGGCATTGCTCAACGCGTCACCAGCGACCCCGAGAGCATTCACGCGGCGCCCGTGACCCAGCCTGTACGCCGGCTGGACGACGTGCGCGCGGCCAAGCAGCTCGATATTGCGTGGCGTGAAACCAACGACGCCTGATAGGGTCTCAACACTGACCTGACCGGCTCACGGCATAATCGCCGTGGGCCGGGTCTTACCCTTGCCGGAACCGGAACCCAGCCTATGAGCCTGATGCGTTGGTGCCTCGCCGCCACTTGTTTGCTTGCCGCCACGACACCTCTGCAGGCGGAGACGCCGGAATGGTCGAGCACGATCGAACGCATCTCCACAGGCGTGGTGTCGATCAAGATCGATTCGACGCGCGCCTTTGATACGGGTTGGAACGTCTCTTCGCAGGCGACGGGTTTTGTTGTCGATGCCGAACGGGGCCTGATTCTCACGAATCGTCACGTCGTCACGCCCGGTCCTGTCGTAGCCGAGGCCGTCTTCCTCAACAACGAGGAAGTCTCGCTGCAGCCCGTCTACTACGACCCTGTGCACGACTTCGGCTTCTACCGCTACGACCCGGAGACGCTGTCTTACATTGAGCCGGCTGAGCTTGAGCTCGCGCCGACGCGCGCACGCGTCGGCCGTGATATTCGTGTGATCGGTAACGACGCCGGCGAGAAACTCTCGATCCTTGCCGGCACGCTGGCGCGCCTGGATCGCCCGGCACCCAACTACGGCCGCGGCAATTACAACGACTTCAACACCTTTTACTTCCAGGCGGCCTCGAGCACCTCTGGCGGCTCGTCGGGCTCGCCAGTCGTCGACATTGAGGGCCGCGTGGTGGCACTCAACGCGGGCGGCAGCAGTGGCGCGGCGTCGAGTTTCTTCCTGCCTTTGGATCGCGTCGTGCGTGCACTGGAATACATCCGCGCGGGCGAGCCGGTCGCACGCGGCACGTTGCAAACGACTTTTGTTCGCAAGCCCTACGACGAGCTTGAGCGCCTCGGGCTGCAGGCCGCAACCGAATCGCGGCTAAGGGAAGCGTTCCCGGACGACACGGGCATGCTCACCGTGGGCTTCGTCCTGCCCGGGTCGCCCGCCCACAACAAGTTGCGGCCTGGCGACATTCTCGTCGCGGTCAACGAAAGACCGCTCGTCTCGTTCGTGCCGCTCGAATCGATGCTCGACGACAACGTGGGCCAGGACGTGACACTGTCCGTGGAGCGCGGTGGCAACGCCATCGACATCACGCTGCCCGTCGGCGACCTGCACGCGATCACGCCGCGTCGCTTCCTCGAGTTTGGTGATGCGATTCTCAACACGCTGTCCTACCAGCAGGCGCGGCACTACAACCTGCCCGCGGGTGGCGTGTTCGTGGCCAACCCGGGCTACATGCTCAGCAACTCGGCTATCGCACGCGGCTCGGTCATCGTCGAGGTCGACGGCAAGTCCGTCGCCAGCATCGACGACCTGGCGCAAGTGCTCGAAGCGCTGCCGTCAGACGCCCGTGTCCCGTTCCGTTTTGTGACGCTCGACGCGCCGCGTCAACGCCAGCTGCGCATCGTGCGCGTTGATCGCACCTGGTACCCGACGCGCCTGTGCGCTCGCGACGACACGCATGGCGTCTGGCCCTGCGAGACACTGGAGAATGGCCCCGAGAAGGCGGTCCAGGAGCCGGGCTCGACGAGTTTCCCGCCGCAGGACGATGCGCGTGCTGCGAAGCTCTCCCCGTCGCTCGTGCTCGTCAACTTTGATCTGCCGTTCACGATTTCGGGTGTCGCTGAGCGCCATTACTACGGTACTGGCGTCATCGTCGATGCCGAGCGCGGACTCGTGCTCGTCGACCGCAACACGGTTCCCATGGCCATGGGCGACGTCTCGATTACCATCGCGGGCTCGCTCGAGATTCCAGCACGCGTGGCTTACGTGCACCCGTTGCACAACCTCGCCATGCTGGAGTACGACCCCGCGCTCATTGGTGATACGCCCGTGCGCGCCGCCCGTTTATCCGACGCCACGCTGAAGCCTGACGATCCCGTCTGGGTCGTGGGCCTGACGCCATCACATCGCGTGGTCTTGCAGGAAACGCGCGTCGCCTCTCGCAGCCCCGCGACCATTCCGATTTCGCGCACGCTCCGATTCCGCGACTTCAATGTGGAGCTTGTCTCCGTCGTTAACTCGCCTGCCGTGGACGGCGTGCTGGCAGATCGTCGCGGCAACGTGGTCGCGAGCTGGTCCAGCTTTGCCATCCAGGGTGGCAATGACGGCGGCCAGATGACGCGCGGTATTCCGGCCGAGGTCCTCTCCGAATTCATCGACATCGTGCGCGACGACCGCAGCGTGTACTCGCTCGAGACCGAGTGGTCGCTGATGCCGTTGGCCAGCGCGCGCAAGCTGGGCTTGCCCGAGCCCTGGCTGGACCGGCTCGAAGCGCACAACGGTAAACGACGCCAGGCACTGGCCGTAGAGCGCGTGGCTGCGGCTACGGATGCCGCCAAGACGCTACAACCCGGCGACCTGCTGCTGACCGTCGATGGCGAGCTCGTCACTTCGTTCCGTGAGGTCGAGCGCGCCATGCAGAAGCCCGTCGTCACGCTCGAGTTCTGGCGCAACCGCCAGATCGTGAGCGCTGAGGTACGCACCGAGGTGCTCGACGGTCGCAGCGCCGACCGGGTCGTGCAGTGGGGCGGGGCACTGTTGCAGGAGCCTTACCGCGAACTTGCGCGTCAGCGAGGCATCGCGCCGACCGGCGTCTACGTGGCCTACTTCAACTATGGTTCCCCCGCGTCGCGCTTCGGCCTCTGGGCGGGGCGGCGTATTGTCGAGGTCAACGGTGCGCCGACACCCGACCTGGATGCCTTCCTCGCTGCGGTGTCGTCATTGCAGGACCGCGAGTCGCTGCGCTTGACCACACTCGACTGGAACAACACGCCCCAGGTCATCACGCTCAAGCTGGATTTGACCTACTGGCGCGGGTTCGAGATTGCGCGCAACGGTGACAGCTGGCAGCGCACGCCGCTGTACTGACGCGACTCAGCGCTCGCGAATCTCGCTTGCGAGCGCGCGCCAGTTATCGATGGCAGCCAGGCAGCGCTGCCCCCGGCACACGTAAGCCAGCGCGCCCGCCGCGGGTGCGCGGTGGGCATCGAGTCCCTGCGGCAGATCCTGCGCGTCGCCAGGTATGGCCAGGGTGACACGTGACGGCGCGTAGAGTTTTTGCACGGACGCACGCCACTGATTGGCCAGTGCGGCATCTCCCCGAATCACGATCGTCTCAACGGGCGCGAGGTACTCGGCCAGCGTTTCGATGAAGGTGACGTGGGCCTGCGGGTATTCGCGGAGGGCTGGCAGTGCGAATCGCAGCGCGCGCTCGGCGGCTTCGAGGTATCGCGGTTCGCCGAGCAGATGACCCAGCCGCAACAGCACGCGCGCGGCCACCGCATTGCCCGAGGGCAGGGCGTCGTCGCCGATAGGCTTCTGGCGGTACATGAGTGCTTCATGGTCGTGCGTTGTAAAGAAGAAGCCGCCGCGCTCCGGGTCCTCGAACAGCGCGAGCAGCTGGTCGGCCAGTTGCACACACCAGTTGAACCAGCGTGCGTCCCAGTGGTTTTGCGAGAGCTCGAGCAACGCATCGGCCAGAAGCGCGTAGTCGTCGAGAAAACCGGCGCCCAACGGCGTGCCGTCTTGCCAGCCTGTTATAAGCCGGTCGCCGTCGCGGCAGTGTGTGTGAAGGAACGCCGCGCAGTCAGCCGCCGCAGCCGTCAGGCTGTCGTCCTCGAAGGCGCGGGCCGCGATCACGAGACCGCGCATCGCCAGTGCGTTCCACGCCGTCAGGATTTTTTCGTCGCGCCCGGGCGCGGGACGCGTGCTTCTCGCTGTTGCCAGCGATTCACGAATGCGGGCGAGGTCGGCATCGAGTGCCGCCTCGGGCGCGCCGGTTTCTTCGGCAAGCTCGCTGGCCGTGGCCACGAGTTGCAGGTGCCAGCGGCCCTCGAAGTTCGGGTTGCGATCCAGACCAAATGCTCTGAGCGCCAGCGCCGCGTGGTCGGTGCTCAGCGCGTCGCGCAGCTCGTCGGGTGTAAAGGTGTAGTAGGCGCCTTCGCCGTCATCGGAATCGGCATCGATGGTCGCGAAGAAACCGCCTTCCGTATGGCGCATGTCGCGGAGCATCCAGTCCGCGGTGGCGCGAGCGGCTGCACCGAACAATGCGTCGCCTGTGGCCTGGAAGGTGGCGGCATTGAGTGCCAGGAGCTGGCCGTTGTCGTAGAGCATTTTCTCGAAATGCGGGATCGTCCACGTGGCATCGACGCAATAGCGGAAGTAACCGCCGCCGACCTGGTCAAACAGGCCGCCGCGGGCCATACGCGTTTGCGACAGCGCGCTCATGAACAGGGCCTGCAGATCCGGTTCTGTGTCGCTCGCCGTGTCGCGCCAGTGGTTGAGCAGCCGCGCGAGCGTTGCCACCTGAGGGAATTTTGGCGCACGTCCAAAGCCGCCGTTGTCGGCGTCAAAGTGCGCATCGCTTGACTGGCGCAGGCCCGCAATAGATGCGTCGTCGAGCGCGCCACTCTGCGCGAGCTCGGGCTCGAGCTTTTCGAAGACCTCGCGTACGGCGCCACCCTGGCGCGCGGCTTCGGCGGGACTGGCCGTGTGAAACTCGGCGACTTTCGCCAAAACCTCGTCGAAGCCGGGCAGGCCCTGCCGGGATGACGGTGGAAAGTAGGTGCCACCAAAAAAGGGCAAACGATCGTCGGGCGTTAGAAACATCGTCAGCGGCCAGCCGCCAGGCCGTTGCGTCATCAGCTGGTGCGCCGTCTGGTAAATCTTGTCGAGATCGGGGCGCTGCTCGCGGTCGACCTTGATGTTGATGAAGTGCTCGTTCATGAGCGCAGCGATACCGGGGTCTTCGAAGGACTCGTGTGCCATGACGTGGCACCAGTGGCAGGCCGAGTAGCCGATCGAAAGCAGAATCGGCTTACCCTGGTCGCGCGCAGCGGCCAGCGCCTCGTCATTCCAGGGCCACCAGTCGACAGGATTGTCGGCATGCTGACGCAGGTACAGGCTGGGTTCGTCTTGAAGTCGATTCATGATCGCAGGTCGTGCGGGATCGGGGCGCCACTATAGCGCATCGGTGTGCGCCCCCTGCGTCGGACCGGTGATACACTTCGGCCGTGCTGGTCTACCCTGAAATCAGCCGGGTCGCGTTCTCGCTAGGCCCGGTCAAAGTGCATTGGTACGGACTGACCTACCTGGTCGGGTTCGTGCTGTCCTACATGGTTGGTCGGCACCGTGCCAAGCGCGCCGACACGCCCGTCACGCCCGCACAGGTCGAAGACCTCATCTTCTTTGGTGCGCTGGGTGTGATCGTTGGCGGCCGGGTTGGCTATCTGCTGTTCTACGGCTGGGCTCAGGTGGCCAAGGACTGGCACTACATCTACCGCTTCTGGGAAGGCGGCATGTCGTTTCACGGCGGCCTTCTGGGTGTGTTGCTGGCCATGTGGTGGTTCGCGCGCCGTAACGGCAGGACGTTTCTCGAGATCACCGATTTCGTTGCGGTATTCACGCCACTGGGGCTGCTCTGCGGGCGCATCGGCAACTTCATCAATAGCGAACTCTGGGGCAAGGTTACGGACGTCCCCTGGGGCTTTTTGGTCGAAGGCGAAGTGCGTCACCCGTCGATGCTCTACGAGGCGGCACTCGAGGGTGTGGTGCTGTTTGTGATTCTCTACACCTACACGACGCGGCCACGCGCCGTGGGCGCCGCCTCAGGCCTGTTCCTGTTCTTCTACGGCCTGTTCCGGTCGCTCGTCGAGTTCGTACGTGTCCCCGATGAGCAGTACAAATACCTCGCCTTCGACTGGCTGACCATGGGCCAGGTGCTCAGTGCGCCCATGATTGTTCTCGGCCTTTTCCTGTTCCTGCGCGCCACGCGCCAGCCCGCGCCCAGCGCCGGCATCATTCGCTAGGACGCCCTGCATGCAGCAATACCTTGACCTCATGCGCCGCGTGCGCGAGCACGGTGCGCGCAAGGAGGACCGCACGGGCACGGGCACACTCAGCGTGTTTGGCCACCAGATGCGCTTTGACTTGCGCGACGGGTTTCCGCTCGTAACCACCAAGAAGCTGCACCTGAAGTCGATCATCGGCGAGTTGCTCTGGTTTTTGAGCGGCGAGAGCAACGTGCGCTGGCTGCAGGAAAACGGTGTCTCAATCTGGAACGAGTGGGCCGATGAGAACGGCGATCTCGGACCGGTCTACGGCGTGCAGTGGCGCAACTGGCCGACACCCGACGGGCGCCACATCGACCAGATCGACACGGTGTTGCAGCAGTTGCGCGACACCCCGGATTCGCGCCGCATTCTGGTCTCGGCCTGGAATGTGTCAGAACTCGACAACATGGCGCTCATGCCCTGCCACTGTCTGTTCCAGTTCTACGTAGCCGACGGTGCGCTGTCGTGCCAGCTCTATCAGCGCAGTGCGGACATTTTCCTTGGGGTCCCGTTCAATATCGCGTCCTATGCCTTGCTGACGCACATGATCGCGCGCGAGGTCGGGCTCGAACCCGCCGAGTTCATCTGGACGGGTGGCGACTGTCACCTCTACCTCAACCACCTGGAGCAGACCGACCTGCAGCTGACGCGGGAACCACGGGCGCTGCCGCAGCTCGAGTTTCTGCGAAAACCCGAGTCGCTCTACGACTACCGTATCGACGATTTTGCGTTCCCGGGCTATGACCCGCACCCCCTGATACGCGCGGCGGTGTCGGTGTGAACGAGGGGCCGCTGCTGTCGCTCATCGTCGCCGTGTCGGACAACGGCGTCATTGGACGCCAGAACGCGCTGCCGTGGCGGCTATCGGCGGACCTGCGTTACTTCAAGAAGCGCACGATGGGTAAGCCCATCGTCATGGGTCGACTCACCTGGGATTCGATCGGCAAGGCGTTACCCGGCCGGCACAACATCGTGCTCACGCGGGATACGGCATTCGAGGCCGCGGATGCGACCGTCGTGAACGACATCGACAGCGCTCTGGCCGCCGCGGGCGACGTTGAAGAAATCATGATCGTCGGTGGCGAAACGCTCTACACGGCTTTGCTGCCACGCGCGGACCGCGTCTACCTGACGCGTGTCCATGTCGAAGTGGCTGACGGTGACGCCCACTTCGCAGATCTGGATCTGCGCGAGTGGGAGCTGACCTGCTCGCAACCGCTGGCGGGCGAGTCGGACCAGCCCGACTGCACGTTCACTGAGTGGCGCCGCATCGGCGGGCGCGACCTCGGTCCTTCAGACTGCTAAGCCCCAATAGGCTAGAACCGTACGGGCAGATCAGCCTCGATCTTCTCCTTCGCGCGCTCGAGATCATCGCGCAAGGCCACCCATTCGTTTTCGAGCGGCGTAGCCTGTGACACCGCCTCAGACACCGTCTGAATAGGCAGTTTCTCGAAGCGCTGCGTGGCCGGAGAGGCGTCGGTATCGCGCACAGGCACCGTCGTCTCGGCGATCGTGGTTTCGCCATCACTGTCGGGCGATCCGCTGGTAATGATGAGCCCAATAATCACGCTCAGAAACACGGTCGCTGCGAGTGCGGCGGGCTGCCACAGCGGTCGCGGCGGCTCGGGCGCCTCGGCGGCGGCCTGCCGTGTCATGGCCAGTCGCGCCTCGAGCGCGTCCTGGGCGTCTTCGGAAACGGTCAGCGTCTGCAACGCATGGGCGTCGCGGGCCAGTTTGCGTTCGATTTTGTCGTTCATGATCACGCTCCGTCGGCAACGGCCGCAAGTTGGCGGCGGCTGCGCAGTAAAGACACTTTGACCCAGGGCACGCTGCGCGACAGCGTCTTGGCTGTGTCACGAATACTCATGTCTTCTCCATAGCGCAGCCAGAGTGCTGCGCAGGCGTCCGGCGAGAGGTGTTCTCGCGCCAGCCGCCACAGGTTGTCGATCTCTGCCGCACCCAGGGCGTCCGTGCCCGGGGCCTCGTGGTCGCCCAGCGGTTCAGACGCCGGCCGTGCTTTGGGGAGGTTGCGCAGGCCGATGCGGTAGAGCCAGGTGCTGAACCGCCAGCGTGCGTCGTAGCTGGGCAGGTAGCGCCAGGCGGCAACGAAGGCTTCCTGTACGGCATCTTCTGCGTCCTCCCGGTTGGCACAGCGCAGGGCGAGGAACCGGAACAGGCGGTCCCGATAGTGTTCGACGAGGTTGGCAAACGACTGATGACAGCCATTGGCGGCGCGCTCGACGAGGTCCTGCTCTGCAAGGTCGTGCATGCGGCAATCAGTCGTTGATGATGTCCGTGAGTACGTCGGGCGACACCCGCAGCGCCAGTGTCAGTCCCGCGCTGTCCGCGCTGATGTCGAGTGACGACAACAGCGTCGATACGTTGGGGTCGACGTCACCGGACAGCGCCTGCAGGCCGATGAGGCCCCGCACGACGGCGGCCAGCGAATTTGTGGTGCGCGGATCGTCGGCCGTCACACGTATCTGGATATCGGCGTCGCCATTGGTGTCAGCGAGCACGAACGCGACCTGGCGCGCTTCGCGCAGCAGACCGGAGTTCCAGGATGCGGCACCGTCGCCCAGGGCCATGGTGTCGACGCCTGCCTGCATCAGGCTCTTGTCAGCGGCGAGCACGAGTAGCGCCTTGCCGTTCGATTTGCGGGGCCGCGCTTCAAGACCGCGCTCCATGCCGTCGAGCGTGCTCGAGACGACGATGGCGCTGCGACGATCAAAGCTCATGAATAGCGTGTCGCTCTGGATGCCTATCTCGGCGTCGTCGAGATCTACGTTCTGCACCTCGTAGTATTCGAAGCCGCTGGCTTTACCCGTCGACAGGTCGCCGCCCGCCTGCAGCGCGGCGAGAATCTTGTCGCGCGTGTCCTGGCTGACGTCACCCTGCACGATCATCGTGGCCACGCCTGCGGTATCGCTGAAGGCCGAGATGCTGTCGAGCTCTTGGTTCGGGTTAAAACCGGTCTCTTCACGGACGTCGTCGAAGACCTCGCTGTCGAGCCAGCCGTAGAGTTTCTGGCCTACGCTCGTGTCGCGCATGGCTTCGAAGTCGACATGGAAATACCAGGCCGTATCGGGCGGCAGGTTCGCGTCTTCGATGCCCGCCATGGCGGGCAGTGCAAACAGCCCAAGCGTGAGTGCAACTAAGTGTCTGATCATGGTCCGATTCCTCGGTGGTGCGGCGCCCGAAGTGAGCGCACATATCCACTTATAGTGGTGCCGCCCCAAAAAGGTTACACGGAGGCGCGCGGAATCGGTGCCAGCGCCTCGCCGAGCTCGGCGAGGCAGCGTTCCAGGTCGATATCGTCCAGCGTATCGGCCGTCTGCGTCCAGCGCTCGAGCAGCGCGGCCTGCACGCGACCGCGTTCCAGCGCCGTCGCATAGCCGATGTCGGCGTGGAACATGACCATCGAGTAGCGCGGCACGAAGTGTTCCGGTGCGCGCTGCTCCAGTGCAAATGCGAGTGCTTTCTTGAGGTGGAAACGGGGGTCACGCACCGTGTCGCGCATTTCGACATAGTTTTCCATGGCCATCGTCGCGATGGCGTCGGCATCCGTGAGCCGCAGGGCTGAGAACTCCCGGAAAACGCTGCCCCAGTCGTCGTGCGCATCGAGCAGGCTGTCGAGCACAACGCAGTCTTCAAAGGCCGCGTTCATGCCCTGGCCGTGGAACGGCACGATCGCGTGTGCGGCATCGCCGATCAGCAGCACGCGGTCCTCAACATGCCAGGGTTCACAGCGCACATTGCCCAGAATGCCTAATGGGTGGGCGCCAAGCTGGTTGGCCAGGTCGGGCACGAGCGGCGGCACATCGGGAAATTGCTCGGCCACAAAAGCCTCGGCCGCGCCCGGGGTCTGCCACAGCGAAAACGAGGGTGTCCCGGCAGCATCGTCTTCGGCCATGAACAGCGTGGCCGTGAAATCGCCGCCCGGGTTGGGTAAGGCGATCAGCATGTAGCCGCCACGCGGCCAGATGTGCAGCGCTTCTGCGTCCATGGCGTAGCCACCGCCAGCGGCCGCGGGAATGTCGATTTCCTGGTAACGGTGACCAAGCAGCTGCTCGCTGGCCTCGAAACCCGGCAGCTCGGCCAGTGCGCGTCGCGTGGGTGAGCCTGCTCCGTCGGCGGCGATGAGACGTTCAGCCACGTAGGAGTCTTCACCGCCGTCGGGGTTGTGCAGGTGCAGCGTCCCCGTTGCGGGGTCGAAGCGCTCACAACGCGCGCCGAAATGGATCGTGGCGCCAGCGCGTTCGGCGGCATCGATGAGTCGGTTGTTGAGGCCCGCACGGCTCACCGAGTAATTGATGTCGTCGTCGTTGCCGCTGTAGCGCTGGAACTCGAGCGCCCCGTCCAATGGGTGAAGCATGCGCCCGGGCATGGGGCAGAGCAGGTCGTCGATGGCGTGCTCGAGTCCTGCGCGGGCGAGGCCGAGCATCCCGCGCGCGGCCATGGCAAGGTTGATGGAGCGCCCGGCTGTGACCTTGCATTTGCGCGGATCCGTCTGGCGCTCAATGACCGTGACGTCGATGCCGCGGCGCGCCAGCAATACGGCGAGCAAGGCGCCCGTGAGGCCCGCACCGAGAATCGTGATGCGGCCCCCGCGAATCATGATGCCTCCAGGGCCTCGTGCAGTCGCTCCACAAAGTGCCAGCAGTCTTCGAAGCTGTTGTAGAGCGGCGCCGGTGCGACACGAATGACGTTGGGCTCGCGCCAATCGCAGACGACGTCATGGGTGTCGAGATGTTCGAACACACTGCGCCCGCTCCGGGTACTGCCATTCACAGCCAGCGACAACTGGCAGCCGCGCCGCTCGGGCGCCGCGGGCGTCACGACATGCACGCGGTCTCCGCAGCGTGCCGCGAGTCGTTGCTCGAGGTAGCCCGTCAGTGCGATTGATTTCTCACGCAGGCGCGCGATACCGGCCTCGTGGAACAGCTCGAGCCCGACGACGACGGGCGCGAGACCCAGAACGGGCGGATTGCTTTGCTGCCAGGCATCGACGCCGGGCGCCGGGTCGAAGTCGTTGCGCATTTCGAACCGCGTGGCCGCGTCGTTACCCCACCAGCCGTGCAGCCGAGGCAGGTCGCTCCTGTGGTGGCGACGCGCGACATAGGCACCGGCAACGGCGCCCGGGCCGGCATTCAAGTACTTGTAGGTGCAGAACACGGCGAAGTCGATGCCCCAGTCGCTGATGCTCATGGGCACGTTACCGATCGCGTGGGCGAGATCGAGGCCGATCGTAATCTCGCGTTCCCGGGCCAGTGCGCTAATGGCAGGCATGTCGAGCACATCACCCGTGAGGTATTGCACCCCGGGCAGCAGGATCAGCGCGACCTCCGGGTTGGCGTCGAGCAGCGCGCGCAATGTGTCGACGTCATAGCCGCCGTCGCCGCGCGCCCACTCGACAATGCCGGACGCAACGTCGCGGCCGTGCCAGTCGAGCTGCGACTGCACCGCGTAGCGGTCCGAGGGAAACGCGTCGGCCTCGATGAGAATTTTCCAGCGTGTGTCGGTGGGCCGATAGAAGCTCAGCATGAGCAGATTGAGGTTGATCGTCAGCGTGTTCATGGCAACGACTTCGTCGTCGGCGCAGCCAATCAGCTCGGCGAGCAACGGTGCCGCGGCCTCGTGGTAGGGCACCCAGGGGCGCTCGGCGCGGAAGTGCCCTTCGACACCCATCGTCGCCCAGTCGCGGAGCACGTCATTGACGCGCTCGCCAGCAGCCAGGGGCTGCAAGCCCAGGGAGTTTCCGCAGAGGTACACCTTGCGCTCGCCGTCGCGACCACGCGGCCATGCGAACCGGTCACGGAATGGGGCCAGTGGATCGGTGGCATCCAGCGCCCGGGCCTGGGCTAGCGAATCGTGTTCCATCGTCGTCATTGCGCCTCGCGTGAGTACAGCGTTGGGTTGCTGGGCGTTGCGTCGCCCGTGAAGGGCGCCGGTTGCAGTGCCAGCTCGTAATGACCGTCTTCGATGTCGTCGGGCACATAGATCATTTCTGTGACCGTGGCGTCCCCGCGCGTGGCCTCGCTGCGGTCCGTACTGCCCGGCGGCAGGCCCCAGTAGAGCCGGTGCACGGCCAGGTGGCCACCGTCATCGAGGCGGTCCAGCGATGGCGTGTCGATGAGCAAGTGCATCACCCCGTGCGAGACAATGTGGACCATGGCGCTCATCGTCAGGTAGGCGTAGTCGTCACTGTCCGTGTAGCGGGCATGCGCCTTGTCCGTGGGGTTGGGCAGCGTCCGGATAACCAGGGCGTCGGCTGTGGTCTCGGTTGGCCAGGCGGCCGCGAGATCCGAGGCGACGAGGACGCGGTCTTCGGGGCGCGTGACGGGCGGTAACGCGTCGGTCGTATCGGCGGCGCGGCGCTCAGGCAGCGTGATCAGCAGTGCGCTCAGGCGGCGACTTGGGATCACGTCCAGGACATCATGGTGTGCGGCCGTGACGTGCCCGATGCCTTCGGTGTGGGTGCCATGGCAGTGCGGCGCTAGCTGCAGTACCTGCGCGTTGCAGCTGCCGCCATCGGCGACATCGCCAACGAATGCGCCCGCCGTCAGCGGCGTTCCGCGCGCGGGCGTGACGCCAAAGTAATTGGACTGGGCGCCGTTGAACTCTAGCCGGCGCGCGATTGAGCGGCCCTCGCCGTGCACGGGGTCAGTCGCCATCGCGGGGTGGTTTCACGGCGCCGCAGTTGTCGCAGGTGCGGTTCGCCTCACTATCGTAGAAGCGGTCGAAGACGGGCGGTAGCTGCGCCACGATATCGGTGACGTGCAGGTACTCCTCGTACAGCAGATGATCGCAGGCGTCGCAGTACCAGTGGAAGCCGTCGAGCTCGCCCTCGCGGCGCTTGCGCTCGACGACCAGGCCTACCGTATTGGCAAAGCGCTGCGGTGAGTGCGGTACGCGCGGGGGCAACAGCAGGATGTCGCCCTCGGCGATCGTGATGTCGATGCGGCGACCGTCCTGGATCGTGCGCAACAGCATGTCGCCTTCGAGTTGGTAGAAGAACTCCTCGCCCTCGTCGTAGTGATAGTCGTCCCGCGAATTGGGCCCGCCGACGATCATGATGATGAACTCGCCATCCTCGAAGACCTGCTGGTTGCAGACCGGCGGCTGCAGCAGGTGCCGGTTACGCTCGATCCAGCCGTGCAGGTTGAACGGCAGCAAGGGCGGCATGCTGGCGTTGTCCGCGGTCGCCTCGACAGGTGCTGTGGGTTCGTGGCTCATGGGCCAAGTTTATCGGTTTTGGCGGCACCCCGGTTGCTACCCCGCGGCGCTGTCCAGGCTGTGATCAGCTCGCCGGGGCGTCGCAGGGCACCTGCACAGGCGTTGCGTCGGGCACGTCGAGCCGAAGCGCAGTGAGCGCGCGCCCCCAGACGCAGCCGGTATCAAGCCCGGCCACACCGTGATTGCGCAGATAGCCGAGCGCTGACCAGTGACCGAAGATGACCTCCGTGTCGCCACGTTTGTGCGGCAGCTCGAACCAGGGGTGGCGAAACTTGCCGCCGCTGCCTGGTGTGCCCTTGGTCTTGAGGTCGAGTCCACCGCGCGAGGTCAGCATGCGCATGCGCGTAAACACGTTAACGATGAAGCGGTGTCGCGGGATGCCTTCAAGCGACTTTCGCCAGAGCACGGGCTTGTTGCCGTAGAGGTGCAACATGAGCTCGTGAAAACCGTCACCGCGCAACTCGGCTTCGACTTCTGCGGCGCGTCGGCGCGCCTTGTCGATCGACCAGCGCGGCAAGATGCCCGCGTGCACGAGCACTTTGTTGAGCGCGGTGTCGTGGTGCAGCAATGGCTGGTGGCGCAGCCAGTCGATGAGTTCGGGTCCGTCGTCGGCGTCGAGAATGTAGCTGATGGAATAGCGTTTGCGCAGCGCCGAGCGTTTGGGTCGTTCGGACAGTGCCAGCAGATGTAGGTCGTGATTGCCGAGCACCGTCACGACGGCGTCCCCGAGTTGTTTCACGAGACGTAGCACGGCCAGCGAGTTGGGCCCGCGGTTCACGAGATCGCCCGTCAGCCAGAGTGTGTCGCGCGCCGGGTCGAACTCGATGGCGTCGAGCAAGCGTCGGAACGGGTCATAGCAACCCTGGAGATCGCCAATGGCGTAGATGGCCAAGGTCGCGGGGCTCGGGCGTTACTGAAGGATGCCGGGAATGGCCAGCGTGAACGGCGCGATGGGCGCGTCAAAGGGCTGGCCGTCATCGCCCTGCATTTCATACTCGCCCTGCATCGTGCCGACGGGCGTCTCGATGATGGCGCCCGAGGTGTACTCAAACGACTCGCCGGGCGGCAGATGCGGCTGCTCGCCAACGACGCCATCGCCCCGCACTTCCTGGACCTTGCCGTTCGAGTCCGTAATGACCCAGTGGCGCCGACGCAGTTGCGCGGGCTGGTCACCCACATTCGTGATGCGAATCGTGTAGGCAAACACGTAGCGACCGTCGTCTGGCTCACTCTGGTCGTCGAGGAAGCGCGTTGACACGTCGATGTTGATGGGTTCGTCGATCATGCCGACATATAAACAAAGCGCCCCCCGCGGCGCAATGCGCATGACGCCGGGTTCGCCCGCGGTCAGTCAGTGCGCGGCGATCGCGTTGGCCAGGGCGGCGAACCGATCCGCGCTCACGGTCTCGGCGCGCTGGGTGGGGTCGATCTCTGCGGCCTCGAAGTGGGCCGTGTCGGCGACTTCGCGCAACGCATTGCGCAGCGTCTTGCGCCGCTTCGAAAATGCGCGGCGCACGACGTCCTCGAGCAGATCGGCATCGGCGATATTGGGCGGGGTCTCGCGCGGTGACAGCCGCACGATGGCCGAGTCGACACGCGGCGGCGGGTCAAAGCACTCCGGCCCCACCTCAAACAGAAACTCGCTGTCGAAAGCCAGCGCCAGCATCACGCCGAGCCGTCCCCAGGCTTTGCCGCCGGGGGTGGCCGTGATGCGGTCCACGACTTCCTTTTGCAGCATAAAGTGCATGTCCTCGATCGCGTCCACGAAGCGCGCGAGGTGGAACAGCAGCGGTGTCGAGATGTTGTAAGGCAGGTTGCCCACGAGGCGTAGCGGTGCGCCCAGGCTCGCATAGTCGACCTCGAGTGCGTCCTGGCCGATGACCTGCACGTGGGCGGTATCGACGTATTCGCGCTCGAGCCGCGCGACCAGGTCGCGATCGAGTTCCACGAGCGTCAGCTGGCCCGCGCGACGCGACAGCGCGCCCGTCAGCGCGCCCTGGCCGGGGCCGATCTCCACGACATGCTCATCGGCCGCGGGCGCGATGGCGCCAATGATGTGGTCGATCGTCGCGGCGTCGACAAGGAAATGCTGGCCGAAGCGTTTGCGTGGGCGGTGGTTCAAGACGCGCACTCGCTGGGGTCGTCGAGTCCCAGCATCCAGCCAATGCGATTGAGTGTTTCCTCTGGCATGCGATCGACGGATCCCGGGGCCAGGTCCAGCGTGTTGAGCACGGAGGATTGCATGATGGCTGCCAGGCCGTGCAACGCAGACCACACGAAGAACGCGTCGAAGTCGGTACGTGCTTCGGCCTGGGGGTCTGCTCGCATAGCGTGCACATCAGCGATGCCCTTCTGGAGCAGGCCAAATGCATGCCGCGCTTCCTCCATCATCGCGGGATGATTCTCTGGCGGCGGTAGTGGTGTGCCGAACATCAATCGGTATTGCAGCGGGTGCGCAAACGCGTACTCCAGGTAGGCCTTGCCCATGGCGCCGAGGTCATCGGGTGCATTGTTCGTGATGGGTCGTTGCTCCAGGAACTGCGCAAACGACGCATACGACTGACGCACCATCTCCGCAAGGATGTGATCCCGACTCGCGAAGTGCTTGTAGGGTGCCTGGTGCGATACGCCAAGACGACGCGCGACCTCTCTGAGACTCAGCGCCTCTACGCCCTTCTCGCTGACGATGCGCAGGCCCTCGGCGACGCAGTCTTCCCTCAGGTTACGGCTCTGGGAGCGCCCGGTCTTCTCACTCATCGCGCCAACTTATAGAGCGCCGATCCGTAGCGTCAATATGTTCGTGCCTCAGACTCGAGCGCGGCGAGTGCTTGTTCCCACGAGAGCGGTGCGTCGTCTGCTGCTATCTCGACGCGTGCGAATCGGGCGGATTCCAGCGCGACGAAGGCATTGCGGATGGCGTTTTGATGCGCTTCACTGCGAACGAAGCGCTCCAGACTGGCCTCGTCCTGCCACACAGTCATCGTCCAGGCGTCGTTGCCGAAGAGCACCATGCGCTTGGAGAACCCGACGTAGCCGGGACTGGTAGGCAGGCTCTCTTCGACGATTGCGACGTAGTCGAAGAACAGACGTCGTGACGCTCGGTGCTCCTTCACGACAGCATGGGTAACGCTGACGAATACCGTATCCCCGCGTTCGTCGGACGGCGCTGCGCTCCGGTAGGGCGTCGATATCGTGCATGCGGACGAGCCGAGGGTCAGCGTCGCTAAGGCCGCGCACCATGCGCGCAATGACAAGCGGTTCACGATTGCTGCTCCGTGGTTGCTGGCGGTCGTTGGTGCTTTGTCATCCCTGCCATGACTTGTTTCATGATGAGGATGCGCGCCCAACGAGGAACCGTCAGCGCGAGCCCGAGCAGTTTCGCGAGCCGCCCGGGCCGCACGGTCCGCTTTCTGCCAAGGGCCGCTAGGGTCTCTCTCGCGACGACATGCGGTGACGCCGCATTCGTCATGACCATGTTGGCCCGGGTTGCAAAGCCCGTGTCGACAGGGCCCGGCGCTGCGCAGATAACATCCACACCCTGATTCGACAACTCGGCATGCAATCCCTCGCCCAAGGTCTGCACCCAGGCCTTAGTGGCGGCATAGTGCGCCGAGCCCGCGACCCCCTGAAACGCTACGACAGAACTCAGGAGCACGATTCCGCCCGACCCGCGCGCTACAAAGCCCTGCGACAAACGATGCGTGAGCTCAAGAACCGCACCGCAGTTGACGGCGAGCATCTGTTTTTCCGAGAGCAGTGCGCCTTCGCTGAAGGGGCCAGAAGTACCAAAGCCGGCCGCGGCAACGAGCAGCCCGATATCGAGCCCCTCGAGTTCGGCGATGAGTCGTCCCGTCGCGCCGGGCTCTGCCAGATCAATGGGCAGGGTGCGGCATTCGACGTCGAACACGTGGGAAAGGCGATCGGCGAGTTCGCGGAGCCGCTTTTCGCGACGCGCGACCAGGACGAGGTTCATGCCGCGCGCTGCAAGCAGCTCAGCAGCGGCCCGACCTATGCCGTCCGAAGCGCCGGTGACGAGGGCCCAGGGGCCATAGCGATTGCCAAAACCGGATTCAGTGTTGCCCATGACATGTGCTCCCTGTGCTGCGCGGTAGACAGTGTCAACTAGCTTACTCAAGAAAGTAGACAGTGTCTACATCATTAGCGATCCGACACGATCGGCGTGGTGCCGGATGCTCAGGGCGTGGTCAGGGGACGTAGGCCGGTGCGCCGCGGAGGGCGCACAATCATTGGGTTGCTGTCAGTCGCGCTGCGAGCGTCACGGCAGCCAGCAGGCTCGCCGGGTCGGCCTGGCCCGTGCCCGCGATGTCGAGTGCCGTGCCGTGGTCGACGGAGGTGCGCACGATGTCGAGGCCCAATGTGACGTTCACGATGGTGCTGAAGTCTGCGTACTTGACTACGGGCAAGCCCTGGTCGTGGAACATGGCCAGCACGGCGTCGGCGTCGCGGCCCGCGTGATTGAACACGGTGTCTGCCGGGTGGGGGCCGGTGACATTCCGACCGCGTGCTTGCTGCGCTACGACAGCCGGCGCAATGGCGTCAGCGTCCTCGTGACCCAGGTGGCCGCCTTCGCCCGCGTGCGGGTTGAGTCCGCACACTGCGATATGCGGGGCGTTGATGCCGTACCGCGTGTGCAGGCCCTGCCAGAGCACATCGAGCACGGCTGTTAGCCGTTCGGTTGTGATGTGGTCGACGACCTCGCGCAATGGCAAATGCGTCGTTGCCAGTGCCACGCGCAGCGTTTCGCCCGCGAGCAGCATTACGGGCGTCGTACTGCCGCAGCGCTCCGCCAGGAATTCCGTGTGGCCGCTGAAGGCGATGCCTGCGTCATTGATGACCTGTTTGTGAAGCGGTGCGGTGACCATGCCCGCGAAGCGAGCGCTGCGGCAGCCTTCTACAGCGAGGTTGAGCCCCTCGATGAGCGTGGCCGCATTGCGGGTGTCGGGGGTGCCAACACAGTCCCGGGCAGGAAAGGGCAGATCAATAACGGGCAGCGTGCCTGGCGCATGCTGGGTGAGCGCGTCGCCAAAAGGGGTGAGTGACACCGGGCAGCCGATGCGACTGGCCCGCTCGGCAAGCAAGGTGGCATCACCGATGGCCACGACCGGCGCGGGCAGTTCCATGCCCGCCAGTCGCACGCAAAGCTCGGGGCCGATTCCCGCGGGTTCCCCGCAGGTGATCGCGAGCGTCATCTCAGATGCGCTTCTCGACAAAGGCTTCGTCGCGCAGGCGGCGCAGCCAGAGCTCGGTTTCCTCACCAACGCGCGCGTTGCGCAAGCTCATCGCGCATTCGTTGCGCTTGACCTCATCGGTGTTGTCATAGACGCGACGGCCCAGGACCTCGAGTACGTGCCAGCCAAACCGCGAGCGGAAGACGTCTGAGAGTTGGTTGAGTTCCAGAGACTCAACGACCTCCGTGAACTCGGGCACGAATATGTCTGAGGTGGTCCAGCCGAGGTCGCCGCCCTGGTTGCCCGAGCCTGGATCGTCGGAGTTGAGTTTGGCGAGGTCGCCAAAATCTTGGCCCGCGAGGATGCTGTCTCGAATGTCTTCGAGCTTTTGCTGCGCGGCAGCGTCATCGAGGATTTCGTTGGGCTGGATGAGAATGTGGCGCACGCGTGTCTGCTGGATTTCGCTGCGGCCTGTGACGCCGCGCGTCTCATTCAGGCGGACGAGATAGAAGCCGGAACTAGAACGGAGCGGCTCGTTCACGTCGCCGTCTTTCATACTGCGTACCGCATCGACAAATAGCGTCGGGATCTGGTCGCCGCGGCGCCAGCCAATGCCGCCGCCGTCCAGGCCATTCTCGCTGTCGGAGTTGGCCACGGCCAGTGCCGCGAAATCGGCGCCTTCCTGCAAGCGCTCGTAGAGCGCGTTCGCCTCGGCCTCGGCTTCGGTGAACTGTGCAGCGGTCGCCGCGGCGGGCACACCGACGAGGATATAGGACAAGTTGAATTCGGCGTTGGCGCCGAAGCTCTCCTCACCGCGCGCAAGGCATTGCTTGATCTCGCGCTCCGTCACGCTGATGCGTCGAAAAACTTCAACCTGGCGCAGCTGGTCCATGACCATCTGCTCGCGCATGTCTTCGCGGTAAAGCGAGTAGGACAAGCCCTGCGACGCCATCACTTGGGGTAGCTGCTCGAACGGGATGTCGTTGCGCGCTGCCACTTCAGAGAGCGCGTTGTTGAGCATGGCATCCGAGACGCGGATGCCCATGCGTTCGGCGCGCTGCAACTGCAGCCGGTTGACGATGAGGCGTTCGAGCACCTGGTCGCGCAACACGTCCGTCGGCGGCGGCGGCTGTCCCGATTCCTGCAGGCGTTCGGAGATGGCTGCGAACTGCGCGTCGAGTTCGCTTTGCAACACGACGCCCTCGTTGACCACCGCGACGACCTTGTCGAGCAGGATGCTCGAGTCAGCGGATTGAGCGCTCGCGCGATCGGCGGCAGCGAGGCCCAAGAAAATGAAGACAGTCAAGAACAGTTGAGATCGGTGCATAACGTGTAGCGGTATGTAGGTCAGTCGGTCAGCGTCGTGTCGTGTAGCCCAGGATGCCACGTTCGAGCAGCTTGTCTGCCGGGTCTCCGACACTGGTCAGGCCCTTGAGTTCCAGCTGGATCGCGACCGACGTATCGGCCGTGCCGTCACGGCGACTGATGTAGCGACGTGACACGATGCGCAGGCCCCAGCAGCAGCTCTCGTACTCCACGCCGACGAAGCGTTCGAGCGAGGCGCGCTCCAGGAACGAGTAATTATAGCGCCCTACGACGTTCCACTGCGACGCAATGGGCCAGGACCAGGAGATATCGCCCTGGTCAACGGCATCGCGACGGAAGCGATAGGCCACATTGACCACGCGCCCGTCACCAGGGTTGTACTGCAGTCGGAATTCGGACTGGGTCGATTCGTCGCGTTCTGTGTTCCACTGCTGAGTCAGGTCCACGTTCCAGTCGCCCCAAAAATTGAGCGAGAGTTCGGCGATGTAGTCCGAGGAGTTGCCGCTCTGCGTGATCTCGCCCGGCAGGATCACGCTCTGCGTCGAGAGATAGCGGGTCTGGCCCAGCGTCGCGCGCAGCACCGTGCGCCCTGTGTCCGACGTCGCCAGCCGCGTCGAGACGCCAAAGGTGAGCTGGTCTGTGTCGCCGATGCGGTCGAGGCCGATGTAGCGGTTTGCGCGGTAGAGCTGCTCGAGGCTCGCGACGGGCAGGATCGTGTCGAAGACGGGAATGTCGCTCTGATCGCGGAACGGAACGTGGACGTAATAGATGTGCGGCTCGAGCGTTTGGCGCAGCGTGCCGCCCTGGAGTTCGCGTTCGAAACGCAGCCCGGCGTCCAGCGTGGCGATGGGCAAACTCCGTGTCTGTGTCTCATCGATGGGATCTGCCTCGGGCTTGAGGCGGTAGTGCGTGTAGAGCCACTGCAGCTCAGGGCGCACGTAGTAGCCGCCGCCATCGACCTCCCAGGACAGGCTCGGCGCGACATGGAAGCGCTCGCCCGTGACGCCCAGCTGACGCTCGAAGTGGGTCACCTCGGCGTCGAGCCCGACGCCAAAGCCGCTGCCGATGTCGTCCCAGAGCCCCTGCACGCGAATTGCGGGCAAAAGGCGGTAGGGCTCGTCCTCGGCCAAGATCTGGTCGTCAATGGTCTGATAGAGCGTCGCGCGGGCATCGGCGCGCCACTGGCGCCCCCGGTAGGCCACGCCCACGGTGCGGTCGAGGTGCGTGGCACTGGCACTCGACAGGCTGCCGCCCAAGTCCTCGAGGTACTGGTCGTCCGAGACATCCGTGATGTCCGCGAACGCGCGCCAGCGGTCGCCGAAGTCCGTCGTGTTGTTCCAACGAAAGAGCGTGCGGTTCAGCCGCGTGAGGTCATCGCCCGGCAAATGGGCGACCTCGACGTTGCCGCTCGAAAACTCGGTCAGGTAACGCGCGCTGGCCGTCAGTTGCACGCCGCGACGCGACAACAGTCTGGGTGTAAACGTGGCGTCGTAGTTGGGCGCGATATTCCAGTACCAGGGCAGGCTGATGTCGAGTCCGTTCAGGCCAGATTGACCGACGTTGGGCAGCAGGAAGCCTGTCTTGCGCTGTGCGGAAATCGGGAACGACAGGTAGGGCGTATACAGGATTGGCACGTCTTTGAAGCGCAGCGACAGATTGCGCGCTTCACCAACGCCGTCGGCGGTATTTAGCGTGATGCGGTCGGCTCTGACGATCCAGTCGTCCTTGTCCGGCGGACACGAGGTGTAGTTCACGCCGCGCAGCCTGATATTTCCTGACTGGTCGATTCGCAGCAGGCTGGCCGCACCGCGAGAAGCACCGTAGCCGAGCTGGAACACGGCATCGCGGAACTCGACGCGGCCGTAAAGGTAGCTAAGCAGGGCTTCCTGGCCGACAATATTCGCCCCACCGCCGGAATAGCGAATGTTGCCAAATAGCGCCAAACTGGACTCATCGCGGTCGAATTTGCCGCTATCGGCGTCGAAACGGAATTCACCCTGCTGCACGGCAACGCCGTTTGAGAGCACCGCATCGCCGCCCAGCGTGTAACGGCCCGAGCCGCTCTCGAAGGACACCTGACCCTCGGCCAGCCCCGTTTCCTGGGGCGCGTCGACCGGGAACTGATTCACGCCGCACAAGGGTGGCGGCTCTTCTGTGTAGGCGTTCGCTGCAACCAGGCCCAGGCAAAAGAGCAGGCTTGAGATTCCGCTTAGGCCTAGGGAGCGAATGTGAGGCGAATCGGTGATGACGGAATAGCCGGTCAGGAGCGATCCGCGGCAGTGTAATGCATTGTCCGCACAGGGTCTTGCCGTGCTCGGGCGGCTGCCGCACGGTAGTATCCGCGCCTGTTGGAGCCAACCCTGAGGTGCTTGTGGCCAGACAATCGGGTGACGATGCTGCGACCGTTGGCGACGGTGCGCCACGTGAGCAGGCGATGGCCGAATGGCTGTCGTCGCTGGGTCTGGCCGAGGCGACGCTCAAAGCGGCTTCCGAGGATGCGAGTTTCCGGCGCTACCTGCGCCTGACGCCCGGTGGCGCAGGCTGGCCGTACCCGGCACATGACTCGCTCATCGTGATGGATGCGCCGCCGCCGCAGGAAGACTGTCGTCCGTTCCTGCACGTGGCGCAGGGTTTTGCGTCGGTGGGTCTGCCCGTGCCTGATGTGCTCGAAGATGATGTTGAGCAGGGTTTTCTGCTGCTCTCGGATCTCGGCACCCAGGCACTCTTGCCGCAGCTTGAAGCAGCACCCGAACTCGCCGATGCGCTTTACGCGCAGGCCGGTGACTGGCTGCACCAGTTGCAGTCGCGGGGTGCGGATTTCGCCGACACGTTGCCGCCTTACGACGAGGCACTCTTGCGGCGCGAGATGGCGTTGTTTAGCGACTGGCTTTGCGAAAAGCACCTGGGGCTTGAGTGGGACGATGACGACCGACGCGAATGGTCGGCGCTCACGGACCGACTCGTGGCGAACGCGCTGCAACAGCCGCAGACGGCGGTGCACCGCGACTACCATTCGCGCAACCTCATGCTCGACGCCGATCTTGGGCTTTGGATCATCGACTTCCAAGACGCCGTGCGCGGCGCCTTCACCTACGACCTCGTATCGCTGCTGCGCGACTGCTACGTCGAGTGGCCCATCGAGCAGGCCACCGACTGGGCCGTGCGTTGGTTTGACGATGCCCCGATGGCGGCAACGCAGTCGCAGGCACAGAACCTGCGCTGGTTTTTCCTGAGCGGCGTGCAGCGCCAGCTTAAGGCGGCCGGCATTTTTGCGCGCCTGGGTCACCGCGATGGCAAGTGGCATTTCCTGGAGGACGTGCCGCGTACGCTGGGCTACATCACGCAGTTGGCGGGTGCCTACCCCGAGCTCGACTGGCTCATTGAACTCATCGAAACGCGTTGCCTGCCGGCCTTGGCAACATGACCTCGGCATTGCTGCTATGCGCGGGCCGCGGGGAACGGCTGCGCCCGCTCACCGACACACTGCCCAAGCCGTTGGTCGGGGTGGGCGGTGAGACGCTCGTCGGCCGGCATTTGCGCGCATTGGCCGCTGCGGGCGTGACACGAGTGGTGATCAACCTGGGCTGGCTCGGTGAACGGATTGTCGAACACGTGGGTGATGGCGCGCGCTACGGTCTGCGGGTGCTCTACAGCCCCGAGGGCTACCCCACGCTCGATACGGGCGGCGCCATCGTGCGGGCGCTGCCGTTGCTCGACGACGCGCCGTTTTGGGTCGTCAATGCAGACATCTACACCGACTTCGGTTTTGCGAGGGGAGCCGTGGCCTTGCTCGACGGCACCGAGGCCGCCATTGGTCTGACGCCAAACCCCAATTACCGCGATAACGGCGATTTTTCGCAGGTTGACAATCGCGCTCACAACGCGGGCGCTGTCATGCAGACCTTTTCGGGAATCGCGTGCTACGCGCCGACCTTCTTCGCGGACTGCGAAGACGGCCGATTCTCGGTCGTGCCGCTGCTGCGCGCAGCGGCGGATGCCGGCGCGCTCGGTGCCTTCGACGCTGGGTCGCCGTGGTACGACGTCGGTACACCGGAACGCCTTGCGACACTGCGCGCAGCTGTCGCATTCTGATGCCTATGGACCGACGCGCAATGCCATGAGTCAGCCTGAACCTGATGACATCGGCGGTTACGCCGACGAAGAGTTGCGCGTCGCCGGTGGCCTCGCTGCGGCGGGCTACCAGTCCCTACTGACGCTAGCCCGAAACCGGCGTCGCCGCGCGGGCTTCAGCGACACGATGATGACCGAGGATGTGTTGCACGAGAGCTTCTTGAAGCTCAGCGGCAAGACCGTGTGGCAGTCGCAGGAGCATTTTCTGCGCACGGCGAGCCTCGCCATGCGTCAGGTGGTGGTTGATCACGCCCGGCGCAAACTGGCCGACAAACGCGGCGGCGGACAGGCGGGTGAGAGCTTCGAAGAGACGGCCGATCGGGTCGCGGGATTCGACGAGACGCCTGAGCAGATCGCCGTCATCGATGACCTGCTGCAGCAACTGGCGCATGAGAATCCGCGCTGGCTGCGCGTCGTGGACGCGCGCTACTTCGCGGGGCTCACAGAGCCGGAGACGGCCGCTTTGCTGGGCCTGTCCGAGCGCACCGTGAGCCGCGACTGGAAGGACGCGCGCGCCTGGCTCGCGGCGCGCATGGACGTTTAGGTCGATTCGCGCTTCGGCAGCGGTGGCACCAGGTCGGCTTCTGCGAGCCGTTGGTACAGATAGAGTTGCATCGTGTCTCCGCGCGCCACATCGAGAAACTCGGGGTCCGCAAAGGCGTCCGCGGGCACGGCCTCCACACGCTTCGCGATGAGGTCGACATGCACCTGAGCCATGAGCAATTGGTGTTTGCGGGTTGCCGAGCCCTTCACGTCATCGACGAGCACGCGTGCCGCCGCGAGCGTTGCGTCAGCCGCTTCGACATCGCCAGCATTGGCCTGTGCGACCGCGAGCACGGCGAGCCCTTTGATGTGCCACGGCGACCCGTTTCCTTCGTACTGCTCAAATAACGTATCGGCACGAGTGAGCTCGTTGAGTGAGACGTCGTTATCGCCGCGCTCCATGGCGACGAGTCCCAGGACCAGTCGGGCGCGCGCCTCGGCGCTGCTCTCGCCTTTCATGGGCACATCCTCATCGATGATCTGTTGCGCCACGGTCTGCGCGCGGTCGAGATCACGCGTGAAACTGAGTTCCATGGAAGCCACGTTGTAGCGCACCGTGTCGCGGCCATAGACCACGAGATTCGGGTTCTCGTCGAAAAGCTGCAGCGTTCTCTTGAACGACTCATAGCCGCCCTGGCGGTCATCGCGAGCATTGCGGAGGAACGCCTGCATGTTCGTGTGGAACAACAGTTCGAAGGGCTGCGTATCGTTTGCAATGAGCTTCGTGACCAGTTCTTCAGCAAGCGCCAGGTCTTCTTCCGCCTTGGTGATGCGCGCCAACTTGAAGGCGTAATTGAACAGCTCGGATTCGCTCTCTTGGTATCCCGTCGAGAAGCGCGCGACGAGCTCGCGCAAAATGGGTTCAGCTTCTGTGTCACGACCTGCGTCGGTCAGCATGAGCGCGTACACTTCTTCGCCGATGTCGTATAGCGCCGGATTGCCTACCCTGCTTGGCATCCAGGCATCAAAGACCTCGAGTGCGCGCTTGAGATCCCGTCGAAAATAGAAGTTGCGGCCGATGGCGTAACTCGTTGCGGCTGCAGCGTCCGGGTCCTCAACGCGATTGTCGAAGACTTCATGCCAGCGCGTCATCATGAGCTTGGAGAGCCGCTCCGAGTCTTCGTCGCCACCGAAGGCCCGCTGCAAGACGTCGGAGTAGGCCTGTTGCGCCGCGAGCGTCGCCTCGGTCCGTTCCCACTGGTATTGCCTGCGCTTAAGCGCGTCCGTCGCGCGCTCGGCTTCCTGTTTCGCGGCGTCGGCAAATGTCAGGCTGGCGGCAAGACCGCCGGTGAGCGCGACAACGAATGCTGCTGCGAGGGCGGTGGCTAGAGGTGCACGTTTGACGAGCTTACCGAGCCGGTACACTCGTCCGCCTTCGCGTGCGAGCACAGGACGCTTAACGAGCCAGTTGCCCACGTCATCTGCTAATGCGTCAACCGAGCCGTAGCGTTCGCCGGGCTCCGTTGCCAGTGCTCGGCACGTGATCGCTGCCAAATCGGCGTCGTCATTGATGCGAATCGACATACCCCCGTCGGGCTCTCGCTCCGGTCGCATGTCCGAAATCAACAGGTGCAGCAGGATGCCCAGCGCAAAAACGTCCGTTTGCGCACTGAGTGCTTCGCCGCGCAGCTGTTCGGGCGCGGCCCAGGCCAGGGTCAGCGGTCCCGCACCCTTGGCGTCGTCCTCAAGACTCGACGCAATCCCGAAGTCGATGAGCCGCGGCTGTCCACGGCTGTCCACAAGGATATTCTGGCTCTTGAGGTCGCGGTGCAGGATGAGTTTGTTGTGTGCATGGCGGACGGCTTCGCACACGCGCCGGAATAGCGCGAGCCGATCGCGACGATCGAGTCCGGTCTCGCGCACGTAGGCATCGATTGGCGCGCCGTCGACGTATTCCATGGCCATGTAGGGTCGGTGGTCGTCGGTTTCACCGCCGTCAACGATGCGCGCAATCCCGGGGTGCTCCATGAGCGCCAGACGGCGGCGTTCTGCGTCGAAGCTGTCCGAGCGGGCGGCGCCCTGCATGAGCTTGAGCGCGACGGTTTGCTCGTAGCGGCCGTCGTCGCGTTCGGCGCGGTACACCTCGCCCATGCCGCCGCGCCCGATGAGGGCATCAATGCGCCAAGGCCCCACTTGTTGGCCGCTGGCAAGCGCAGGCTCTGGTACATCGTCTGCGTCTGGCAGCGAGGTGCGCATGAAGCCCGCGGGCGCCGTGCGCGCCACAAGGCGATTGGCAGCGGCGAGTTGCTCGGAGTCGTTGCAGGCCGAGGCGAGAAACGACGCACGCATGTCGGCGGGAAGTGTGCCGGCGTGTTCGGCCGCTTCGGTGATCTTCTTCCAGTTCAGCACAGTCAGACCCTTTCTTTTTCTTGTTGGCCTGAGTCCCTCATGTTCCAGGGGCGCCGTCAAGGCAGCCGCGCTATGCCGGCGTCAGGCCACGGCGCGCAGACGTAGTCGTGACTCGAGAATTGGCTGGATACGCCGCTCGGTCTCGGCCAGGTCCCATTCGAGCCCCAGTCCCGACAGGTCTGTCACTTCCAGGCCCTGCATCCCACAGGGATTGATCCGTGCGAAGGGCTCGAGGTCCATGTCGACGTTGAGCGCCATACCGTGATAGCTGCAGCCGCGGCGGATACGCAAACCAATGCTCGCGACCTTGCGGCCTTCGACATAGACCCCTGGCGCATCGCGGCGCGCCTTGGCCTCGATGCCCACGTCGGCCAACAACTCGATCACGCTGTCTTCCAGCGCGCTCACCAGTGCACGTACGCCGAGACCCGCGCGGCGGACATCGAGGAGCGGGTAAATCATGAGCTGCCCCGGGCCGTGATAGGTGACCTGGCCACCGCGGTCGATTTGCACGAGCGGAATGTCACCGGGCGCCAGTACGTGTTCGCGGCTGGCGGCCATGCCCAGCGTGAAGACGGGCGGGTGTTCGCAGAACCAGAGCAGGTCCGTGGCGCCCGGCCCCCGTTCGTCCGTGTAGGCCTGCATGCGTCGCCAGAGCGGCTCGTAGTCCTGCCGCCCCAGCGATTCGACGCGGTAGGCTTCGCTCACAACGCCATGACGACCTGGTCGTCCGCCGTCAGCGCCTCATAGATCGCGTCGAGCTGCGCTTTGCTTTCGGCCATGATCTCGATCGTCACCGACAGGAAGCTGCCATTGCGACTTTCGCGTGACGCGACTGACAGGGGCGCCTTGTCGCCCGTGTGGGCGCGCACGAGAGCCGTGGCATGCGCCTCGAAGTCCGCATCGTTGCGACCCATGACCTTGATGGGAAAGCTCGTCGGGAATTCGAGGAGGGTGTCTTCGCCGTCGTCGCTCATGCGTCTGCCTTCAGTGCCTGGTAGCCCGCGAACAGCGTGCGCCACACGGGTCCCGCCTTGCCGCCACCAACCGGTACGCCGTCGAGATCCGAGATCGGCATGATCTCACGCGTGCTCGACATCACGAGTATCTCGTCGGCGGCACGAAACTCGTCCATGTTCACGCGACGCGTTTCCACAGGCACGCCGCAGCGGTCTGCAACTTCAACCGTCAGCGCCCGCGTCACACTGGGCAGGACGCGGGCGTCCTCAACAGGTAGCGCCAGCGTACCGCCAGTCACGCAGCCAACGGCGCTTGTGGCGCCCTCGATCAGCTCGCCGTCGCGCTCCAGAATGGCCTCGGCCGCGCCGGCCTCGCTGGCCATCTGTTTGGCGAGGACATTGGCGAGCAGTGACGTTGACTTGATGTCGCAGCGCGCCCAGCGCTGGTCGGGCAGCACGATGGCTGACAAGCCGTCGGCATAGGCGTCGGTATCAACGGGTGCCAACCGATTCGACATCGCGAAAAGATGCGTTTGCGGTGCGTCGGGGAAGCGATGATCGCGGCCCTCGAGGCCTACGCGCGTCAGCTGCAGATACAGTGACTGGTTGCCGCCGCCATTCGCCTCGACAACGGCCATGAGCGCGGCGGTGATGTCCGCCACGCTGCGCCCGAGCGGCAAACGAATCTCTTCGCAGCTGCGCGCGAGTCGTGCCAGGTGCTTGTCGAGCCCAAGCGGCTGGCCGTCGTAGACAGGGAGTACTTCGTAGATGCCGTCGCCGAACAGGTAGCCACGGTCAAGCGGCGAGATGTGCACGTCAGCGAGCGGTTTGATCTGCCCTTCGTGCCATGCGTGTTCCAGTGCCTGCGCCACGTCGTGACCTCAGTTGAACCAGAGCCGCACTTCGTCAGTCATGCGCTTCCAGAGTCCGCCCCGCTCGACAGAGCCAAGCAACTGCACGGGCGCGCTCGTGAGTTCTTCGCCGTCGAGCGCAATGCTGACCCGACCCACCTCGGCGCCTTGTTCAAGCGGCGCGTAGAGCGTGCGGCGGACGGTCAGCGTCGGCGCGAGCTCATCCCAGGCGCCGCGCGGCACCGTGACGAACAAATCCCGCGCGAGACCCAGCGGCACGTCGTCGGCGTCGCCTTTCCAGACCTTGGCGTTGTCGATGGCTGACCCGGCCGCGTAAAGGCGGCGGGTCTCGAAAAAGCGGAAGCCGTAGTTGAGTAACGCGCGACTCGCATCGGTCCGCTTCTGATCACTGGTCGTGCCCATGACGGCCGACACCAGGCGCATGTCGCCACGCTGGGCGGAAGAGACAAGGCACCAGCCCGCGGCCTCGGTGCGACCCGTCTTCATGCCGTCGACGCCATCGCTGCCCAGCAAACGGTTGCGGTTGCGCTGTGTCACGCCTTCCCAGCTGTAAGACTGCTGGCTGTAGCGGTAATACTGATCGGGAAATTCCTTGATGATCGCGCGCGCCAGTGCGGTCATGTCGCGCGCCGTCGTGAAGTGGTTTTCCGCAGGCAGTCCCGTCGCATTGCGGAACGACGTGGACACCATGCCGAGTTCGGCGGCGTAGTTGTTCATGAGGTTGGCGAAGACGGCCTCCGTGCCCGCCACATGTTCGGCAAGCGCGACGCTCGCGTCGTTACCCGACACCACAATCATGCCCTGCAGCAGGTCTTCGACGCTGACGCGGCTGCCCTGCTTGGCGAACATCGTCGAACCCGCAGCGCCTGCGGCGTGCGCTTCCTGGCTGATACGCACCTGTTCGGTGATCGAAATCTGCCCGCCGTCGAGTGCCTTGAACACCACATAGGCCGTCATGAGCTTCGTCAGGCTCGCGGGCTCGACCTGCAGGTCCGGGTTCATGGCCGCCACGGCGGCCCCACTATCGGCATCGATGACGAGGTAGCTCGATGCGTTGAGCGCCGGCGGTGCCGGCGTCGGCATGCGTTTGGCCCAGGTGCTGGCGGCCGCAAGGCTCAGGCCGGCCAGAAGCGTGATCAGACGGGTGGCGTATTGGGTCATGGGTCTCGAAGGGCGCGGAAAAGCGCGCATTATTTCACAGCGCTGGACGGCGTGCCGATCGTCTCGGCACCACAGGTGAGACCGCGCGGCTACGCGGCTGTTCCGGACCTACTGCGCGCTCGCCGTCGCCGCATCGACGAGGCGGATATCGCGGATGCCGATGCCCGCGAGCAGGCCGCTGATCCGGTCGAAACTGGCGACGTCGCCGATGGGGCCGACACGGACCCGGTACACGGCGCCACTGTCGGTCTCAGCTTGCGCGAGGAAGGCGTCCTCGACACCGGCGTCCGCCAGTTGCCGCAGTCGTCGCTCCGCGTTGCCGCGCTCGGCAAACGCGCCGACCTGCATGAACAGCGGTTCGCCCGGGATGCTGGCCGTGGTTGGCGCCGTGCTTGCGGGCTCAGGCGCATCAAACTCGAGGGCTTCTACCTCCACCAGCGCGGTTCCTGCATCAACCATGCCGAGCGCCGTCGCCGCGGCGTAGGACAGGTCGATGATGCGGTTGTCGACGAACGGGCCGCGGTCGTTGACTCGAACGACGATGGAGCGGCCATTGCCCAGGTGGGTAACGCGGACCCAGGTGGGCAGCGGCAAGGACTTGTGTGCTGCGGTCATGGCGTGCATGTCGTACACCTCGCCCGACGAGGTCCGGCGGCCATGGAATTTGCGGCCGTACCAGCTCGCGACACCGCGTTCGCGGTAGTCCTTGGCCGTGTCGCTGACGTAGTAACGCTGTCCGGCGACTTCGTAGAAGCGCGGATTACCGTAGCGGCTGCGGGGTTCGGGGCCGGGTGCGCGGCTCGAGGGCGTGACGCCCGGGTCGCTGCGGGGTGGACCGTCGCCGGCCTCAAACGTGCTGCAACCGGCGAGCGTTGCTACAAGCAGCAGCGGCGCGAGCCGCCTCATGGTGTTGCGGCGACCTCGCTGGCGTGCCGGGCGGCTGCGATCTCGTTGCCGAGTTGCCAGACGGCCATGGCGTACATGGTGCTGCGGTTGTAGCGCGTAATCACGTAGAAGTTGTGGAAGCCGACATGCAGCTCGCGACCCGCGTCGCCCTCGAACACAATGACGCGTGCGGAGTCACCCGCGAGTGCCGCCGTATCGAATTTCAAACCCTGTTTACGCAGCGCGCTGATGTCGATCGGATCGGCCAGTTTGTTCTCAGCAGGTAGTGCGAGGCTCGCGTTGTCGGCAAGCGACGCTGACGTCACGACGGGCGCGCCCGGCTTCCAGCGGTGGCGCCGGAAGTACTCGGCGACACTGGCGAGCACGTCGTCCCAGTTGTTGAACAAGTCCTTGCGGCCATCGCCGTCGCCGTCATCGGCATAGGCGCGGTAGCTCGAGGGAATAAATTGCGGTGCGCCCATGGCGCCCGCGTAGGATCCCAGCGCCCTGCGCGGGTCGATATCTTCTTCGCGCGCCAGCTGCAGGAATTGGCCGAGTTCCTTTCTGAAGAAGTTGGCGCGCGGCGGGTAGTCAAAACCCAGTGTCACCAGCGCATCGAGAACGCGGTGTTTGCCCGTGATTCGGCCGTAATAGGTTTCGACGCCAATAATGCCGACGAGAATTTCGGCCGGCACGCCTGTGTCTGCGCTGATGCGTTCGATGGCATCCGCATGCTCCGCCCAGAAGGCGACGCCCGCCTTGACGCGCTTCGGTTGGATAAAGATGTCGCGGTACTCGTGCCAGGGCTTGGTGCGTTCCGCTGGGCGGCGCATGGCCTCGAGGATGCCCTCCTGCACTTCAGCTTCGCCCAGCAGCACAACGAGTTCGGTGCGATCGAAGCCGTGTTGCTCGACCATCTCGTCGATAAAGGCACTGACGTCGTCACGACTCGTGTCGATAGCGCTGGCGGTGGCGGCGCAGAGCAGCGCAAGGGTGGCAATGAGCAGGCGGCAGGTTGAGTGCATCGCGTCGTCGTCCTCCGTGGTCAACGCGGCAGCAGGCGCTTGTGCGTCTGTATGGACATGAGAATACCGAATGCCCCGAGCAGGGTCACCATGGAGGTGCCGCCGTAGCTGATGAGCGGCAGCGGCACGCCAACGACGGGCAAGAGCCCCGTCACCATGGCCGTATTGACGAGGACGTAGACAAAGAAGGTGAGCGTCAGGCTGCCCGCGAGCAGTCGCGAGAAACTGTCGGGCGCCTGGCTTGCGATATACAGGCCGCGACCGACGACGAACAGGTACAGCAGCATCAGTGTCATCACACCGAGCAAACCAAATTCCTCGCCGATGACGGCAAAAATGAAGTCGGTGCTGCGCTCAGGCAGGTACTCGAGCTGTCCCTGCGTGCCGTTGGTCCAACCTTTCCCGAACAGCCCCCCCGAACCAATCGCAATCTTGGACTGGATGATGTTGTAGCCCGCGCCCAGCGGGTCACTCTGCGGGTCGAGCATCGTCAACACGCGCTGGCGCTGGTAGTCCCGTAACTGTTGCCAGAGCAGTGGTAGTGCGGCGCCGATGATCGCGCCGATGGCGATGATGACGCGCAACCGGAGCCCCGCCAGCAACACGACGATGGCGCCCGATGCGCCGATAAGGATGGCCGTGCCCAAGTCAGGCTGGCGCGCGATGAGCAGTACGGGCGGCAGGATGATGGCCGTGAGTGCCACGAGCGACATGAGATTGGGCGGCAGGCTGCGGGTGTAGAGGTAAGCCGCAGCCGCCATGGGCACGGCGATCTTCATAATCTCCGAGGGCTGGAAGCGAAAACCGATGTCGATCCAGCGCTGTGCGCCTTTACCCGTAGAACCCGCGACAAGCACTGCGATCAGCAGTATGAGGCCCAGCGCGTAGCCGGCCCATGCCCAGCGTCGGTAGACCACGGGCGGAATCTGCGCGAGCGTGATCATCGCGACCAGTGCCACGCCCAGGCGGACCGCCTGCGCCATCGTGCGTGCCGAGCTCTGGCCTGTGGCGCTGTACAACACGAACAGACCAAAGGCGCAGAGCAGCAACACGCCCGCGAGCAGCGGTGGGTCGATGTGTGCGCGCGCGAACCACGTTGTAGTGGTGGGGTTGGTGCCGCGTTGCAGCTGCGCTTCCTCGCGGAACATCAGCGATTGAGCCAGGCGTCAGTGATCGCACGCGCAATGGGCGCGGCAACGGTGGAGCCGCTGCTGCCGTTCTCGATGATCACGGCCACAGCAATGCGTGGCGCCTCGACGGGCGCGAAGGCCACGAACAAGGCATGGTCTTTGAGCCGCTCGTCGAGCTCGAGCTCGTCGTATTCCTCTTCCTGCGCGACGCTAAACACCTGCGCGGTGCCGCTCTTGCCGGCGATGCCGTACTGGGCACCGAGCCCAGCCGCGTAGGCCGAGCCGCGCACGGACTGCAGCACGTCTTCCATGGCCTCGACGACGTGCACCCAGGCGTGTTCGTCGGCGTGGCCCACGGCGGGCAGCAGTGACTTCTCATACGCTGTGCTTGCGCCCGTAAGCTGATCTTCGTCGCGCAGTGTCAGATGCGGTGCCGCGCGCTGGCCACGCATGGCGATCGCCGCAGTCGCGTGCGCGAGCTGCAGCGGTGTGGCCAGCATGTAGCCCTGGCCAATCGAGGCGATGACGGTTTCGCCGGGGAACCAAACCTGGTCGGCCCGGCGCCGGAATGCCCCGCGCTTCCAGGCCCGCGACGGCACGATGCCGGCTTTCTCGCCCGGGATCTCGACACCCAGTGTGGCACCGAGTCCGAACTGCACAAGGAAGTCGTGCATCAGATCGATGTCCATGTCCTGGGCCAGTTGATAGAAGTACACGTCACACGATTGCGCGATAGCCTCGGACAAGTCGACGATGCCGTGCCCCTCGGGTTTCCAGTCGCGGTAGCGGTGCGTCGATCCGGGCAGGCTGAAATGGCCCTCGCAGTGCGTCACACGTGTGGCTGTCGTGCGGCCGCTAACGAGCGCGCCGTAGCCCAGGATGGGCTTGATGGTGGAGCCGGGCGGGTAGCGCCCGGAGATCGCGCGGTTGAACAGCGGGCGATCGAGGTCAGCCTGCAGTGCCGCGAAGGCGTTTGTGCCCATGCCGCGTGCGAACTCGTTCGGATTAAACGTCGGCGCGCTGGCCATGGCCAGGACCTCACCGTTGGTCGGGTCGAGCGCGACGATCGCGCCGCGCTGGCCCCTGAGCTCGGTTTCGGCGAGTCGTTGCAACTCCAGGTCAAGCGTCAGGTAGACGTTGCGTCCGGGCTCCGGTTCGGTGCGCGGCGCGTAGGAATGCGCGCGACCTTCGGCTGTGGTGACGACCTCATTGTGGCCCACCGTGCCGTGTAGCAAGTCTTCGTAGGTCAGCTCGACACCTGTCTTGCCAATCTGCGCCGTGCCCGCGTAATTGGTCGTGTCGACGCGATCGAGGTCTTGCGCACTCAGCCGGCCGACGTAGCCAATGACATGCGCGGCGAGGTCGCCGTGCGGGTAGTCGCGCACCAGTCGCGCGCGAATGTCGATGCCACGGAAGAAGGGCCGCAGCCGTGCAAATTGTGCGATGGCCGCGTCGTCGAGTCGCTCGGCCAGGGTCACGGGGTTGAACGAGGCACTGCGGCGAATGCGGTCGCGAATCTCGTCTCGGTAGTCGCCGTTGACGAGTCCGGCTTCGATGAGGGCGCCGAGGGCGTCATCGATGTTATCGACCTGCTCGGGGATCATTTCGAGCTGGTAGGCGGGCAGGTTTTGCGCCAACACATTGCCGTTGCGGTCGAGGATCAGCCCGCGCGTGGGCGGCGCCGCCTCGATCCGGATCCGGTTGCCCTGCGAGAGATCCGCGTAGTGCTCGTGTTCAATCACCTGCAGCTGTGTCAGCCGCGCGACAACGACGCCGCTCGCGCACAGCACGAAGATGACGGCTACGAACAGGCGGCCCAGAAAGATGCGCTGTTCGGCAACCGTGTCGCGGATTGCCTGGAGGTTTGCCATACGTCGCGGTCGTAATAGGACAGCCCCAGTATAAGGCCGTCGGGCGCGCGCTTCAGTCGCTGCTGCGTCGGCCGAGCCGCGCGCGGTCCAGGAGGGTCAGCAACAGGGGCCAGACAATCGCGTTGCTGGCCAGCGGCCAGAGATAGAAGGCCGCCCCGATATCGTTGCCCGTGGCGCCGTTGATCCAGAACATGACGAACTGGTAGATCGCCGTAAACACGGCTGTGAGCAGCATGGTTTGCCAGATTGGCACCAACATGAGCCGCAGGTGCAGCTTCAGCGGCAGGTAGCAGCAAACCACGAGTGCCAGAACGTGCTGGCCGAGCGGCGTGCCCTGCAGCGCGTCCAGCAGCAGCCCGGCCATGACGGCCTGGACGAGCACGAGCCGCTGCGGGGTGTGAATCCCTAGATAAATGAGCACGAGCGCGACCCAATCAGGTCGCGCGGGGGCCAGCCAGCCCGGCAGCGGCTGCGCCGAGAGCCCGAGCGCGAAGATCAGCGCCACGGGGCCGACCCAGGCGCGATCCCTAGGTCCCGCCATCGTCGGTCGCCTCTTCGGTTTCGGCTGCGGCCGGCTGAGGTACTGCGGTCGGGGCGAGCAGCAGCACTTCGCGCATACGCGTGAGGGCCGCAGCCGGGCTGGCCGTGACGCGCGCAAAGGCCTGTCGGGGCTGTTGTTCGACGGCCACCACCTCGGCCACCGGATAACCGGCCGGGTAATCGCCGCTCAGGCTCGTGGTGACGAGTAGGTCGCCGACTTCAATATCCGCGTTGTTTGGCAAAAACCGGATCTCAAGCTGGTCATAGTCGCCTGAACCGAAGGCCACCGTGCGCAGGCCGTTGCGCACCACCTCAACCTGCACGGCGTGTCCGGGGTCACTGATGAGGAGCACCGTTGCGCTCACGGGCCCGGCGCGCAGCACCTGGCCGACCACGCCGTTGGCGTCGATGATGGCCTGGCGCTCGAACACACCGTCATTGCTGCCCTTGTTAATGACGACGCGGTGGCGAAACGGGTCGGTGTCGACCTCGAGGATTTGCGCGACGCGAACACTGGCGCCCACACGAGGTCTGGCGTCGAGCATGTCGCGTAAGCGGTCGTTCTCCGCGCGAATGGCGTTCAGTTGCTGCAGGCGGGCATCGGCGAGCAGGCGCTCGCGTTTGAGCCGGTTGTTCTCGCGCGCGAGCTCAGCCCGTGTCCGCGTGGCGTCGTCGCTCCAGTCGAGCAGTTGCGCCGGTACCGCGACGGCTTCCTGAATCGGGTAGACGAGGGTCATGAGCACGGCGCGCGGCTTCTCGGTCAGCGTCGTGCGCTGGTCGACCAGCATGAGCAGCACAGCTGCGGCTGCACACAGAAACGTGCGCAAGCCGAGTGCCGGCCCCGTGCTGACCCTGTGTACGCCTGGTGTGCCGGCCGGCATCTACCTTGCTGCGCCGCGGGGCTAGTTCAGCCCGAACACGGAGGGGCCGTACTCGTCCATGAGCTCGAGCGCGCGACCACCGCCGCGGGCCACACAGGTCAGCGGGTCGTCAGCGATGACGACGGGCAGACCAGTCTCTTCCATGAGCAGCTTGTCGAGGTCGCGCAGCATGGCGCCACCGCCCGTGAGCACGATGCCGCGTTCGGCGACGTCTGCGCCGAGTTCCGGTGGCGTCTGTTCGAGCGCTTCCTTGACCGCGCCCACAATGCCCTGCAGCGGCTCCTGCAGTGCCTCAAGGATTTCGTTGCTGTTCAGGGTGAAGCTGCGCGGTACGCCTTCAGAGAGGTTGCGCCCCTTCACCGAGATCTCGCGCACTTCGGCGCCCGGGTAGGCCGAACCGATCTCGTGCTTGATACGTTCGGCAGTGGCCTCACCAATGAGAATTCCGTAGTTGCGGCGCACGTAGTTGGTGATCGCTTCGTCGAAGCGGTCGCCACCCACGCGCACGGACGCCGCATAGACGATGCCGTTCAGTGAGATGACGGCGACCTCCGACGTGCCGCCGCCGATGTCGAGGACCATCGAGCCACGCGCCTCGTGCACGGGCATACCCGCGCCGATGGCTGCTGCCATGGGTTCGGCGATGAGAATCACCTTGCTCGCGCCCGCGCCTTCGGCCGATTCCTGGATCGCGCGCCGCTCCACCTGCGTTGAGCCGTAGGGCACGCAAATGAGCACGCGCGAGGGCGGCGTAAAGAAGCGATTGCCGTGCACCTTCTTGATGAAGGTCTGCAGCATCTTCTCAGTCACTGTGAAGTCAGCGATGACGCCGTCTTTGAGTGGACGAATGGCGGTGATGTTGCCCGGCGTGCGGCCGAGCATGTTTTTCGCGTCCTGGCCGACGGCCTCGACTCGGCGACCACCACTGCCGTACTCCTCACGGATTGCGACAACGGAGGGCTCATCGAGAACGATCCCCTCGCCGCGTACGAAAATCAGCGTGTTTGCCGTGCCCAGGTCGATGGAAAGGTCGTGCGAAAAATACCCAAGCAGGTTCTTGAACATGGTGTGGTGGGCCCAGCCCCCTGAAATTCCG
>JBCCBB010000148.1:0-4079 GCA_039814545.1 Pseudomonadota bacterium
CCATGGACGCCTTTTGGTCCGTGTTCTTTTACGTGCCGCTGGTCCTGATTGGCTTCAACCCGTACCTCGTGCTGTTTGCCGAGGCAATCGTGCTGCTCTATCAGACCTTCCTGCACACCGAGATCGTCGGCAAGCTGCCGCCCCCGATCGAATGGCTCATGAACACGCCCTCGCACCACCGCGTCCACCACGGCACCTACGCGCCGTACGTCGACAAAAACTACGGCGGTGTCTTCATCATCTGGGACCGTCTGTTCGGCACATTCGCCGAGGAAACCGAGAAGGTGGCATTCGGCGTCTCGCCGCAGATCGAGTCCGTGAATCCCTTCGTTGTGTTCTTCCACGGCTTCGCGCGGCTATGGCGCGCGGTGCGCGCCGAGCCGCGCTTCGCCGACAAGCTACGCGTGCTTGTGAAGCCGCCGGGGTGGAAGCCGGAACGCCAAGCACCCGTCATTGCGAGCCCACAAAGTGGGCGCGGCAGTCTGACGGCGGCACGCGGTGCCCCGTCATCGCGAGGCGCGTAGCGCCGCGGCGATCTCGCAACGAAATAGCGCGCTTGGACGAACTCTCCCGCCATCCCGCCGGGTCTAAGGGGTTTGCCGGACGCGCTCAAGTACATCCCTGTATCGCTCGCTGGGCGACGTCCTGTCGCCCAACGGTCCGTCAAACCTCTCCGCCCCGACAGGATGGCTGCCTCACCAGGTGCATAGAACTCATAGGGTTTCGCTGACGCAGCCTGCCTCCGCTGCCGATGCGTGTTGGCGGGATGTCGAGCGGCAGGGATGCCGCTCGCCAAGCGATCCACGGATGGACTCGAGCGTTCCCGACAACACGCATCGGCGGTGCGGGCAGGCGGGTGTGGTTAGCGGGTCGTGCTGATGAACAGCACGATTTCGTTACGAGGTTGCCGCGGGGCCTGCGGCCCCTCGCAATGACGGGGTAGGACGGGACGGCGCTTCGCGCGCCGCCGTCAGCCGTTCTCCAGCTGGAACCGCTCGATGAGTGCTTGGCGCTTTCCGGGTTGGAAATTGATCTTGCGTGCGTCTCGCTGGATGTGCGGCAGGTCGACGACGCGTTTGTCCATGACGCGGAACCAGAGCCACGGGACGTAAGCGAGCAGGTACATGCCCATGTAGCCGTTGGGCAGCGTGGGCAGGTCGTCGAAATTGCGCAGGCTCTGGTAGCGGCGCGCCGGGTGGGCGTGGTGGTCAGAGTGGCGCTCGAGCTGGAACAGGAGCAGGTTCGAGTAGATGTGGTTCGAGTTCCAGGAGTGGTGCGGTTTGCAACGCTCATAGCGGCCGTTCTCGTCTTTCTCACGCAGCAGGCCGTAGTGCTCGATGTAGTTGGCTGAGGTCAGCTGCCACCAGGCGAAGACGTTGTGGATGGGCAGGAAGATGAGCATGGCCCAACCCAGCCAGGCAATGAGGCCCACCTGCAGGACGACCGTGATGGCCATGGACTGCAGGATGAAGTTGCTTGGGTGCCAGACGCTCTTGCCCTGGCGCGCCATGCGCTCGGTTTCGAGCTGCCAGGCGCGGCGCATTGTGCCCGGAATCTCGCGCAGTGCGAACGTGTAGATCGACTCGCCCATGCGCGCGCTGGCCGGGTCTTCGGGCGTCGAGACATCGCGGTGATGGCCGCCGTTGTGCTCGATCCAGAAATGGCCGTAGGCCGGGACCGCCAGCACGATTTTCGCCAGGTTGCGTTCGAGCTTGCTCTTCTTGTGGCCAAGCTCGTGGCCCGTGTTGATGCCGAGACCGCTCGTCATGCCGGCCGTTATGGCCAGCGCGAGAAAGCCCCACCAGGGCATGTCGGCGGTCACGGCCCACCAGGCGGCCGCGATCAGCGAAATGAAATGCAGCGGCACCGCGATGTAGGTGAGGATGCGGTAGAACGCGTCAGCCTCGAGCTGCGGGACCACGGCCTCGGGCGGGTTGCTGTCGTCCTCGCCCAGCACCCAGTCGATGATCGGTGCGACACCGTAGGAGAATGCAATGGGCAGCAGCAGCCACAGTGCGTTGCCCGTCGCCGCGTGCAAGCCGATGCCGAGGAACGGGAATAGCGGGTACGTCACCGACAACAGCCACAGCTTGCGCTTCGTGTCCGTGTAGGTGACGGTGCTGCCGTCATTCAGTGTTGCGGTGAGCGTGGTCATCGCGGTGGCCTCAATCTCTCGATAAAATCAGCATAACAAAGGGGTGCAGGGCGTTTCTGCGCCTGAATTCACGCAAAAATGCCTGCTGCCGCTAAACCTTTTGGCGGCAGCGCCGTCTTATTGTTGGTCCGCAGGGGGGATACGCTTGATGTCGAGGGATCGGCAGTCGGTACTGCTGTTGTTGGTTGCAGGTCTTTTGGCCTGGCCGGGTGCGTCTGCGCGCGCCGATTATTCGGTGCCCGCTGTGGAGGGCAACATCGTCGTCGACGGGGCGCTCAACGAGGCGTTCTGGCAGTCCGCGACGGTCGTCACGCTTGACTACGAGACGATTCCTGACGAGAACACCCCCGCCGACGTGCGCACTGAGGTTCTGATCGCCGAAAACGGCGACAAACTCCTCGTGGCGTTCCGTGCCTTTGATCCCGACCCCGAGAGCATTGTCGCCTACCTGTCGGATCGCGACGCCGCGTACAGCGATGACTTTGTGGGCATCGTGCTCGACACCTTCAACGATGAACGCCGCGCCTTCGAGTTCTTTGCGAACCCGCTCGGCATCCAGATGGACCTGACGTTTGATGACGTCAACGGCAACGAAGACGACTCCTGGGACGCAATCTGGGATTCGGCCGGACAGATTACCGACGAAGGTTTCATCGTCGAGATGGCGATCCCGTTTCGTATGCTGCAGTTCCCCGCCGGAAACGGCGAGAAGACTTTCGGCTTTGACCTGCTGCGTTTTCGTCCGCGCAGCGACCGCGTGCGCATGTCCAACAACCCGCAGGACCGCGAGCGGCCCTGTTACCTCTGCCAGCTCGACAAGCTCACGGGCTTTAGCCGTGTGACGCCGGGCCGCAACCTGGTGATCGCGCCTTCGGCTGTGGCAACGCGCAACGACGCGTTGCCCGAGGTCGGCGACAGTCTCGAAAGCGGCGATGTCGAGTTCGAACCCTCGCTCGACGTGCGCTGGGGCGTGACGCCCGACATCAACTTGACGGCAACCCTCAACCCCGACTTTTCGCAGGTCGAGGCCGACGTCGCGCAGCTGCAGATCAACCAGCGCTTTGCGCTGTTCTTTCCCGAGCAGCGACCGTTTTTCCTCGAGGGTGCGGACTTTTTCTCATCGCCGATCGATGCTGTGTTCACGCGCAACGTCGCGGACCCCGACTACGGCGCCAAGGTCACCGGCAAGATCGACGGTCACACCTTTGGTGCGTTCGTGGCCGATGACCGACTTACCAATCTGTTGTTACCAGGCCCCCTGGGCTCGGACGTCGCGGGTCTCGAAACCGATTCTGAGACGGCGGTCGCGCGCTACGCCTACGACGTGGGGCAAAACTCGCGCATCGGCGGGCTGGTTACCGCCCGTCGCGGCGACGATTACGAAAACACGGTCGCCGGCATTGACGGCCGATTCCAGTTTGCCGACTACCACGAGGTGTCGTTCCAGTACCTCGGTTCGAGCACGGAATACCCGGACGAAGTTGTCAGCGACTTCGGACTCAATGACGCGGCGCCCGACGGCACCGCCTGGCGGGCGCGATGGAGCCGCGACACGCGCAACTGGTTCCACTTCGTTCAGCACCAGGACTACTCCAGGGGTTTTCGTGCCGATATGGGCTTCGTGCCGCAGGTCGATTTCACGAAATCCGTCGCAGGCGTTTTCAGGAATTTCTGGGCCCCCGAAGGTCAGTGGTGGAACCGCGTCTCGATGGGTGGTGACTGGGACATCACGCACGACCAGTCGGGGCGGTTGCTCGAGCGCGAGCTTGAAGCTGAGGTGTCACTGCAGGCCGCGCTGCGCTCATATATCGAAATCGGCGTCACGCGCCGCCAACAGCTCTTCGATGACCAGCTGTTCAAGGAAACCCAGCCGCGCCTGTTTGCCGAAATGAACCCCGATGGCGCGACCTACCTGGGGCTGTTC
>JBCCBB010000192.1:0-1814 GCA_039814545.1 Pseudomonadota bacterium
CATCGACATCGAACGCGGTGATACCGACAGCGCAGGGATACGCGTTGCCGACGTGCTCGACACGGCGCTGGCGGCCGATCTGCCGGAGCCGGCTATTGAAGCGATGCGCTACGCGGGCGATTTGGCGTGGAAAGAGGATGACACGGCAACAGCGCGCGACTATTTCGAACGCGGCTTGGCACATGTCGAGCAGACGGGTTTCGAGAGCATGCGCTATCCGCTCGCCCAGCGTCTGGCGTCGATCTACCTCGATGTGGGCGAGCTGGATGAGGCGGCTTCAATGCTTGGATTCCTCGTGGAGCAGGAACCCAGCGTCTATAACCTGACCCTACAAGCGCGGTACGCGCACCTGACCGGGGACGCGGCGCAGGCCGTGACCTTTATGTCGGAAGCCAAGACGCTCGCTGGCGACGCCTGGGCTGAGGACAACGAACAGCTGTTGACAGAGTACCGAACGCTGGCGGCGCAGCGTTGATCTACGCGCGCGCCGTTGCCGCAGCCAATACGAAGTCAAACTCACCGATCAAACCGCCGTCTTCGAGCTCAGTGAGGTTCATGAGCAGGCGCTCGTCGTAGATGCTGTCGTCGGTGTTGCCGGCTTCGCCCGGAAAGTAGAGCTGCGTTGTGAGCAAGGCTGAGCCCGGTCCTTGCAGCTTTGCGTGAATGTGAGGCGTACGGCTGAAACCAAAATCCGTATACGCGGCCGGCTTGATGGTCTCGATGCGGTATCGACCTTGCTTGTCCGTGAACTGGTGGCCGCGCAGGGTGAAGCCCTCGTTGTCATAGACGCCGTCGGCATCGCAGCTCCATACATCGATGACAGCACCCGCGACGGGCCGGCAGTCCGTGGTCAGAATCCTACCTGCAATCAGAAGTGCCTGTCCCGTTGTGCCCGACTCGCGCAAGTTCGCGCGCTTCGGCGTATTCGGAGTGTAGTAGGGGCCCTGGGTCTGCGCGATCGTCGCCGCGTTGTCTTCGCAGGCGGGCGTTGGCTCGAGCAGTCCCGCGGACTCGGGGTAGATGTAACCGTGCTCGGTCTCGCGCGTTTTCGCGAATAGCCACGCTGCGCCCCCGGCGGCGGTTGCAGCGGCGGCGCCAACGGCACCGCCGACCCATTTGATGAGACGGCGACGATTGAGACTCATGACGTGCTGTTCCTGTAAGTGGCGCGTCCATGCCGTGACGAAGAGGCTAACACGCTGACCTTCGGATTCGAGTGCTGTGTCACGTGCACGCTTGCGTTTCAGCACGTATCATTTTAATGAGAATGGTTCTTATTCGCGTTGCATCCGGCATGACGTCGACAGCTGCACGCAGGGAGCGCACCAATGACCCTAGTTCGAATTCTGTTTTTGAGTGTTATGACGCTGGCCCTGAGCGCCTGCGCAACGACGGAAGCCCCGGAGGCGCCAGCAGTCGCTGACGCTGAGCCGGAGGCGACCAAGCCGACGACCGAACGGCAGTTCACCTTCAGTTGGTCGTTCGTCGATGGCGACACCATGGCGCCGCGCGGCGGCATGACAACAGGCACGCCTGTATCGCTGGACACGACGCCAGGTGTCGCCTGGGCAGCGTTGCAGGCGCCAGACTTAACTGCGCAGGAGCGTGACCGCCGCGCTATCGTCGCCATGGCGGGCGGCTATCGCGCAAGTTTTGACTTTATCGAAACGGCCGGCTTTACGTCGGACTACGAACCGTCTCGCCCCTACCGGTCCTGGGGCACCGAAAAAGTGTACGTCGTTGCCGATACGCCCGACTTCGTCAGCCTCCAGCACATTCTCGTGATGTTCATGGTGGGTGAGAACGGCGAGACG
>JBCCBB010000152.1:0-3921 GCA_039814545.1 Pseudomonadota bacterium
AGGGCTCGTGGAGCGTATCCACCGATCCCTGGCCGAGAAGGCCAACGACCAGGAGGCAGCCGGGGAATCGGCGGTGCTGCTGGTGGGACCCACAGTCAGGCCCTGGCTCGCGAAGATGATGAAAGGCATTCGCAACCTGCACGTCCTGGCGTACAACGAGATTCCCGACGACCGACAGATCCGCATGATCGCGTCCGTCGGACAGTAGGGGCAGGGAGGCGTGAAATGGATTCGCGCGACAAGTGGCACGGAGCTACGTAGAAGATGAAGATCAAACGGTTTCTGGCACCGAACATGCGCGAGGCACTCAAGGCCGTGCGCACCGAACAGGGTCCCGACGCGGTGATCCTGTCGAACCGGCGCGTTGGTGATTACATCGAAATCATCGCCGCACTCGATTACGACGAGGCGCTTGTGAAGCAGGCGTTGCGCCAGCCCGCCTCGGCCTCAGAGGCGGTCGCCAGCGCACAGCCCGAGCTTGAGGAAGAAGTGTCTGAAGCTGCGACGAGCACGCAGGACCCCGTCCGCGATTTGCTTGCCATGGTGGACCAGGGCACGGCGCACGCCGAAACGCACCGCATCGACGACACGCATGTCACGGCGCTTGAGGTGGACCCCGATGGTCAGGCACTGGGCGGCGTGCGCAGCGAACTCGCCGCGTTGCGCGACCTTATCGCCAACCAGGTGGGCGCATTGAGCTGGCAGCAGCAGGCGACGCAGGACCCCGTCCGCGCGCAGGTGCTGCGCAACCTCACACGTTTGGGCATCGAGCCCGACATCGCACGTCGTGTCTGCGGCGAGATCGAACGCACGCCCGGCAAGTTCACGCACGCCTGGCGCCAGCCCATCGCCGAGTTGTCGCGCGCATTGCCCGTCGCCGAGGAATCACTGATCGAACACGGCGGCGTTGCGGCCTTCGTCGGCCCGACGGGTGTGGGCAAGACCACCACGATTGCCAAAATCGCATCTCAGTACGCGGTTCGTCACGGAGCCCGTGATATCGCGCTTGTGTCGATGGACAGCTACCGCATCGGCGCCCAGGACCAGCTGCGCACCTTCGGTCGCATCATCAACGCGTCGGTGTTTGAAGCATCGGGTCCCGCAGCGCTCAAGGGCCTGCTCGAGCGGCTCGAAGACTACCGGCTCGTGCTCATCGACACTGCCGGTGTGAGCCAGCGTGACGTGCGCCTGGCACAGATGCTCGACGGTCTGGCGAGCCAGAAGCGACCCGTAGACCTCTACCTGACGCTGGCAGCGACCACGGACGCACCACTGTTGGATGAGGTCGTACGCCAGTACAGCCAAGTGCCGCTCAAGGCCGCCGTGCTGACCAAAATTGACGAGGCGAGCCGCCTGGGCGCGCCGTTGTCCATCCTCATTCGCAACGGACTGCCGCTGACCTACCTCTGCGACGGTCAACGCGTTCCCGACGATCTCTCGAGTGCCGTGCGCCGGAAGCTCTGGCTTATGAACCGGGCGCTTGAATACGCGTCCGAAGCTCGATTCCTGCCTGAAGAACTGGACCTGGCCGAACGCTTCGGCCGCGCGGAGGCAAGCCATGGATAACTCAGTACAGGCCACGGAGTTGCGCGAAGCCGTTGCGGCAAAGCCCACCAAGGTCATCGCGGTCACCAGTGGCAAGGGCGGTGTTGGCAAGACGAACGTCTCCGTTAACCTGTCCGTGGCCCTCGCGCGGCGCGGTCGCAACGTCATGCTCATGGACGCCGACTTAAGCCTCGCGAATGTCGATGTGCTGCTCGGCTTGCAGCCCGCCTGCAACCTCGCACACTTGATTCGCGGTGAGGCGCAGCTGGAGCAGGCCATCATGACGGGCCCGTCGGGCTTGCGCATCGTGCCCGCCTCATCGGGTGATCGCACGATGGCCGATCTGCCACAGGCCTCGCAGGCGGCGATCATTTCTTCATTCTCGCAGCTGCAAAGCCAGCCCGAAGTGCTCGTCGTTGATACGGCTGCGGGCATCGCCGAGAACGTGGCCCGGTTTTGCCAGGCCGCGCAGCACGTACTCGTCGTGGTGTGTGACGAACCGGCCTCCATCACAGACGCCTACGCCCTCATTAAGGTGTTCAGCCGCGACTACGGCATCCGTCGCTTTAATGTGCTTTCAAACATGTCCCGAAGCCGCGTCGATGGGCGCGAGCTGTTCGAGAAGCTGTTGCGCGTCACGGACCGTTTCCTCGATGTTGTGCTGAGTCACGCGGGCACGATTCCCTCCGATGGCTACCTGCGCAAGGCCGTGCAGGAACAACGCGCCGTCGTCGATGGGTACCCCACGAGCTGGTCGGCAAAAGCCTTCACCCAGCTCGCTGAAAAAGCCGAAGCCTGGCAGCAGCCACACGGCGCCAGCGGGGGCCTCAAATTCTTTTTCGAGCGACTCATCGCCGAACAACAACTTGTGTCAGGAGAACAGGGATGAGCTACGCACAAGCCAAAAGCTCGGGCGCGGCCAGCGCTTCGGAACAACTCATTAACGACAATCTTGTGCTTGTGAAGCGCATTGCGCATCACATCCTCGCCAAGCTGCCCGCAAGCATCGAGCTCGATGACCTCGTGCAGGCCGGCATGCTCGGGCTCATCGAGGCTGCAGCACACTACGACGAGAGTCGCGGGGCGAGCTTTGAGACCTACGCGGGGATCCGCATTCGGGGTGCGATCCTCGATGAGGTGCGCAAGTCCGACTGGACGCCGCGCTCCGTGCACCGTCGCTACCGCAGCATTACGGAGGGCATCTCCGAGCTGCAGTCCGACCTCGGTCGCCACCCCAGTGACCAGGAGATCGCCGACCATCTCGACATGCCGCTCGAGGAGTACCACGACGTGTTGCGTGACTCGGCGAGCTGCCGGCTGTTCAGTCTCGAGCAGCCTTACACGGACTCGGACCGGTCGCGGGAAATCGCATCGGCCGATCACGCGGAGCCCGAAGATGCGCTCGAGGAAATCCAGTTCACGGACCGACTAGAGGATGCCATTTCAAAACTGCCCGAGCGCGAGCGCCTTGTGCTGTCGCTGTACTACCAGCGCGACATGAACCTCAAGGAAGTGGGCATGATTCTGGGCGTCAGTGAATCGCGCGTCTGCCAGATCCACGGGCAGGCCTTGCTGCGGCTCAAGTCACGCCTTGGCGACTACGCCGACTACCTGGGAGACAAGCTGTGACTGTCCAGACCCTGACTTACCCGGGCGCGCTGGCCGTGGTGTTTGCCTTCATGTTTATCGTCACGTTCACGACCTTGCTCGGGGTACGCCGCCGGCTGCACGAGCAGGATGGCAACCTGCGTCGACTGGCCGAGCTTGTCGCGTCTCGCGGCGATACGGGTGCCGATCTTGCGGCGCCCGGCCTGGGTCGCGTCGAGCAGGAACTCGATAGCGTCAACGTCCGACTGCAGGAGCTCGTCCAGGCCCAGCTCGAACAATGCAAGATTTCCAGCCCGCGGTCGCTAACAGATGCGACGGGTTGTGCACGAGAGGGCCTTCCGGCCGAGGAGATCGCGCGACGTTGCGGTGTTTCGACGGGCGAAGCTGAGTTGCTCGTGCGCCTGCACGGCCCGCAGTAGACAGAAATAGAGTATTTGGAGACCCGATATGGTCAACCAGGAAAGCATGGCGTTTCTGCAGCTCCTTTCGAAGGAGCTGACGCTGGGGCAGATTCGGCTGCCGTCATTCCCCGACGCCGTGATCCAGATTCGCGACGCGCTGGAGCAAGAGGATTGCGATATCAATCGCATCACCGAGCTCGCCAGTCTTGAGAGTGTGCTCGCCTCGCGCCTTATGCAGTCGGCCAACTCGGCCTTCTACAATGCGACCAACCGGACCATCTGCGACCTCAAGCAGGCTGTCATGCGTCTCGGCCTCAACGAGGTGCGCAACATGGCCATCGCACTGGCCGTGGAGCAGATCTTCATC
>JBCCBB010000066.1:0-16754 GCA_039814545.1 Pseudomonadota bacterium
ACAGTTTCTTTCGATGATGGAAAAGCCCGACCTCGATCACATCGAGGGGCTGTCGCCCGCGATTTCGATCGAGCAGAAGTCGACCTCGCACAACCCGCGCTCGACCGTGGGCACCGTCACCGAAATCTACGACTACCTGCGACTCTTGTTCGCGCGCGCGGGTATCCCGCGCTGCCCCGATCACGGCGAGGTGCTCGACGCACAGAACGTGAGTCAGATGGTTGACCAGGTGCTGACACTGCCCGAAGGCACGCGACTCATGCTGCTCGCGCCCGTTATCAGCGACCGCAAGGGCGAGCACCAGGCCGTGCTTCGCGAGCTGCAGGCGCAGGGCTTCGTGCGCGCACGCATCGATGGCGAGGTGGTGTCACTGGGCGAAGCGCCCGAGCTTGACGCGAAGAAGCGCCACACGATCGAGGCCGTTGTTGACCGCTTCAAGGTGCGCGACGACATCCAGCAGCGCCTGGCGGAATCGTTTGAAACCGCGCTCAAGCTGGGCGATGGCGCTGCGCGCATCGCGCCCATGGACGCCGAGACAGACCTGGGTGCGGCGGGCACCGCGACAGTACCGGGGCCCACCGGTGACGAGCTCGTGTTCTCGGACCGCTTTGCCTGCCCCGTCTGTGGCTACAGCATCACGGAACTCGAGCCGCGGTTGTTCTCGTTCAACAACCCGGCCGGTGCCTGTCCCACCTGTGACGGCCTGGGCGTCAAACAGTTCTTCGATCCCGAGCGCGTGATCCTCAACGATGAGCTCTCGCTCGCCGGCGGCGCGATCCGTGGCTGGGACCGACGCACGACCTACTACTTCGGCATCATCCAGAGCCTGGGCGAGCACTTCGATTTCGACGTCGAGGCGCCTTTCAACTCGCTGACGGACAGGCAGCGCCAGGTCGTGCTCTACGGCAGCGGCCGCAAGAAGGTTGAATTCCGCTACACGTCGGGCGACGGCGAGGTGGTCACGCGCCGCCACGCGTTCGAGGGCATCATCCCGAACCTCGAGCGGCGCTACCGCGAAACCGAATCGCAGGCCGTACGTGAAGAGCTTACGCGCTACCTCAACGTGCAGACCTGCCCCGACTGCGGCGGCGCACGCCTCAACAAGGCGGCGCGCAACGTCTTCGTCGCCGAGCACACGCTGCCCGAACTCACGGCCATGTCGATTTCACGCGCGCGGCAGTTCTTCGAGACCATGGCGCTCGACGGCTGGCGCGGTGAAGTAGCGAGCCGCATCGTCAAAGAGATTGCGAGCCGACTGGGCTTCCTCGATGACGTGGGTTTGAGCTACCTCACGCTCGACCGGCGTGCCGAGACGCTGTCCGGCGGCGAGGCGCAACGCATCCGGCTCGCCAGCCAGATCGGCTCGGGGCTTGTTGGCGTCATGTACATCCTCGATGAGCCGTCGATTGGCCTGCACCAGCGCGACAACGAACGCCTGCTCGGCACGCTCCAGCACCTGCGTGACATCGGCAACACGGTCATCGTTGTCGAGCACGACGAAGACGCGATTCGCGCAGCCGACCACGTCGTCGACCTGGGCCCGGGTGCCGGTGTGCACGGCGGTGAGATCGTCGCCAGCGGCACGCCTGAAGAGATCATGCGCAATGACGCGTCGCTGACGGGAAAGTTTCTGTCGGGCCGCGAGATCATTGCCGTCCCCACGCGGCGGGCGCTGTCGGATGGAGAACCGATCCAGATTCGGGGCGCTGCGGGCAACAACCTGAAGCAGGTTGATGTCGACATCCCGAGCGGTGTCCTCACCTGCGTTACGGGCGTATCGGGCAGCGGCAAGTCGACGCTTATCAACGCAACGCTCTACCCGGCCGCGGCCAACACGATCAACCGCGCGAGCCACGACATCGCGGCGCACGCATCGATCGAGGGCCTCAAGCAGTTCGACCGTGTCATTGACATCAGTCAAAGCCCCATCGGGCGCACGCCACGTTCCAACCCGGCCACCTACTCAGGTTTGTTCACGCCCATCCGCGACTTGTTTGCCGGCACGCAGGAAGCCCGGTCTCGGGGTTACAAGCCCGGTCGCTTCAGCTTCAACGTCAAGGGCGGGCGCTGCGAAGCCTGCCAGGGCGACGGCGTCATCAAGGTCGAGATGCACTTCCTGCCCGACGTCTACGTACCTTGCGACGTCTGTCAGGGTCGCCGCTACAACCGCGAGACACTCGAGATCCGCTACAAGGGCGCGAACATCTCCGAGGTGCTCGACATGACGGTCGAGGACGCGCTCGCGTTCTTCCGCAACGTGCCGACGCTCAACCGCAAACTGCAGACGCTCATGGACGTAGGCCTGTCCTACATCACGCTGGGGCAGAGTGCCGTGACCCTGTCAGGCGGTGAAGCGCAGCGCGTGAAACTCGCGCGCGAGCTTTCGAAGCGCGACACCGGGCAGACGCTCTACTTGCTCGACGAGCCCACCACGGGTCTGCACTTCGCGGACATCCGCCAGCTGCTGGGTGTGCTCCAGGAACTGCGCGACCGCAACAACACAATCATCGTCATCGAACACAACCTTGATGTGATCAAGACGGCCGACTGGATCATCGACCTGGGCCCCGATGGCGGTGACGGCGGCGGTGAGATTGTGGCGACGGGCACGCCCGAGGACGTGGCGGCGAACCCGGGTTCGGTGACGGGGCGGTTTCTGAAGCCGTTGCTGGTGGAAGCGCCGCGGCAGACGGGCAGCGACGGGTAAAAAAACGTCATTGCGAGCCCGCGAAGCGGGCGCGGCAATCTCGTGACGCTATCGTGCTGTTTGGGAGATCGCCACGGGGCCTACGGCGCCTCGCGATGATAAAGCCGAGGTTCGTGCGGCCACGCCAAATCCACCAACTCCGCCCTGGGCCCCAACCGCTCCGGCAACACAAAGTCGCTGGCCAAGCCAACACGCTGCAGACCCTGCAGCACCCACCAGCCCGGGTCCCACTGATCCGACTCCAGCCCAAGCTTGGCTGACCCCGGAAACGCATGGTGGTTGTTGTGCCAGCACTCGCCCATCGTCAGTAGTGCAGTCCAGCGCACGTTGTGCCCCTGTACGGCCGCGCCATCAACATGCCAGCGCCGCTCGCCCTCGTTGTGAGCGAAGTACCCGATGAGCCAGTGACCGAAGATCGACACAGTCACGCGCGACCCAATGCCCCAGGCGACCCACCCCCAACCGCCTACCGCATAGAACAACACCGCCCAGGGCAGCTGCTGCAGTTGCCAGGTGCGTTCCATCACACGGTAAACGGGATCGTTCGCGTAGTCTTCGTCGATGTCGATCCGCGGCGGTCGCTCGAGCCGGATCGAGTAGAACAACTGCCAAAGCAAGTCTCTCTGCCAGCGCGACGCGTGCGAGAAGTACGGGTGGCACGCCACCTGACGCTGCGCCCAGTCACGCAGGTCATGGGTACGCAGCATCCCGAAAGGCCCGGCCAGCCCGACAAGAACGCCGAAGTGTACAAACAGATACTCGAGCCATTTAGGGCAGCGGTAGCTTTTGTGGATGAAGCGCCGGTGCATGCCCAGCGAGTGCCCAAGGCATAGGGTGACGGCCGTGCTGACGAAAAGGAGAACAACCGCACCGGGTGTCACGGTGAGCGCCGCGCCGACCGTGCCAAGGAGCGCCATGCCACCCACCCAGATGATCTTGCCGGGGTCTGCATACACGCTGCCCGCAACCGCGTCTGCATCGTCATCGTGCCCGTCGATGCGCGGGTTGGCGTAATCAGCGTGCATCGGCACGCACCATGATGTCGTCGATCAACATGGACCCCATTCGAGACACGGCGTGACGCTGAATTGGCCCGAAGTACCAGGCCGGATCGAGCAGCCGCGTGTACTCGAGCTGCAGCGTGATGGTCGTGCGCCCGTCGTCGAGCGGTGTCAGGTCGATGCGTGTGCCGTGCATCTCCAGGTAATTCGAGAAGTAACTCGTATCCTCGAGGAACTCGGTGACGACGTAGTCCGGCCCGACCTCGCGAATGCGCAGCCGCATCTCACCCTCGTGTGTATTGGTCACGAACCAGCGGTGGTAGCGCGTGTGCACCGTGTGGACATCGCCGGGATTCAGCGAGCCTGAGTCGACGCGGTAGGGCATCGGGAAGACTGACAAGATCAACGCCTCGGGCTCACCCAGTTTGATTGGCTGAGCCAGGTTGGCGAGTACAGCGTCTGGCGACATCGCTACGGTTCGACTGACCGTGATGCGCTCGTCGCGCGAAAACGACAACGGCTCGGTCGTACCCTCCACCGATGTTGCGAGCACGACAACGGGCACCATGAATGCCAATCCGCGTGCGCGTGCACTACGGGCTGTCCGGACAATCCAGGTTCCAATAAACGCAACGGTGAAACCCAGAAAGTAGATCGGCATGAAGAAAAGAACGCAGATGAAGCCCTCGAAGAGCACGATCGAACTGGCAAGAAAGACGATCATCGCTTTGAGCGCATGATCCAAAAAAGCCATCCACCAAGTTTTCTCCTCAGGTGTTTGGATCATTGCCAGCGCGAATGAGACGCCGTAGGGGACTGCCACGTAGAGGAGCGACGTGGTGTGAAAGTCGTAAGCGATAAGCAGCCGGATCACGATCGAGGCGACGCCAGCGACGAGCAGCACAATGAACCAAAGCAGCCGATCCCCGTAGCGCGTGTGCAACCGGAGAAACAGACCCTCTTTCGGTGGCTCACCCATCGTTGCCTCCTTCCCCAAGGCTTGGGATAATGAAACTTGGTAATTAATTAACTAATTAGCTATATAGTGAACTAATGGATAACGTGTTTCAAGCACTGTCGTCGACGGCGCGGCGGCGTATGCTCGCCTACCTGTCGAAGACGTCGCTCACGGCCGGCGAGATCGCGGCCAAGTTTGAGATCAGCAAGCCCGCGGTCTCAAAGCACCTGAGCGTGCTCGAGAACGCCGGTCTTGTGCGCAGCGAAAAGCGGGGGCTGCACGTTCACTACAGCCTCAACAAGGACAGCCTGTTCACGAGCCTCAACGACTTTCTCGTGAACTTCTGCCCCGAAGGCAGGCCACTGAAAATGGAGAGCGCCGAGATTTCCCGGCTACGCGGGGAATCTCAGGACGAGGACGCCAGCGACCGGATCCCGACGGCGTCGCGCACCCGTTCGTAAAGCGGCACGCTCACCTCACGCGCGCGCTCAGCGCCGGCCTGTAACACCGACTCGATGTGCCCCGGATCGGCAATCAGCCGGTCGTACTCGGCGCGCGCAGCCGAAAGGTGGTCGTCGATGTACTCGAACAGCTGCTGCTTGGCCTGGCCCCACGCGATGCCGTCCGCAAACTGCTGCGCCATCGCGGCCGTCTCTTCCTCGGTCGCAAACGCGCGATAGATATCGAACAACGTGGACTCTGACGGATCCTTGGGCTCGCCAGGCTCAAGCGAGTTCGTTTTGATCTTCATGACGAGCTTGCGCAGCCGCTTGGGCGGCTCGAACAGCGGGATCGTGTTGTTATAACTCTTCGACATCTTGCGACCGTCGAGGCCCTTGAGCGTCGCCGTGTTGTCGCTGATGACCGCCTCGGGCAGCGTCAGGATTTCGCCGTAGTGGTGGTTAAAGCGCTGCGCGATATCGCGCGCCATTTCCACGTGCTGCTTCTGGTCGCGGCCCACGGGCACGTGCGTGGCATGGAACATGATGATGTCCGCGGCCATGAGCACGGGGTAGCCAAACAGGGACATCGTGATGCCCTTGTCGGGGTCCTTGCTGCCCGCCTCTTCGTTCGCCTGCACCGCCGCTTTGTAGGCGTGCGCGCGGTTCATGAGCCCCTTGGCCGTCTGGCTCGAGAGCACCCAGGTCAGCGCCGGAATCTCGGGGATATCGGACTGGCGGTAGAACACCGTGTTGTCGGTATCGAGGCCGAGCGCGAGCCAGCTCGCGGCGATCTCGAGCGTCGACTGCGCAATCTTGTCGGGGTCCTCGTTTTTGACGAGCGCATGCAAATCGGCGAGGAAGTAGAAGTTGTCGCGACCCGCGTCGCGGCTCGAAGCCACGCCCGGACGAATCGCACCAACGTAGTTGCCGATGTGCGGCGTCCCGGTGGTCGTGATCCCGGTCAGCCAGACCTCGCGCTTCCTCATCTCAGAATCCCGCGGCGTGACCGTCTTTGCGAGACTCCGAGGCGCCGTAGTACACGCCCTGCTCGTGGTCGATCATGATGGCCTGGTAGCCGCCAAAGCCGCCGCGACCCTGCTCGACGCTGTGGCCCTTCTCGGCCAGCGCATCACGCGTCGGACCCGTGATGCCCGTCTCGAGGAACACCGTGCCGCCGTCGCTCATGATCTCGCCCGTGGGCTCCGATGAGCCGTCGTGACGGATGCGCGCCGCGTCACCGGCTTCCTGCAGGTTCATACCGAAGTCAACGAGGTTGACGATGATCTGCGCGTGACCCTGCGGCTGCATACCGCCGCCCATGAGGCCAAAGCTGATCCAGGGCTTGCCGTCCTTAAACGCGAACGCAGGGATGATTGTGTGGAACGGGCGCTTGCCGGGCTCGTAGACGTTGGCGTGACCTTCCTCGAGCGCGAACAGCTCGCCGCGGTCCTGGAGGATGAAGCCCAATTCGCCGGGCGTCATGCCTGAGCCCATGCCGCGGTAGTTGCTCTGGATCAGAGACACCATGTTGCCGTCGGCGTCCGCCGTGGTCAGGTAGATCGTGTCACCGTCCATGGGTGCGTCGCCCGCGGGCAATTCGACGGACGCCTTGTCGGGGTCGATAAGCTTGCGTCGCTGCGCCGCGTAGTCCTTGGACACGAGCCAGTCGACGGGCACGTCGACGAAATCCATGTCCGCGTAAAACTTGGCGCGGTCTTCGAACGCGAGCTTCTTGGCTTCCGTGAACGTGTGCACGTACTCAGCGCTGCCAAAGCCCATGCCGGCGATGTCGTAGCCCTCGAGGATGTTGAGAATCTGCAGCGCCGCGATGCCCTGCCCGTTGGGCGGCAGTTCAAAGACTTCCACACCGCGGTAGGTGGTGCTGACAGGCTCAACCCAGTCCGAGGTGTGCGCGGCCATGTCCTCATAGGTCAGGTAGCCGCCCTGCTCGGTCATGTAGTCGCCAATCTCGCGCGCGATGTCGCCTTTGTAGAACGCATCACGGCCGCCTTCGGCGATGCGGCGATAGGTGTTGGCCAGGCGCGGGTTCTTAAACATCTCGCCCTTTTTGGGCGTGGCGCCACCGGGCATAAAGGTATCGGCAAAACCCGGGTACTCATCCAGCACAGTCGCGTTCCGTTCCCAGTAGTAGGCGATCAATTCGCTCACGGGGAAGCCGTTCTCGGCGTAACGGATCGCGGGCGCTAGCACCTCGTCGATGGGCAATTTGCCGTAGCGCGCGTGCAGCTCGAACCAGCCGTCAACGGCGCCCGGCACGCTCACGGGCAGCGGGCCGCGCGGCGGAATCGACTCCAGACCCAGGTCTTTAAACACCGACAAAGACAGGCTCTGCGGTGAACGACCGCTCGCGTTGAGGCCCGTCAGTTCTGCGTTCTTGGCATCCCAAACGATCGCGTAAAGATCGCCACCAATGCCGCAGCCTGTCGGCTCAACAAGACCCAGCATGGCGTTGGCCGCGATGGCCGCGTCCACAGCGCTGCCACCTTTGCGCAGGATTTCGAGCGCCACTTCCGTCGCCAGGGGCTGGCTTGTTGCGGCCATGGCGTTGGGTGCGATGACTTCAGAACGCGAGGCGTGCGCAGCACCGGTCACACGGTCATAACCGAATGCGGGATCCATCAGCATGACAAACGCCAGCGCAGAAACGGCAAGACGGCACATCGAAAAACGGGGCATGGCAGGACTCCGGAAACACAGAGTGGATGGGACATCCGGGTATTCTGCCCGTTTCGATTCGAACATAGAACCGGCTCAAAGCGCATTGCTATACTGCGCGCCGACCCTGTTCTCACCCGGTGCTCCCATGGCGACGCAGCCTGACAAAGCCCGCTACCTGCAACATCTGGCGCGCGTCCGCGCAAGCTACGACGCCGCGATGGACGTCGCGGGTGCCGATACCGCGGTCGTTTTTTCGGGCGCGCTGCGCTACGCCTTCCGCGACGACCACCCTTACCCGTTCCAGGTCAACGCACACTTTGCCTGGTGGCTGCCCGTCACCGACGTGCCCGACAGCTACGTGATTTATCGCGCCGGCGAGACGCCCATTCTTGTCTATTGCCTGCCCGACGACTTCTGGCACCTGCCGCCCGCCAAGCCCGACCCGTATTGGGCCGATGCGTTTGACGTGCGTATCGTCAGCCAGCCCGAAGATGCGCGCGGCCACATGCCGCCGCAATCCCGTGCGCCGATTTTCATCGGTGAAGCGCAAACGAAGGCGCAGGCATTGGGCCTCGAACGGCTCAACCCGCGTGCCGCGCTGCACTTCCTGGACAACGCGCGCACCGCCAAGACCGACTACGAGCTCGACCGCATGCGCGAGGCGAGCCGCATTGCGGCGCGCGCCCATACCGCGGCGGCCGAAGCCTTCGCCGCCGGCGACAACAGCGAGTACGCCATTCACCAGGCCTACCTCAACGCCATCGACTACATTGACACTGATCTGCCCTACCCCAGCATCGTGGGGCTCAACGAGCACGGCGCCGTGCTGCACTACCAGGCGCGCGACCGCAAAGCGCCTGAAGTGTCGCGCAGCTTCTTGATCGATGCGGGCGCGCAGAGCGCGGGCTACGCGAGCGACATCACGCGCACCTATTCCGCTGAAGATGGCCTGTTCGCTGACCTCATCGCCGGCATGGATGAGCTCCAGCAGGCCGTGTGCGGGCAGGTCGTCGCCGGCGCCGACTACCGCGAACTCCACGTCGATACGCACACGCGCCTGGCGCAGCTGCTCATCGACAGCCGCGTCGGCAATGGCAGTGCGGAAGCCCTGGTGGAGTCCGGCATTACTCGCGCGATCCTCCCACATGGCCTGGGCCACTACCTGGGCCTCCAGGTACACGACGTGGGTGGCCACATCGCCGACGACAAAGGCACGCCCACCGAACGTCCAGACTCGGACCCGGCGCTGCGCCTCACGCGCCCGCTCAGCGACAACGAAGTCGTCACGATCGAGCCCGGCCTCTACATCATCGACTCGCTGCTCGACGCCGTGCTCAACTCCGAGCACAAGGACCTGCTCGACTGGAACGCCATCGAAGCACTCCGCCCATTCGGCGGCATCCGCATCGAAGACAATGTCCGCGTCAACGGCGACACACCGGAGAACGTGACCCGCGACGCCTTCGCGACGTTGTGAGTTGCCGTCATTGCGAGGCCGCGAAGCGGCCGCGGCAATCTCGTAACGAAATCATGCCCTCAAACAGCACGCCTTCCCCCACCATTCCCGCCTGCCCGCACCACCGATGAGTGTTGTCGGGAACGCTCGAGTCCATCCATGGATCGCTTGGCGAGCGGCGTCCCTGCCGCTCGACATCCCGCCAACACTCATCGGCGGCACAGACAGGCTGCCTCAACAAGACTCTGTGAGCTCACAGCCTGTGGTGAGACAGCCATCCTGTCGGGGCGGAGGGGTTTGACGGACCGTTGGGCGACAGGACGTCGCCCAGCGAGCGATACAGGGATGTACTTGAGCGCGTCCGGCAAACCCCTCCGACCCGGCGGGATGGCGGGGTGGTGGGTTTGGTTGGCCTTACGAAGGCGTGGAGAGATTGCCGCGCCTGGTTTGCAGGCTCGCAATGACCTGTCACGTTAGGAGATCGCGGCGGCGCTGCGCCTCGCAATGACGGCGCGGCGCTGCGCGCGCCGCCGTCAGGCCAGCGCGTTCATGCGGGCGGCCAGCGCGAAATCCTTGTCGCTGATGCCGCCGGCGTCGTGGGTGGTGAGCTGGACGCGGACGCGGTTGTAGACGTTGAACCACTCGGGGTGGTGGGCGGCCTTCTCGGCCTCTAGCGCGACCGCCGTCATGAACGCGAACGCCGCTACGAAGTCCTCGAAAGTGAACTCCCGCGTGAGCTTGTCGTCTTCGAGCGTCCAGCCCGGGATCTCGGTCAGTCGGGATTGGACGGTGTCGGTGTCGAGTGCGGGCATCAGCCGGCCTCCTTGGCGCGGTGTTTGGAGAATCCGAAGGCGAATTCGCCGGGGCCGTTGAGCGCCAGCCATTCGATGCGGTGCTTGGCGTCATGGATCGTGGGGCGCACGCCAGCTTCGACCCACCAGAGCGCCTTGTTCGGGCCCTGGCGCGGCTCGAACCAGCTGGTGCGTTGCCGCAGGTAACCGCCGTGCGCGCTGCGATAGACGGACTGCTCGAGCGCCTCGATGCTCTCCCAGACCGACAACGCAATGATGAGGCGCGGATCGCCGAACAGCATCGCGGCACGCGCCTCCTCCTCGGCATCGGTCAACCGCCAGACAAAGCCCGGCGAGAACTCTGCAAGCGCGTTCATCGCGGGCACGTTGTCGTAGAACCCCGCCATGCGCGGATCGTCCGCGGGCCAGCGCATCGTGGCGATGTTGACGTGTGCGAGCTCGCGGGTCACGACTCGCCTCTTGCGGCGCGTTCTTTGTAGAAGGCCTTGGCCTTGCGGCCCTTTTTCTCGAGCATGGGTCGGAGCGCGCGCTTGAGCGCCGGGAACAGGTAACCTGCCGTCGCAAGGCGGCCGCTCATGGCCGGCATCTTGATGTCGATATCGCCATCGAGCGCGACCTGCAACACGGCCTCGGCCACTTGCTCGGCCGTGCTCATGGGCTGCGAGAAGGTCAGGTCACTGACGCCATCGATGTCGTCCATGATAAAGCCCGTGTCGATGGGGCCCGGCGACACAGCGCCCACGCGGACGTTGGAGCCGGCGAGTTCATCGGCCAGCGCGAGTGTGAATGCCCGCAATCCAAATTTGGTGGCGCTGTAGGTGGCCGACCCGGGCACGGGCGTGGTGCCCGCAAGCGAGGCCACGTTGACGATGGCACCGCCGCCGGCCTCTCGGATCGCATCGAGCGCCAGTCGTGCCAGCACCAATGGCGCGCGCAGGTTGACGTCGACCATCGTCGCGATCTCCTCGACAGAGACGCCCTCGAAATTACCGCGGAAATGCGCCCCCGCGTTGTTCACGACGTAGTGCACGCAGCCGAACTCGTACACCGTCTTCTTGATCAGGTCCCGGCATCCCGCCGTATCGGCAACATCCAGCGCGAAGGTCTCAACCTTCGTCGAGTCTCCCAGTTCCTCGGCGATGGCTTGCAGCGGCTCACGCCGACGCGCCACCAGCATGAGCCGGGCACCCTCGGCTGCGAAGGCTCGCGCAACTGCAGCGCCAACGCCCGCTGAGGCGCCAGTGACAATGACACTTTTTCCGTCGAATCGCTGGCTCATCGCCGTCTCCGCTTCAGGCCTTGGTCGAACCGCCGGCCTCGGTCAGTTGTAAGGGCAAGCCCGCGAACGCGCCGGTCGCGAGATCCGCAACGCGCCAGTCGTCGAGCCCGTTGCGAGGCTCGCCCTGGGACGCAATCCCCCGTGCTTCGAGATCCGCGAGGGCTACGTCGAGATCAGGGGTCGCAAACGATAACAGGAACAGGCCAGCGCCGTGATGGGAGAGCCAGTGTGCGGCTGGGCTGTCGTCGCGTGTCGGCGCTACGAGTACGAGCCAGGTGCCCCCAAGGTCGAAGCGACGCAGGGCCACACCACGTGCCTCGAGTCGCTCCTCGGGACCTGCCGCAACGCCTGTCACGAGAGCGAACTGGTCAACGACGTCATCGAGTGACGGCACGACAAGATTGATGTGATGAACAGGCCGCATTCCAACTCTCCCAAGCATGTCCCGGACCGATCGCAGGCCACCCTACCCCCGGCCGCCGGCGGCTGGCAATGCGCGAACTCGCGCCGCAGCGGGTTTGCGGTATAGTCGGCGCTCCGGGCAAGCTTTTTTTTGGGGGATTTCAATGAGCAAAGAGCTCGATCAACAACACAAGGCGCTGACGAAGGCCAAGAAGGAACTGGTCTCAACGGCGACGCGCACGTTCAAGACGCTCGACCGCGAGCGCAAGAAGCTCACGCGCGAAGTGAAGTCGGCGACCAACCGGGCGAAGCGCTCGGCCGAGCAGCTTGAGAAAAAGGCAGAGCGACTCGCAAAGTCCACCTCGGCCAAGGTCAAGCGCGAGCTGCGCACCCAGATTCGGAAGCTCGAGAAGCTTCGGGATTCGGCCAAGGAAGACGCCAAAGAGTCTCGCGAGCAGCTGAAGCTCGTCCGCGAAGACCTGTCGGCAGCGCGCACCCACATGAAGCGCGCTCTGCACCTCGATAAGGCCTTTGCCGCCATTGAGAAGCAGATCGGCAAGCTCACAGGCAAAAAGAAGAAAAAGAAGGCCACGGCCAAGAAAGCACCGGCCAAGAAGGCCGCGAGCAAGAAAAAAGCGCCCGCCAAGAAGCGGGCCGCGAAGAAACGCACGGCTAAGAAGCGCGTGACGAAGAAGCGCACGGCCAAGAAGACCACGAAGCGCCGCACAACCAAGAAAAAGACCGGATAGCACCGGCTCGACTACTGCCGAGACCAGAGCCGGGGGGCCGGGTGAGTAATCACTCGGCCCTTTTTCGTTTTTGCGCCTGATTGGGGTAAAGCGGACCGTGAATTGGCCGCTTAACCAACATGGTGGGACGAAAGCTGACACTAGAAGAACTGCCACCCGTCATGCTGGCGCTGTCGGGGATCGCAGGCATTGGGCCCATGGGCCTCTATCGGCTGTTCCAGGGCGACTTCGTCATCGCCATCGTGGATGCCGTCGCGGTCACCGGCTTTGCGCTCATCGCCTGGTCGGTCTACGTGAAGCGCGCGGTGCGTATCGCGAGCATCTGCATGGCGCTCGTGGCAATCACTGCGGCCGTGACCTCGGTCAGCATCAAGGGCGGGAGCCAGGTCGTCTGGATGTACCCGGCACTCGTCGCGCTGTTCTACCTCATGAAACCCAAAGAGGCGGCTGTTGCGGCAGTCATTGCGATTGCCGTCGTGCTCCCCGTGGTCTTTGACGGGCGGCCCGTGGGCGAATCGGCCGCCTACCTCGCGTCCTTCGGCGTCACCATTTGCCTGTCCGTGGCCTTCGCCGCGCTGACCGCCGAGCAGCGCCGCGAATTGCACGCCGCATCGCTGTCAGACGCGCTGACCGGTGTCGGAAACCGACGCGCGCTCGATGACACCCTCGATCGCGCCATCGCCACTGCGCCCCGAACGGAGGCCCCCTTCGTTCTGATCATGCTCGACATCGACCACTTCAAGTCGGTAAACGACGCGCATGGCCACACAGTCGGCGACCGCGTTTTGAGCGAAATTGCACAGACGATCCAAGGGCATGCGCGTCCGACGGACGCCTGCTTCCGCGCGGGCGGTGAGGAATTTGTCATCGTGGCCAGAGCGTCCACGCTGGTCCAGGCTCAGAAACTGGCGGAGCGGCTGCGCATTGCGATTACAGAACTCGAGTTTCCTGCTTCGGGCGCCACGAGCCCGTTTGGCGTGACCGCTTCTTTCGGCCTCGCTGAGCACCGTGCCGGTGAGACTCGCGATGCGCTCTACAAGCGTGCGGATGACGCGCTTTACGAAGCGAAGCGAAGCGGCCGCAACCGGCTCCACATCTCGGAGCGCACCGCCAGCCTCAGCGGCACGGCAACGCACGAGGCGCTCATGATTGAGGACACCGCAAGCACCAACGACAGCAGCGCCGAGGCCGCCGGCGAAGCGTCCTGATTGCGCTGATCCGCAACGCTTTCAGACGTGCGTCAGCCAGCCGATCAACAAGAGCCCGCCAAACACTAGAGTCGCTGCAGCCAATACGACCAGGGTGCCGTAGACCCCTCGCTTCCAGGGCTCCAGTTCGTCCCATTGCGCCACGATCTCAAGGAAGGAAAGAAGGAAGGACCCGTCACGATTTCGAGCGAGCCCGCAAGCGCAAGAGCCTTGGATTCTGCAGACTGCGTGCCAAAAAAAGCCGGCCCTGAACAGGACCGGCTTTCTTGCTTGCGTTGCGGTACCGCTTACTCGGCGGCAGCCTCCGCCGCTTCTGCGGCCGGCTGGTCGAGCAACTGCACGATCGCCATGGGTGCCGCGTCGCCGCGGCGGAAACCCATTTTGAGGATCCGCAGGTAGCCACCAGGGCGCTCCTTGAAGCGCGGGCCGAGCTCAACGAAGAGCTTGCCGACGGCTTCCTTGTCGCGCAGGCGGTCGAAGGCCAGACGGCGCTTGGCCACGGCATCGTCCTTGGCCAGCGTGATCAGCGGCTCGATGACTCGGCGCAATTCCTTGGCTTTCGGGACCGTCGTCTTGATGGTCTCGTGCTTGATCAGCGAGGCCGCCATGTTGCGGTACATCGCCTTGCGGTGCGAGCTGTTGCGATTGAGCTTACGCCCTGATTTTCTATGTCGCATGACGCTTTCCAGTCAAAGTTGGTATCAGATCGTGCGATCGCCGCGCAGGCTTGCGGGCGGCCAGTTCTCGACCTGCAGACCCAAACCCAGGCCGTGGCTTTCCAGCACTTCCTTGATTTCGGTCAGAGACTTCTTACCGAGGTTCGGCGTACGCAGCAGCTCGACTTCGGTGCGCTGTACGAGGTCGCCGATGTAATTGATGCTCTCGGCCTTGAGGCAGTTTGCCGAGCGAACCGTGAGCTCGAGCTCGTCGACGGGGCGCAGCAGGATCGGATCGACCTGAGCTTCCGCCGACTGTGCAGCCGTGTCTTCCTGACCCTGCAGGTCGACAAAGACGCTGAGCTGATCTTTCAGGATACTACCCGCGCGGCGGATGGCTTCTTCGGGATCAATCGTGCCGTTCGTTTCGATGTCGATCAGCAGCTTGTCGAGGTCGGTGCGCTGCTCAACGCGGGCGGCATCAACACTGTAGGTGACGCGGCTGATCGGGCTGAACGAGGCGTCGAGCTGCAAACGACCGATGGGGCCGGTCTGCTCTTCGAAGCTGGCACGCTTGCTGGCCGGGCGGTAGCCGCGGCCGCGCTCTACGCGCAGGACCATGCGGATTTCACCGTTCTTGGTCAGGTTAGCAATGACGTGGTCGGGATTCGCCACCTCGACGTCGTGGTCGAGCTGGATGTCACCGGCCGTGACCGGGCCCGGGCCCTGCTTCACGAGCGTGAGCTCAGCGTGGTCACGGTTGTGCATGCGCAGCGCAACCTGCTTCAGGTTGAGCAGGATGTCGACGACGTCTTCCTGGACGCCTTCGATGCTCGTGTACTCGTGCAGCACGCCGTCGATTTCAGCTTCGACGATGGCCGCACCGGGCATCGATGACAGCAGGATGCGGCGCAGGGCGTTGCCCAGCGTGTGACCGAAACCGCGTTCGAACGGCTCGATGACTACACGTGCCTGCGTGTCGGACGCCGACGTGACCTTAACGACACGCGGCTTCAAAAATTCGTTGGTGGATTCCTGCATGAGAACGGGGTCCTCTAAAAAATGCTTACTTCGAGTACAGCTCGACAACGAGGTTTTCGTTGATGTCGGGCAGGATGTCGTCGCGTTCGGGCAGCGTCTTGAGCGTACCGACCATCTTGTCGGCATCGACTTCGACCCACTCGGGGAAGCCGATCTGGCCGGCAATTTCGAGCGACGACTTGATGCGCAGCTGCTTCTTCGCCTTTTCACGCACGCTGATCACGTCGCCACCGTTTACCTGGTAGGACGGGATGTTCACGATGCTGCCGTTGACCTCGATGCCCTTGTGGCTGACGAGCTGGCGAGCTTCGGCGCGCGTGGACGCGAAGCCCATGCGGTAGACGGTGTTGTCGAGACGGCCTTCAAGAAGACGCAGCAGGTTTTCACCCGTCGAGCCTTTGCGGCCAGCCGCTTTCTTGTAGTAGTTGCGGAACTGGCGCTCGAGGATGCCGTACATGCGACGCAGCTTCTGCTTTTCGCGGAGCTGGAGGCCGTAGTCCGAGACGCGCGGGCGACGTGCCGGCGCACCGCCCGGAGGCGTTTCGAGCTTGCACTTCGACTCGAGCGGACGCACACCGCTCTTCAGGAACAGGTCCGTTCCTTCGCGGCGCGACAGCTTGCACTTGGGTCCGATGTATCTTGCCATGACGGGTACCTGGTTAGACGCGGCGGCGCTTGGGCGGCCGGCAACCGTTGTGAGGGATCGGGGTCACATCGTTAATGTTGTGAATCTTGTAACCGCAGGCGTTCAGCGCACGAACGGCCGACTCACGACCGGGGCCCGGGCCCCAGACGCGGACGTCGAGATTCTTCAGGCCGTAATCCATCGCAGCCTTGCCCGCCTTGTCGGCGGCAACCTGTGCTGCAAACGGCGTCGACTTGCGCGAACCGCGGAAGCCGCAGCCACCCGCCGTTGCCCAAGACAGCGCATTGCCCTGGCGATCCGTGATCGTAATGATCGTGTTGTTGAACGACGCGTGAACATGCGCGATGCCGTCCTGGACGACGCGCTTGATCTTCTTCTTGCCGCTCTTTTGTGACTTCTGCTGTGCCATGTGCTCTTGAGTTCCTGGCTATTCGTTGCCCGCGCGGGGATGACTTGCCAACCTTTTCTTGGCCGAACTTTACTTGCGGGCGATTACTTGCGAACCGGGCGACGCGGGCCCTTGCGGGTGCGTGCATTGGTGCGCGTGCGTTGCCCGCGCAGCGGCAGGCCGCGGCGGTGGCGGATGCCCCGGTAGCAACCGAGGTCCATAAGGCGCTTGATGTTCATCGCGGTTTCGCGGCGGAGGTCACCCTCGACCGTGAACTTGGCCACCTCGTCGCGCAGCTTGGCGACTTCAGGCTCAGCGAGATCACGCAC
>JBCCBB010000023.1:0-35165 GCA_039814545.1 Pseudomonadota bacterium
ATTTCTGCGATTGCTCACTTCCTCGCGTACTTGTTCACCCCTTGGTTAGGTTAAGGAGCACAGCATGAATCAGGCACGTATGTGGTTGGTCGTAAAGCCGACCGTCGGTATTCCGCTGTTTCTCGGCGCAGTAGCGATCACGTCACTGGTCGTTCACTTCGCAATTTTGAACAACACCACCTGGTTTCCGGCGTTCTTCGGCGGCTAGCACTCCCGGATAGGGGGGCTGGTTCTGAAGACCGGAACCTGAACAAGAAAAAATGGCCGGGCTCGCCCGGATACGAAAGGGCGGGGTCCGTTTATCGGACCCCTTCGTATTGGTGACATCTCGACGTGGGGCGAATTAGTCAACGACTGACCGAGCGGTGGATCGCGCTGGGTCCCCGCTTTATGCCGTTTGCGGATATCGCGACAGCAGATCTGCCGTTGCGCCGTTTGCTGCGCCTGTCGTTGTTCCAGGTCACCACGGGCATGGCGCTCGTGCTGCTCGTCGGCACGCTCAACCGCGTCATGATCGTCGAGCTCGGCGTGCCCGCGACACTTGTGGGCGCGATGCTGGCCCTGCCGCTGGTGTTCGCGCCATTCCGCGCGCTCATCGGCCACAAATCCGATACCCACCGTTGCGAACTGGGATGGCGACGCGTGCCGTTCATCTGGAGGGGCACGCTCTGGCAGTTCGCGGGCTTCGCGCTCATGCCGTTTGCGTTGCTCGTGTTGGCCGGCAAGGGCGAATCGGGCTCGGCGCCGCTTTGGATCGGTCACGCAGCGGCCGCACTGTCATTCCTGCTTGTGGGTGCCGGCTTGCACACCGTGCAGACGGCGGGCCTGGCGCTAGCCACAGATCTCACACCGCGCAGCTCACATTCCCGCGTCGTGGGCCTCATGTACATCATGCTGTTGCTGGGCATGATGGTCAGCGCGCTGCTGTTTGGGATGGCGCTGCAGGAGTTCACGCCGGGTCGACTCGTGCAGGTGATCCAGGGCGCGGCGCTGATTACGATCGTGCTCAACGGGCTCGCGATGTGGAAGCAAGAGGGCATCTCCCGGCAGCAGCCGCAGGTGGCGCCCGATCCGACGTTCGCTGAGTCCTGGGCCAAGTTTTGCGAGGGCGGTAACACACGCCGCCGGCTCGCCATCGTCGGCATTGGCACCATGGCCTTTGCGATGGCTGACGTTTTGCTCGAGCCATTTGGCGGCCAGGTCATGGCCATGTCCGTGGCGGCGACAACCAAATTGACGGCGTTGCTGACCTTCGGCGGGCTGCTGGGCTTTGCATTGGCCTCCAAACGCATCGATGACGGTGCGGACCCGTATGTCATTGCGCAGTACGGGACCTGCATCGGTTTGCCGGCATTTGCACTTGTGATTGCGGCAGCGCCGCTCGGCATGTTGCCTCTGTTCCTGGCAGGCAACTTCCTGATCGGTTTTGGGGGTGCGCTATTCGGCCACGGCACGCTGACGGCAACCATGCATCGCGCGCCGGAAAAACAGGCGGGCCTTGCGCTGGGTGCCTGGGGTGCCGTCCAAGCCACGGCCGTCGGTGTGGCCATGGCGCTTAGCGGCGCGCTGCGCGACCTTGCCGTTGTACTTTGGGGCGCGACGGACGGCTTGTGGGGACTCGGTGGCGTCGCGACGGCTTACTACGCCGTGTATGCCGTCGAAATGGTGTTGCTGATCGTGACGATCTTCGCGACGCTGCCGCTCATTCGTCGCGCGGTTCAGCGTCGCGCCACGCGGGCCGCGCCTGAGAGTGATCTTGCCGAGCAGGGCGCCGATGAAGTGGTGTCAGGGCGCGGCGCAGCGCAGGCGCCTTAGCATGGCGGTGCGCGACATCCTCGAATACCCCGACCCGCGACTGCACGAGCTGTCGCGCCCCGTGGATCGTTTCGGCGACACGTTGGCACGCACGGTCGAAGACCTCATTGACACGTTGCACGCGTCGGCGTCGATCGGGCTCTGCGCGCCGCAGATCGATGTCCGCGAGCAGATGCTGGTCATGGACCATTCCGAGGACCAGTCGGCACCAGAGGTCTACATCAACCCTGTGATCATTCGGCGCCGCGGCTTTGGCCTCGTGGAAGAGCGCTGCCTGTCAGTGCCGGGTATGTCGGCGTTCGTGTTTCGTGCCACAGCAGTCGAAGTGCGGGCTCAGGATGTGTCGGGTAACGCCTTCAAGCACACGCTCACGGGTATGCCGGCCGTGTGCCTGCAGCACGAGATGGATCATTTCGACGGCAAGCTCGTCGCCGACCGCATGAACTGGTTCAAGCGCCGGCGCCTGCGTGCCGCGCTCGATAAAGCCCGGGAACCCGCCTAAGCCGCCCCGGCGTCTTCGCCGTCATCGAAGATCGTTTCGATAGGCATCTCGAATAACCGTGCCACGCGAAAGGCGAGTGTCAGGCTCGGATCAAACTTTCCCGTCTCGATGGCGTTTACAGTCTGACGCGACACCTCGAGTGCCGACGCCAGTTGCGCCTGGGTCCAGTCGCGCTCGGCACGCAGAACCTTGAGACGGTTCTTCACAGGTAGCGCCGCCGCACAAGTAACAGGGACACCAGGTAGGTCATCCCCATCAGCATCACAAGAAAGCTAATCTCGGCGTCGCCAGCAATCACATTCACAATGTCGAGCGACGAGTAGGCGATGCCGGCAATGAGCGCCACGCCCAGCGTGATCGCCATGGCCTCAAGCTGAATGCGCTGCTGCAGTTCGTCGAGGTTCAACAGGTGGCGTTTGTTGGCGAGGATCATGCCGGCGCCCACGACGACCTGCAGCGTGATCGCAAGGACACTTAGCGTGACGTTGTTGTCCCAGAGAAACTCCGCGCCGAACACGGCCAGCGCCACTGTGGCGAGCCATGCCCCGGTCCATTGCGCCAGCCGTAGGGTGTGATGGCGGTTCGTCGCATCAAAGCCCGAAGGGCTGGATTCGGCTGCTGACATGGTCAGGTTCCCTTGTCTAAAAGTAAGGCGTGCTTGACATCCTGGGCAAGCCGTGACGGAAAGTCAAGTGTACTTTACAAAAAGACGCGGTTACTTGTCGCCGAAGGGCTAGCGTTCGAGCGAGACGAGCTCGTAGCGGTTCATCATGTAGCCGTCGATGCTGCCGTAGACGAGGACGCAGTCGGCGTCGTCGGTAACCCAAACGTCGTAGGTCGGGTGCGTCGTGCCCCCCATGCCGGCATCGGAGTCATCGATGAATCGTAGGTGGCGGCAGCGGAAGGTGCCGGCCTCGACAGTCTTCTCTTCGATGCCCACGTATTCGAGGTCGATTTGAACCTCGGCCACTCTCGGTGGTGTGGCGCCGCGATGATCGGGCGAGGGCAGAAATACCCGCAGTTTGCGTCGGTGCTGCCCCAGGCTCGGCTCCATGCAACGGGCAAGATAGCCGTCGCCGACGACGGGGTGCGTGCCGAAGCCGTCGAAAGGGCCTGCCGTCTCAACACGTTCTGATACGCGTCCCAGTGACGGACTGTCGCTCTCACACTCGATGACCCCGCGGGCTGTGTCGTGACGCAGCCAGCCACTGCCCATGGGAGCGTCGCCGACGGTGAGGTGGACGTGCAGGTATTCAGGCACACCGTTGGCATCCATGGCGTAGACGATGTCGCGCAGGACCGTGGGTTCGGGTTCCTCGATTTCGCAATGTGCCCGCATGATCACGCGCCCGTCGCCGTGATGGGTAAAGCGAAACCACTCCTGGCCCCGTTGCTGGTCCATGAGCTCAGGCTTCTTCGAGGTGTAACGGATGTGACCAGATACGCTGCGGTGCGGCATGGGCATGGTAGGGGACCTCAGGATTAGGGGCCGCGCATTGTGACATGCACGGCGCACGGGCTCAGCGGGTCACGACCATTTCTTTTTGGCGTCTTCGTGCGGCTTGCGCAGCAGTTGTTCCGTTTCGGTGATCAATGCGTCCTTGACTTCGTGCGCGTCGCCATCGCGTTCTGCGATACGCCGCATGAGCGCGACCGTGGACTCGGCCTGTTCTTCGTTGAACTTCTCCTGGCTGGGTTGGAGCACGCGCTTGAGCTGATCGTAAAGCTCGTTGCCTTTGCCGAGCAGGTAGGTTGAAGAAATCAGCAGCGCGGCCGCGTCGCGTTTTGAAAGCCCGAACTCGTCTTCGAAGATCCGCAAAATCTCGGCCTTCTCGTCGCTGCTCATGTCGCCGTCTGCCTTCGCGGTGCCAGCGATCAGCAGCGCGGCGACTTCCATCGGGCTCGTCACATTGAAAATGGCATTGCCCTGGTATTGCTGGCGCCACTTGCGCCGCCGGTGCCAGAGCCAGGGATTCAGCCCGCCGAGATCGATACCCATTTCTGCCAGCCGATGCAGCAGCCAGAGGATGGTGACGATAGAGCTCAGCGCGCCGAGGATGATGTGCACAGCAAAATCCCTGTGTGTGAACGGACGGTGTTCGGTGGCCACGCCACCGCGCCATTACACGACGTTGGGACTACCGCTGGCAACCCGTGCGTAATCCAGCACCAGTCCCAGCACGAGCACGGCCGATGCCGCGACGTCGATCCAGGCGATGCGAGTAAGCGGCGCGCCGATGCCGTCGATGCTGAACGCCAGTGCCGTGAAGCTCAGCATGCTGACGAGCCCGGCCAGGGCGGCGGCGAGGCGCAGGTTCGGCTGGAATGCGCCCGTAAGCAGCAGACTGCCGATGATGCCGAACAGTACGGCGCGGTGTTGCAGCAGCAACGACAGGTCACCTGAGGCCGTTCTAACGCCGTACAAACGGTACAACGTGTCCGCCCCGCGCAGACCGATAATGGGCGCGAGGTTGATGAGCCCGGCAACGACAAAACAGAGAGCGATGAGCGCGCGCATGCTTCTGAGCATCAAATGTCTCACGAGTTTGCGCAATGACCCCTGAGGTCATGCGGCGGCTTACGTATCTGCCACGAGTGGCCGCCGCTGCGGCGTTGTGTCAAGCTGGTGACCCACGCGCAGACTTGCGCGCGATCGCAATGATCGGACCGAGGCCGGTTCCTGTGCGCGTTGGCCATGCCGTGGCAAGGGAGGGCGACGCGATGGCACACAGCGAATCGCATGGCGCACTCCCAGCTGCGCCCGCACCGCTGCACGAGCGCGAGACCGAACGACTCGCCGCGCTGCGCAGCCTGGGTTTGCTCGACTCGCCTTCAGCATCCCGCTTTGATGCCATCACCGAACTTGCGAAGCTCGTATTTGATGTTCCCATTGCACTGATCTCGCTGGTCGACCAAAACCGTCAGTGGTTTCTCTCGCGCCAGGGATTGAACGCCGTGGAGACGCCAAGGGACATTGCGTTCTGCGCCTACGCCATTCACGAGACACAAATGCTGGTGGTTGAGAACGCCCTCGAGCATCCCGTGTTTAGCAAGAATCCGCTTGTGACGGGTGAGCTCGGAATTCGCTTTTATGCGGGGGCCGTACTCCGGTCAACGGAAGGCATGCCGCTCGGTACGCTGTGCGTGATTGACACCGTGCCACGAGCCTTCGATGCTCGCGCCCGTCGCACCTTGCTGACCCTGGCGCGCATGGCGCAGTCCGAGATGCTCCTGCCGCCGGCGTTGTCTGCGGGACGCGCCCGCGCCCAGGTTGGTACCAATCGCGATCCGATTACGGGCCGGCTTTGGGGCCACGCGTTCTTCGAGCGTGTCGACCAGCGCCGTGCCGCGACGTTGCGCGAGCAGCATCTCGTGATGTCGGTGCACGTCGAGAGCATGGGTTATTTCTCAAACATGTACGGCCGACTCGTCGCCGATGAGATTTCCATCGCGGTCTGCGAACGTACAGAGTGGGTGATGTCCGCGGAGGGTGGGCAGTTGCTGGCGCGGCTCGACAACGACTGGTTTGCCGGCATCGTGACGTTGCCCCGCGACGCCGATGTCGCGCTGCGGCTCGAGCGCTTGCGCTGCGCACTCGCGGACGCGCTGCGTCAGCCACTGACGACAGCCGTTGGGTCTGTGCACATTCGCGCGGCCATTGGTCTTGCGGCGCTCGATGATGCAGATCGCGGCGCTGGTGCCGCAGTACGCCTGTGTCGAATGGCCGCGGCGGAACTCGCGGAGCCGTCGGACGTTCGGGCCGTGGTTGTGGACGGTAGGTTGCGCGACGCGGCGATGCGGCGCCAGAAACTCGCGGGTGAGTTGTCGGCCGCGATTGACGAGGACGCGCTTTCGCTCGTGTTCCAGCCCAAGATTGATTCGGACTCACAAGGCCTAGCGGGTCTTGAGTGCCTGTTGCGATGGCACCATCCCGAGCTCGGTCTCATCTTCCCAACAGAGGTTCTCGAAATTGCGAGCGAGTCCGGACTCGCGGGCAAGCTGGACCGTTGGGTGCTCGCGACGGCGACGGCGCACGCCGCGCGTTGGCAGCAACGCGGTTACGCCTTCGGGCGTGTATCCGTGAACATCATGACGGGCACGCTCGTCGCCCCAGCGTTCCGTGGCTGGCTGCATGCACAACTCGACGCGCATGGCGTGCGCCCAGAGAGCCTTGACCTCGAGATTGTCGAAAGCGCGGTGGTCAGTGATCTTGATGCGACCGTCGAGATCATGCGCCGCTTGCGTGATGACGGCGTGACGTTCTCGCTCGACGACTTTGGTACGGGCTTCTCATCATTGTCGATTCTTCGCGAGTTGCCTGTCAGTACACTCAAGATCGACAAGTCGTTCGTCGAACGGGTGGGTGACGACGCGCGCGCCGCCTCATTGTGTTCGGGCATCGTGAATCTTGCGCATGAGTTGGGATTGAACACGGTTGCCGAGGGTGTCGAGACGACTTCGCAGTCGGGCATCCTGCGCGCGCTGCGTTGTGACCAGTTGCAAGGGTTCTGGTTTGATAAACCGTTGTCTGCGGAAGAATTTGAGGCGCGTTACGGCGTGCGCTCGGCCGACGCCTGAATCCGCCGCGCGAGGCGCTAGCCTTTCAAGAGCTTTCTGAACGCCCACTGGCTCGCCCAGTACCCTTCGTGCTGGGGCAGCGCATCATCGACGTCGGCGACACGCTTGTCGTAGAAGATGTGGGCGGCCGGCTCGGGGACGGGCGCGACAACCATGCGGGTCGGAATCATCGTCAGGCTCATGAAGGGGCGCGCGTTGAATCGCTCGAGCGCGGGTTGCTCACAACGGACGCAGACGCCGCGTCGGACATTGGGCGGCGGTCGCCAACGCTTGAATGCGATGGTGCCGGGCACATGCGCTGCAACATCGCTTGCGTCAAACACCAGGACGTCGCCGTGCGTGTCCTGGTTAAACGCCTGACATATGGTGCAGTGGCAGAGCACGCGAAACTTGGGCGCGGCCGCGATCGGGATCGACACGGCGCCGCACGAGCATTGCGCTCTGGCATGTTCTTTTTCTGTGCTCACGATGTGTGACTGCGTTCGAGCAGTTCCCCGATCTCGTCGTGGTAATCGCGCCAGTGGGCGAATGCTGCGCTTGCCCAGCGTCGCACTGCGGCCACATGAGCTTCCTCAGACCGAATCAGCCACACATCGTTCACCGTGACCGTGTGAGCGAGGGGCGGTGGGGCCAGCCAGCGAAAGGTCGACTTCGCAGTAATGACACGCCGTCGTACGTCAGCCAGGGAGTGCAGCGGCACCTGTTGCTTGAAGTGGGCGAAAAGGCTCGCGAGATGGACGTTCACAGATTGGATCGACTGCGGTCCAGCATTCCCCGGGTGCTGGACAGCGTAGGCATCGACTGTGAGCGGGTGAATGTGCATGAGTGCGGGGTTCTGGTATTCGCGGGCGAGCACGTCGCCAAAGCGGGCCCAGCAGCCCGTTGACGCCAGCATGTAGCGGTGCGTCTCGCCGTTCGGGACGTCGGGCGCGATGGCGCCACAGCCCGGGCAGGGCGCTGGCTCAACGGCGGAAGGCGTGGCACGTGCGCTCATGTCGGCATCGTCGCACGCCCGGCCGGTGCTGGCGAATGGCCGGCTGGCCGGTCTGACTGTTGCGCCGCGGTCGTCGCCGGTATCCTGCGCGCATGGCGGCCACACACTCACTCGACCACTGGCGCAGCGAAGGTGCGCTGCACGACGTTTTGGGGCGCGAGTTGTTCGTGATGGACAGCGCGCCTGGCGACGCCGCGCGCCCGACGGTGCTGTTGATCCACGGATTCCCAACAGCCGGCTGGGACTGGCACGCCATCTGGGCGCCTCTCGCCGAACGCTACCGGCTGGTCGCTCCCGACATGCTGGGCTTTGGCTTTTCGGAGAAGCCGGCAGGCCACAACTACACGATGCACGAGCAGGCTGATCTGATTGAGGCGTTGGTGGAGGGGCTAAAGCTCAGCCGGTTTCACGTCCTCGCCCACGACTACGGCGATACGGTGGCGCAGGAGTTGCTGGCGCGACAAAACGCATTGGCCGACGCGCGCCAGTGGCAGTCGGTGTGTTTCCTCAACGGTGGCCTGTTTCCCGAGACGCACCGCGCACGCCCCGCACAAAAACTGTTGCTGGGGCCGCTGGGTGGCCTTGCGACGCACCTCATGCAACGCGGCACCCTCGATCGCAACATGCGCACGATCTTCGGGCCCGAGTCGCAGCCCGCTGCCGAGGAGCTCGACAATTTCTGGCGGCTCATGCGCCACAATCAGGGTAAGCGCAACTTCCATCGGCTCATGCGCTACATTCGCGATCGACGGCAGCACCGCGAGCGCTGGCTGGCGGCGCTGCGGGACAGCGAGGTGCCGATTCAGCTCATTAATGGCAGTTACGATCCCGTATCCGGTGCGCACATGGTGACCCGCTACCGCGAGCTCGTGGGGCATGGCGAGATCGTCGAGCTCGAGCGCATTGGCCACTATCCACAAATCGAGGCTCCGGACGCGGTGGCCCAGCATTTTCTAGGCTTTGCGAGGCAGTACGACTGATGTGGGACCTGTTGATCCGGAACGGCTACGTCTTCGATGGACTCGGCGGAACGCCACGAACGCTGGACATCGCCATCCGAGGCGAACGCATCGCGGCGCTCGGAATCGATCTTGATCCCGCGCAGGCGGAGACCGTCATTGATGCCTCCGGCAAGTGGGTCATGCCCGGGCTCGTCGATGTGCACACGCACTTTGACCTCGAGGTCGAGATTGCGCCGGGGCTGCCTGAAACCGTGCGGCACGGTACCACCACGGTCGTTGTTGCGAACTGCAGCCTGGGATTGGCTTACGGCAACCAGCGTCGCGATGGTGCTGACCCCATCGTCGACTGTTTTGCGCGCGTCGAGAACGTGCCGAAACCCGTGCTGCGTAAAGTCGCCGACTGCGCCACGTGGTCGGACAGCGGCGACTACCTCGAGCATCTCGACAGCCTGCCGTTGGGGCCCAACATCGTCACAATGATCCCGCACTCGATGTTGCGCATCGAAGTCATGGGCATGAAGGCGAGCATCGAACGCGAACCGACGGCCGCCGAGCTCGATGAGATGACGCGCTTGCTTGAGAAGGCTATGCAGGAGGGCTACCCGGGCTTCTCCACAGACGCACTGCCGTTTCACTACCTGGCCAATGACCCCAACCGCCAGCGCAAGATTCCGACGCAGTACGCGGGTTACAGAGAGCTCAAGCGGCTGACCCAGGTGCTGCGCAAGCACGATCGGGTGTGGCAGGCCACGCCGCCCAAGGACAAGCCGCTCGAGATCTTCCGCCAGTTCCTGCTCACGAGCGGGCGCCTGCATGGCAAGCCGCTCAAGATCACGGCCGTAGCCGCGCTCGACGTGGCGACAAACCGCGGTATTGCCAAGCTCGGTTTGTTCATGGCGCGCATTCTGAATTCGGCCGCAGTGCGCGGCCGGTTTTGGCTGCAGGCCCTTGCCGCGCCCTTCAAGGTCTGGGCCGAAGGCCCGTTGACGCCCGTGTTCGAGGAAATCCCTGAGCTCAGATTGCTCAATGAGCCCGATCTCGAGGACCGCGCGGGCCGGCGGCGCCATCTCGACGACCCGAATTACATCCGTCGCTTTCGCGACATGTGGTTGCGCGGCAAGCAGGGTTACGGCATCGACCGTCTCAAGCGGATCATCAAACGTGAGGACCTGGCGTTTAGCCGCGATCTCGCGGACATGGTCGTCGAGCGCTGCCCCGTGGTGGCCTGGGAAGGCGCAAGTTTTGCGCGCATCCAGGAACGCGTGCTCGCATTCCAGGCTGGGCGCCTGCAGGTCGACGATGCAGAGGAAGCGGAGGCGCTCGCGGCGTTCCCGGCGCCGCTCGAGGATGAAGCCGAACTGGTGCTGCACCTGCTGCGCACCTACGACACAGAGCTGTACTGGTACAGCGTGACCGCCAACCGCGACCCGGAAATGGTGAGCAAGCTGATCCTGCATCCCAAGCTGTTGCCCGGCTTCAATGATTCCGGTGCGCACCTGACCAACATGGCGTTTTACGACGGCAACCTGCGCGCACTTCAGATTGCGCAACGCGAAGGCGAACGCACGGTCGCCTTTACCGTCGAGCGTCTCACGCGGGTGCCTGCCGAATTCTTCGATGTCGACACGGGCACGCTGGCGCCCGGCAGTCGCGCTGACGTCACGATCGTAGACCCCGATGCCCTGTCTGAGTACGACGCAGAGGCCAACATCGAAAGCCTATTCCGGGAAGATTTTGGGCACGAGCAACTCGTCAATCGGTCGGACGGGGTGGTCGCGGCCGTGGTGATTGGCGGACAGCTTGCCTGGAACGGCGAAGGCTATTTGAACGCCTTTGGCCGGCGACGTATGGGGGCCGTATTGCGCGCAGGCCAGGTGGGTTAGGGCGTCGCGTCGGCGGCGTCCTGGTCGCGAGCCAGTGCTTGGCCAATACCAGTCCCGTAGTGGGACTCAAGCAACGCGACCAGGCGTGGTGTCACCTCCAACCCAAGGCACTTGTGCAACTGCGCGCGAAAGTCCTGTGAAAAGTTTGGCTGGCGCAACATAGCACCCATCACACCAGGACCAATCCGGTAGGAAGACGGCGGGCTGACGGTCAGCGCACCACCGCCATCGCGCTCGAGTCGCACCAGGCGCTGAAAATCTGCGCAAGACAGGCTGTCTGCGCCAACGGACAGCGCGCGACATTGCGTGTACTGGATCACGCACTTGTCGACGTAGGCGCGGTCACGGGGGCGCAGCGTCAGGTCTTCGCCAAAGTCCAGTCGCAGGATCGTGTCGCCCCGCGCAGCGTCGTCAAAGGCGAGCGGATTTTCGATCCTGTTGACGAGGCTCGTGGCCGGCAGCTTAGGCGTCTCGTCGTAGAGGATGTTCTGGCGCTCGAGCATCTCGGCAACCTCTGCGTTGGCAAGATCCACGATGACCGCTTGGCGCGGAACGTCGCACACGAGCGCATGTTCCCTCGCCCCCGGGGCGTGGTAGCGAAACGGGTCTGCGGCGAAGTAGACCCCGAGCCCACCCTTGATCGAGGAGGGCCGTCCCTCTTGCGCCATGTCGTACGCCGCGAGCCGACCCTCTGTAATCGCGCGCGCCGGCGACGCCGGCTGGTCTGCACTGTCGGCCGCCTGCTCACGCACATGGGACTCGCGCGCTGCGATATTTGGTGTTCGGTCAAACCACCGCGGAAAAACGAATTGCAGTGACAGGCGGCGCTGCTCCGGCGTTTGTAGGTTCAGTTTGCCCAACTGCGAGAGCGTACGGACCGGACCCTCTGCGCCGGGCGGCTGCCAGCCGTACCAGCGTTGCACATTCGTTTGCGGCAGATTGTAGAACTTGATCGCCTCGAACTCGCGCTGCCGCGCGTATTCGTAGTCGCAGAAGTAGGCGCCAGTGCGCATACGGTCGATCTTGACTTGGGGGCCCCAGGTGTAGAGGCGCGTTTCGTCAAAGCCAATCTCACCCAGATTGTGCGCTGTGGCGGGCTTGCGTGCCGCGTCCTTGAGGCAGGCCGCGATGCGGTTGAGCTCCTCGAGGTAGGTGTCCCGCGGTGTATCAGTGCAGCGGGCGGTCACCGCTGAGGTGATCAGCAGCAACAACGCAATGCAAAAGGCACGCGCCATCGTTACCGTCTCTTGCGTACGGCCTTGATGGTGGCCAGCGCCGTGTTCGCCTGCTCCCGGAGCAACCACACTGCGCCGGTCGCGTCTTCGATGCTGAGCACCTGGTTCGCGCCGGCGAGGGCCGTGCGCTCCTCATCGCTGAGGATGAGCAGGCGTGTGCCAACGGTCGTTTGCCAGTGACGCACTTCGCCATTTGAGAGACAGCCAATGTCGAGCAGGTCGAGGCGGCAACGCGAGCGCGACTTCTCGATAATCCAACGTTCGACAACGCGACGGTCTAGCGGCGTTTCGGTCGCCAGCGCGGCCGTGCTTTGCTGGATCAGTGCTTTGTTGCAGGCGACCACGTCTGCGGGCTTAGCGCTGCCGCAACTCGGGGGCTTTTGCGGGGGCGCGCGTTCGGCCAGCTCGAGCGGCAGTTGTGCCCGGAAGGCGTGACTCGGCACAAAGCGGTTCTCATCGAACGTGCAGTTTTCACCTTCGTCGATGCCTTCAGTCTCAGCTTCGAGACATTGACGCGCGATCGCCTCCAGGTCATGCACGCCCTGCCACAGAGCGTCCTGCACACGTTCGAGATGCAGCAACGCATCTTCGTGTTCCGCCAGTGGCAGCACGTCGAACGTGCGGCCTTCGTCGGTGGAGCGCGCAATCGCGGCGTATTGCGCCGGTTGCTCGAGAATGAGTTCGAGTTCGTCGTAGAGCGTGCTGTAGTCTCCCCAAAGTCCCGCCAGTTGCTCAAACTCCGTCGGTTCGGCCGACACGGGTTTCGTCTGCGGCCAGTTGGGCAGCGTCTCGTAAGGCGTTACAGCCATACGGAAGTCCTTCGGCGCCTCGTATGCGGAGTAGGAGAGGGTGTCGAGTTTCGCCTCGACGCCATCCTGATCGCGTGGAATCGCGTCGCCGCGGCCGCCAACGAGAAACACGGACATGGTCTTTTCCGCATTCCGTGTCGCCGACTGCTTGTCATTGCCGCCGGTAACCTTGCCGGATGCGCCCCAGCCTTTGGCGCGCACTTCAGTGCGAATCGTCTCTTTGTTCGACTGGCTCGTCGTCTTCATGGTGATTACGGCGGTAAGACGCGCGCCCGAGTACACGGCCGACACATAGCCGCTGCCGCACTGACGTAGGAAATCCTCGGGGTCTCTGGCCAGGCGCTCTGCAGCCGGCGTCAGCCGAACGGCGGCGCCCGCACCGTAGGCACCGGCGTTTTCCGTGTAAGGCGCGACAAAGCGCACGCCGTTATCTACCGCCGCATCGAGCACGAAGGTGATGCTTGAGCCGCTCATGTTGACGCTCTTGGCGAAACTCGCCTTGCCGCTGCCTTCGAAGCCCATGGTTTTGACGCTGGCCTCCGCCGAGACGTTCATGCGTTTCATGAGCTCGTACGTGTCGCTGACTTCTTTCATCGACATCGTGCGTGTCTGAGCCGGCTCTTCGCTGGCGGTGAACTGGATACACTGATTGGGCAGCGGTCGGTCGTCGAAGGCGTTGTAGCCCCAGCCTAATTCGACGCCAGTCTCCGGCACGTCGAGGATGACAGTCGCGGTCGCCTGCCGCCCCGTGGTGAGCTCTGGGGATTCGGTCTTGCTGGCAACGTTGTCAGTGGTGTCGGCCTCCGGACTGCAGGCCATGCTCAAGAGGGCGGGCAGGGCAATCAGGGCCTTTAACATGCGCATGACGAGTCCTTATTGTTGTGCTTGGGGCAGGGTACCGGGCCGCATGCGCGCGTGCCATCGCCCGCATAGTCAATTACAATCCGGTTATGAACGAGGGCCTCCGACGGGTGAGCGCTTTCTGCGCTGTGGCCGCACTGCTGCTCCAGGCGGCCTTTGCGCCGGGTTACATGCCCGCATCGCTTGCGCATGGACAGCTGGCCTCACTGTGCCCAAGCGGTTTGCCCATGTCCTGGCGCATGGTGTTATTCGGCGAATCTCGCGACCACCACGACCACCACGACCACCACGAGAATCTCACGCGGCACGTTGAGGCGTCCGAGCTCTGCGAATTTGCCGCTACGGCGGCCGTCGGCCCGATATTGATCATAGCGCCGCTCTGGCCGGCGCCACGCCGCGCTGCGCCACCCAATACGCAGCGCGCATGGACCTATGCCCCACGAGCGCTCAGAGGATTCTCGGCGCGCGCACCGCCATCTCCCGTCTGACTCGATCCCCCCCCTTATCGACTCAGAGCCGGGAGACCCCGATGAATTATTTGATGCGCGCGTGCGCGGCGTCGTTGCTTGTGTGTGCGACGGCTGCCGCTGATACGCGTCCCGACGACCATGCGCCACTGGGCGTCATGGGTGACCACACCCATGTCCAGGGCGAATGGATGTTTTCCTATCGCTACATGCAAATGAACATGGCTGGAAACCTCGATGGCACCTCGAGCATTTCGCCCGAGACCATTGTGACGACCGTACCCAATCGATTTGCCAACCCCCCGATGATGCCGCCGACGCTACGCGTGGTGCCGACGGAGATGACCATGGAAATGCACATGTTGGGCGCCATGTACGCGCCCAGCGATGTGGTCACACTCATGGCCATGACGAACTTCGTCACCAAGGATATGGACCATGTGACGTTTGCGGGGCCCGCGGGTGACACGCGCCTGGGTGCCTTCACCACACGGGCCAGCGGCCTTGGTGACACGAGCTTGTCCGCATTGATCCGCGTGGGCGGCGACACCCACAGCCGGTTCCACGCAACGCTCGGCGTGTCTGCGCCGACGGGATCCATCGATGAAACGGATGAGGTGCTGACGCCGATGAACACGCGTCCGACGTTGCGCCTGCCGTATCCCATGCAGCTGGGCTCGGGTACCTGGGACCTCATTGCAGGTCTGACGACCAGCAACCGCCATGATGGCTGGGGCTGGGGTGCACAGTGGCGCAGCGTCGTTCGCACGGGTCAGAACAGCAAGGGCTACACGTTTGGTGACGAACACGGCGCCACAGGGTGGCTGAGCTGGCAGCTGTCGCCAGCCTTGAGCCTGTCGGGTCGCCTGGCCTACCACGACCGGGGTAATGTCGAGGGGATCGACGCGCGCGTCATGGCGCCTGTGCAAACGGCGGATCCCGATAACTTCGGTTTGCGCCGGCTAGACGCGTCCTTCGGTGCGAACTGGGTTGTCGGGGACAGCGGTCACCGACTCGCGATCGAGGTCGGTGTGCCCGCGTGGCAGGACCTCAATGGTCCGCAGCTCGAAACCGACTGGACGGTGGTGCTCGGCTGGCAGTTCGCGCCCTAGGCGGTTGCCGAGCTGGCTGGCGGCGTCTCAGGCGCCGTCAGCCAGCGCCAGTGCCTCGATGTGCACGTGCACGTCGTTGGCAATGAGATTGGCGGCCGTTGTCATCCCGTAGTCAGCACGATCGAGGTTCGTCTTGATCGTCACGCCCATGGCGGCCCGCTTCGTGGCCGGGTCCATGCCCGTCTTGTTGATGGTCACGGGCAGCGCGACGGATTGCGTCTTGCCGAGCATCGTGAGGTCGCCGGTGACGGTTAGGGTTCCGTCCTCGTTGGCCGCGACCGCCGTCGATGTGAATGTCATCGTGGGGTGGGCTGCCGTGTTCAGCCAGAACTCGCCCTGCAGGTGACCGTCGCGCGTCTCGTCGCCGCTTTCGATGCTCGCGGTTTGAATCGTCACGCTGACGCTGCTGTTCGTGACGTCTTTGGCGTCGTAGTCGATCACGCCTTCGGCGTCGCGAAAATGCCCGATGACGCGATTGAAGCCGAATCGCATGATCGAGAAGTGGATGTCGGTGTGGCTCATGTCGATCGCATAGCGCTGGGTCTCGGCCTGCACGCGCGGCGCACTTGCCAGCAGGCAGAGCCCCAGAATGCCGAGCCAGATTTTGCTGTGTGTGGTCATCGTGACGTCCCCCGAACGAGTAAATACCGCAACCACTATAATGCAGCCATGAAAAAGCTCGCTATTGCACTTGGGGTTGTTGCGACCCTGGCCGTCCTGTTCTTCGCCCTGGCACCGGGGCTCGTTGAGCGTCAGCTCAACGCGGTCACAGCAATTGACCTTGCCGAACCGTCGACGCAAGCCGCGGCGTTACACGCGAGTGCCACGGTCATTGACCTGCATGGCGACACCTTGCTTTGGCGGCGATCTATTCTTGAGGCGTCGGACCGCGGTCACATCGACCTGCCGCGTTTGCAGCAGGGCAACGTGGCACTTCAGGTCCTGGCCTCCGTCACCCAATCGCCCAAGGGGCTCAACTACGACAGCAACGCCGACAACACCGATTCGCTCGTGGCGCTCGCCATCGCGCAGCGCCAGCCCGTGCGCACCTGGCGGTCGCTGTTCGAGCGTTCCATGTGGCACGCGCAGAGGCTCAATGAGGCCGCTGAGCGGTCGGACGACCTTATGACGGTGCGCAACGTGCGCGACCTCGAGGCCCTGCTGTCCGCGCGCGCAGCGGGCGAACCGCGCGTGGGCGGCTTGCTGGCGGTGGAAGGACTGCACAACCTCGAAGGCGACGCGGACAACCTGCAGCGTCTGTTCGACGTCGGCTACCGCATGGCCGGGCTCACCCATTTTTTCGACAATGCGCTCGCAGGCTCGATGCACGGGATCGATAAGGGGGGGCTGACGCCATTTGGTCGGGATATCGTCGCGCGAATGGAGTCTTTGGGCATGATTGTCGACCTGGCGCACCTGAGCTCTGAAGCCGTGGACGAGGTGCTCGACATGGCGACCCGGCCGGTTGTGGTCAGTCACGGTGGCGTCAAGGCGTTGTGTCCGAACAACCGTAATCTCACCGACGAGCAGGTGCGGCGTATTGCGGCGACGGGCGGCGTTATCGGCATCGGCTATTGGCCGGGTGCTGTCTGTGGTCTCGAGCCGGCACGCATTGCCGCAGCGATGCGTCATGTGCGTGATCTCGTTGGCGTTGATCATGTCGCCCTGGGCTCGGATTACGACGGTACGGTCGAGGTCGCCTTCGATACCAGTCGCGTTGCGGTTGTCACTCAGGCGCTTATCGACGCGGGTTTCACCGAGGGTGAGATCCGTCAGGTGCTGGGCGGAAACGCGCTGAGACTGTTCCGCGAAACGCTGCCGCGCTGATCAACTCGGCTAGAAGCGCCAGGTCAGCGCCGCCATCGCGGACCATTGCACGACCGTGTCGCCCTCGACATTGATGGCGCAGGTCGCGCCACCTGCGCTGACACAAAACACGCTCGTCTCTTCGTCGACCCAGGTTGCCAGGGCGCGGCCCTCGAGCCGCAATGCGATACGCTCACCGAGCGCGTGGTAGAGCCCCAGGCCGCCCGTCATGGCAGCGAACACTTCCGATTCGGTATCGGGCGCATCCGGCGTGTACCGCGCGGCGCCGACGGTCAGCATGATGTAGGGCTGCCAGGCCTGTTGCTCACCAATGGGATAGTTGCCGCCCACCTGGAAGTACTCGATATCCAGGCCAACCTCGTCGGCCGCTGAAAACAGCGCTGAGGTGCCGATGTCGGTTTCCTGTCGGAGGTAGAGGAACTCGTACTGGCCACCGGCCGGCGCGTTGATGTGCGCTGCAATGCCGAGACCGGCCGCCGCGTCGATATCGAGCTCGGCGCCACCCTCGAGGTCATCAAAACTGCCGCCCGCGATTGGACCGACCAGCACGGTCACATCACCGGTTTCCGCGCGCGCACCCGCGACGACACACAAGAGCAGGATCAGAGCGGTGCAACGGCGCATAGTTCACCTCGAGGTGGGTTGGGTCGTGGTCGGCGTGTAAGCTCAGGGCCGACCGGCTAAGGATGACGGGGCGCGGGCATCAAGCCAAGGGCCTCGGTGCATTACCGGAATGCGATAGGGGGAGACCACGATGAAAGGCCGAAGACTGCTGATATGCATGACGCTCGCTGCGCTGGTCCTGGCGCCGGCGCGCGCGTCTGAAGAGATCGACATCGCGCGTTGGGTCGCGGATGGTGTCGATGCGGGCAACGTGATGGCGATTGCTGTGGCCTGGGATGACGGCAGCGAGGTACGTCACGCTCACGCGGGTGACCTGGGCGCCGACACCGACGCCACGCCTGACGCGGATACGCAATTCCAAATCGGCTCCGTCTCGAAGGTCTACACCAACCTGCTGTTGGCCGAGATGGTGGCGCGCGGCACGGTGCGTTACGACACGACAGTCGCAGAGCTCGCAGGCGAATCACAGCAGTTTCGCAACGAGGCCGTCGGTGCGATCACACTCGAAGCGCTGGCCACGCATACGAGCGGGCTGCCGCGCATGCCCGCCAATTTCCTGCCGAGTGATCCGGCAGATCCCTTTGCGTCCTACGGGGCGACACAGTTGAGTCAGGGCTTGTTAATCTCCCGGGCCAAGCAGCCACTGGGCGATCATTACGCCTACTCGAATCTTGGCGTGGGCCTGTTGGGCTACCTGCTGGGCGAAGCGCATGGTGGGGGCTACACGGCGGCGCTCGAGGCGTACGTGCTGGGTCCGCTGGATGCGTCGCGCACTGGCATGAGCGCAAGCGGCAGTCGTGCTTCGGCGTCTAGCGGCGGCGAAGTGATGTTCGACTGGCATTTCGATGCGCTGGCGGGCGCGGGCGCGCTATGGGGCACTACGACGGACCTGTTGGCACTCACTGCGGTGATGCGCGGCAGTGCAAGCAATCCGTTTGAGTCCGCGATCGAGGATGCGCTGGCGCCGACGGGTATCACGGCCGGCGGTTTCAGTGTCACGCGCGTATGGCACACGGCGGCGGCGGGCGAGGCCACGATCTTCTGGCACAACGGCAGCACCAACGGGTTTAGCAGCTTCGTCGGTTTCCGGCCTGACGATGGCCGCGCGATCGCGATGCTCGTATCCGGAGACGGCGATCCAACGCGGATCGGTTTGCAATGGCTGGGCTACGCGCGGCCGGAGATCACGCCGCCCGAATTCGATGCGGCTGTAATCGGCACCTATGAGCTCGGCCCGAACGTGGAAATTCGAGTCGTTGAGCGCAACGGGCAACTGACGGGCCAGGTGTCGGGTCAGCCGCCGCTGCCGCTGACGCCACTGCCCGATGACTGGTATGCGGTCGATTCTTTGGACGCGAGCTTCCGGGTTGTGCGTGAGGCCGGTGAGATCGTCGCGCTCGAGCTGGTGCAAAACAGCGTGGTGCAGAATGCCAAGAGGGTTGCAGATCAGGTCGTCGAAGCGCCCGAGCCGGTTGAGGTGACGCTTGATGATTCAGCTTTGGATGCGTTCGTCGGCGAATTCGCGATGATGGCGGCACCCGTGAAGTTCACGATCCGTCGGCGCGAGGGTGGCCTCGAGGCACAGATCACGGGGCAGCCGTTCTTCCCCATCTTCGCCAAAGGCGACGACGTGTTCTTCTACAAGGTCGTTGAGGCAGAGTTGCACTTCGAGCGTGACGAGGCGGGCGCTGTGAACGCGCTCATGTTGCATCAGGGTGGGATTCGGCAGCCCGCCACTCGCGTGCCTTAGCCTACAGGATCAGTCGTCGCTGCCTGACTTGAGCGTCTGCAGGCGCGCCTGGTAGGCGCGTGCAAATTCTTCGCGGGCCACCTGCGGCAAACCATCGGCATCGCGGGCCGCGATCGCCTGGTAGTACTGCGCGTACTTGTCCCAGAGGCTCGCCTTGCGTGAGGACGCGAAAAGCCCTTTGCCTTTCGCGCCCAGTTGTGCGAGGCGCTGGGTGATTTCGTCGGGGTCGAGCTGGTCGATGAATTCGCCGAGTGCGGCGGCGGCGGCATTCTGCAGCGCTTCGTGGTGCTGCATGAGCGCGCGCAACACGCTCGCGATGTTGTCGCCCGCAGCCTGGTAGATCTGGCCGCGTCCGAGCAGCAGGTCGGTGATGTCGTCGTTGAGATCCGTTTCGGTCAGATCGTCGACATCCTGTTGCGTAGCCCGCATGCCAAATTGCTGGCGGCTGCGTGCACGGTCGGCGCGCATGTCCTTGAGCCCGCGAATCGTTTCTCGCAGCGCCTGGCCCACGGCATAAGCCACATCCGAGGCATCGCGGGCCTCGAGTGCAATGGGATCGACGCCAAGCCCGCGAACGAGCGAGTCGTAGGCGTCGGACTTGCGGCGGCGACGCTCGACGGGTTCGGGCGGTACGTTGGGCAGTCGGTGTACGGTGGCCGAGCGCTGGGCCGCGGCGCCAGGGTCCTCGACAGCATGGGTTTCGCCCAGATCGTCGAAGCCGGTGAGTTCCGAAGCGCCCGCGATGAGGCTCGCATTGGCGCTGGCCATGCGGTCGTCGAGCATCTCATCGAGATCGATCGGGTCGACCACTTCGTCCTCAACGAGCAGCTCGACAGAAAACTCTGTGGAGTCGTCCTGCGCGTTGGGGTCGAACAGATCACCGCGCATCAGGGTTTTCTGATCAGACTTAAGAATGTCCTGTACATGGCTGACTTCCATACGGTAATTACCCATGCGAAGGCGTGTACCATCGGTCAGTCGGTAGGGGGCTGTGGGGCCCAGTGGCGTGCGGTTGCCGTTCACGTAGACGCCGTTCATGCTCGTGTCCACGAGGTAGAACCCATCTTCACGTGCCTCGACGCTGGCGTGCACGCTCGAGACGTAGCGCCTGTCGTCAGGCAGGATCCAGTCGTTGTGGCTGGCACGTCCGATCGTGCCGCCACTCTGGTCGAAGACGAATTCGGCATTATCGCCGAGCGCCTCCCGGAGGCCATTGGTTACCCTGATTTTCAGCTGCATCGTTAGCGTACGGCGTGTCATGCCGCCGGTTCTTTCCGAGGCTTGCAAGTATGCTGGGTCATAGCCCCAGGGACCGGTACTCGGTCACATTTACATAAGTTCTCGTGAGCGCAAGCCCTTGAAGTTTGGGCAATAGGGGCCTAAATCTTGGGGCAGTTCACAAAGGTGTGTACAGGCGATGTATCGCATTACGTTTCTCAACAAGGGTGAGGTTTACGAGGTTTACGCCCGGTCCGTCGGGCAGGGCAGCCTGTACGGCTTTCTCGAGGTCAGCGAGATGGTTTTCGGGGAGCGCACGACGGTCGTCGTGGACCCAGCCGAGGAACGTATTAAGTCGGAGTTCGAGGGGGTGACCAGCACGTTCATCCCCATGCACCACGTGTTGCGGGTCGACGCCGTCGAGCGCCAGGGCAAGAACCGCATCTCGAGCGCCGACGGCGACAACGTCACGCCGTTTCCGGCCAGCTTCTACCCCACTAAACCGGGAGAGTAGTTGCGCCTGCCGCACACGGATCGTCGCGGCAACGTTCGCGGGTTATCATGCGCGCGGTTTTCGAGGCGCGTGATGTCATGGCCCAAGATTCTCCGGCCGGTGGTCCTGCACCGGTGCACCTGACGCTCGCGGGTTCCGACGCACTGGACCCGTTTCGACTCGAACGGCGCCTGCAGAGAATTCGCGAACACGCGCCTGGCGTCAGCGCGCTCGACGCACGGTTTGTCTACTACCTGGATTGCGACGGTACCCTCGATGACGAGGCGATGCGTCGGCTGCGCGTGGTCCTCAACGATGACTTGATCCTCGAGCCACTCGACGACGCTGGCTTCGAAGTGGCGCCCCGCGCCGGCACGATTTCACCCTGGTCCTCGAAGGCGACCGATATTTTGAGGCGCTGCGGGATCGCAGGCGTGCGACGTGTCGAGCGCGGCATTCGCTATCGGCTTGACGGTACGGGTCCCGCGGAGCTCGCAATAGCCGAGCCCGAACTGCACGACCGCATGACCGAGCAGTGTTACGTGCCCGGAACTGCAGCGGCCCAGTTGTTCGAGCAACCGGCGGCCCGACCGCTCGTGCACATCCCACTGGGCGACAATGCCGAGGCGGCGCTGGCTGAGGCCAATGTCACGCTGGGTCTCGCCTTGTCGCCCGATGAGATCGACTACCTTGCCGAGCACTACGCCGAGATGGGGCGGGCGCCAACCGACGCCGAGCTCATGATGTTTGCGCAGGCGAACTCGGAGCACTGTCGGCACAAGATCTTTAATGCCTCGTGGACACTCGACGGCAAGCCACAATCGCAGTCGCTGTTCCAGATGATCAAGAACACAACCGCGCAATCGCCGGGCGGGGTCCTCAGCGCATACTCGGACAACTCGGCGGTCCTTGAGGGTGCGACTGCACCGCGCCTGTTCGCCGCAGACGGTCGCCGTTACGGCCAGCATGAGGAAGCCGTCGACATCCTCTGCAAGGTCGAAACTCATAACCACCCCACCGCCATCGCGCCGTTCCCCGGTGCAGCCACGGGCGCGGGCGGCGAGATTCGCGACGAGGGCGCAACGGGTCTTGGTGCCGTGCCCAAGGCTGGACTCACGGGTTTTACGACGTCTGACCTCGAAGTGCCCGGCTGGCCGCAGCCCTGGGAGCGGTTCCTCGGTAAACCGGGACGGATCGTTTCGGCCATGGAGATCATGCTCGAAGGACCGATTGGTGGCGCGGCGTTCAACAACGAGTTCGGCCGCCCGAACCTGGGTGGCTACTTCCGGACCTTCCTGGCCGAGACGGGCCGGGATGCCGAACACTGGGGTTACCACAAGCCCATCATGATCGCAGGTGGGTTGGGCAACGTTCGCCGCGCGCACGCGCTCAAGCGTGACGTGACGCCCGGCAGTCTGCTCGTGGTTTTGGGTGGCCCCGCGATGCTCATCGGACTGGGTGGCGGCGCGGCGTCCAGTGTTGCCAGTGGGCAGAGCGACGCAGCGCTCGACTTTGCGTCGGTGCAGCGCGGCAACCCCGAGATGCAGCGCCGAGCGCAGGAAGTCATCAACCAATGCTGGGCGCTGGGCGACGACAACCCCATCGCGCTCATCCACGACGTGGGTGCGGGTGGTTTGTCGAACGCCGTGCCCGAGGCCGTTGACCATTCCGGTCTCGGTGGGGCATTCGCGCTCGAGGCGATCCCCAGCGACGACCCCTCGATGAGCCCCATGGAAACCTGGTGCAACGAGTCCCAGGAACGCTATGTCCTCATCGTTGAGCCTAACGATCTGCCGACGTTCGAGGCGTTTTGCGAACGCGAGCGCTGTCCCTATGCCGTACTCGGAACATTGCATGATGACGGTCGCCTGCGCGTTGACGACGCGGTGCGCGGTGCGCCACCCGTCGACCTCGATATGGGGATGCTGCTCGGTAAGCCGCCCAAGCTTTCTATTGACGCCGAGCGCGTCGACGCGTCACTGCGCCCCTTCGATGCCAACTCGCTGCCGCTCGGTGACGCGCTGGACCGGGTGCTGACCTTGCCGGCCGTGGCCGACAAGCGCTTTCTGATTCACATCGGCGACCGCAGCGTCGGCGGGCTCGTCGCCCGCGACCAGCTTGTGGGGCCGTGGCAGGTGCCCGTTGCCGATGTCGCTGTGACCTCGGCGACACACACAAGCCTCGGCGGTGAGGCTATGGCTATGGGCGAACGCACGCCCGTTGCGTGCGAGGATGCGCCCGCGGCGGCACGGCTTGCGATTGCCGAGGCGGTAACGAATCTTTTGGCGGCCGACGTCGCCGCGTTGTCGGACATCAAGCTGTCGGCAAACTGGATGGCAGCTGCGGGGCACCGCGGGCAGGACGCGGCACTGTTTGACGCCGTGCGCACCGTCGGGCTTGAGCTGTGCCCGGCGTTGGGTATCGCGGTGCCCGTGGGTAAGGACTCGCTGTCGATGAAAACCGCCTGGCAGCGCAGCCGCGGCGAAGACGTCACCGTCGTGGCGCCCGTGTCGCTTGTGGTGACGGCCTTTGCGCCCGTGGGCAATGCGCGCGACACGCTGACGCCCGAGCTTGTCGCTGGCGATACGCGCCTGTTGTTCGTCGACCTCGCGCAGTCGACCACGGCACTGGGTCGCAGTGCATTGGCGCAGGTCTACGGCGAACAGGGTGGCGCGCCTGCCGATCTGTCATCGGCCGACGACGTGGCGGGCTTCGCGCGGGCCTGGCGACGGATTCGCGACGCGGGGCACGTGTTGGCCGCGCACGATCGTTCCGACGGCGGTCTCATCGTTGCCGCGGTCGAAATGCTGCTTGCCGGCCGTCGCGGCGTCGTACTCACCGTACCCGACGCTGAGAAAGACACGAACGCGTGGCTGTTTTCGGAAGGCCCGGGCATGGTGCTGCAGGTATCGACGACGGCGCTCGAGGACGTTCGAGCATCATTGGCCGCCGAGGGGCTTGCGGCCCGCACGCACGAGGTTGGCACGGTTACCGCGGAGTCCGGTGGGCTCGAGGTGCAGCAGCGCGGCCGGACCCTGGCGTCGCGGACTCGTGTCGAGTTGCAGACGCAGTGGTCCGCCCTGAGCTACCGCATGCAGGCCAGGCGCGACAATCCCGACACAGCGCTTGAAGAATTCGAGGCCTTGCTCGACGACAGCGACCCGGGATTGCACGCGCAGCTGTCGTTCGACCCGGATGACGATATTGCGGCACCCTTCATTTCGCGTGGCGCGCAGCCGCGCGTCGCCGTTCTGCGCGAGCAGGGTGTCAATAGTCAGCTCGAGATGGCGGCGGCGCTGATGGCGGCCGGGTTCGAGGCGCACGATGTTCACATGAGTGACCTGGAGCATGGGCACGTGCGGCTCGACGACTATGCCGCACTTGTGGCCTGTGGCGGATTTAGCTACGGCGACGTTTTGGGTGCGGGTGGCGGATGGGCCAAATCGATCCTGCTCAACGCCGCCTTTCATGATGCATTTGGGGCGTTCTTTGCGCAGCCCGACACGTTGGCGCTTGGCATTTGCAACGGCTGTCAGATGCTGGCCCGCCTGGCGCCGATTATCCCCGGCGCCGAGGGTTGGCCAACCTTCACGGGCAACCGATCGGCGCAGTTTGAGGCCCGTCTGTCGATGGTCGAAGTCACGGGGTCGGGCCCTTGGCTCGCGGGCATGGCTGGGTCACGCCTGCCCATCGTCACGTCACACGCTGAGGGTCGGGCCGTATTCGCAGAGGGTGCCCTAGACCGATGCGACGACGCGGGTCGTATCGCGATGCGCTACATCACCAATTCGGGTGAAACGGCTACGCATTACCCGGCCAACCCGAATGGTTCGCCGCGCGGCGTTGCGGCACTGACGAGCGCCGATGGTCGTGTGCTTGTCAGCATGCCGCACCCGGAGCGGGTGGCGCGCACGGTGCAGCACTCGTGGCATCCGCGGGAGTGGGGTGAGGCGGGACCCTGGCTGCGCTTGTTCCGTAACGCGCGCGTCGCGCTGGGTTAAGCCGAGTTCGCAGTCGCCGCGTCGCCGCGACGCAGCGCTTCGCGAATCCGGCCCGGCCGGACAAACGCCTGGTGCAACATGTCGCGCAGCAGCTCGAGCAATACGGCTGCCGGAGCCGGCGAGAGCTCGGGCGGCTCATCGCTGGCGGCCATGGAGAACAGGATGTCCCGGCAAAGCCTACGCATAGGAGCATCAATACCGGCACTCTCTGCAGCCGCGGTCACCGTATTAAACAACTCCAGCTTGCCGTTGGGGCCCTTGAGTTCGGTGGCGAGCGTCGTAATGCGGTTGGCCACGAGCGCGAAGGCCTGCAGGTGGCCGTCGGCGTAGCAGGCCAGTCCCTCGTCAACGAGACCGCGCAACTCGGCTGGCAGCAGGCGGGTCTCAAAGCGCGGTCGGGGTTTGCGAACTGGCACGAAGCCCGAGTCCAGGCTGATGGCGTCCGTCGCATAATGGGCGCGACCGCTTTCGAGGTAGACCGGTCTTGAGCAGGCCGTGCAATCCAGCACAACGCCGATGCGTGCCGGCCGGAACCTTGTCAGCGTGTGCCAGTCGGGCGCGGTCGTGAGACGCATCCGTGAGAACACATCGCAGTGCGGGCAACGCAGCGTTGCCGCGTCGTCGAGCAGCGCGTCGAAGTCCGTGTCGGGTTCGATGCGCACGTGAAGATCAGGCCGAAAGCCGTTTGTAACGGATTCGGTGCGGATTGACAGCCTCGTCACCGAGGCGCTTGCGCCGGTCTTCGACGTAGTCTTCGTAGTTGCCCGAGAAGAACGTGACCTGACTGTCACCCTCAAACGCGAGGATGTGCGTGGCAATGCGGTCCAGGAACCAGCGGTCATGCGAAATCACCACGGCCGAGCCCGGGAACTCGAGCAGCGCCTGCTCCAGGGCACGCAACGTCTCGACGTCGAGGTCGTTGGTGGGTTCATCGAGAAGCAAGAGGTTGCCGCCCGAGCGCAGCACTTTGGCCAGGTGCACGCGGTTGCGTTCACCACCTGACAGCTGGCCGATTTTCTTCTGCTGGTCGGACCCGCGGAAGTTAAACCGGCCAACGTAGGCGCGCGACGGGATGATGTAGCTGCCCACGGTGATGTTGTCGAGCCCGTCCGAGATTTCCTCCCAGACGGTCTTGCTGTCGTCGAGTGACTGGCGCGACTGATCGACGTAGGCGGGCTGCACCGTCGGGCCGACGCGAATGCTGCCCTCATCGGGCGTCTCGCCGCCTGTGATCATGCGGAACATCGTGGTCTTGCCCGCACCGTTGGGGCCGATAACGCCGACGATGCCGCCCGGGGGCAGCGTGAAGCTCAGGTCATCGACGAGCAGCTTGTCGCCAAAGCCCTTGTTGAGGTGTTCGGCCTCGACCACGACGTCACCCAGCCGCGGACCCGGCGGAATGTAGATCTCGTTAGTTTCATTGCGCTTCTGGTAGTCCTGCGAGGAGAGTTCCTCGAAGCGGCGCAAACGGGCCTTGGCCTTGGCCTGACGTCCCTTGGGATTGCTGCGCACCCATTCGAGTTCCTGTTCCATGGCCTTCTTCCGGGCGGCCTCGGTGCGCTCTTCGGTTTCCAGGCGGGCCTGCTTTTGCTCGAGCCATGAGCTGTAGTTGCCCTGCCAGGGGATGCCGTGGCCGCGGTCGAGTTCGAGGATCCAGCCCGCCACGTTGTCGAGGAAGTAGCGATCATGGGTAACCGCGATCACGGTACCCGGGTATTCCTCCAGGAAGCGCTCAAGCCAGGCGACAGACTCGGCGTCCAGGTGGTTCGTGGGCTCGTCGAGCAACAACATGTCGGGCTTCGACAGCAGCAGGCGGCAGAGCGCCACGCGGCGGCGCTCACCGCCGGACAATTGGGTCACGTCGGCGTCCCAGGGCGGCAGGCGCAGCGCGTCCGCGGCCACTTCAAGCGTGCGGTCTAGCTCCCAGCCACCGGCCGAATCGATGGCGTCCTGCAGCTTGCCTTGTTCGGCGAGCAGGTCGTTCATCTCGTCGTCTTCCATGGGCTCGGCAAACTTCATGCTGATCTCATTGAAGCGATCGAGCAGCGCCTTAATCTCGCCGACACCTTCCTCCACGTTGCCGCGCACGTCCTTGTCGGGATCGAGCTCGGGTTCCTGCTCGAGGTAGCCGATGTTGATGCCTGGCTGCGGCCGTGCCTCGCCGTCGAACTCCGTATCGACGCCCGCCATGATGCGCAGCAGTGTCGATTTGCCAGAGCCATTGAGGCCCAGCACGCCGATCTTCGCGCCGGGAAAAAACGAGAGCGAGATGTCGCGCAGGATCTGCCGTTTGGGCGGCACGATCTTCGAGACGCGATTCATCGTGTAGATGTACTGGGCCATGCGGGTGTGTCCGTGTCGAGCCTGGGTCGCGGTTGCAGGCGAGGGGTGGCCTGCGAGCGACCCGGATTATCGGGCACAGGGCAGCCTCGGGCAAATGCGGTGCGCTGCGTGGGGTGCGTCCGTCCGGTACACTTGGAGACCTGTCACAGCCATTGCGTCCGGGTTCGCCGGCGGAGATTACGCATGTTCGACCAGAGCTACACCATCAACGGTTTCGATGACGAACTGGCTGCGGCCATGCAGGCCGAGCGCGTGCGCCAGGAGGAACACATAGAGCTCATCGCGTCGGAGAACTACGCGAGCCCCCGAGTCCTTGAGGCGCAGGGTTCAGTGCTCACCAACAAGTACGCTGAGGGCTACCCGTCGAAGCGCTACTACGGCGGTTGTGAACATGTGGATGTGGCCGAGCAACTCGCGATCGACCGCGCCATGGAACTGTTCGGCGCGGATTACGCCAACGTGCAACCGCATTCGGGGTCGCAGGCCAACGCGGCCGTGTACCTGGCGCTGCTCGAAGCCGGCGACACCATTCTGGGGATGAGCCTGCCGCACGGTGGCCACCTGACGCACGGCGCCAAGGTCAACTTCTCGGGCAAACTGTTCAACGCGGTTCAGTACGGCGTTGATGACGACGGCATCATCGATTACGACCAGGTCGAGGCGCTTGCGCTCGAGCACAAGCCCAAGCTCATCATTGGCGGCTTCTCGGCCTACTCGCGCGTCATGGACTGGGCGCGGTTCCGCGAGATCGCGGACAAGGTTGGCGCCTACTTTCACGTTGACATGGCCCACATTGCGGGCCTGGTCGCGGCCGGCGTCTACCCGTCGCCCGTGCCGCACGCGCACGTTGTGACAACCACGACACACAAGACGCTGCGTGGCCCGCGTGGCGGCATGATCCTCGCGCTGGGGCAGCCCGAGCTGACCAAGAAATTCAACTCGCTGGTGTTCCCGGGTACGCAGGGCGGGCCGCTCATGCACGTCATCGCGGCCAAGGCTGTGGCGTACAAGGAAGCGCTCGAGCCCGAGTTCCGCGCCTATCAGGAGCAGGTCGTGGCCAACGCGCGTCGGATGTGCGAAGTACTTACCGATCGTGGCTACAAAATCGTCTCGGGTGGCACCGACAACCACCTCTTCCTCGTCGACCTCATCGACAAGGACATCACGGGCAAGGACGCCGATCGCGCGCTCTCGGCTGCCAACATCACGGTCAACATGAACACGGTGCCCAACGACCCGCGCTCGCCGTTTGTCACGAGCGGCCTGCGCATCGGCACGCCGGCTGTGACCACGCGTGGTTTCGGCCTCGAAGAATGTGCTCAGCTTGCGGGCTGGATCGCCGACGTGCTCGACGACCTGGGCGACGAAGTGCGCCAGTCGCGCGTGCGCAGTGACGTGATCGCCTTGTGCCAGCGCTTCCCGGTCTACGCCGACACGGTCGCGGAACTGCCGGCACGTTCGCAGCAGGGCTAACCGCCCGGCAGGGGCGCCACCATGCACTGCCCGTTCTGCGGCCACGAGGAGACCAAGGTCATCGACTCTCGGCTCGCCGCGGATGGCGGGCAGGTGCGCCGGCGCCGTCAATGCCTCGCATGCCGCGAGCGCTTCACGACCTTTGAGACGCCAGAGCTCGTGTTGCCGCGCATCGTCAAGCGCGACCAGATGCGCCAGCCTTTTGATGAAGAGAAGCTGCGCAATTCCATGGCACGGGCACTCGAGAAGCGCCCCGTTAGCGCCGATGAACTGGAATCGGCCATGACCCATCTCGTGCACGCGCTGCAGACCATGGGTGAGCGAGAGATTCCTTCAAAGCTGCTCGGTGAGATGGTCATGGAGGCCTTGCGCAAGCTCGATGAGGTGGCCTACGTGAGATTCGCCTCGGTCTACCGGAGCTTCCAGGACGTGACGGAGTTCCAGGAGGAAATCCACCGCCTAGAGCAGATGTCGCGTGCCGACGATCGTGAGCAAATGTCGCTGCTGCCCGATTCTCCCGGCAACGCGCGCCGCCGAAAGCGCTGAGCCGTGACGGCATTTACCCCCAGCGATCACGTGTACATGGCGGAAGCCGTGCGCTTGGCGCAGCGCGGGCGCAATGGCGTCACGCCGAACCCCGCAGTCGGTTGCGTCATCGTGCGTGACGATTCCGTTGTCGGTCGCGGCTGGCACCAGCGCGCGGGCGAGCCGCACGCAGAGGTATTTGCGTTGCGCGAGGCGGGCGCAGCGGCGGCGGGCGCCACGGCCTACGTCACGATGGAGCCATGCTCCATTACGCGTCGCACACCGCCCTGCACTGAGGCGCTCATTGACGCGGGCGTTCACCGGGTCGTCTACGCCATGCGCGACCCCAATCCCGCTGTCGACGGGCGCGGTGGCGAGGCCATGCGCGCGGCTGGCCTGCAGGTCGATGAAGGCCTCATGGCTGAGGCGGCGTCGAAGCTGAATGAAGGTTTCGCGTTGCGCATGCGGCGTGGCCGACCCTTTGTCACGCTGAAACTGGGCGCCAGTCTCGACGGCGCCACGGCCATGGCCAGCGGCGAGAGCCAGTGGATCACGGGGCCCGAAGCGCGTCGCGACGTGCAGCGCCTGCGTGCGCGCGCGTGCGCGATTCTCACGGGTGTCGGTACCGTTCTGGCGGACGATCCGTCGCTGACCGTGCGCGACCCGTCTCTGGGTGAGACGCCGCGGCAACCGCTGCGCGTCGTCCTCGACAGTCAGCTCAGGATGCCAACCACAGCACGCGTGCTTGTGGCACCTGGCGAGACTTTGATCATCGGTCGTCGACCGTGCGAAGATGCCGCCGCGTTGGCTGCCGCCGGCGCCCGTTATCAGCCCCTCGCGGGTGATACGCAGGACCGGGTCGCGCTCGACAGCATGCTGCGCACGCTCGGTGACACGGAAATCAATGAACTGCTTGTGGAAGCCGGCCCCACACTGGCTGGCGCACTCCTTGATGCACACCTCGTCGACCGCGTCGTCGTCTACCAGGCGCCCGTGTTGCTCGGCAGCGAGACCCGAGGCCTCGCGGACACACCACGTTGGCAGCGGCTCAATGACGGGCTCCGGCTGCAGCTCGAGGAGGTCCGCCGCATCGGCAACGACCTGCGTATCACCGCCAGACCAGGAGAGATCGCCTGACATGTTCACCGGCATCATCATCGCCAAAGGCCGCATCGCGGCACTGACGCCGCGCGGCGGCGACGTGCGCGTGCGCATCGACTGCCCCGAGCTGGAACCCGCGCAATTCGCGGAAGGGGAGAGTATTTGCGTGTCAGGCGTTTGCCTGACAGCACTCGATATTGATGCCACGGGCTTCTCCGCGGACGTCTCACGCGAAACGCTGGATGTCACGGCCTTCGTGGACTGGCAAGCGGGCAGTACGGTCAATCTGGAGCCCTCGCTCGCGATCGGTGACCGCCTCGGCGGCCACCTGGTCACAGGGCATGTCGACGGCGTCGCCCGGCTCGTATCGCGGCACGACGACGCCCGCTCCATTAGAATGGTGTTTCGGTTGTCCGACGCGCTGGCGCGTTATGTCGCGCGAAAAGGCTCCGTGTGTGTCGATGGCGTGAGTCTCACGGTCAATGCCGTGGGCAGCGACACTTTTGACGTCAACATCATCCCGCACACGGCCGCGGAGACCACGCTTGGTGAACTGGGCGACAATGACCCCGTCAACATTGAGGTCGATTTGCTCGCGCGCTATGCCGAACGGCTGATGGGCAATGACCCGTCGTCGGGACTGGATCATGAGCGCCTGTCTGCGGCGGGCTTCACGGATTGACGTGAACGATTAGAGAAAACGGTTTAAGAGAACAAGTACGCATGTTGAAGCCGAAACTGGCAAACACCAATAGTGGCGAAAGCGGCGCGTTCGCCCCCATCGAGGACATCCTCGATGCGTTGCGCGACGGGCAGATGGTCATCATGGTCGACGACGAGGATCGGGAGAACGAGGGTGATCTCGTGATGCTCGCAAGCCACGTGCGCGCCGAAGACATCAATTACATGGCGCGGTACGGGCGCGGCCTCATTTGTCTGACGCTGACCCGCGAGCGCTGCCAGCGGTTGCGCCTGCCGCTCATGGTCAGTGGCACGGACAGCGCGCACAGCACCAACTTCACGGTGTCGATCGAAGCGGCCGAAGGCATTACGACCGGGATCTCCGCGCACGACCGCGCACGCACGGTTCAGGTTGCAGTCGCCCCTGACGCGGGCGCCGAAGACCTCGTGCAGCCCGGCCACATCTTCCCGGTGATGGCACAGCCCGGTGGCGTCTTGACGCGCGCGGGCCACACCGAGGCTGGCTGCGACCTGGCGCGGCTTGCGGGCGAGTCCGAACCCGCGGCCGTGATTGTCGAAATCCTGAACGAAGACGGCAGCATGGCGCGCCGGCCAGACCTCGAGTCCTTTGCGGCCGAGCACAAGCTGCTTATCGGCACGATCGCCGATCTCATCCGTTACCGGCTCGAGAAAGAAGTCGCTGTTGAGCGCATCCAGACGACGGACGTGCGCACGGCCGAAGGCACATTTACGATGCACGCCTACGAGGACTACGTGAACCGCGACGTTCATCTGGCGCTTGTGCACGGTGACATCGCCGCCGTTGATGCGCCGCTCGTGCGCGTACACGTTGCCGATACGCTCGGGGACGTCATCGGCATCGACGACCCCAGGCTCGGCTGGCCGCTGCGCGACGCCATGCGCAAGATCGTGGAAGCGGGCGCAGGCGTTGTCGTCCTGCTGCGCTACAGCGAGGGTCCCCGCGAGCTCGTGGATATGATCCATGCGCTCGATCAGAGCGCGCCACAGGTCGAGGAGGGCGGTGGCGACGCCGACCGGGAGCTGCGCCAGTACGGCGTCGGCGCCCAGATCCTGCGCGACCTGGGCGTGACCCGGATGCGGGTCCTCTCGGCACCGGTACACATGCACGCGATTTCAGGCTTTGGCCTCGAGGTCGTCGACTACATCAACGACTGAGAACGCCATGCAGGACATCAAGACGCACGAGGGTGCCTTGACGGTTGTCGACGGCCGCTTTGCCATCGTGGCCGCGCGCTTCAATGACTTCATCGTCAAGAGGCTCGTCGAAGGCGCCGTCGATACCTTGCGCCGGCACGGTGCGGCCGACGCCGACATCGAGCTTGCGTGGGTGCCCGGAGCCTGGGAGCTGCCGCTGGCGGCTGACAAGCTCGCAGCCACACGGCGCTTCGACGCCGTTATCACGCTGGGTGCGGTGATTCGCGGTGCCACGGCGCATTTTGACTACGTCTCGGGCGGCAGCGCGCGCGGCATCGCGGCCGTGGGTGAACGGCACTCTCTGCCCGTGATCTTCGGTGTGCTGACGACGGACACGATTGAACAAGCGATAGAACGCGCCGGCAGCAAGGCCGGCAACAAGGGCGGGGAAGCCGCGGCCACGGCCATCGAGATGGTCAATCTGCTGCGTGGAATCGACTGAGCCGTGAGCAAAGGCAGCGGAAAAAACAAGCGCAGCCACACGCGCGCGCTGGCTATGCAGGCGCATTACCAGCAGCAACTCGACGGCACGTCGCGCGGCCAGCTGCAAACGCAGTTCGAGGAACGGCGTGAGCACGAGCGCGTGGACGCCGAGTACTTTGCGACGCTGCTCAAAGAGTCGATGCGCGACGTCGAAGCGCTCGACGCCGAGATCACCGAACGCGCGGATCGCAGCTTCGACCAGCTCAACCCCGTCGAAATCGCGATTCTGCGCGTCGCGATCACGGAGCTTCGGCATCACATGGAAGTGCCGTACCGTGTCGTCATCAACGAGGCGGTCGAGCTTGCCCATCGCTTCGGTGCAGAGGACGGCCACAAGTATGTCAATGCGATTCTCGACCGCGCGGCTGCCGAGCACCGCGCCGTCGAGCACGCCGCACGCCGCCGCTCAGGCTGACGCGCAAACCCAACCCGTGGACGAGTTTGCACTCATCGCCGAGTACTTCGCCGGTGACGCGGGCGCCGTCCTGGGCATTGGTGATGATGCCGCCCTTGTAGAGGTGCCGTTGGGCCAGCAGCTCGCGGTTGCCGTCGACACGCTCGTGGCGGGGCGCCACTTTCCCGAGGCCACGCCACCCGAGGCGATCGGGCACCGCGCGTTGGCGGTCAACCTGAGCGACCTGGCGGCTATGGGCGCCACACCCCACTGGTACACACTCGCATTGACGTTGCCCGAGGCGGAGCCGACCTGGCTTGCGGGCTTCAGCAAGGGCCTGCGCAGTCTTGGCGCGGCGCACGGCTGTGCGCTCATTGGCGGCGACACGACGCGGGGGTCATTGACGGTGACCGTGCAGGTCATGGGGGCCGTGACGGCACCCGCCCTGACCCGGGGTGGCGCGTGCCCTGGCGATCGTGTGTTTGTCGGCGGGTTCCTGGGTGACGCGGTCGGTGGCCTCAACGATGCCGCCCAGGGCCTGCACAGCGCGCTTGCGAGCCGGTTTCACTATCCGCAGCCCCAGCTGGCACTCGGCCAGGCGCTGCGACATGTAGCCACGGCCTGTATCGATGTCTCCGATGGCTTTGTTGCCGACCTCAATCACGTGCTGCGCGCGAGCGGTGTCGGTGCCGAGATCGACCTGGAATCCTTGCCGCTCTCGCCCGAACTCGTGGCGAGCGTCGGCCACGAAGCCGCGCAGCGTCTGGCGCTGTCAGGCGGCGACGATTATGTGCTCTGCTTCACAGTGCCGGCGGAGGCCCGCGCGGCATGCTTGTCTGCGTGCCACGAGGTCGGTCGCATCACGACAGAGCCTGGGCTTCGTCTGCGGGACCGAGACGGTGCATTCATCGAGGAGGTGGTGGATGGCTACCGACACTTCTAGGCCCACGGAGTCGCCGGGCTGGCGCGTCGTCTTCGGTGACCCGGTCCACTTTCTGGCCTTCGGTTTCGGCGCGGGTCTGTCGCCCAAGGCGCCCGGGACCGTGGGCACGCTCTGGGGGGTGATGCTGGCCTACCTGACGGCAGGACTGGGCTGGGCCGTGGAGCTCGGCATTGCGGCCGCGCTCTGCATCGTGGGCATCTGGATTTGCGGCGAAAGCTCGCGGCGCCTGGGCGTCCATGACCACGGTGGCATCGTCTGGGATGAGATTGCCGGGGCCTACCTGGTCTTCCTGCCACTGCCCCGGACCTGGCCCTGGCTGGCCGCTGGATTCGTGGTGTTCCGTGTCCTGGATATCGCTAAGCCCTGGCCGATAAGAGAACTGGATCACAGACTCCACGGCGGGACCGGAATTATGCTCGATGACGTGGTGGCCGGGCTCATAGCGGCTGCCGCTTTGTCGTTACTAGCCGGGGCCATCGCGCCCTGAGAAGGGAGCCCGATGGCCGCTCACGCGCCCACGAACACCAAGCCCAAGGCCGCCAATGGCGCTGCCATTCCCGAGAAATTCGGGAAGTACGTGATCGTCAATGAAGTCGGTCGTGGCAGCACGGGCACCGTGTACCTGTCGCACGATCCTTACTACCGTCGCGACGTTGCCATCAAGGTCTACAACATCGGTTCCGAAGACTCGGACGCCGAGCGCTCGCGCGTCACGCGCAAGATGTTCTTCAACGAAGCGCACATGGTCGGCATGTTGCAGCACCCGAACATCATGCCGATCTACGATGCGGGCGAAGAGAACGGCAAGTACTACGTCGTCACCGAACACATCCACGGTGCGCGCACGCTGGCGTC
>JBCCBB010000142.1:0-4330 GCA_039814545.1 Pseudomonadota bacterium
CTTCTTCATCGGCGTCGGTCTGCTTATTGCCGGTGCCGTGCGCGCGTTGTCGCGCCAGCCCGAATCGCAGCCGCCGGAAGACATCAGCTGACGTGCTAAGGTCGCGGCTTCCATGAAGCTCCGCGACTGCCACAACGTCGAACAGTTTCGCCGGCTGGCGAAACGCCGCCTGCCCGGACCGATCTTCCATTACATCGACGGCGCCGCCGACGACGAAGTGACCTACCGGCGCAACACCGAAGCTTACGAGGCCTGCGACCTCGTGCCCGATGTCCTGGCGGGCGTCGAGCAGGTCGACATGACCGTCGAGGTCATGGGCCAGAAACTCGCGATGCCGCTGTTCCTGTCACCGACGGCGCTACAGCGGCTGTTCCACTGGCGCGGTGAGTTTGCCGTGGGAGCGGCGGCACAGCAGTTCGGCACGCTGTTCGGCATCTCGTCGCTGGCCACGGCCAGCATCGAGGACATCGCGGCGGCCATCGCCACGCCCAAGCTGTTCCAGCTCTATTTCCACAAGGACCGCGAGCTCACGTTCGAGATGGTGGCGCGGTGCAAGACCGCGGGCTTCGATGCACTCGCATTGACTGTCGACACGATCGTCGGCGGCAACCGGGAGCGCGATCTCGTCACGGGCTTTACCTCACCGCCGCGACTCACGCCCTCGAGCCTTGCGAGCTTTGCGCTGCACCCGCGCTGGACCTGGAATTACCTGTTTCGTGAGTCGTTCGAGCTCTCGCAGCTCAAACACTACATCGGCGAGGGCAGCAACTTAAGCATCTCCGTGGCCGACTACTTCTCCAAAATGCTTGATCAGTCGATGACCTGGGACGATGCCGTGGAGGTACGTGAGCGCTGGGGCGGACCGTTCTGCCTCAAGGGTGTGATGTCGGTGGACGACGCGCGCCGCGCGGTCGAGATGGGCGCCGATGCGATCATGATCTCGAACCACGGCGGCCGACAGCTCGACGGTTCACGCGCGCCTTTCGATCAGCTCAAGGAGATCCTCGACGCCGTGGGCGGCGAGATCGAGGTGATCTGCGACGGCGGCATTCGCCGCGGCACGCATGTGCTAAAGGCCATGGCGCTGGGCGCGACCGCATGCTCAGGCGGGCGCTGGTACCTCTACGCGCTGGCCGCGGCCGGTCAGGCCGGTGTCGAGCAATCGCTGGCCAACATGAAGAGCGAAATCGAGCGCGACATGAAGCTCATGGGGGTGCGCAACCTGGCTGAGTTGACGCCGGATAGGTTGCGCTGGCGTTAGCGCTTCCATCATGCGCCCGATTCGCGGCACGTCTCACCCCGCTGCCTGAATTGGGGACGGCAGTTCAATACTCACGCTGCCGTGACGCAGGGCAAGCAGTGCGGGCACGAGCAACAAGATCACAGCACTGGCGAAGAGGATGCCGAAGGCCAGGCTCAAGGCCATCGGGATCAGGAACTGTGCCTGCATGCTCGTCTCGGCGATCATGGGTGCAAGTCCGATGAACGTCGTCAGTGTCGTTAGCAGTATCGGGCGAAACCTGCGCCGCGCTGCGTTGACGATGTTGTCAGCCACGTCGCCGCCTTCGCGCTGCAAACGATTAAAGCAATCGATGAGCACAATGCTGTCATTGATGATCACGCCCGACAGTGCAACCACACCGAACAGCGACAGAAATGTCAGATCGTAACCCAGCATCAGGTGGCCCAGAACCGCGCCAATGAGGCCGAACGGGATCACGGCCGTGATGATCAGCGGCTGCCAGTAGGAGCGCAGAGTGCTCGCCAACAGGACGTAGATGGCCAGTGTCGCGATCAGGAAATTTCGCCCCAGCGAGCCCAGGTCTTCCGACTGGGATCGCGACTGACCGTCAAATTCGGTGGCGATGCCGGCAAACTGCTTCGAAAGCTCGGGCAGAACTGAGGCGGCAAGCTGCCCCTGCACGACAACGGGCGTCGTCACTTGCTCATCAACATCGGCGGATACTGTTACGACACGCAATCCATCGACGCGTTCGATCCGTGTGTCGCTGCGCGATCCTGTCATACGCGCCACGGTCTCGAGTGGCACCTCGACGCCGCTCGGCAACGGTATGCGAATATCGCGAAGATCAGCGAGACGCTCGCGCTCGTCGAACGGTAATCGAACCAAGACACGTACTTCTTCGCGTTCACGCTGGAAGCGCTGCACTTCTTCGCCGAGGTAGGCATTACGCATATGACGGGCGAGATCCCCAACAGTCAGACCCGCCGCGATTCCGGCGGGCGTGAGTTCGAATTCGAGTTGGCGCTTGCCGAGCTCGTGGCTGGACTGAATCTCGGTGACCCCTTCGACTTCGCGCAGGGCCGCACGGAGTGCCTCGCTCGCCGCGACGACGGTTTCGGCCGCTTCGCCCGACAGTTGGATTTCAATGTCCTTGCCCGCACTGAGTCCAGCGGACTCAAACGCCAGCCGCTCGACGCCCGGCTGCTCTCCGACCGCATCGCGCCAGACCCGTTCCACCTCTGCGGATGAGAGCGCGCGCGCATCGCTGGGCAACAAGTCGAGTGTCGCCACGGCGACCTCGGGCACGGAAGCACTGCTGCGTGTACCAAATCCCGAGGCCAGTCGGCCACCCACAGTCACCGTCATGGCGCTGTACACGCCTGCGCCAGGACCTCCAAGGGAGACGACAGCTGATTCGACCACGCGATCCATCGCCGCGCTCGTGCGCTCAAATGGCGTGCCGGCTGGCATCTCGAGGGTGAGCGTGACCGAATCGCCCTCAACCTGCGGGAAAAAAACGAAGCGCACGTGCCCGCCGCTGATGAGGCCGCCAAACGCAATCAGGACTGCGAGGCAGCTGGCGACCACGAGCGCGGGGTAACGCGTGCACGCGGTAACGGACGGCACCACAAAGCGATCGCGTATGCCGGTAATTGCAGATTGCACCCGACGCTTCAGTCGCCTCATGGCGCCAACGCTCCAATCCGCGCCATGCGCCAGGTGGGCGGGCAGCACCAGAAAAACCTCGACCAGCGAAATCAGCAGCACCGATAGAACGACGACAGGGACGGGTTTCAGTAATTGGCCCATCACGCCCGTTAGCTGCAGGAGCGTCGCAAACGCGATCATCGACGTCAGCACGCCGACCGTGACGGGTGCCAGCACGCCAGCAGCGCCGCTTACGGCGCTGGCTGGGCCCACGTCAGACTGCGACTGCGCCTCGAAGATATTCTCGCCGACCACAATCGCGTCGTCGACGACGATGCCAAGCACGAGAATCAGGCCCATCAGTGTGATCATGTTGATCGTCACCCATTGGCTGAACAGCATCATGCCGCCCAGGAATGCAACGGGAATGCCGACACAGGTCCAGAATGCGAGCCTCAGGTCGAGCGTCAAAGCGAGGAACACAAATACGAGCGACAGGCCAAGGAGCCCATTGCGGGCTAGCAGGTTCATACGGTCATCGATGTTCTCCGTCGCATCAGCGGTCAGCAGGACATCGATACCGGGCTCGGTGCGGTAGCCCTCGAGAAAGTCGCCGACGGCATCGCGCACGGCGAAGGCATCTTCGTCCGCGGATCGCTCGACCTGCACGAAAACGGCGGGCTGACCGTTGTAGGTATTGATCAGCGGGTCCTCGGTCAGGCCATCGCGAATGGTCGCAATGTCCTCGAGATACAGTGCGCGACCGTCGATGTCACTGGTCACCACGATGCGCGCAAAAGCATCAGCGCTGCGCGCCTCGGTGTTTGCGCGCAGCAGCACATCGCCGCCCGTCGTCTGCACGGCACCTGCCGACAGGTTGACTGACGCAGCGCGCACGGCCGCAGCGACCTGGTCCAGCGTGAGGTTGTATTGGTCAAACGCATCCTGGGAAACCTCGATGGCGATTTCATCGGCGCGCGCGCCTTGCAGATTGGCGATCGTGATACCGCTCGTGGCGAGCAAACCACGCTCCACGCGCACGGCCGCGCGTTTGAGCGCCTCAGCTGAAACGTCGCCCGTGACAACGAGCCGTACCACCGGTGAGATGGACCGAGCGATGGCGATATCCGGGGCCTCGGCGTCCTCCGGAGGAAAATCCCGTAAACGTTCGATGGCGGAGCGTACGTCGTCGCGGACGATTTGCGCGTCGGCAAAATCATCAAGTTCCACTGAGACAGTCCCGGATCCTTCGCTTGCTGTGGAGCGCACGCGGTCGACACCCTCGAGCCCGAGAACGGCTTCCTCGACGCGACGCGTGATGGCCATCTCCACGTCTTCGGGCGTCGCCCCGGGATAACTTACCTGCACCGTGACGATTCGAGGGTCAATCTGAGGCAGGATCTCTGCGTTGGTCTTATTGATGAAGGCCAGTCCGCC
>JBCCBB010000014.1:0-44865 GCA_039814545.1 Pseudomonadota bacterium
CACGCGAACCGGCGAGGGCGTTGCTGCGCTCGCGTCTGCCCACGGCAAGCCCCAGGCAAATCGCGCGCGCCGGATGCCGCCGCGGTGGTTGCAGTAGCCCTGCAAAGGCGCGGAGTCGAACCGCGGACTTGCGTCCTTACCGTTTTGGCGTTGGCGGCCAGAGTCGAAATACAGGAGTCGAACCTGTGACCTACGATTAACAGTCGTATGCTCTCCCAGCTGAGCTAATTTCACAGTTGGCGGCTTGAGATGGCGTTAGGCTCGGTACACGCGTTGCAATGGTTAGCGTCGGCGTGCCAGCCGGGAATTCAAAGAACCCGGACCGCTGAACCTGGCGTCACGTCAGACCTCGGTATGACGGCGATGCGTCAAGAGTGGTCACCCGGGGCGGAGTCGCACCGCCGGCCTCCGCTTTGTGAGAGCGGCGCTCTACTGTTGAGCTACCGGGCAAGATGTGGTGAATCGAGCGAGTATCGACCTCGCAACCTCCCAGGTAAGAGCCGGGTGCTCTGCCGTTGAGCTATCGATTCGGGGGTGTCGCGTCATTGCGAGTCAGGCCTCGTCATTGCGAGGCGCCGAGGGCGCCGCGGCAATTTCTTCGGCCATGCGCAGGCGTCAGGAGATCGCCGCGCTTCGCTCGCGATGACGGTGAAAATGGTCGACCAGGCGTGACTTGAACACGCGACCTCACGCATATCAGGCGTGCGCTCTACCGGCTGAGCTACTGGTCTGTTGGTGATCCCGGCGAGAATCGAACTCGCATTTCGAGGTTGAAAGCCTCGCGGCCTAACCATTAGCCGACGGGATCGGATGGGGTGCCGCGCAACTCGTATCGAGCAGCGTCGGCAGAAAGAGAACGGTTGAGACTACACCGTGTGTGATCGGCCTCTTGCAGGAGTACCCGCCGCTTGCATGCGGCGGTTGCCTGCGTGTCCACCTGCAACTCGCGGCTGCGAGCTTGCAGGTAACCGATCATGACTGCCTTTTCTGAGAGTGTGGCTGTTCACTCGTCGCGTACATCTAGTCGGCAGTTCGCTTACCGTGAGCCTGGCGAGCTCCAAATGAGGGCTACTCAACCGTGCGGCTCGCTGCCAAGGTCGGCACAGCTTGCGGCTGTTTCGACCGCCGAATTACCTGAGGGCTTCGGCCTTAAGCCATTTTCGATGCATGCCGAGACGCGTCTTTGCGTTGCACTTGTGGGTGCGTCAAGCAGGATTCGAACCTGCAGCCTTTCGAGTTCATATCGAACGCTCATCCTTTGAGCTTCTGACGACGTTCCATTGCGACGTGCGCGTCTCAGTCGCTTCGTCACCTTTTGGATGACGAAATACAACACGCCGAGTGTCGTTCACCTGCCGGTTACTGGACCGATGACAAGGACGCTGGTTGACGCCCAGAACCCTTGTCCTCTGCACAGTCGCGCTCGCCTGCAAAGCTCGCACTGATCTGCACTATTCGTTACCCCTCACGGTTGCCGATGTGGGTGTCGCGGGTTGCACCACCACGTGGTCTTTCGCGGACCGGCATTCCCGGCCGGGGCCGGTGCTTGAGTCACGCTACTTCCGCGCATCGCTTCGCCGCTATCTCCGGCCGAGGCCGAAGAATCTGAGGCCGAACTTGCCTGGATTGACCGAAGCTCTCGCTCCGGCGAAACGCCATGGTCGCGTTCCTTTCCCGCCGTTACCGACGGTTAGCAGCGCCAGGCCGCTTAACAGGGTCTCGGCCGAAGCCGATAACCCGGAATTTGGTGGAGGATCACGGAATCGAACCGTGTGCTGCCGCCTTGCAAAGGCGGTGTTCTACCAGTGAACTAATCCCCCGGGGGAATGCACCACGGGAGGCCGTGGTGCAGATTATTCGCGGTTACTTCGGGCCGCACTTATCAAGTCGTCACTGCGAGCGCCGAAGGCGCCGTCGCAGTCTCTCGTCGGTTTGGTGCGACTTGGGAGCCTGCTGGACTTAGTTCTAATAAACACGATCAACCTGCGGCTGACCGCGCCCTTAGCGTCTCGCGCATGGCCTCGTAAACACGAATGTCACTGGCGCAAACCGCATGCAGTTTCTGCATCTCTGCGTCGGATAGTTGCGAGGACTGTTGGACGTCCGCGTTACTCCGCTTATTTTCATGGCCAACCATCACCCGGACACCGAGCGCTTTCGACACACTCTTGCCGAACTGACTCATGTCGTCTGTATACCCGACCACGTCAAATTTCGTGAGGTGCTCCAGCGCCAGTTCAATAGCTTCATCGGTCCGGAAGTCGGCATCGGCCGGCAGCCCTGAGAAGTACTCGGTAAATACGCACCCGCGCGACTGACCTTGCACCGTGTCGAGGTACGCACCGAGCGGTAGTGAAGTCGCCGTCGCCGTCTCCTTGCCAAAATTCTTGCCGTAGTCTGAGAGGTAACGTTGCACCGGATCGCGCAGTACCGTTATGAAGCGATAGCGGTCGTGAAATTGTTCGTAGGCGCTTGGGCTGAATCTCATGTGGCCGCTAATCCACTTTACGTTGCTGTGCAGAAAATAGAGCAATAATTCATCGCGGAATCGACGCGTCTCGGCAAGGGCGGTTTCGTCGTCGAGATTGGATCTGTTGTGAGCAGCCACCCGGGCGGCGGCTCTTGCATTGAGCGCGACTTGAGACAATGCGTAGCGGGCGCGAAACGCGCGTGCGACAGACGTGCCACCGCAGCGTGGCACATGATGAAACACCGCCGGGTGGCCGGTGCTGAGTTCGGCCAATCGATCAATGCTCGCCTTAACTCGACCCAGAATTGACACAATCGCCGCTCCAAAAACTTAGCGGTGAGTAGTGTAGCGGCCTTTCAGTGGATCCGCTAACTAGCGACAGCTGGACCGAGCCGCGAGTCGTTGAGTTGATGCTCTTGTCGCGCCGATGTTCTGGACCGCGTCGAATGTACCTTCTTGGCACGCAACTCCAGGAAAAGGAGATACAGCCTAAGTTCAGCGATCGACCGTATTCTTGAAGCTATCAAGCCAAAGGCTACTGCGGGACACGCCGATTCTGCTTTGACTTTTGGTCCTTTACATCCATTTGCCTGTCGGTCTGCGTGCCGATTCAGCACGCAGGTCCTGCGGGCAAGTACGCCAAGAAAATATCCCCGCGTCAGCACCGCAAGCCCAGTCGAGTAGACATATAAGGTCTGATGTCTTGCTGGCGACTATTCTGGGGATGCATCACGATTGGCGTGGGGCAGGTCACTCACCGTCATTGCGAGCGAAGCGCGGCAATCTCTCAGGCATGTCTATGCCGTTCGGAGATTTCCGTGACGCCTTCGGCGCCTCGCAATGACAGTGACTGAAGTTGGGGCAGGCACCCTGTGTTGGGCGCGCAGTGGCTCTGTAGGCACTGCTGTCAGAAACACTGCCCCGTCTATTCACACAATCCGCATTGTTAAAGATCGTACGAACAGGGCAACAAAAAAAGCCCTGATCGGTAACACCAACCAGGGCTTCTTAGCTCTGGAAGGCACAAAGTCGTTTGAGCCTTCCAGCGATGTGCGGAAAGGCTAGGTCATCTCGGCCAGTACGTCGGACCAATAACTCGAAGGCATAAGAATCCCTCGGAGTCGGCACGCACCAATGGGATGGCGCGGCGCAGTACCGGCGTCGAACACGAACATTTTTTGCGCGTGGTTTTTCATAGGGGGCGGGACTATACGCTTCGAAAAAATTCTGTCAACAGCATGTGCAAAAATGTTTTGTATTTGTAATAAATGCGACGCGTTGCTTAATTGCTCATGCGCCAGACTTCGCTGCTCTCGACAGCACGACTGCGTTGCATGACGAGCCACTCGCTGTGTTCGTCGAGTGCAGCCCGTCCCAGCGCACGGAGAATCTGGCGCTTTTCCTCGTTATCGTCGGTCGACTTGAGTCGGACGCCGGCACTCGCAAACAGCCGCCACATGAAGGTGTACTGCTTGATCAGTTCTTTCTCTGCAACGGCGTACGCATAGCCTTCGCGAATCCCGTAGGCCAGCAACAGTGCACCCATTGCGGCCAGCAAGACGCCGGTCCAGAGATCGGGTAACCAGCCTCCGGCAACGACGAAGAACCCGACCATCGCAACACTGGTGGCTAGGCTCAAGCGTTCGAGCCGCTCGGTAATGCGATGTCGGGCAGTGCGTTCGCTCGCCCGACGCTCGAAGTAGCCGAGTTGCCCGGACCGTGCATCGCCGATCCACTCGCGAATGACGAAATCCATGTGCCCGACTCCTGAAGAGGGGTGGGCGTCAACTTGCAGACCTGCGACACGCATGACGTTACGAATCCATCCCAGTGACGGGTCTTGTGTTCGCAGAAAGTTGTCGTGGGTAAACCGCGCGTCGTTTTCGTCACGCACGCCGGCAACAGCCCAGTAAAACTGGACGCGTAGCCCTTCAGCCAGCGCACGGTAGTCGAGGTACTTGCGGGCCCAGTCACCACGCCTGGCAGCAACGCCTAGCGCAATAGCGAGGCCGAACAGCCCGAGGAAGCCCAGCATGAAGAGGCGTTCGGTTTGCACATCGGCGTAGAGAATGAAGCAGGCACCCATGAGAAACGCCAGTGCGTGCGTCAGTCTCAAAGTTCGAATGACCTTGCGTTGGTAGAGGCTGGCGAGCGCGTCGGCGGCTCGGTGCCAGTAGTCAATTTCCGCGACTCCAGCGGGAAGCGATTCGAGTGCTTCGGGATCGGCGAGGGGATACGCATGGCGCGCAATGTAGTCCTGCTCGCGCTTCACGTCGCGAGAGAAGGTCGCGCTATGAGCGAAGATGTCGACGTGTTGCTGCGGCAGAGCCGGGCTTCGGGGTTGATCGGGGTCTTTCGTATACCAGGTCGTTTCAAGCGGTTTCAGCCCCAGCGCGGGTCCGCCGTTGTCGCGGTCACGCGAACACACGATGTGGAATACGAGATCGCTCTCGTCGTCTATGAGCATCTGTCGCGTTGCGAACACCGTACCAGTGTGCCCCGGCATCACGTCGTCGTGGTGAAACTGGACAACGTGGCCGGTACCGCCGATGTGTTGCGGTGGCTTCCCATCCCACACCGCGATCAGGACGTGGCAGTGCGCGGCGAGATAGACGCCTAGCCGCGCATATTGAGCGTCGCGCGCAGGACCCGCTACCGCGATTTCAGTCTCCGAAGCGCCGGGGGCCGGCGGCAGCTCAAACACCGCGTCGGCGCTTGCCAGGCGGGCGTCGAAATTGGCGCGCTCTTCGGGCCCCGCAAAGTCATTGCGGTAGTTCTCGGTGCCCATTGGCAACACGGCGTACACGCGGCAGCCAGCATCTCGAGCGGCATCGGCAGCGAGTTGATCAGCGCCTGCCGCCAAGGCCGTCATCGCGACGATCTCGCGCTCCGGGTAGCGTGACGTGAGTTCGGCGAGGCAGTCCGTGATGGCCGCCTTGATGCCATCGCGTTCATGGGCAACCAGATCGCGATGCCCCGTTACAGCAACCAGCAAGGGCAGGCGCGGCGGTGCCGATGCGTCGTCAGTCATCGTCGTGCTGCGTGCGGGAGCGGTTGTGGCCGATCAGCCCCGCGCCTCGGCCAGCAGTTCTTGCAGCCGGTCAAAGCGGGGGTGTCCGGGCGGAAAGATCTGCTCGTAGATCGCTTGCGTGCGCAATAGCAAGGTAAGGGCTTTCTCGCGGTCGCCTTTTGCCGTGGCGACCTCTGCGCACGCCGTGGTGATCGCAGCAAGCAGCGGATGTACGGGTGGCAGGACGCGGTCGGCGCGCTCCAGTGCGTCAGTGAGCAACACATCAGCGCCGTCGTTCTTGCCCTGCTTTGACATCACGCGACCGAGGTTGAGCATGGAAATGAGAACTTCCGGATGGTCCTTGCCCAGAACGCGCTGGCTGGTTTCCCATTCCTGACGGTGCGCCGCCTCGGCTTCCTCGAACCGACCTGTTGCGCCGTAGATCAGCGCCAGGTTGTTGAGCGTCGAGAGCGTTTCGTAGGCGTCTGGGCCGAGGATGCGTGAGCGCAGTTCGTACTGCTCACGGGTGATGGGTTCAGCCCGCTCAAAGTCCCTAAGTTGGTAGAGCGTCCAACCCAGGTTCGCGCGTACGTCCATCGTGTAAGGGTCTTCGGGGCCGCGCAGCTCGAGCATGTACTCACTGGTCTCCTCGAGGAGATCGCGGGCTTCCTCTAGACGGTCGACGTCCGTGTAGGCCATGGCAAGGCCGTTCATCGCCGACAGGGTTTCGTCATGGCGAACACCCAGTGATTCACGCCCAACACGAACGGCGTTCTCGAACGCGGCAACCGACGCATCGAGCTGGCCGCCGTAGAGCAGGGCCATGCCCAGGCCTGCCTCTGCGGAGACGGTGCGCGGATCAGCGTCGCCGAACTCGTCGCGATTGAGTTCGAGTGCGGTTTGGTAACGCGCTGTGGCTTGCTCGTAGAGTCCAATAGCGTGATAGCTGGCACCGAGCGCGCCGCCCAGTCGCCCACCAATACTGGCGCGACCTGCAAACTGCGAATCAACGGCCGTGGTCGCTTTTGCGAGCACGTGCTCGTCGAGTAATCGGCGTGCAAGGTCAGTGGGGTTGAAGTCGGCAGGCAGTGCGACCGTGGCGTCTCCGCCCTGAACGCCTGACACAATCGTTGCGCCCATGGCCTCGGGATCGATCTCCACAAGCATCGTCGCCAGGAATTCTGCGACCGCCTCGGCATCCGCGAGCGCTTCGGTCGCCACGACACGACTGCGCTCGGCTTCGCGGCCTGCGATGACCGCATTAATGGCCAACGTCGTCATGACGCCCGAGACGACGACAGCCGCCGCCGTCGCGGTTGCGAAGAGCTGCGTCCTTCGGCGTTGTTCGCGGTCCTTGAGGCTGGCAAACGGAACATCGAGCAAGCTCGCGACGATTTTGAGTTTGGCATTGCCTTTGCCATCGGCGTTGGGTCGCACGTCGACGCCCAGCGGCTCGTCATCGACGAGCGCGGCGGGGAAGTAGGTGCCGTCGTCGCCGTCGACAATCAGGCAAAAAATGCGGTCACCGCGACCGAGCGCCTTGAAGGTCTTGACCTCTTCGTTGACCCATCGTGATGCCGCGGCGGACGGTGAACAAACAAGGAGGAGGTTTTCAGAATCTTTGAGTGCCGATTGAATGACGTCGCTCAGACTCGACGAGGAGGAAAGCTCCTCACGGTCGAGGAAGACGGAGCCCAGGCGATTTGATGCAAGCCCGTGCTTATCGACGAGCTTGGTGGGCACGCGGTAGCGCTCGATCGCACGCTGAATCCAGTTTGCCCACTGCGCATCAGCGTGGCTGTAGCTGATGAAAGCCTTGTACCCCATAGCGCCCCTCTTTTAGTTGTTGTCGTTATTGCACCCGACTATGCCAGCTTTGGGGGTGGGCAGCACGCGCAGCACGTGCCCCGGAATGTTGGCGCAGTGCAGCATCGCCATCACTGCGCAACGGCGAGCAGATACAACGCCGAGGTCGCTGCAGCGCCCAGCGTTCGAACATGGTTCCAGCGTGTCCATTGCCGGGTGTAGCGCTGCCAGTAGTCGCGGGCGGCTTCACTGTCAGGTGTCAACGCGTCAAGCGTATTGTTCATCGGGACATTGCGGAATATCGTTACAAAGAACACGCTCACGATGTAAAACGCGGACGCCGCGACTGTGAGTATTTGCGACGGCCCGGCAAGCGTTGAGAAAGTGTAGATCGCAAAACCCACAGTCAGTGGCACCAGCGCAAGAAATGTGGCGAGGAATACCGAACGCATCACCGTCCGATTGAGTTGCTGCATCGACTCGACGCCACCGGCGGGCCTGGCTCGTGCCAGACCCGCCATGACGAAGTCCGAGAAGGACTGGAATACGCCGGCGACTAATGCGCTTGAGAATCCGAGCGCGAGGCAGCCGCAGAGCGCCCAGCCGCTCACGCGGCAGCCTCCCATGCGCCCGATGCTGCCGCCATCTTCGCGTAGTCGGCGAAGTCGCGAGGCGGGCGCCCCAGCGCACGTTGAACGCCGTTGGTCAGGTACGCGTTGTGTCCATCGAGTACGGTCGTGAACAGGTAGTCCATGATCCACACAACATCTTTGGGCGCGCCCGATGCGGCGACCGCTTCAATGAACGCGTCGTGCGCGATCTCGGTGTAGCGAATCTCCCGCCCCGTCGCCCGCGATAGCTCGGTGGCGATGTCGTGGAATGTCAGGAGCCGCGGCCCTGTGACCTCGTAGACCTCGCCGTCGTGACCGGCCTCGGTCAGCGCCGCGACAGCGACATCGGCGATATCGTCGACATCAACGAAGGGCTCTGGGGTATCACCCGCAGGCAATGCGATTTCGCCCGCGTGAACCATCTCGACAAAGGCGCCTTCAGAGAAGTTTTGGTTGAACCAGCTGGCGCGAACGACCGTCCACTGGAGCCCGGATTCCATAACGATCTGCTCACAGGCTTGTGCCTCCGCTTCGCCGCGCCCGGAGAGGATGACGACACGTTTGACGCCATGAGCTTTTGCTTGCGCGACGAGCGTGCGAATCGCGTCAGTAGCGCCCGGGATCGCAAGATCGGGCGTGAAGGTGATGTAGATCGCCTCGACGTCTTCGAGGCTCGCGTACCAGCTGGCCTCGTTGTGCCAGTCGAATGCTGGCACCGCCGAGCGCGAGCCGATACGAACGGGGAGGTTGCGTGCCTGCAGTCGCTCGACCACGCGTCGGCCGGTTTTTCCGGTGCCACCGATGACCAGTGTTAGTCCCGTGGCGTCTAAGAGGTGTGTTTCGGTTGTCATGACTTGCTCCGTCGTGAAGTGCTTTGGACGAGCTCAGGATCGCAAGCGGGCGCGCGACACTCTTGACGATGGGCGACAGAGTTTTGATCCGGGGCGCCAGACGGCCCGCCATCGCGAGGCCGAAGACACCACCCGCCATTGCGAGGCCGCCTAGCGGCCGCGGCAATCTCCCAACCGCATCGTGACCTGAAAGAGATTGCCGCGCTGCGCTCGCAATGACGGTAGGGGGGGGTGCACTCGCAATGACGGGAGTCGGATGCGCTCGCAATGATGGGGTTGTCTGGGGCGTCAGGCTTGCAGGCGAAACGAGCGCGGGGTCTGACCGGCCCAGCGCTTGAAGGCACGTGTAAAGGCGCTTTGTTCGGAGAAGCCTGTCAGGAAGGCGATTTCGGCCAGCGCGTAGTCCGTGTCGCGCAGGAGTCTTTCGGCGAGTTCGCGGCGGGCCGCGTCCACGAGGTCCTGGTAGGCGTGGCCTTGTTCGGCAAGGCGCCGCTGCAGGGTTCGCCCGCTCATGCCAAGGCGGCCGGCGACATCGGAAAGCGTCGGTATGCCGTCGCTCAATGATTGTGACACTTCGATCCGGACCCGTTGGGCCAGCGCGCTGTCGTCAATCAGGTCGCCCAGCGTTTTCTGAAGATGTGCCTCGAAAAAGTCCGACACGCTGGCGTCCCCGAGCCGGTTGGGCATTGCGAGCGCCGTCTCCGAGACCTGCAACGCATCGCGCTCGGATTCGAAATGTACGGGGCAGGCAAACCACGCTTCATGCGCGGTCGCGTCGGTCGGCGCCGAGTGCTTGAAGTGAACAGCATCGGGTGTGAAGCCGGGGCCGCTGACTTCCCGGCTGATTTGTGTGAGGGCGGCGATCGTTTGCTCATTGGAAAGCCGCATGCCAAGCCGGCGTTCACCGTCCCGCCGGAGTTCCAGGAAGTGTCGGTCATTCTCGGTGACGAGTGCGTAGCGCGACACGCTGGTGAGCACCACGCCGTAGCGTTCCGCGCGTTGGTAGGAGCTGCGCAGGTCGACAGCGGTTTTCCAGGCCAAGCCGAATGCGCCGTAGTCGTCGCACCGCATCGACCCACCGATGCGCAACGTCACGGAAGCGCCTTGCGGATCCTCTCGGACGACGCGTTCACACAGTGCGTAGTAGGCCGTGTCATCAACCATGACACGTGGGTCCAGTGGCGCATCGGGATCGATGGCGACGGCGTCAAAGAGTGACCGTCGGCGCGCGTCATCGTGTGGCGTTGCTGCCAACGCGACATCGACGACTTTGTGCACAAACAGAGAAGAAATCAGGCCCATATCAAAATTATTTTTGCTCGGACGTTGTTCGTCCTTCAACCCAGCGTGAGCAATACCTAAGCAATTGAAAGTCCGCTGCAATCCTCAAAAGCGGTGTTTAGCGGTTCGATTCTAAGTGATTGATTTGACCTAATCAGGTGGCATTTGTGTCGTAAAAAAACATCAAACTTTGAAGGAACTCTTGTGAAACACAAAACTCACAAGGTCTAAAGAGGCAGCAAAAACGCAACAGATTTGTTTATTCAGTAACAAAAAAACAACAAGACTCTGTATCGGAGCCCAGGGCTCCGACACCTTCGAGGGGGCAGTGCCAGGAAGCAGCAAGTTCGCTGCGTGTATCCGGCCACGTCGGCCGGCATAGCTATCAACAAGCTGGGAGAGTCAAATGAGATCAGGAGATCTACGGCGCCAGACAGCACGGGTGAGAGCCTGGGTTGCGGCGCCCTTTGTTTTGGGACTACTTGCGACCTCGCAAGGCGCATGGTCGCAGACGGGTGAGGACGAGGAGTCCGGTGAGATCGTGCTCGACGAGATCACAGTGACGGGCTCGCGTCTCGAACGATCGGGATTCGATACCCCATCCCCCGTCACGGTGATCAGTTCCGATGACCTTGCCATCAACGCCTCACCGGCGATTGGTGACCTGCTGAACGAGTTGCCGCAGCTTCGAACCACGTTTGGTCTTAACAACTCGGCGCGCTTCATTGGTACTGCAGGCATCGGGCAGCTCGACCTTCGCGGTCTGGGCACAGCGCGTACGCTCGTGCTCGTGAACGGTCGACGTCACGTATCGGCCAGTGATGGTGCGCAGACTGTCGACGTCAACAGCATTCCGTCCGACATGATCGAACGCGTTGAGATTATTACGGGCGCCAACTCAGCGGTGTACGGCGCTGATGCGGTTGCCGGTGTGGTCAACTTCATCCTGAAGGACGACTTCGAGGGTGTGGCGCTGCGTGGCTCGATCGGTGACGCGGGCGACTCGGGCTTCGGCCGTTCTGACGTGTCGCTGACCTTCGGTCAAAACTTCTCGGAAGGGCGCGGTAACGCCATTGTGTCGTTGGGTTACGCCGAGCAGGATCTGCTCACGGCCGGTGAACGCGGCGGGGTGTTCCTGTCGTCGATCGGCGAGATTCGCAACCCGCTCGACGGTGACACCGTGGATGCCAACGGTTTCCAGATCGACGACGGTATCCCCGACAACATCTTCGTGCCGAATCAGGGTTTCTGGGCGATCTCCAACGCGGGCACGTCCCTGGGCCTTAATGGCCAGCTGGCCGCCGACGGTTCATTCGTGCCACTTGACCAGAGCTCGTTCGAGTTCCTCGACGGTCTCGAGTGTGGCGGTGCCAATTGCCCGTTCCTCGATCTCGACAGCTTCCAGACGTTGCAGGCCGGCTTCCAGCGTTACACGCTCGATGCCAACTTCACCTACGACCTGGACTACGGCGTCGAGTGGTTCCTGGAGACGAAGTACTCAAACGTTCAAGGCAACCAGCAGGGTCAGCCGAGCTTCGACTTCGGTGCGCCCGTGATCATCCAGCGTGACAATGCATTCGTGACGCCGTCTCTGGCGGCAGCGATGGACGCCGCTGGCGTAACGTCAACAGACCTGCGGCGTTTCAACGTCGATGTTGGTCTGCGCCAGGAAGAGAACACGCGTGAGACGTTCCGCATAGTCACCGGCTTTCGTGGCGCCATCGGGACGAGCAATTTCAATTACGACGTATTTGCCAACTACGGCCGTACGGCGATTGAGCGTGTCAACCTCAACAATCGTATCGACGAGCGTTGGGCTGCGGCACAGGACGCCGTTTTCATTGACGCCCAGGGGGCCGACGATTTGCGCGCATCAGGCCTCAATCCGTCCGCTGAAGCCGGCGACATCGTCTGCCGCTCGACGCTGCAAGAAGCGCAGGGAACGGACAGCGGATTCTCTGAGCTCGGCTACGTCGGCTGCGTGCCGATCAATGTGGTGGGCTTCAATCAGATGTCGCAGGCGGCGCGTGACTTCGTGAATACGACAGCGCTCTCGACGTCAGAGGTGCAGCAGACGCAGTTCGCTGCCTCACTGTCGAACCCCGAGCTGTTCGACGGTTGGGCGGGTCCGATCGCCGCTGTAGCCGGCTTCGAGTACCGCGAAGAACAGAGCAACACGAACGGCGATACCTTTTCGCAAAACGTGCCGACGTTCTTCAACGCGCTTGCGGATACGAACGGTGAGTTCGATGTCACGGAGTTCTTTGGTGAAGTGGGCGTGCCGATTCTGCGCGAAATGCCGTTCGCTCAGGACCTGTCGCTCGAAGGCGCGGTTCGGTTCTCGGACTACTCCACGATTGGCAATGCGACGACGTGGGAAGCCCGGCTGAACTGGCAGCCGATCGAAGATCTGCGTGTCCGCGTGAGCACGGGCCAGGCGCTTCGCGCACCGACCATCGATGATCTTTTTGCACCGGCGGGTGAGAGCTTCGCGGGTATTGATGATCCGTGTGACTTCCTCAACATCGATGAGGGTCGTAATGGTCGTGCCGTTCGTATCGCAAACTGCCAGGCGCTGGGTATCGCCGATCCCGAGAACTTTGATTCTCTGGATGAGGAGAGCATCCAGCTGCTGCAGGGCGGCAACCCCGACATCGGTGAAGAAGAAGCTGACACGCTGACCTGGGGCTTTGTTTACACCCCTAGTCAGATTGACGGTCTGCGCATCGCCGTCGACTTCTACGACATCGAGATCACGGACGCCATTGCCCTCACGGGAACCCAGGCAATCCTTGATCGCTGCGTAGATGACCCGGGTGGTATCAACAACCAGTTCTGCGGCCTCGTGACGCGCGATAACGTCGGCAACATCACGCTGGTCAACCGGTTTCCGCTCAACCTCAACACGCTGGAAACCAACGGCGTGGACATGGAGTTGGACTACACGGTCAACGTCGGTTTCGCGACGCTGCAGAACCGACTCGTCGGCTCCTACCTGGACCGCCGTCGCTTCCTGCTCGACTCGGATGACGACGTCGATGACATCGAAGGCGAACTGGGCGATCCGCGTCTGCAGCTGAACTACCGCGGTCAGCTGAACTTTGACAACTGGTCAGCGTTCCTGCAGCTGCGTTGGATCGATGAGATGTACCGGGAAGAGCAGGAACTGCTGCTGGGTTCCGATACGAACAACGACCCGAACCCCGATGTCTCGAGCATTCCCATCGTGGATGACGTGCTCTATGTGGATCTGGGTGCGACGTACCAGTTCGACTTTGGTCTCGAGCTCAGCCTGCTACTCGATAACGTCACGGATGAGGATCCACCGTCGCCGCTTTTCGGCAACGGTGGCGCCTCAGGTATCTACGACAATGTCGGTCGCTTCTACACCCTTCGCGGTACCTACCGCTTCGGTGGTGGCGAGTGATGCGTTAGCAGGGTGTTGCTCTAAAGCAATGCCGTTTTTGGCCCGGCCGTTTGGCCGGGCCCTTTTTGTGGCAAGGTGCTGCAGCCTTCCGATGACCCTCACGGCCCTGATGCAGTCGCTGTGGAGGTCAACAGGGGCTCGATGACCTGTGTGTAGATGAACGACGCGGACTCATCAAATATCTGCAGCTCTTCGGCTTCTGTGAATTCGATGTGGCCAATGGACCCGGCGACGAGAAACAATTGGTTGGGTCTGCCGAGACTCGCATACCGCGCGCTAATGTCGCAGCTTCCGGAGAGCAGCACCTGAACCGTCGCCGATGCTTCCGCCATCATTGTTGTGCAGGGTACGACGGGATCAAACTCTTCGTGGGCGGCGTAGTAGGGCGGGTCATTGCTGTCAACGGCGTCCAGTGCGGTAATGGCGCCTGAAATCACTACCGCGCCTTGCACTTCAGATGACACGGACGTATTCGAGCTGCTGTTGCCGAATAGACCGCCGTTGGCATTAAGGAAATCCTGGACTGCAGGCGAGAATAGGCCGACCTCGTTCGTATCTGTGGTTGCTGCCGTCGCGGCGAGAATGGCGCCCGCCGAGAATCCACTGACGATAACGGCATCGCCTCGTACACCATACTGATTGACGCCCTGTGCATCTTCGCGGAAGAAGCGGACGGCCGCGTACATGTCGTGCAAGGCTCGGACGACTCCGACTTGCGCTTCATCGACCGTCGTAATGGGCGTTGTGATCAGGCGGTAGTCAATGGTTGCCGTGACGTAGCCGCGCAAGGCCCAGTCGTGGGCCAGGGACTCGACCGATTCGCGACTGCCGGCGATGAACCCGCCGCCGAATCCGACAATGAGTACCGGCCGATCACGGCGGGTGTCGCCACTTCCCGTAAAGACATCCATTAGCAGTGGTTGGGTCGAGCCATCGGCCAGCAGGCCTTCGCCGAAGGGAATACCGCGAGTCACCTCGATGGCGTTGAACAGCTTGTCACGGAACGCCACACCGTTGGCGTTCTCATTGAGATCGGTCACCGTAATGGTGACATCGAGGGTCACAGAACCGCCGTTACCATCTGATGCACTGATCTGAACGTTGTAGGCATTGTTCAGATCGGCGTCGGCCGGGGTTTCAAAGTCCGGTGCCGTAAGAAAGGTGAGTGCGCCGCTGACAGGGTCGATTTGAAAGGCGCCCTGGTCGCTGCCACCCGAAATGCTGAATGTCGGTGTATCGTTGTTCGAATCAGTTGCTGTTGCTGTGTAGACCGTGCCCGTGGCGTTTTCCGTGATCTCTACCGTGGCGGCCGATGTGAACACCGGCGCGGCATTCGCGGTCGTCTGTGGCGATGAGTTGCTGCCACCACATCCTGAGAGCAGGGCCAGCGAGAAGAGTGTGACGAGGAAAGCGGAGCGCATGTCAATTCCTTGAAATGGATGGAGCCCTGAGCGTGCCTGTGAAGTGTGGAGGCAATGTGGAGCGCCGAAGAGCACACAACTAGAACCGGAGGCGAAGGCCCAACGCGATAAACGTGGGCACGGCCGCGGAGCCCGCATCGGGGTCGGTAGCAATGGGCTGGCCGCCTCGTCCTAGAATCAGCTCGCGCGGCGTTTGGTCATAGGTGTTCTCTCGGCCCGTGATATTGAGCAGGTCGAGATACGCCGAAGCGTTGGCGAATCGCCAAGGCAGTTGGCGCTCAATGCGGATGTCCAGCCTTTGGTAGTCATCGCCGCGTTGGCTGAACCTGGGTCCGTAGATAATCCGGTCTGTGGGCTCGAGTGGCCCCGGGGTCAAGTCGACGCCCATAGCCGGCGTGAACGGCTGGCCCGACTGGTAGCGGTACTTGGCACCGATCTGCCATTTCTCTCGCGTGTAGTTCAATGCCAGTGTGGCGCTAATCGGTGCGCTGAACAGGTAGTCGAACGACTCGCCGGTTGCGGTATTGGTGCGATGGTTCTCCGTCAAGCTGAGCGCGAGAAAGCCGTGCAAGCCCTGTCGCGGGGTGCGGGCGACCAAAACATCAATACCCCGAACCTCGCCTTCCAGTGGTGTTGGGCTCCGCCGTTCGACGTCCAAATCGAAATCAAAGTCTGTGGTCTTGAGTGTCTTGTAATAGAGCTCAGTCTGCAGGCTCCAGCTCGGACCGAATTGGCGCCGGTAGCCCAGCGATACTTCGCGCGCACGATTGCGCTCGATGCCCTTTGCCGAAACGCCATGGTTGATGAGATCGGCCAATGGCGCGCGCTGGTGTGAGACGCCGGCGCGAATGAACAACGATTCGTTCGGGCGCAGCGTCTGACTCACACCGAATCGCGGATCAGCGCCCGAGGTCTTGTTGTAGCTGTCTCGCCAATAAACCAGGCCAAGCTCAGCCCGGGTCAACGGGCTCAGTTGCCACTGGAGGTTGCCAAAGACATCCAGGCTGTTGAAGGTGTCGCGCGCGGCGGGCTGGTCAGGCCGCGACACGGCAGCGACATCCCGCTGCCAATTGGTGCCCAGGTCGAACGACCAGGGATCACCAGACGTTTGTAGCAGGTTTCGCCACGACTGCGTCTCGACGTCAACCTCAGCGTCGACGCGCCGGCCCGTTTCGTTGAGCGCGGTGGTCTTGTCATTAACCCAGGAAGCTGTAGACCGGAAGACCGCATCGTTGCCAAACACCGTGTCCCAGCGCAGCGAGCCGGCATTGAGCCGCGATGCGCGATCGTCGCCAAATGCGGGCTCTTCGTCGGGCGAGCCGCTTTGGCCCGGACCGTCATAAGCGCCGAGTGCGGTAAAGGTCAATTGATTGTCTTGTACCTTCCAGGCCAGACGGGTCGTGTAGTCGCGACTGGCCGGTAGCTTGTCTTCACTGTCGCCCGTCAGGTTCTTGAGCAGGAAGCGCGAGAGATTCTCCCGCACCGAGACATAGCCCGAAACCGAGTCGGTAACGGGTCCTTCGATGACGGCCCCGGAAATGAACTGTCCGATATCGAGCGTCGCGCGCAGCCGGTCACGCTTGGGGTCACGTAGCCCGATATCGACCACGCCACCGACACCGCCCGCAAACTGCACGGGTGCTGCATTGGTGTACAAGTCGAAGGTGCGTACGACATCGCCGGAGATGATTGAGTTGGTGTAGATGTGAAATACATTGGCCAGCGGGATGTCGTCGACGAAGAACTGATTGTCACCGGGTCCGCCGCCTCGAATCACCGGTGGCTCGAGGTCGCCGCCAGCAAAAGTGATGCCGGGAAACACAAGAATAGCTTTCAGGGGATCACCGAGTTCTCCTGCGACACTGAGCACCGCAGCGGCGTCAGGTGCAATTTCCGTCGGATCGTTGCGAGGAGATGCCGTGACAATGATTTGGTCAAGTGTATTTTGCGCGGCGGCAATACTGTTAAGCGCGCCAAGCAGAAGACTGCTTGCAACGGATATCGTGCGTCGTGGCATGACCTGCCCCTGTGTTTTGGGTTCACGAATCGAACCCTAAGGGGCATGTTTGGAGCGTTTGTGGAGGGCGGTCAGCGGGGTAGGGTGACCCGGACGACGGCGCCGCCGCCCGGTGCATTGGAGAGTGCCATCCGGCCCTCATGTCGCGACACGATGGCCTGCGCGATGCCGAGCCCCAGCCCGCTGCCGCCCGTATCTCGCGACCGAGACGCCTCGTCACGCCAGTAGGGATCCATGGCGTGCTGCAGTGCTTCCTCAGAGAAGCCTGGCCCGTCGTCGACGAAAACAACGCTGACCTGCTTGTCCATGGGCGTCAGTGTGATGTCGACATGTGCCGTCGGACCGGCATAGTTGACGGTGTTGGTCAGGATATTGGTGCACACCTGGCGGAATCGGGTCGCGTCTATGTCCACCCAGACCGCCGCGCTTGTCCCTCGGCAGGAAATGCGCAGCCTTGGGTCCGCGTGCTGAGCGGCGGCTACGGCGTCCATAACGACGGCGGATAAATCGGTTCGCTTCCGTTCTATGTGCAGCCCGCCTTCCTGGAGCATCGAGAGTTGTTCGACGTCGGCGATCAGTAGCTCGAGACCGTCAAGGCGCACGAGCAAGCTGTCGATTTCTTCAGTCCCAAGATCGATCAGCCCATCCTGATGCGCGTGCAATCGCCCGCGGAGCACGGCGAGTGGCGTTCGAATTTCGTGCGCAGCGGCGGCCGCTGTGAATCGCAGTTGGCGCTCGGTTCGTGACAGGATGAGCGCGAGCTCGTTGGTGCTACGCGCAAGATCCTGAATCTCCATCGGTGCACGTGCGTCCACGCTGACGCGCAGATCCAAGGAGCCTTGCGAGAGCTGTCGGGAGGCTTTCGCGACAGAGGAAATGGGCGCGGCAAGTCGCGTCGCATTGATGTAGGCCGCAATCAGGCCCAGTAGCAATGCTGCGCCGCATAATGAATACAAGGCGATGTCACCGCGAATCGCTTCCGTTGCTTCTGCTGCCTCGATGGCGTCGAGATAGCGTTCGTAGAGTACCCGCGTCTCATCGTTGCCAACGACCAGGGCTTCGAGCTGCTCCTCGATCTCGACGGCAGCTTCGAACTCACCTTCGTCATCGACCCAGCCTGCGGTCAGTTCCAGCCCGATGAGAATGAACGCGATGCTGCCGATCACGAGCACCGCGACGTGGCGCATGAATTGCCCCGCAAGCGTCCGATCGCCCAATGCTGCGCCCGTCATTCGAGTCGAAACCCGACGCCGCGGACGACGCCTATGACGTTGTTAGGGGCGCCCGCTTGTCGGAGCTTGCGACGAATGTGGCTCACATGGCTGTCGATGGTGCGCTCCAGCGCATCGCTGTCGGGAAAGCAGGAATCCAATAGCGCTGCCCGCGTAATCACGCGGCCGGGGTTTTGCAGCAGGTAGGCGAGTATCCGTAGCTCTGCAGGCGTTAGATCGAGCGCCACCTCACCGGAGTCCGCTTCAAACCAAGCGCGCCAAGCAATGACATCGACGCCAAGGCGCCGCCAACGATAGTGCTCGAGTGGCGAGTCGCCGCGGCTGCGGCGCAGTACGGCCTCGACACGTGCCACCACGTGGTTAGGGTTGAACGGTTTCAGGATGTAATCGTCGCCCCCGTGCTCCAGTCCGTGGAGTTGATCCAGATCATCGGTTTGCGCAGTGAGAAAAATGATGGGCACACTGGATGACGCGCGCAGGGTCGCCAGGTTCTCGAAGCCATCCCGGTTCGGCATATTGACGTCCAGCAGCACGAGATCAGGGCGGCACTGCCGGAAGCGTGAAAAAACCTGACCGCCGTCTCGTTCGACGAAGACCTGCATGCCTCTAGACTCGAGATAGGTCTTGACGATATCCGCGATGTCCCCCTCGTCTTCGCAGACGAGAACTCGCGGTTGATGGGTCAGTGACTCGGGGGCCAGTTGTCGGGCGCGTTCGTCGTTCGGCATAGCTCGCTTCGGTTTGCGGCAGGGTTGCGCCTAGTCTGACCGCATTGTGTGGAGTTAGTTTGGATTCGCCGGTCTGAAGGCGCAGGCTCCCGGCAGGCGCTTTCGCTAGGGTGCCAGGGACAGCGTCAATGGCCTCGATACCGGCTGCGTGACCGATGGCAACTCGCGCGTACCTGCTGAGCTCGTAAAGCGAACCGTCACGGTGCGCGAATCCGGTGCGCCGGCGTAGTCGCCTTGCGCCGCATCGACGGTGAGTAATCGGGTTGCGTCGTCATAACGCAGTTCGGTGACTCGTCGCGCACCGTCCCGGTAAGCCTCACTGCGATCATCGTCTTCAATCAGCCGAAAGCGACCATCGGCCCCCGCGTACACGTGGATGACGAGCTCGGACTTGTTGAGAAACGCCGTGCTCTGTGCGTACCGACGCTGCGGAACAATCGCACCGGCCCGCGCGAGGACAGGCATCAGCGTATCCGGGCGTCGCAGGGGTACCGTCCGATCGCCCCGAAAGTATTTGCCGCCATCCACGAGGTACCAGTCGCCGGGTGGCAACCAGACGTCTTGGACGCCGTCTACAACCGGCGCGACGATGAGGTCGGGTCCAAACAGGAACTGCAGGTCGTTGCGCCAGGCGGCGTCATGTTCTGTGTAGTCGAGCAGCATGGGTCGCACGATTGGGACGCCGCGTTCGCTGGCGTCGTGCGCGGCCGAATACAGGTAGGGCATGAGCTCATAACGGCGCGCGCCATAGTAGGCGGCGTCATCACGGCTGAGTTCGTTGCGATCGAGTGGCCAGCGCGACTGGCCCATACCATGCGGCTTCCAGATCGGTGAGAATGCGCCCAGCGCCATGGCCCAACGCTGATAGAGCGATTCGTCCGGGCCGGTTCGGGCGTCCCAATCGAAAAAGCCGCCCGCGTCGTGCCCCCAGAACGGAAACCCGGCCAACCCGGCCAACTGCATGGCGCGGACCTGTGCGGCCATGTCGTCTTCGTTGGGTTTGATGTCGCCGCTCCAGAGCGTGGCGTAACGCTGCGCACCTGCCGTCATGCCGCGCACCCAGACGAACGGACGGCGATCGATACCTGAGGCGTCCCAGCCGTCGGCCACGAGTGCTTTGGCAATGAGGAAGAACCAGTAATTGCGCATCTCGGCGAGGCTGCGGCCGTTCGCCAGAATCGTCTGCTTGTCGGCGGCACCCTGTTCGTCGAATTCGTCGATCCAGAGGGCATCGCCGGGAAAGCCCAGCGCGGGGTCCAGCGACTGTTCGTAGAACACCTGCCAAAACCAGCGCCTGAAATCGGGGTCGGTCAGGTCAGGCGCGCTGTCTGCAAACTCGATGTTGTCGATGGGCGGTAAGTTGAACGCGGGCTGCCAGCCATCGGAGAAGCGAGCGATGCAGCGATTGAAGTCGAGCGTTAATACGAGGCCTTCTGCCTCGAGCCAGTGCTGCCAGGCGGCGGGGTCGGGGTAGCGCTCGGAGTCCCATTCAATGCGAGACTCACAACGCTTGCCGCCGCCCGCGCGCCAGCGGTTGTCGTTAACGACATGATCGAGTGGCAGGCCAGCCGCGCGGTGCGCTGCAATTGTCTCTCGCCACCACGTTTCGTCGGACGGTGTGTCCGTATTGTGGTCGTGGCCCTTGTCGCTCAGCTGCAACCCAAACATAGCCTTCATGGGTAGACGCGGGCGGCCCGTGAGCTGCGTGTAGTGGTCGAGTACATCCCGGAGCGATGGTCCGTCGATGAACACGTAGTCGAGCTGGCCCTCGAAACCGTGCGTATCGATTTCGATGCTGTAGTCGCCATCGTCATTGAGTGCGAAGCGGTTCGGGAAGGTGCTGTTGAGAAAAACGCCGTAGCCGCGGTTCGACAGGTAGAACGGCACGATGAGTGGCGCCTGCTCGATCGGCTGGCTGCCGTAGTTGCGCTCAATGACCGCTCCCGTTAGATCGAGCGATTCGGCGCGTGCAAAGTAACCGTGACCAAGCCCGGTAAAGCGTTCTTCGGCCTGCGGGTCGAAGCTGACGCGGCGTCGCGCGCCTTGTGCGCTAACGCCGTCTTGCTCGCTGAGCAGCGGCGTGTCATCGCCAATCCGGAAGTAGCGAACCGCAAGTGACTCACGGTCGATCTCGACGATGAGCCGCGCCGAGCGAATTCGGTAGTGGTCTTCGGTGGTGGTCTGCTCGGTCTCCGTGAACCACTCATGCGAGACGATCATTTCGTAATGATCGTCGGGCAGGAAGGACTCGCCGGCGCGCGCCGACTGAACCCGAACCATGGCATCGCCGTACCAGGAGACGCGGATCGCGCGGCTGCCGTCGGGCGTCTCGAAGACAGACACGGTGTTCGTGTCCTGCGGCGGCGCGGCGCAGGCGGCAATCAGGGCGAGGCCCAATGCGAACAGAAACCTCCGAGCGCCATTCATCGTAGTGTCTCAGTCCCGACGGGCATCGCGCGCCTCGAGCGTCTCAATGGCCGCACGGATGTGGCCCATGGCAAGAGGTTCATTCATGTTGGCGCGATTCAGGTAGTAGATGAACCCCGAGAGATACTGTTCACCATCGTTGAATCGAATCTGGGCATTGCGCTCGTTGAGGAAGGTGTCGTTGCGACGCACTTCCTCAAGCGCCTCGTAGGCGCGCGCCACGATCAGCAATTCCTCGGGTGCCACACCCGTCACCGCGCCCGAATCCGTGGCCAGCTCGTAGGCGATGCTCGTAATGTCGGGTGACCGAAAGTCGGGCAGGGTGTCGGGGAAGCGGTTCTCGTTCTTGAGTGCCATGATCGCTTCTTCGTAGTTGCGCAGCATTTCGCCGCGCAAAGGCGCGATGGCCTCGAGCTCTGCCAGGTTTTGTGTGAGCTCGGCGCGCACGAGATTAAGCGTCGCTTCGGCTTCGCGCCGCTCGTTGAGGTCCTCGCGCCACTGTTCGACGACGAAGGCGAGCAGCACGCCTAGGAAAATGGCTGCGGATTCAACGAGAATCCTTGGAAACTTGAACGGGCGCTTGGCCATCTTTGGCTCCATATCGGCTACCGACTGATTATGCAGCAGCGGCGCGCACGGGTCGCGCCCGCTACCCGGCGCAGGCTAAGCTTGGCCCGGGCAATGCACTGGGGGCAGTTTGATGCAGGTACCGCTTCTCGTTGACGACTTTCTGCGGCGCGCAGCGCAGCTGTACCCGGGCAAGACGGCGATTGTCGACGGCGATCTGCGATTCACTTACGCCGAGTACGCCGAGCGCGTCCACCGACTCTCCAATGCACTAAACGCGCTGGGCCTGGAGCAGGGTGATCGTGTGTGCATCCTGAGCCCAAATTCGCACTTCTTCATGGAGAGCTTCTACGCCACGGCGCAGCTTGGCCTGATCCTGGTGCCCCTCAACTATCGGCTGATCTCCGAAGACCACGAGTACATCATCAATCACGCAGGCGTGAAGGCCGTTCTCGTCGACTACGAATACGTGCCGATGATCGACGCGATACGTGATCGGCTGCCTGCCGTCGCGCACTGGATTGTCGCCGCCTACGAGCGTAGCGACTATCCGGGCTGGCAGGACTGGAACGCGCTCATTGCTGAAGCCTCTCCCGAGCAACCGTCGTGTCCGGAACGTGATGAGAACGATCTGGTGTCGATCAACTACACATCGGGGACCACCTCGCGGCCCAAGGGTGTGATGCTCACGCACCGCAATGTCTACATCAACGCGTACGGGCTCATCGCCTGTTGGCAGGTCGCCCACGATGACGTAACGATGTGGACGTTACCCATGTTCCACTGTAACGGTTGGGGCGGGGTCTACGCCTTCACGGGCATGGGGGCAACGCACGTGGTCGTACGTACGATCGACGCCCGCGTCATCTGCAACCTCGTCGAGCACGAGAAGATCACCATCGCCTGCATGGCGCCGACGGTGCTGCGAACCGTTCTCGACTACGACGACAAGGCGAGCCATACGTTCACCACGGCACCGCGATTCGTGCTGGCCGGTGCGCCGCCGCCGGCGGCCTTTATCGAGCAGCTCGAAGAGGAGATGGGCTGGCACTTCCTGCAGATTTACGGACTGACGGAGACGGCGCCTTTGCTCACATCATCGCAAGTCGACTTTGCGACCGGGAAGCAAGACTATCAGCGTCGTTCGCGTGCAGGCGTGCCCGCGCTCGGTGTCGAGATCCGCCTGCTCGACGATGACGGCAATCTCGTGCCCAGGGACAATCAATCAATCGGCGAGGTTTGCGCGCGTTCCAATGTCGTGTTCAAGGGTTACTGGGAGCAAGCGGATCAGACAGAGCGGGCGATTCGCGATGGCTTTTTCCACACGGGCGACCTCGCGATCTGGGATGAGTTCGGCAATATCCACATCGTCGACCGCAAGAAGGACGTCATCATTTCTGGCGGGGAGAACATCAGCTCCGCTGATATCGAAGATACGCTCTACAAGCATCCTGCCGTGATGGAGTGCGCGGTGATTGGCGTACCACATGAGCAATGGGGGGAAACGCCCAAGGCGCTTATCGTCGTTCGTGAGGAGACGCCGCCCAGTGAGGACGAGATCATCACGCACTGTCGCAACAACATGGCGCACTTCAAGTGCCCGACCTCCGTCGAGTTTGTCGAGGCGCTGCCGCGAACGGCCACGGGCAAGCTACAGAAATTCAAACTGCGCGAGCAGTACTGGCAGGGGCGCAAGGTGGGTGGCTAGTCTTTAGGCTGCCAGCGGTAGCGCATCGCGGGCGGGTGCGCGCCGCCTGAGGATTTCTGGCCCGTCGCAACAACACGCTGTTGCGAGAGGATCGACTTCCTGAAGTTTCGCTTGTCCAATGGCGTGCCGAGAATGGCTTGCCAGGCCTGCTGCAGTTCCGTCAGCGTGAACGTGTCGGGCAGGAACGCGAAGCCCAAGTCGGTGTAGGTGAGTTTGCCGCGCAGTCGCTGGACAGCGGTTGCGATGATGTCATCGTGGTCAAAGCCAGTCTTGGGCAGTGCGTCGACGGGAAACCAATGGGCCGAGCCTTCGTCGACCGTGGCGGCATTGACGATGGCGAAGTACGCAACACTAAGGACGTGGCCGCGCGGGTCGCGGTCAGGCGCGCCGAATGTGGCCAGCTGCTCGAGATAGATTCCCTCAAGATGTGCCTTCTCCCCGAGGACGCGAGCAGCTGTTGCCTCAAGCGGCTCCTTCTCATGAACGAACGCGCCGGGCAGCGTCCAGTTGCCGGCAAACGGGGGCTCCCGGCGCTCGATCAACAGGAGCTCGAGTGCGGCCTCAAGCACGCGGAATGCCACAAGATCGACCGTGACGGCCGGTCGCGGAAAGTCATACTGGATCAGCGGCTTACACCATCACTGGATTTCGAGAATTAGTAGTGTATCATATACACCATGATGCTCAGGAATAGACCGGGCATCCCTGCAGTAAGGAGCTTACTGTGACCACAAGCCAACACGACTTTCTGGTCTTCATCGGCCGGTTTCAGCCCTATCACGTGGGGCATGCCCGCGTCGTTGCGCATGCGCTCCAAGCGGCGCGCCACGTCATCATCCTCATTGGTTCTGCGCACAGGCCGGCTTGCGTACGCAACCCCTGGTCGTTTCGTGAACGTGAGGCCATGATCCGCGCAACGCTTGGCGCCGAGGATAACGCGCGGCTGCACGTGGCGCCCATCATGGACGCGACCTACAACGACGACCTCTGGCTCGCTAATGTTCAGAAGACGGTCCACGGTCTCGTGGCCGCACACCACGCGCAACCGCACCGACCGCCCCGTGTCGGCCTCATTGGCCACAACAAGGACCACAGCTCGTATTACTTGAGCCTGTTCCCCAACTGGTCTTCGGTGGATGTGGATGCCGTGGACGTGATGAGCGGTACCGAAGTTCGCGACGCCATCTTCCGTGCGGACGCCGGCTATTGGGAGGACGGCCGTCTGTCCATCTCGGCACTCGCCAAGGACTTGGTACCCGAGCCCGTGCTCCAGTTTCTGAAGGCCTATACGAAGACAGATGCCTTTCGCGCAGTGCGTGATGAGTACGACTTCGTGCGTCAGTATCGAGAGCAGTGGGGCAGTGCGCCGTATGCGCCAATGTTTGTCACCGTCGATGCCGTTGTGGTTCAGTCCGGGCACATCCTGCTCGTCGAACGCAGAGCACGGCCCGGCATGGGTCAGTGGGCACTGCCCGGCGGTTTCATCTCACCCACCGAGACCTTGCGCGAGTCCATGATCCGGGAGTTGAAAGAGGAAACCCGCATCAAGGTCCCGGTGCCGGTTCTCGCAGGCTCTATTGTCGCCGAAGGTGTCTTTGATGATCCGTACCGGTCCGCACGTGGTCGCACCGTGACCCATGCGTTCCACATCCATCTGAACCCCGATACGGCGTTGCCGAAAGTGCGCGGCGGTGACGATGCGCGGCACGCCTTCTGGGTGCCTCTGGCAGAGCTGGATCCTGAGCGCATGTTTGAGGACCACTATTTCATTATTCAGAAGATGGTTGGCCAGATGAGCTGACGACCATCACCCACCGCGGGCTGGAGAGACCGGCCCGCGATTTTCACAGGAGGAGCTCCCGTGACGACCAATCCCATCCTTAATGTCGACTCCTACAAGGCGTCACACTACCTGCAGTACCCGCCCGGTGCCGAAATCGTCTCGAGCTATGTCGAGTCGCGCGGCGGCGAGTATTCGCACAGCGTTTTCTTCGGGCTGCAGATGTTTCTCAAGAACTATCTGTCCCGCCCCATCACAGCGGCCGATATGGCCGAGGCCGCTGATGTGCTTGCCGCGCATGGCTTGCCCTTCAACCAGGCCGGATGGCGCCACATCCTCAACGCACACGGCGGCCACTTGCCCCTCGAGATCGAGGCCGTACCCGAGGGGACTCGGATGCCCGTGTCCAACGTGTTGTTGCAGGTCCGCAATACGGATCCGGCGGTACCCTGGCTCACGAGCTATGTTGAAACCGCGCTGTTGCGCGCCGTGTGGTACCCGACCACGATAGCCTCGCGCTCCTACGAGTGCCGCGAGATCATCCGCGCAGCGCTCGAGGACACTGCAGATTCGACGGACGGGCTCGAGTTCAAGCTGCACGACTTCGGTGCGCGCGGCGTGAGTTCGCGTGAATCGGCAGAGGCCGGTGGCGCGGCGCACTTGCTGAGCTTTATGGGTACCGACACGATCAATGGCATCACGGCTTTGCGGCGGGACTACGGCGCTGACATGCCCGGGTTTTCGATTCCCGCAGCCGAGCATTCGACGATCACTTGTTGGGGGCGCGATCGAGAGGGCGCAGCGTACGCCAACATGCTGGACCAGTTCGCGGGGCCGCAGAAGACTGTCGCCGTCGTCAGCGACTCTTACGACTTGTTCGATGCCATCGAGCGACTCTGGGGCGGCGAGTTGCGCGAGCGCGTCATCAATTCAGGGGGCACGGTGGTGGTACGCCCCGACAGTGGCAATCCGGCCGACATCGTTTGCGAGTCGATCCGCAGGCTCATGGACCGATTTGGCTACCGGGAGAACAGCAAAGGCTTTCTCGTACTGCCCGACTACATTCGCGTCATTCAGGGCGACGGTATCAGCCCGGCCGAGATTCAACGCATCCTTGCGGTAATGAAAATCCACCGCTTCAGCGCCGAGAATGTGGCTTTTGGGATGGGCGGTGAGCTGCTGCAGAACGTCAACCGCGACACGATGCAGTTTGCGATGAAAGCGTCGGCCATCCGTATCGATGGCGCGTGGTCGGATGTCTACAAGGACCCGGTGACTGATCGTGGCAAGCGCTCGAAGCGGGGGCGACTGGCGCTCGTGCAGACTGATGATGGCGTCGACACCATCCGTGCGGAGGCATTGGGAGCGCAATCCAATCTGTTGCAGCCTGTGTACCGCGACGGGGCACTGCTCGTCGACCGCGGATTCGCGGAGATTCGGGAACGGCTGCACGGCTCGGACTAGTTCGATCCGGCACCACCCGTCACGGTGCTTCGGCACCCCTTTCGAGTTGCGTCAATACTCAACGTAGGATCAGGCGCGGCAGGGAAGCCGCGCTGCTTCGGATTCGACGTCGACTACATGCCCATCGAGAAGCGCGCCTGTTGGCGTGGCCGATCGGCGCCTTCAGTTCTCACTAAGCGTAATCTCACCTTCGTCACGTACGCGGATGTCGGGAATGAAGGAGCCCACGTCGAGCCGTGCTTCGAACGCGTAGGACACCGCATCTGTGTTGCCGCGCAGCAGTCCCGTGAGCACCCGAACACCGGCGATCACGTCCGGTACTGCGGTGATCACGATGTCGCCGCTGCCATAGGCCTCAATGGGATCGATGTTGTTGGTCACGCCGTCCAAAACTGACTTACCCTCGATGCTGATCGAGTAGGCGAGACCGTCAACACTGAGTGGCACCGCATTCGGATTCGTCACGTTGAGCCCGATCTCAAAGCGTGGCGTCATTGCGTCACTGGGCTGCACGCGAAAACTGGTGACGGTCACGCCCGGGGTCTCAAGTCCGATGGGTAGGTTGCCGCAAGCCGTGAGACTCAGGGCCATGAACACGCTCGCGCTCGCGAGTGCGGGTCTTCGGCGTGTCATCATGCTGGGCTGCCGGTCAATGAGAATACCGACAGGGTACCAGCCGCCGCCGCTCAAAACAGAATGGCGGCCAGTTCCTGGGTCTTTTCGAGTTCGCCTGAGATCTTGGTGTAGACCGTCGTCGTGGCATTGTCGTCTTCTGCGCAGGTCGCTTCGTCGAGTGCTGTTTCCGCGTAGATTTCCGTTGCCATCGTTTCGGCGACGTCGATGATGAGTCGTTGCGGGCTCTGCGGGTCGGCGTTCGCACCGGTCAGTGCCTCGGGCAGCCGCCACGCGCTGAAAAGAAGCTGGGACGCTTCGCGGCGATCCATGCCGCAGGACTCGCGCAGGCACTCGCTGAGACTTGGGCCATCGGCTGCCGTGGTGCAGTCGAAGGCTGCGCTCATGGCCTCGGGCATGGAGTCGGCCAGCCAGAGCATGCCGATGTTGTTGAGCAGCGCCGCAGTGGCGGCCGTGTTCGCATCGACGCCGAATCGCGGCGCGAGCTCCGAAGCGAGGCGTGATGCGAGAATAGAAGTGCACCAGAAGCGTTCCGCGTCAAAAGCCGGGCAGCGCTTGGGGTCGAACGATTGACCGATGGCCAGGGCGATGGTTGTCGTACGGACCACGTTGAGGCCGAGGCGCGAGCACGCATCCGTGATCGAGGTGACCGGCCGTACCGGATTGGACCAGGCCGAGTTGGCTGTCGATAACAGCTTGGCGGCAATCGACGGCGAGATCTGAACCAGTTGCACGATGCGATCCATATCAACGTCGCCGTCGGCGATCTCGAGCAGCAGTTGTGCGGCGCCGTTTTCGAGCGTCGGGATGCGATTGGTCTTAGTGGCGGTCGCGGTCATCATGCGGACTTATCCTGCCTTTCGTTCGGTTTCGGAAGCATCTTCGGGCTCAATGAACCCTTTGCGGGCGATTGCCGGTACCGCTTCGGGCGCCAGCGGTTTCGAGAAGAAGTAACCTTGCACGAGGTCGCAATCGAGGCCCTGCAGGATCTGCACCTGCTCAAGGTCCTCAACGCCCTCGGCGACGATATTGAATTTGAGCGCATGGCCCAGTGACATGATCGTGCCCAGCAGCACCGCGTCCTGAGAATTACTGGCCATGTCACGAACGAAGCTCCGGTCAATCTTGAGTCGGTCGATGGGCAGGTATTTGAGCGAACCGAGCGAGCTGTAGCCCGTGCCGAAATCGTCAATGGCCACACGAATGCCCAGCGTCTTGAGGCGATTAAGCACTGCGCCGCCGTCCTCGGTCGCCTGAATGCCAGATTCCGTGACCTCAAGTTCGAGTTGCCCGGGTTTGATGCCAGAATCGGCAATGGCCTGGGAGACGACGTAAAACAGCTGTTTGTCTGCAAGCTGGCGCGGCGCCACGTTTACGCTCATGCGAACGTCATCCACGCCCTCGGCGCGCCATGCGGCGAGTTGCTGGCAAGCTTCGCGGATAACCCAGGTGCCCAGCTCGTTGATGAGCCCGAGGCGCTCGATTTCAGGCAGGAAGTCGCCGGGTGCCACGAGACCGCGCTCGGGGTGCTGCCAGCGCACGAGCGCCTCCCAGCCCTGGACCTCGCCCGTTCGAACGTCGACCTGCGGTTGGTAGTGCAGTCGAAACTCTCCGTTGTTGAGCGCGTTGCGCAATTCCTGGGCGATGGTGAGGCGGTCGACGGCGCGTTGCCCCATTTCTTTGCGGAAGAATTCGAATCGGTGATGGCCTGCGACTTTCGCGGCGTACATGGCGTTGTCACCGGCCTGCATGAGCTCGTCCGCGTCGGCGCCATCGGCGGGGAAGCGGGCGATGCCGATACTGCCCGCGGGTTTGAAGGTCTTACCGCTCAGCGTGATGGGTTGCTGAAGGTTGCCGATGCAGCGCTCGGCCACCACCGCGATGTCGGCTTCATCGGAGAGACCCTCAAGCAGGATGCAGAATTCGTCGCCGCCGAGTCGTGCCACGAAGTCACAACCGCGAACGGAGTCGGTCAGACGGTTGACCACCTCGATGAGCAGCTGATCGCCGGCGTCGTGCCCGAGCGTGTCGTTAACGTCTTTGAATTTGTCGAGGTCAACGAAGAACAGCGACAGACCCTCGTCGCGTCGCTGTGCACTGCCGATCATCTCGTTCAAACGCTGCGTGAGGTAGGCCCGGCTCGCGGCACCCGTGAGGTTGTCGTAGTAGGCCATCTTGCGAATCGACGAGACGTGGTCCGTGATGGCTTTCTGTACGGCGCCGAAGTCACGTGCCAGGTGACCAACTTCGTCGTTGTGACGCGTCAGGTCATCGAGTTCGACATCGTGTTTGAACTCGCTCTCCACGTAGTCGCGCATGCGGCTGGAGAGTTCATTCAACGGTCGAGTCAGTCGCCGTGACAGCACCATGCTGGCGAGCAGGGCGAACGCTGTGGCGCCCATAGCGCCCAACGAGAGGTAGCGCGTCATGACTTCGGCGCGGTTGCTGGCGTAAGCGCCCACGGCCATATGCAGCGCACCGACGTCGGACGCCAGCCGCTGCTCGATGCGGTAGAGATCGTCAAACAAACCCGTACCGGCGCGAATCCCGATGGTGTCATCGATGGCGACAAGGTCACGGAAGCTCATGACGTACAAGTCCAGGCGTTCCGTCATGGCCTGCTTGCTGGCGTCCGTGAGTCCGGGATGCTTGGCGATCGCTTGTTGGAACACGTCAGCGCGTTCGATGAGCGCGGTCACATAGCGCTGCTGATTGCGGATGATGTAGTCCTTCTCGTGACGACGCAGCGTGAGCATGTGGACCGCGAGGTCGTCGTCGACCACGTCCGATTCGAGGCTGTGGATGATGCCGCGCATTCGACCGACGACGCCGAAGTCCTGAAAGCCGCGCTCGCGAATGCGCTGCGCCAACTGGGTAAAGGTCCAGCCGTACGCGTCGAAGGTTTTTACGAGATCATCGAGCAGCGCGGAGAACGCCGGGTTGGCCTTCGCCCGCAGTGTCTCGAGGCGCTGGTAGGCGCGCGTCATTGCGGCTTTGCGCTTGTCCAGAAACTCGCTGTCGCCGCTCGCGAAGAATGCCTGATCGCGCTGGCTGAAGTTGATGAAGTCGCGGCCGTATTGCTCTGTGAGCAGCAGTTCGCGCTCGGTTTGGCTCAGTGTTGCCGACACCTCAGCCAGCGCCGCGCGTTCCTGCAGGTAGAGATACACCACAGGACCCAACGCGGCGGGGATGCTGATGCACAGCAGGAACCCCAGAAACAGCCGGGTTCGGATCAGCTTGATCATCGGGCTGAGCTCATTGTTATTAAAGACCGCACGTTGCCTTTGTAGCGGCGGAATCCGGGCTCGCTTGAGATGCGAGGTTCGGAGTTGGTGATCGATGAGAATCAACGGATATCACGCGTCAATAATTGCCCGTAAATAACTGAAAAATATAAGTCGATTGACCTCCACGTTATGTCTGGTCGTTTGCCGGGGCCCGATCGTTGAGATGGGACGCAGGTGCGCGCCGAAGCCCCGCATTGGGCTATATTGCCGAGCACTCACAAGTCGCACCGGAGCACTGGCCATGAACAAGCTCATTCCCGTCCTTGCAACGCTCGCAGTCGCCGTCTCGCCGACCGCGCAGGCGCAGTCGGCGCAGGAGCAGCTCGACTCGAGACTGCGCGCCGTCGAAGCCATCATCGACGCACAACTTGCCCGCGAGTCGGTGCCTGGCGCAGCGATGGGGATCGTGCACGACCAGCAGCTTGTCTGGTCGCACCAGTTCGGCGTCGAGAGCCTGCGCACCAAGCGGGACGTCACCGACGACACCGCCTTCAGCATTTGTTCTGTGTCCAAGCTGTTCAACGGCATCGCCGCCATGTCGCTCGTTGACACGGGTGCGATGGATCTCGACGCCAGTCTTTACGACTACATCGGCGATGTGGCGCCCGGCGACAATACAGGTGCCGACGAACCCGTCACGCTGCGCAACGTCCTGAGTCACGTGTCCGGGCTGCCGCGAGAGGGTGTGGAAGATTTTTGGGCGGGCACGACGTTCCCGGATGTCGCCGCGTTGCGCGACACGACGCAGCGGCACGATCAGCTGTACGCCCCTTACGACCACTGGCAGTACTCGAATCTCGGTATGGCGCTCATCGGTGATGCGATTGGTGAGGTCAGCGGGCAGGCTTGGGGTGACTACGTGTCCGCGACCATTCTCGAGCCGTTGGGCATGGTGAACACCACGACCGACATGCCTTTTGATCGCGTGGGTCGCGGCTTCGCGAGGGGCTACTACGTGCGTGACGCCAAGGGTCGGCGCAAGCCCGTCGAGGAACACCAGTTCCGGGCCTACGCCCCTGCGGCCGGCGTGGCTTCGAGCGTCAATGATCTCGCGCGCTTCGCATCGTGGCATTTCCGGCTGCGTGAAGCAGGCGGTCAGGAAATCCTCAAGGCCTCGACGTTGCGGCAGATGATGCGCGTGCACTGGGTGGGCGCCGAGTTTGACGAACCGGGCTGGGGCCTGGCCTATGCGACGCGTCGCTACGGCGACACGACGCTTTGGGGGCACGGTGGTTACTGCCCGGGCGCGCGGACCTCGTTCACGATGCGGCTGCCTGACGAGACGGCCTACATCATGATGGTCACGGCCAACGACGTTGCACCGGGTGCGCACATGCATTGGGTGTTCGACTTCATGAATGGTGCGGTGACGTCGGTGTATGGCGAGGACGCCGATGACGCCGCATCAGACGACGATGCGAGCGCGGACGTCGACTTGAGCGAATATGAAGGCTACTACGGTGTCGAGAACTACGACTGGGACGTCTACATCGGCCTCGACGATGGCGCGTTGTTTGCCATCCCCGTCTACGACCGGAATCCAGCCAACGGTGTGGATTTGTTCGTCCATGACGACGGCGACGTCTTTCGTTACAAGCGCGACGACGGATCGCTAGGGGAGCCTGTGATCTTCGAGCGCGATGATGCTGGCAACATCGTCTCCGTGACGCGCCACAGCTACCGTTACACGCGAGTTGATTAGTTGCGCGACCCGGTCGCCCGACGTGACCGGCGGGCGACCGCTCGCCGCCTAGCGGGGCGTCATGGTCACGGTGAACGCTTTCACCATGCCTTGGCCGTAGTCCTCGTACATGTCCATGATCGACTTGCCGTCGCCAAGCTCGCGCGCTACGGACTTCATGGTGTACATGCTGCCGGTGACGGGATGGGCGTTCTCACCTTTGAACACCATTGACTCGCTGTCTGCATCATAGTCGCCGTACATGATCAGAACACCCGTGGACCAGTTGTCGGTCCAAGTCGACCAGTAGCGCTGGGTGACATTGTCGTAGCCTGTGCGACTGCGGCCCGCGAACGGCATGCCCATGAACTCACCGCTCCAGTGTTCGAGCATCACGCGGCCGCCGAGATCCATGCTGCGCTCGACCGTCATGGTGGTTTTTTGCGGCTCGCCGCTCGGATCCATGAGAAACGTCATGGCGGCATCAAACACGCCAACCGATTCCGCGAGGCGCGCGTGCGGCTCGCCCGGTGTCGCCGCGGCGGCCATGGCGGCCATCATCGCCTCTTCGGACATCATGGCCGCTTCAGCCTCAGCGGCTTTCTCCCCTTTCTCGTGGTGACCGGCGAGCGCGGTCACGGCCACAAGCCCTGCGGCCGCGGCAATTAGCGTCTTTTTCATAGCGTCGTCCCCCTAATGAACGAAGACACAGTATAGACGCAAGCCTGAAAACGGCGGGCCATACCGCCGACCCGGGATATTTGCTAGCGTGGCGCTGCCTTGAGCGGGAGTAACGGCGTGACCGACGACAGCGAGAACAAGAGCGAGCGCGCGCTGCGCGCGCTTGCGGCGCGCCGCGCTGCGGCCAGTGATGCGCAACGCGAAGCAGCGACGGCAAAGCGCCATGACCGTGGCGGCCGCACGGCGCGCGAGAACCTGGCAGCGCTTGTCGACCCGGACTCGTTCGTGGCGTACGGCGAGCTGGCCGTTGCGGCGCAGCGCCAGCGACGCGAGCTCGATGACCTGATTGCCAACACGTCGGGCGATGGCGTGATTACGGGTCTGGCGACCGTCAACGCCACCTTGTTCGGTAATGCAGCGTCGCGCGTTGCCGTCGTCATTAACGACTACAGCGTGCTGGCGGGGACGCAGGGCTTCTACCACCACAAAAAGATCGACCGCATGCTCGAGCTTGCGGATCGCGAACAGCTGCCCGTGATCATGTACACGGAGGGTGGTGGGGGCCGCCCCGGCGACACGGATGTGACAACGCAGGTTACGGGGCTTGATGTGCCGACCTTTGCGCGCTGGGCGCGTCTTGCGGGTCGCGTACCGCGCATCGTGGTCAATCACGGCTACTGTTTTGCTGGCAATGCTTTGCTGTTTGGCTGCGCTGACTTGCGTATCGCGACGCGCGCATCGTCTATCGGTATGGCAGGCCCTGCGATGATTGAAGCCGGCGGGCTCGGCGCTTTCAAAGCCACGGAGATTGGCCCGATCGCGATGCATGCCGCGCAGGGCACGGTTGATGTGCTGGTCGATGATGAAGCCGCCGCGACTGCGCAGGCTCGCGCGCTCGTTGGGTTTCTACAAGGCGCCATCGCGGCCGGTGAGGCCGCAGATCCCGAGCCCTTGCGCGAGTCGCTGCCCGCGGATCGTCGCTTCACCTACAAGGTTCGGCCGATCATTGAGCGTGTCGTGGATACAGGCAGTTTCATGGAGCTCGGCCATGACTATGCGCGCGCGATGATTACCGGGCTGTGCCGCATCGCCGGGCGCGCCGTCGGTGTCATCGCCAACGACAATCAGTCGCTGGCCGGGGCCATCGATGCGGCCGCCGCCGACAAGGCCTCGCGGTTCCTGCGCTTCTGCGATACGAATGGACTGCCGGTCGTGTCATTCGTCGACACGCCCGGATTCATGGTGGGCCCCGACAGCGAGGCCGAGGCCGCGACCCGACACATGTCGGAGATGTTCCTGGCCGGTGTCAGTCTCAGCGTGCCTCTGGTCGCCATCGTGTTGCGCAAGGCTTACGGGCTGGGCGCCATGGCCATGGCGGGTGGCGGCTTCAGCGAGCCCTTCTGTGCAGCCGCTTGGCCCACCGGTGAATTCGGCGCGATGGGGCTCGAAGGTGCGGTGCGGCTTGGTTTCCGCAAGGAACTCGATGCCGTCGATGACGACGCGGAACGTGACGCGTTGTTCGAGCGGCTTGTGGCCCAGATGTACGATCGCGGCAGCGCAATGGAAGTGGCCAGCGTGCTCGAGATCGACCGCGTGATCGACCCCGCTGAGACACGCGCGCTGATCGAAGCCGCGCTGCGCTAGTCAAAGCTACTGAATACTGCGTTTTCGTACGAGAAAGAAGAACACAAGAGAAGCCAGATAGGCGAGCACCGCAGCCGTGATGATCCCGTAGTACATCTTGGCCATCACCTCGTGACCTTGAAAGACGGGCCCAAGCCAGCCGAGCGCCGTATCCGGCGATGTGGTGACGCGCGCAATCTCCAGTCCCAGTCGCGTGAAGTCGCCGAAGGCGCCCATCAGCGCGAAGATCAGGCCGACGGTCCACATCGAATAGATAAACAGAAAGATGCCTGCGGTGACACGCCCAAGCTTGGGTGCGATGAGCCAACTGGCAACGAGCATGCCCGTGACGACCGCCATGTAGTTCGCGAACACCGCGTTCTGTGCGCTCAGGAATGAGACGAAGAGGTCTGCGTATTCGTATTCGGTCACCGGGATGTCCCACTAGCGTTCGCGACACGGGTGACTATACCAACGTGTCGCCTCGTGGGCGTTAGTCGGGCAGGCGGTAGCCGGCGCGTGCGAGCAATGCCGCACTGGCGTCGAAGGCATCGCGGTCCGCGTAGACGAGGACTACAGCGAACGCGCCTGTGCCTTCGCGGAACCAGTCGAGCTCGAGTTCTGGTGCGCGCTGCTCGAGCGTCGCCACGAAGGCCGCGGCGCGATAGGGCTCTCCAAACGTGACCAGGGTCGAGCGACCGAGCTCCGAGTAGAGCTGCTCGCCGGCGCGCGCTGTGACCACCGTGTCGCCCAGTACGAAGTCGAGATGGCGGTAGATATAGCCGCTGTACCAGGTCGCACCCTCGGGGATGCGGGTCGCGCCGACAGGGATGCGGTTCGGCCCGTAGTTGTAGGCGGCCAGTGCGAGGTGAATGTCGCCTCCGTAACGGTCGAGCATCTCACGTAGGTAGCGGGCACCAGCGTCGATGTTGGTGCAGGGCTCGTAGAGTTCGGAGAGTCGGTGGATACCGAGGTGCCTGGCCGTCGTGGGCCAGAGGATCTGCATGACGCCATGCGCATCGGCCTTTGAACGGGCGGTCGGTTCGAAGTCGCTCTCGCCGCGCGCAATGGCCAACAGCAGCGTGTAGGGCACGCTGTGCGCGAGAGCGGCGGCACGAAAGCAGGAGTCGAATGGGAACTGGTAGCCCGGCAGCGTGCTGTTGGCGATCCCCGCGTACTCGCGCCAGGCGCGGTCAGGGTTGGGCTCGGCGCGCGGCCGGGCTAGCGCGACCGCGGCGACGCTGCATAATGCGAGAGCAGTGAGCACGTGCCGGACGTTCATGAGTCGGGCATCTCGAGCCCCGTCGCCTCGGCGATGGCGGCCAGCTTGTTACGGCGTTCGTCGTCGCTCGCGTAACCCACAGCAACTTCGTAAACGCCCGTATCGATTTGCACCACTCGGTAATCAAAGCCCGTGATGGACTCGAGCCGACCGACAAAACCGTTGGCCGCGATGCGGCTTCGGAATGGGCTCCAGAACGCGTGCCATTGGAGGTCGCGCGGTGGTGCGTCGTCGGCGACCGCGATGCGGGTCTCAGGTTCGTTTGTTGCTTCGGGGTCTTGAGTGCTATAGAGATCAGGCGCTTCCATTACAGCCTCGCGGGTGGCTGCCGCAACGGGCTCAGACGCCGCGACGACTGTGGGCTTGGCCGGCGTTTCGATAGGCCCGTCTTCGGGCCCCGCGGTTGGTTGTTCGGTATCAGTCGCTTCCGCAACGACTTCAGGCAGCGCAATCGGTGCTGGCGCAGGCGCAGGATCGACGCCGACTTCGGGTTCGACTTCGAGTTCTACCTCCGGCGCCTGGGGTGCACCGAACAAGAACAGCATGAAGCCAACGGCGACAGCGGCGCCCGTAGCAAAGCCCATGAATCGGATCATCGTGGTGACTCCTTCAGGCTGAATCGCCGAGCGGCAGCGCGCGCAGTTCGACGTCGTCTGCCCAGGTCTCAATTAGGCCGGCCAGGGTTGCCAACCAGGCTTCCAGTGTCGCGCCGCGCAGTCCGGCCTGCGCTGCCGCCGCGCAGCGTTGTGGCAGGCGCTTTAAGTGCTGCGAGAAGGCCAGCGCGGCGCGGCTGTTGCTCACGGCGATCGTATAAAGGGTGTCTGCGCCGGGCTGCACGGGCAGGGCGCGTGCGGGGGTTGCGGTCGTGATGCGTGTGCGCATGGCGGGCAACGCAATCGTTGCGGTCTCGGCGCCTTTGAGCACGCGCGGTACGCTGCCGGTGCTGCAGCGATTGCCACCGACACGAACCATGCCGAAGTCGACCTGATGCTTAAGCAGGAACAACGCTGTCGTTTGCTGGCTGCGGATCTCGAGTGCTGTGCAGGGCCTGCGGGCGCCGCAGCTTGAGCGACCGCGCCCTCTGACGAGTTGGACGGTATCCAACGAACCGCGTGTGGTTGCGACGACGGGTATCGCAATCGGCGCTGGGGCGCGGTGGGATACCACCACCGGCGAGACTGGGGCGCCCGGTGGTGGTGCCGTCGTTCGCGGTGCAGGCTCGGTAACCACCGTCCGGTGGCGTACGTAGGCGCTGGCAGTGAGCACCGGTCGCTCGCTGTCCCCCGCCACGGGCGTCAGTGAGACCCACACCTGGGCCAGTTCACTGTCGACGGCGTGAACGCTGGTGTCGAGCACCGCATTGGCGCGAGCGGTGTCTTCAGTGAATTGCATGGCGACGAGGCTTGCGAGGTTGTTGCCGACGAGTTGACCGACGTTGGCTTGCGATGACGCATCACCGGCCGCGATGCGGACGACATAAACGCCGCCCAATTGCTTCACGGATGCGCAGGCGAGTTCTCTGGCGAGTGTTCTGGCGAGTACATCGAACTCGCCGTCGCCAAAGGGCGTTGTGCGTTGGCCGCGAAACTGCGGGTCGTTGCTCCGGGTCCGAAGCGCACGGCGTTGCGCACCCGTGAGGCTGCCTTGCCAGCGCTTGTCGTGGCCGGTGACCCAGGTGTTGGTGCGCGCATCAAGGGTCCGCAGTACGAGTCGAACGCCTGACTGTCCCTGTTCGGCGATTTCTAGGCCAACGTAGTAGTCGATGTCCGAGCGGTTGCAGTCGAGCGTCGGGTTCATGCCTGCCGGTGCTGCGAGCTGAATGCCAGGTACCTGAAGCAGCGCCGCCGACAGCCGGTCCCGTAAGGCGAGCGCCAGCGCGTTCGTGCGTGCCGCCGGCACGCCGTTCTCGAAGGCCACAACGCGAATATTCTGACCACGGAAGCGCGGGTGGTCGCGAAACTGGCGTGTGAGTTCCGGCGCGACGTCTTGCGCCACCCAGCTCTCGGCGTCCTGCCAGCGCAACGCCGCATCGGCGGCGCCTGCGACTAGAAGCGCGCACAGCAGTGTGACCGCGCGCAGCACGTCAGGGCTCCAGCCGGATCTGGCCGTCGCCGGCAATGTAAAGCGCGCCGCCACGCTGTTCACGAACAATCTCGTCGAGCTCGCGCTGCATATTGGCGGGCAGGGTTACGCCCCAAGTAACGGGGGTGTCGCCGCCGCGCGTGAGGCGCAGCGCGCGCAGCACGTCGCCGGGCACCGTGCCCGGGTCCATCTCGTGATAGGCGGCCGGCAGCGATGCGGGCCAGAAACTCACGCGACCACGATTGACGCTCATGCGCAGCGTCGAATCGTCATCGAGGGCAAACAGGCCGATGGCATTGCGGCTCACGAGCCGTGTCAGTGCCGTGTCGGATTCGAACTGCAGCGTGAAGCCTTCCTTGGGCGGCGACGGCGCCGTTGGCGGTTGGGTTACGGCTGGCGCCGGCTCCGGTATCGCGACAGGCTCCGGTGGGGTGACGACGGGTTCGGGCGACCGCGTGAGTACGACGACCTCCGGTTCGGGCTCCGGGGCGGGTTCAGGCGCAGGCGCAATGGGCGCCGGCGTAGGCTCCGGTTCGCGCACCGGCTCGGGAGGCGCTGCTTCGGCCACAGGCTCGGGCGCGGTTGGCATGGGGCGCGGAATGCTCTGCACGAGCGCGAAGATCACGACGAGACACAACGCCAGGATGGCCATGAAGCGCATGACGTCTGTCTGCAGGTCCGCGGCGCCACCGGCATCAGCGTCGACGCTTCGGCCCATGCCGTAGCGGTGCGGCACACGCATCATCACTCGGGCTCCTGTTCTTCACGGCGCAGGAAGCGCTCGATGCGTTCCAGTGAGGTGCGCACACCCGCAACGTCTTCACGGGCCTCCTGGTCGTAACGGGCCTGCAGCGCCGAGCCCAGCACGACGGCTTTGTACACGCGCATGAGGTAGCCGCCGATGCCACCAAAGATCGTTGTCGACAGCGCGAGCAGGATGCCGCCTTCGACCATGCGCTCGAGCATCTTGAACGCGCCTTCCTGCACGGACACGTCGGGCTCACCGAGTGCAAAGATGAGCGCGCTGCGCATACCGATGGCGGTCCAGATGACACCCGTGCCAAAAAACAGGGTGGTCCAGATATCGGTCAAGTGGTCGATTTGCACGATGCGGTCGATGGGACCCGCTTCATCGAGCAGTCGACGCAGTCGCCCGAGGCTCGCGAAGAATACGAGCAGCAATAGGGCGAACACGGGGATCGACGAGCCCAGGTTCATGGTGGCCCAGTCGAACCAGCCGGACAGGCTCGGTACGCGGTCGTTGTCGAAGGTAACGACGCCGTAGTGGGACAGTGCAAACACCAGGGCGCCGCCGCCAATGAGTGTGCCGACGGCGCCGCCTGCGAAACCGCGCAGAAACTGCTGGCGGTGGATTACGGTCATTGCCCGTGTTCCTTAGCGGCCTGCGGCACAGGCCGTGCAGGTGGCCTCGAGTACGAGCTCGACTTCCTTGTAGAGACGGTCGGCGCGGTAGTAACCGGCGTCATCACGGCTCACGCGAAGCAGCCCGCGTTCCTTGTCGCTGAGTTCACGTTCCATATCGAGCAACACTCGATCATGGCGCGGGCAGGTGTGCGAACAGGTGTTGTAGTCGCTCGCAAGCGTCATGAACTTCACGTTGAAGAAACGGTTGTAGTAGTCCTTGGCCTGGCGCTGGCTGAGCAGTCCTTGGTCCGCGGTCCAGACGAGGAACTCGCTGAACACGCGCTTGTTCTCTGGTCGCGGATTGCCTTCTGCCGTGGTCAGCAGTGTGTCGAAATAGCTGTCGAATTGTGCGGTGCATCCCGTCGCGAGCTTGTCCTTGACGTGCATGACGGCCGCGTCGAGGTTGCGTGTTGTCGGGCCATCGCAGGGCGGCGGTGTGGCTGCGCAGCCGCCCAGAAGTGCGATGGCAGCGATGATAAATGTCGATTTCAGATTCATGATCGCTCCTTACTGCTCGAGGGGACTGCGGTAGGGTTTTTCGACGCTGCCGGGCGGCGGGCCTGCGATGACGATGTCTTCGGGCGCGTCGCCGAATAGGATCGACTTGACGCCGCCAACAACCTCCATCATTTCGGGCGTGATGGCGCCAAATGATTGGTTGAGTTGCTCAATGAGCGTGGCGCGCGCAATTTCCTCGCGGGTGCGTGCGATGAGCACACTGGTCTCGTCCATATCGAGGTAGATGTCAGACGCAAGTACGGCCAGTGATTGATCGGCGCTCGTGTTCGAGGAGGCGACCAGCTGGTAGTACTGGCGGAAGCGCTCGGACAAGCGCATGCCGGATCGACCGCGCAGGCTCGGCGAGGGCGTTGCAGCATTGGTCTTTTGTTTACCAATGAGCGTTTCCTGGAGTGTCCAGGAAGTCATCTTGGTGCCGATCTCCGAGCGCAGACGTTTCTCCAGGCTGAGCCGCGTGTTGTTGACCGTGTGTTCCATGTCAGGGAGACGCGCTTCCATGATTTCAAGCATCTCGAGATAGGTCGCGCCGATCTGTTTCGAGAGACGCTGGCAGCCCGGGTCGCCTTCGGCGCCTTCACATTTGCTGTCGAGGTAGAGTTGCTGCTGCTGGTCGAGCCGGCCAATGACTTCCTGCAGGCCAGTTTCCATTTCCTGTGCGACAGCGCTGGTTTGGCGCAAGTCTTCGACGACCGTGGTCGGGAACAGGCGGATGGTGGGGTTGGTATTGGCGCTGGCCAGACCGGGCACGAGCATGGCGACCAGGGCCAGTGCGCGGTGCCAGGGGATTCGCGCGTGCGTTGCGTACATATCGCCGCTCCCTTTAGATGAGGTCGGTGTGGTGAGTGCAAACGACGCTACGCGCGGGTCGCTGAATAGAAGCTGAACGCTTCGTGGACGGTGCTCAGGCTGGCATCGAAATGCGGGTGCGGTAGGCTTTGGGTGTTCGAATCAATGTGTAAATCACTGTGAGCGACGACGACACACCGACATTGCCCCCGGCGATCGAAGCAGAGCGCATCGAATTTGAGGGCCGCGCCGGGCGGCAGAGCTACTACCGCGACGGTGAGGGCGCGCCGCTATTGTTGTTTCACAGCATCAATGCCGCGGGCTCGGTGTACGAGGTCAAACCGATCTTCGAGCACTTCCGCAAGACGCGCGGCGTTTACGCGTCGGACCTGCCGGGATTCGGTTTCTCAGACCGAGGCGATCGCGACTACAGCGTCCGGCTCTACACGGATGCTATTCACGACCTCGTTGATCAGGTGCCCGGTGACGCGCCCGTCGACGCGCTGGCGCTGTCTCTGTCTTCCGAGTTCCTGGCGCGCGCGGCGAGTGAGCGACCCGAACGCTTTCGGAGCCTGACTCTGGTGACGCCCACCGGGTTTTCGCGGGGCTCGAATCGGATGCGCGCCGCCGAGGGCACGACACGCGAAATGGGTTTGCTCTACAAGGTGCTGACGGTGCCGCTGTGGCGCAAAGGCCTTTACGGGCAGCTTGTGCGCCCGGGTGTCATTCGCTATTTCCTGAAACGGACGTGGGGCGCGGATACGTTTGACGAAGATCTCGCAGCCTATGACGATCTGACCACACACCAGCCGGGCGCCGAGAATGCCCCTTACGCGTTTTTATCCGGAAAGCTGTTTAGTCGAGACATCCGTAACGTCTACGAGACGATTGAGATGCCGGTCTGGCTTCCGCATGGCACGCGCGGTGACTTTAAGGATTTTCGAGAGGCCGACTGGGCGCGCGCCGCCGAGAACTGGCACGTTCAGGCGTTCGAGAGTGGCGCATTGCCGCACTTTGAGGTACCCGATACGTTCTTTGCGGCAGCCGAGGCGTTCCTGTCGCAGACCTGATCTGCGCTCGCCGCGGCTGGGTTGCGCTAAAACGTATCCGTCAACGGCGGCTTCGAGTACGGCTCAATCCTCTGGTGGAGAATCGCGTAGGAGATGCCGACCACCCAGGTTACGTAGACGAAGCCGACGATGCGTTCGTAAGCACCAATCCAGCTCTCGTTGACCAGCAGGATCAGCGGGATCAGCAGGAACCAGAGCCCGAGGCAGACGGCCGAAAACAGGCCGATGGACTTGGACCGACGCGAAAGGCCGGGTTGCAACATGCCCATCGCAACACCTGTCAGACAGGCGGCGATCCAGAGCGGGTCGTTGGCATCGGGGCCAATGAGTCGCTCGGGGTCGGCCTCTTTGTAGAAGCCGGCGATGTACCAGACGGCGAGGCCGCTAAACACGAGCACGATGCGGGCCCAGGGCCACATCCTGCCGCGGTCGATACGGCGAAAGCCCAGTGCCATCGCAAAGTGCGCAGCACCAAAGAGTGCGAGCCCGAGCGCGTGCAGGTCACCGTACTTGCCCTGGCTGAGCTGACTAATGGGTGTGCTGATGGGATCCTGCCCGCTCAGAATGAGTACCAGGACGTGCAACATGGGTGTCAACGCGCCCGCATAGAGCGCGATTCGAAAGTAATAGGTGCCGCTCACTCCGCTGGCTCGCTTGTTCGAGGTGCGTACGGTGTGGCGATGATGTGATACACGTCGAACCAGGACTCCCCGTCATCGAAGGTCCACTGCTGTGCCCAGGTCCAGCCGTCCTCATCGGGCGGGTAGAACACGATGCGTCGGGGCGGGTCGGGCACGGGCTTGACGATGTCCATGATGATGCGACCGTCGTCTGCCTGCTTGGCCGTGATGTGCTGTAGACCCTTCTGCCCTGAAGCGGCCCAGACGATCTCCCAGGACTCGGTGTCGGGGTTGTAGGTCCGGAGATTCGTGCCCCAGCCACCACCGTTGGGCATCCAGAAATCCTGGACTGCCGTGCCGTCACCGATGCATTTGAAAATCCAGCGGGCGCCATTGCCTTCGATCCAGCCGCTGCCGTCGCGTGCGAAGGACTCATCGACGATCTTCCAATCGCCCACGTAACGCCCGAACTGTGCCATGTCGCCCTCGAGGCAGGCGTTGTCTGAGTCCGCGTGATCGTCGGCCCAGGCGGGCGCAGCCCACATCAGGCAGGCGGCCAGGGCAATGGCATATCTCATGGTGGTCCCCCTCAGTGGCTTTTCGCGCCGCTTCATGGGGAGAGACTACACCAGGTCGTGCTCCTGTAATCCCTAAAAGGAGTAGCCCAACGACGTGATCACACCGTAGTCGTTCTTTTCCGCGTCAGGCACGATCGGGTCGCTGTCGTAGCTGTTGTAGAAACTGACCTGCCAGAACAGGTCCGCGATGAGCTCCCAGCGGACACGCATATCGAATTCGGCGCGCACGCGGCCGGTATCTGTCAGATTCGGGAATATCAGCAGGTTGCTGCTCAGATCGAGTTCTGGCGAGTCGTAGCGAAACCAGTCCCAGTTGATGCCCGCAAAGCCCTCCAGAGAGTCCTCATCGCTCAGGCCGGCACTCACGTTTTCGCGACTCACCTGCAGACCTCCGGAGACCAGCAGCGACATGGCGTTTGACTGGATCAGGTAGCGTCCACCGCCGGCACCAACCGAGGTTCGCAGATCAAGGCCGAGTTCATCGTTGCGGTCGATGCGCACGACGGCGCCCGTGCCCCAGCGTTTTGGCCAAAGTCGCGTGTACTCGAAATCAAGGCTCTTGCGCTGGTTGGATTCTACGCCGTCGCTGTCCGACACGATGACGTCGGCGTTGAGGGCGTAGAGGCGTTTCTCGGTGCGGGCTGTGAGATCGAACCCTGCGTTGAGCTGCTGAACCTCCGTCGACTTCGCAAAGCTGTAACCAAACGTCACGCCTGCGTCGATACGGTCTCTTGCGCGTTTCTCGATGGGCGTCATGAGGATCACCTCAGTCATCTCGAGGGCAATGGGGCCGGACGCTGTGTCTACGGTGATATCGCCCGAATCCGTAGCGGTGCTCAGCGGGCCCAGGAAGCGCGTGCCATCCTCAATCTCAACCTGAATGTCCTGACCGCTGACAAGCGTTGCGACCTCATCCCACTCGATGGGAATGGTACCGGTAGCGGTGGAATCGAATCTGAGCTTGCCGCGTTCCAGGGACTTGAGTTCGCCTGAGAGACGGTCGCCATTGCGCATCGTTACGACATCGGCATGAACTACGGTCGAGACAAGTGCGGCCAAGATGACCAATAGGTGTCGAGTTTTTTGCATGACTATCAGGTGAGTTCCGACGCCGAAGCAACGTTATAGCGAACTCATGCAGGTTTTGCTCGCGGCAAGTGCTTTACGGATCATCAACGCGCGGCGGCGCTTCGGGCCATGCGAGACGTGAGGCGCCTCTGTTCGAGCGGCGTCTCTGTCTTGTGACCAGATTGGCTGTACGATGAGTGCGTCTGAAGCCAAGACCGGAAGCGGGAAATGACGACACCGACACCCATCGCGTGCGACCTGCATGACCACATCGAGGTCGCGTGTCTCTACCGCTACGAACTGGAGGTTCACCTCGCCAACAGCAGCACGGTGACGGGCAGGGCGCTGACCACGCAGACGTGGCCCGACAAGACGGAGCACCTGGTACTCGGCACCAGCGAGGACTCAAAGTCCGTGTCGCTGCACGAGATCCGCCGCATCGACGTCACCACGCCGGGTGCGCGGTTTACGTCGCTGTCACTCTGAGGGGTGTTACTCCCAGCTGCCGCCCAGCGCGAGATTCAGGTTGATCCACTCGTCGAGCTGCTCGCGGCGTGCTGTGACCACCGCCGCGTCGGCCGACAGCGTATTGGATTGCACGACGAAGACGTCGAGCAGGTCTGTTTCGCCTTCTTCATAGCGTAGCTGCGCGAGCTCGAAAGCTCGGTTCTGTGCGTCTGCGGCTTCTTGCAGTGCTTTTACGCGCACGGCAACGACCCGGTTCTGGTCG
>JBCCBB010000008.1:0-63832 GCA_039814545.1 Pseudomonadota bacterium
AATCGGTCAGGACATATTTTAAAGTACCTAGTTCACGATCAAGAACAACACGGTGATGAGTTTCTTGTTACTCAGATTTCTATAAAAGATACAGAAAAAATTGAAGTGTTCAAGCAAATCTTTTTGAAGAAGCTAGAATTGTTTCAAGAGTTACAGCATCCACAGATTCAGCAAGTTTCAGATTACTTCTTTGAGGAAAATGAACTTTACATTGTTCAACAATACGTTCCTGGTTCTGTGTTGACAAACAACATCCAGCCAGATTCCCTCTTGAATGAATTGGATGTCGTTCGGTTTCTAAACAAAACCCTACCAGTTTTAGCTTATTGTCACAAGAAAGGAGTTGCCCACGGGAATATATCTTCAGACGTTATTGTATTAAGACAACAAGATAACTTACCGATTCTGACAGATTTCAATTTATTTGAATCTGTCAAATTCGACGTCAGCGAGCATCAGGAGTTTGTGGGTTCCTTAACAAGTAGCATACGAAAGGACATACATGATTTAGCTTTGACTGCTTTAACTCTAGCTACAGGAAGCAAGTGGCAGAAACTAGAAACTATCGACAGTTGGAGAAATCAGAAGATTTTTAGTGATCAGCGCACAAAGGTTTTGTTGGGCATGTTGGGTTTCTCGGTGAGCGCGCGGCAGCTCGTGCGCTCCTCGGGTGCCTCGGGCAACGTGACATCGAGTTCTTTCAGGATGACCGTCAGGAATTCGAGCGCCGTGAGCTGCGGGTTGAGTACAAGCGCGACGTCTGCCGCCTCGGGCATGCGCTGGAGCAGGCTGCGAACGAGCGTGGTTTTGCCGGTGCCGACCTCTCCTGTGAGCACGATGAAGCCATCGCTCTCGGTCACCCCGTAAATCAGGTGCGCGAGCGCCTCGGCGTGCCGCTCGCTCATAAAGAGGTAACGCGGATCGGGCGTTATGGTGAACGGACGTTCGTGCAGGCCAAAGAATTCGAGGTACATAGCCGGTTGAGTGTAACGTGGCCGCCCAGCCCTTCAAATGCCCGCCACGACCGGTCAGTCGTCGCGTTTCAGCGTGCGGGCGGATTGCAGCGCCGCGGTCCCCAGTTCGGCAAAGCGTTCCCGCACCGCATCGACAGTGCGATCGACCTGCTTGTCCCCGGCGGGTTCAGCGGCCGCAAACAGGTCGGGCTGCTGATCGGAAACGAGCCGCGAGCCGCCCACACCCAGCAGTCGCAATGGCCGGTCGGGGTGCTCCGCGCGCCACTCGTCGAGCAGTCGGAGCGCGCTCTGGTAGAGCTGCTCGGTGCTATCGGTGGCGGGCGTCACGCGGCACTGGCGTGTGAAGGTCCGGAAGTCGCTTTGGCGAATCTTCACCTGTATGACACCGGCCAGCAGGCGTTTGTTTCGCAGGCGCGTGGCCGTGCGGTCGGCCAGGGCTGCGAGGGCTTCACACATCTCGCTGCGCTGCTTCAGGTCTTCCGAAAACGTGCGCTCGGCGCTGATCGATTTGTCATCGCGCAAGGCGATCACGGGGCGGTCGTCGATGCCGTGGGCCCGGCTGCGCACGCGGTCCGCGTAGCGGCCGAACAGCCGGCGCAGCGTGTCGGCGTCGGCGGACTGCAGGTCGCCAATGGTGTGGATCGCGGCACTGGCGAGCTCCGCGCGCTTGCGGGGGCCGATGCCAGGCAGCGCGCGCACTGACAATGGCGCCAAGGTCTTTGCCTCGTTACCGCGCGCCACATGTACGAGGCCGTCTGGCTTGTCGAGGTCTGAGGCGATTTTGGCGACGAGCTTGTTGCTGGCGACACCGACAGAAGCCGTCAGTTGGGTCGCGTCACGGATGTTGGCACGGATGCGGTGCGCGATGCTGACGGGATCACCGAACAGACCAACGCTGGCCGTGACATCAAGAAAGGCCTCGTCGAGCGACAGGCCCTCGACTTCGGGCGTGATGCTTCGAAACACATCGAAGACCTGATGCGAGACATTACGGTAGTGATCGAGACGGGGCTTCACGCAGACCGCGTCGGGGCAACGCTTGAGTGCTTCGCGCATGGGCATGGCAGAGCGCACCCCAAACTCGCGCGCCTCGTAGCTTGCGGCTGCAACCACGCCACGCTGCCCCTTGCCGCCGACGAGAACAGGTCGCCCGGCTAGCTCAGGGTCGTCTCGCTGTTCGACCGAGGCGTAGAACGCGTCCATGTCGACGTGCAGAATGGCGCGCTCGTCGGCCATGGGCCTACATCTTGCGCCGGACGATGAGCTCGGCGAGGACTTGCAGGGGTGCGGCGTTATCGCCGAAACCGGTCAGCGCATCGAGCCCTTCGGCGTAGAGTTTGTCGCACTCCGCCTTGGCGGCGTCGATGCCAAAGATGGCGGGCCAGGTGGCCTTGTCGTGGGCGACGTCTGACCCAGCAGGCTTGCCTATGGTCTCCGTGTCGCCCTCCACGTCGAGGATGTCGTCGCGGATCTGGAAGGCGAGGCCGATGCGGTGCGCATAACGCTCGAGCGCGGCGTGCTGATCTTCCGCCAGGTCGGGCACGCGCGCTGCGGCCATGAGCACGGCGGCCGAGATGAGTGCACCCGTCTTGAGCTCGAACATGCGGCGCAAGGTGTCGCCACTGATGCGCTGGCCCTCGGACTCGATATCGATCGCCTGGCCGCCCGTCATGCCCAGCGAACCGCAGGCCCGCGACAACAGGTGCACCATGGTCAGCTGGCCAGCTGCATGCCCACCCTCGGGCCCAGCCAGCACTTCGAACGCCAGCGGCTGCAGCGCATCGGCCGCGAGGATTGCTGTGGCTTCGTCGAACTGGCGGTGCACGGTGGGTTTGCCGCGCCGCAAATCGTCGTCGTCCATGGCCGGCAGGTCGTCGTGCACGAGCGAGAACGCATGGATGAGCTCCACGGCCACGGCCGGGGCGTCGAGATGCGCGGCGTCGATCCCTAAGACCTCGCCCGTGGCGTAGACGAGCAGCGGTCGGATGCGCTTGCCGCCATTGAGCGTAGCGTAGCGCATCGCTTCATGAAGCCGCGCCGGCTCCGCGTCGGCAGCGGGTAAGGTTCGCGCCAACACCGTGTCGACCCGGGCGATATAATCAGGAATGGCATCTTCGAACGACATGCGGCTCGTCTGTTGGCTGGTGGCATGGGTGGTACCCACCCATTTTGCCGCTAACGTCTGCGCCCGGAAACTGATTTGACACAGAGTTCCAGCAACAGCCCGCGGCTCAGCGATGACGCGGCCACCGTGACAGCGACGGCGCACCCGAATATTGCGCTCGTGAAGTACTGGGGCAAGGCCAGCGAGGCGCGCAATATCCCCGCCGTCGGGTCCTTGTCGCTGACGCTTGACGGTCTGGCGACCACGACGCGTGTGGCCGCGGCGGGTGAAGACCGCTTCGAACTCAACGGCAACGCCGATGCCGGCATGGGCCAGCGCGCGTTTGCCTTCCTCGACCAGTACTGGCCCGGGCGCCCGGCGCTCGACATCGTGAGCGACAACAATTTTCCCACTGCCGCCGGCCTTGCGTCTTCGGCATCGGGGTTTGCGGCGCTGACGCTGGCCGTCGACACCTTGCTCGACGGCGGCCGCGACCGGGAGTCGCTGGCGCAGTGCGCGGGTTCGGGTTCGGGCAGTGCGGCGCGATCGCTGTTTGGGGGTGTGGTGCGGCTCGATCCGCCCACGCAGGCTGACGGCGACATCCGCGTGCGCCAGCTGGCCGAGGCCAGCGATTTTCCGCTCGAGCTCGTCATCGCCGTAACCTCGGCGGTGCGCAAGCCCATCGGTTCAACCGAGGCGATGCGCGCCACGGCGGCCACTTCGCCCTACTTCGACGCCTGGGTGCGCGACCAGTCGCAGGACCTCGCGGCCGCCGAGCAGGCCGTGGCCGCGCGGGACTTCGATGCGCTGGCGGCCGTGACCGAAAAAAGCTGCATGAAGATGCACGCCGTGATGCTCGGCAACGATCCCTGGCTCCTATACTGGAACGCCGCCACCGTGGCCTGTATCCACGAAGTGCGCGTGCTGCGTGCGTCGGGTCTCGGCGTCTGCTTCACGATCGACGCGGGGCCGCAGCTGAAGGCTGTGTGTCTGCCCGGTGACGCCGACCGTGTGGCCGACACACTGGAGGGCGTCGATGGCGTGACCGATGTGTTGCGCGCATCCCTGGGTCGCGGCGCCTTCCTGCACACCCCGTGAGCCGCGATTCGTGAGTGCCGCGCCAGCGCGCCGCGTCCGGGTACCCGGCAAGCTGATGCTCTGTGGCGAGTACGGCGTACTCGCAGGGGCGCCCGCCATCGTCACCTGCGTCGACCGCTACGTCGTTGTCGATGCGCAGCCGGTCGTGGATGGTCCGGCGCCGGTCAGGTTGCAGGGCTTCGACGGTGAGACCTACCCCTATCAAATGAATGGGTGCGCACCGGAATGGGAGTCACAGGCGTCGGCTACGGCACTCGTCGATGCTGTACTGCGTACGGTGCAACCAGCCAACACGGGGCTCGTTGTGGACTCCACAGCGTTCTACGACCAGGGGCGCAAGCTCGGGCTCGGTTCGAGCGCTGCCGTGGCCGTCGCGGTCAGCGCGGCACTCGCGGGTGGCGACCGCGTCGTCGACGCATTACCGCAGGCCCTGACCGCGCATGACGCGTTCCAGGGCGGACGGGGTTCGGGCGCGGACCTGCGCGCCGTCGCCCAGGGCGGCACCATTGTTCAGCGGGCCGATGGGCAGGGCCTGTTGGTGTCAGCGCTCACCTGGCCTGCCGGGCTTGAGGCGCGCGCCATTATGACCACGCAGTCCGCAGCCACGCTCGACCATGTCCGTCGCTTTGAGGCCTGGTGCGCCAGCGATGCTAACGCATCTGTTCGGCTCGACGGGCTCGCGGCGGCAGCATCGCACGTTGTGACCGAGTGGCAGCGTGCCGACGCAGCGGGGATAATTGAGACGATGAACGCCTTCACGCACGAGATGCGCCAAATCGATGCGGCCGCTGGCCTCGGTTACTTCGCCGGTGGCCACGACACCTTGGCTGAGCTTGCGTTGGCGCACGGCTGTTTCTTCAAGCCCTGTGGCGCAGGCGGTGGCGATTTTGGTATCGCGTTGTCCACGTCCCGCGACGTGCTCGACGGCTTCGCCGCGGCGGCCGTTGCGGCGGGTGCCGCAACACCGGAGATGACGTTGGGGCTTGCGACGCCCGAGATTGCGACCGAGGTCCTCGCATGACCTCGGTGTTCTCAGGCTTTTACCGCCTCGCACTGACTGACCGGCTGTCGACGCTGCATGAAGCGGGCGCGATTACGGCCCACGACTATGCGGCGCTCTCGAGCGGTGACATTACGCTCGACCGCCATGTGGCCGAGCATCTGATTGAAAACGTCATCGGTGTGGCTGGGCTGCCGTTCGCCGTGGCGCTCAACTTCAAGATCAACGGAATCGATCGGCTCGTGCCCATGGTCGTTGAAGAGCCCTCGATTGTGGCGGCGCTGTCTTCGGCCGCAAAACTCGCAAGGGCGGCAGGCGGCTTCCGGGTCACCGCCGACCCGGCGCTCATGATCGGCCAGATCCAACTGCTCGATGTCGCCGACCCCGAGGCGGCCAAGGCGGCCGTCGAAGCGGCGCGTGAGCAGATCCTTGACGCAGCGAACGCGGTGCACCCGAACCTCATCAAACGCGGCGGTGGCGTGCGTGACCTGACACTGCGCGCCTACGCGCGGCCGTCGGGCGGCCACATGCTCATCGTGCACCTGCTCATCGACACCTGCGATGCGATGGGCGCCAATCTCATCAACACGATTTGCGAGCAGGTGGCACCGCTCGTGGGTGGCATCGCCAAGGCGCGGCCGCACCTGCGCATCCTGTCCAATCTCGCAGACGCGGCATTGGTTCACGCCGAGATGCGCGTGCCGCTGGCCGAGCTGGGCGCGGACGAGGCCGAGGCTGTGCATGTGCGCGACGGTATCGTCGCGGCCAACGAATTCGCGGTGCTCGATCCGCACCGCGCCACGACCCACAACAAAGGCGTCATGAACGGCATCGATGCCGTGGTGGTCGCGACCGGCAACGACTGGCGTGCGGCAGAAGCCAGCGCGCATGCCTGGGCGGCACGCGACGGCCAGTACCGCGCGCTGACCGACTGGCGTGTCGACGAGAACGGCGATCTGCTGGGCAGCATGAGCCTGCCCATCAAGCTCGGCATCGTTGGCGGTTCGGTCCGGCTTAATCCCGTTGCCAAGCTGGCGTTGCGCCTGGCCGGAATTGAACACGCGCGAGAACTCGACGCCCTGGCCTGTGCCGTGGGCATCGCGCAAAACTTTTCGGCGCTCAAGGCGCTCGCAACGGACGGCATACAGCGCGGCCACATGGCCCTGCATGCGCGCAGTGTTGCCGTTCAGGCTGGCGCCCGCGACATCGAGGTCGACGAAGTCGTATCGGCCATGGTGGCCGAGGGCGTTGTGAAAACTTGGCGTGCGCGAGAGCTGATCGAGGCTGCGCGGCTGCGCGCACCTGGCCGTCCGCCGCGTACGTCGATCGGCGAAGTGTCGAGCGCAGCCAAGCTCATCCTCGCTGGCGAGCACGCCGTTGTGTACGGCCGCCGCGCATTGGGGCTGGCGCTGCCACGTGCGTTGCGCGCTGAAGTGTTTAGTGGTCGTGAGTTGCTCACGATCGGTATCGACGACTGGCAGCTCGAGTACGACGCCGGCGATGACGCCGACCACCGCAGTCCACTGGGCATGCTCGTCGACACCATCATCTCACTGGCCGAGATCGAGATGCCGCAGGGCCACATCGAGGTGTCCTGCCAGATTCCGTTTGCCGCGGGCCTGGGCGGCTCCGCGGCACTGGCCGTCGTGCTTATTCGCGCCATCGCAATGCTCACGGACCAACGCTTCGACGAGGCAACGGTCAACGAGATGGCGTTTGCCTGCGAGAAACTCGCGCACGGCACGCCGTCGGGTGTGGACAACACGCTCTCAACTTACGCGCGGCCCATGCTCTACACGCCCGGCAGCGACGCGCGCTTTAGCGACGTTCGTATCGGTGGGCCTTTGCAGCTCGTTGTCGGCTTCAGCGGCTTGAAAGGCGTGACCTCAGAACTGGTTGCCGGCGTGCGTGACCGCCGTGCGCGTCAGCCCGAGGTGTTCGACGCGATGTTCAACCAAATCGACGGTGTCGTTGAACAGTGCCTGCAGGCGCTGGCTGACGGTGACACGCAGCAACTTGGCGACAGCATGAATGTCTGCCAGGGTCTGCTGAACGGGATTGGCGTGAGCCACCCCGTGCTCGAGCAGATGTTGGCGATCGCGCGCGGCGCGGGTGCCATTGGCGCCAAGCTCACGGGTGCCGGCGGTGGGGGTTCAATCATCGCGCTGTGCGATGGCGACGCCGAGGCCGTGGCGGCCGCGTTGCGCCAGGCCAGTTTTGAAGCGCGTGTGATTCCCATCGAACCCACAACCGATACGGATCCCGTGGTCTCGTCAGAATCCGAGGAGCTTATCCTCGTCGATACCGACGACCAGCCGGTTGGTTACCTGTCCAAAGCGGACGCACATGACGGCGAGGGCATCCTGCACCGCGCGTTCTCATTGTTCGTGTTTAACGAGCAGGGCGAGGTGTTGCTGCAGCAGCGTGCTGTCGGCAAACGTCTCTGGGGTGGCTTCTGGTCGAACAGTTGCTGCTCACACCCGCGTCGCGGCGAGCATCTCGATGAGGCCGTGCACCGGCGTCTTGAGCAGGAGCTGGGCTGCGCGGCCGAGCTCGAGTTCGTCTACAAATTCCGTTACCAGGCGTCGTTTGGTGCGGCGGGCAGTGAGCACGAGTTGTGCTCCGTGTTCGTTGGACGGATGACGCGTCCTGTGCAGGCGAACCGCAACGAGGTGGCGGACTGGAAGTTCATGGCGCCCGAAGCTGTCGACGCACTCGTCGCCGATGACACGGCCAACGTGACGCCCTGGTTCCGGATGGAATGGCGGCGCCTGCGTGGGGAGTACGCGGAACGGATCGCGGCCCTGACGGAGCCGATGCAAGCCTGAGTGCGGTGCTGGGCCGTCAGGCCTGGTAGTGGTAGTACTCGATCCCGATGTCCTGGAACTTCTGCGCCTCGGCGCGGCCGACGCGTGCGACGAAGAACTCGCTGCCCGTGGGCTGCGGCAGGTCGGCCACGGCGCGACCGTCGTGCAGGGCTTCGTACTGCGCTTGGGTGAGGTCGATGGGGTCATCGAGTGCGGCGGAGAAGTGAATCTTCGCAGTCGCCTCGCGCCAGCCGGGTACTACGGTCATCGGAATGACCTCGGCGGCGTCGCCGCTGCCGTAACCCAGCGTCAGGATTTCCTGGCCTTCGAGTTCGAGGTCGCGCTGGAGTGCTTCCTCAAAGCCGGCTGCCATCCACGCCGGCAAGGCCGCCGTGTACAGGTTGCCGAGGTCGCGCATGCGCTCGCTGCCCAGGGACAGCTTGTCGAGCACGATGGACTGGAAGGCGTCGGAGGCACGGAAGGCCCGGATCAGGCCCATCGTGAGTGGCATCGCATCTTCGTTGAGATGGTCAGCGTCGGCGAGCGCCGAAACGTCATGCTGGCTCGTAAGTTCCTCGACCACAGCTTCGACCGGGATACCCGCGGGTTCCGCGTAGCGTGCGAGTTCGGCGTGTTCTTCGATGCCGCCCTGTGCCAGTGCCCACATCCAGGCCACAGCGAGGCCGTTTTCGGGCATGCGGCGGTAGGGGCGGTGCATGAAGATGTGCGGTATTGCACGAATGTGCTCGGCGGCGTCGATGCCACGGCGTTCGTACATGTCGGCGAGCGCGTGCAGCGTTTCGTCGATGTAGCAGGTGGTGGAGTACTTGCCGTTGAACACGGGGTAGTCCTGCACCTGGTGTGTTTCGCTGCGGTCCTGGCCGCAGAAACGCATCATGGGTTTTCTGAAGTCCATGATGCGGTAGTCGGACGCGCTGCCACTGGCGGCGAGGTCTACCGTAGCAAGCTTGGGGTCTTCTTCGACGAGCATGGCCACGGCACCGGCACCCTGTGTGGGTTCGCCGCTGCTGCCGCGCTGGTATTCGGCGATGTCGGCGCAGACTACAATGGCCTTGCTGCCGCGCCCGTCGCAGGCCAGCGCACGAATGGCGGCCTTCATGGCGTACACGCCGCCCAGGCAGGCGTGCTTGAACTCGGGGACTTCGCAGGCGCGGGACAGCGGTGCCCGGCCTTCGGCGCGCAGCGCGCTGTCGATCATGCCTTTGATGATCACGGCACCGGCAGAGTTATCGAGGCTCGACTCGGTGCCGAGGCCCAAGAAGCGCACTTCGGAGGCGTCGATATCGTAGCTTCGAATGAGGCGCAGAACGGCCGTGGCGGCCATCGTGTAGACGCTATGTTGCTGGCCCCGCATGCGGTAACTGGCCCCGACCACTTCGCGCATTTTGGGCCATTGCTGACCCGTCCAGTCGCACCATTGTTCGAGCTGGACCCGGTAGGGCGGTACATACGCCGCGAGGCCGCTGATTCCAATATTCATAGCAATCAACTAGTTAGGCGCGCACAGGAAGGCAGCGCGGCTCTGCCGCAGGCGCGATTGTTGTCAGTTTTCGTTGACATTACAGGAGTCAAGCCAGGTTGTCACAATCTGAAGGGCGTCAGTAGGTCGCGATGATAAACAGGAACGTGATCAAGATCACCAGAATGGTGGCCACAAGGTACCCGGACAACATCACGACAAACTTGGCCAGGGAGGCCGCGCGACCCTGCGCGTACACCGCCCGTATCGACTGATATAGGTATACCGGGACGAATAGCCAACCCAGCACATTGACGATGATGACGATCGCCTCGGGGAGCCCAATAGCCAGCGTCACGGCATTGAAGCTCAAGCCCAGCGACCAGAGCAGGAACAGGAACGAGTGGAAGTGCACGAGCATGAGCAGGTGTTCCACGTAGTAGCGCCGTGACAGCGGGTACATGGCCTTGAGCAGCAGCGCCATGAGCGGCAGTACGGCCAATGCGGCCACGGGTGCGTTATCGATCCAGCGTTCGACAAGCCGCTTGCCCTGGTCCCGGGTGACGTCTTCGCAAATACGCTGCTGGCGGTCTAGCGGAAACTGATTATCAATCCACGGAATGCCGGTTTGCTGTGGCTCCTCGAAGTCACAGGGCGTGTCCTCTGATTCTGCTAATTCGGCGTTCGCCGCTGCCTCTGCTTCCGTTGCGGCGGGTACGACGGTGTCTTCCGCCTGCGCCTGAGCGGCCTCAACCGACTGGATGGTCTCTGCGGTTCTGGCCGCCACCTCTGCAGCCACGTCGGCGGGCACATCCAGTGCCTCGAGGTCCTCTGCCAGGCTCGCCTCGCGCGCGTCGTTGAAGCCGTCCTCGAAGCCCTGCGTGGTGCCATCGTCAATCGTAACGCCCGGGCCGTCGCCCAGCACCTGTGAGAGCAGGAAGAACAGGAAGCTCAGCACGAGGTACATGCGGAACGGCGGCATGAAGCGCGCCCGTCGGCCGCGCAGGTACTCGGCTGTGAGATGGCCAGGCTTGGTGACGAGCGGGATCAGCGTGCGCCAGAGCCGCGAGTCGAGCTCGAACATGTCGCCAAAGGCGTCGCGAATCAGCTCGCCGAGGCTGATGAGGCGCGTGTTACCGCGCTGGCCGCAATTCCAGCAGTATTGGCCGCGCAGCGTGGCGCCGCAGTTCAGGCATTGCGTGTCGGGCGCGCTGGTGCTGACCACCTCGCGGATGCTGCGACTCGACGACATGGCATCGCCGAACCGGTCGATGCCGTCCTGGCGCATGCGCGGCGCGTCGTTCTCGAGATAGGCGTCCAGCGCGTCTCGATTCGAGAGGATGTACTGGACCGTGTGCGTCCAGCCGCCATCGTCCTCGCGGTGCGGGTCAAAGTACTGCGCCTCGATGAAGCCCGGCAGGGCCAACATGCTATCGATGTGCTCAGGCAGCCAGGCACCAAGCGCGACCGACTGGTCGTCACTGATGCGCAGGCTGACTTCATAGACAACCCGATTGCTCAGCCTTCGTCCTTCCCGTTATCCGCAGCGGACGTCTTCTTAGTCGTCTTCTTGCGTGTCGTCTTTTTGCCTGTGGTCTTCTTTTTGGCCGCGGTCTTGGTGGTCTTTTTCTTCGCAGGCGGCGCCTTTTTGCGCGTGGCTTTCTTGCGCGTCGCGACAGGTCGTGCCACAGGTGCGGGTGCGGCCTGCGTGCGGCCGATCTCGCTCGTGTCGAAATCGTCGACGGCGATGAGCTCTGCGATGCGTGCGTGGTAATCGCTGAGCTCGCCGGCTTCTTCGGCGGTCAGTACACCCGCTTCCACGGCTGCCTCGATCTGTTCAGCCGCGATCGCTTCGGGCACGGTGCCCGCCTTGACGGCGTCACGCAGCTTGCGCTCCAGCGGCTCGACAACGATGGCGCGCTCGAGCGCGGCCTGCAGCATGCCGGCGGGGTTGTTGTCCACTTGCTCCTTGTACACCTGTGCGCAGAGGCGCTCGCGTGCATCGGTCGGGTTGATCATGAGATCAACGATGCTGCGACCGATCTTGTCGGACGGTGCGGAGTAGGTACGACCACGCGGGAACACGAGCATCCGCAGCAGCCAGGCGACGGGGCGGTTCGGGAAGTTCTGCAGGAATTTATGCAGCTGCTCCTGGGCGTCGTACATGAGCGAGCGCACTGACCATTCGACGAGCGGCAGGTCCTGCGGCTGGCGACCCTGGTTCTCGTAGTGCTTGAGCACGGCGCTCGCCAGGTACATCGAACTGAACACATCCCCAAGGCGCGCCGAAAGCTGCTCCTTGATTTTGAGCCGCCCGCCCAGCGTGAGCATGGCGAAGTCCGCGGTCAGCGCGAACGCTGCCGAGTAACGGTTGATGTTTTGGAAGTAGCGTCGCGTCGGGCCCTCGACGGGCACCTCGCTGTACCTGGCGTGCGTGAGCGCCAGGACAAATGCGCGCGCGGCGTTGCTGATCGCGTAGCCGATGTGGCCGAACAGCGCGTCGTCAAAGTCGTCGAGGCCTGTTTCCGTATCGGGGTTTTGCGCGGCGTGCAGTTCCTTGAGCACCCAGGGGTGGCAGCGAATGGCGCCTTGGCCGAACACGATCAGCGAGCGCGTGAGGATATTGGCGCCCTCAACCGTGATCGCGATGGGCAGGGCCATGTAGCCACGACCCATGTAGTTGCGTGGCCCCATCATCACGGCCTTTCCGCCGTGAATGTCCATACCGTCGTTGGCGACTTTCCGCGCCAGCTCCGTGCAGTGGTACTTTAGGATCGCTGAGGGCACCGCGGGCGCTTCGCCTTCGGTGATGGCGCCGGCCGTGACACTCACGGCTGCGTTCATGATGTAGGTGCGACCCGCCATGCGTGCGAGTGCTTCACCGACACCTTCGAACATGCCGATGGGCAGGTTGAACTGGCGGCGGATGCGCGCGTAGGCACCCGTTGCGTAGGTGGCGGCCTGACCGCCGCCTGCGCCGCTCGACGGCAAGGTGATGGCACGGCCAACCGACAGCAGCTCGACGAGCATCTTCCAGCCTTTGCCCGCCATCTCGGGGCCGCCGATGATGTAGTCGAGCGGCACGAAGACGTCCTTACCCGACGTTGGGCCGTTCATGAACGGCACGTCGAGCGGGTAGTGGCGCCGGCCGTGTTCGACGCCCGGTGTGTTCGTCGGGATTAGCGCTGCCGTAATGCCGTAGTCGGGGACGTCACCGATGAGCCCGTCGGGGTCGCGCAGTTTGAATGCCAGACCGAGTACGGTGGCAATGGGTGCGAGCGTGATGTAGCGCTTGTTCCAGGTCAGGCGCATGCCGATGACTTCTTTGCCTTCCCACTGGCCCTTGCAGACGACGCCCTCGTCGACGATGGCGGCCGCGTCCGAACCCGCCTGCGGCGAGGTCAGTGCAAAGCAGGGGATTTCGTCACCACTCGCGAGACCGGGCAGGTAGCGCTGCTTCTGTTCGTCGGTGCCGTAGTGCAACAGCAGCTCGGCCGGGCCCAGCGAGTTGGGCACGCCGATCGTCGATGCGGCGACCGTGGAGCGCCCCGAAAGCCTCTGCAGGATGAGTGCGTTGGCGTAAGCCGAGAACTCGAGGCCGCCGTATTCCTTCGGAATGATCATCGCGAAGAAGCGTTTCTCCTTGATGTACGCCCAAATATGCGGCGGCATGTCGCCGAGCTCATGGCAGATTTCCCACTCGTCGAGCATACGGCAGAGTTCTTCGGTCGGGCCGTCGTAGAAGGCCTGTTCCTCGTCCGACAGCTGCGGCGCAGGCATCGACATGAGTCGATTCCACTCAGGCAGTCCCGTAAACAGCTCGCCGTCCCACCACACGCTGCCGGCCTCGAGCGCCTCGCGCTCGGTGTCCGACATCTGCGGCAGCATCGTGCGGTACTTCTTGAGCAGCGGTGCCGTGATTTGGTCACGCCGGAACTCGGTCAGGTTGAGCGCCGCCATGATGCCGACGATGACCCAGAGCACGAGCATGACGAGCCCGTAGCCGTCACCAAAAATTTGGTAGGCCAGAACACCAGCCGCCGAGGCGATGGTGGCGGTCTTTAAGTCGACTCGCTTGTAGGCGAGCGCCAATGCGCCGCCGACAATGAGCAGGAACCAGAACAACCCAACGATGAAATCCAGCACGCGCTACTCCTTACAGCAGTGACTCAATGGCCGCGCGTTCCTCGCGCAATTCCGTTTCCGTGGCATCCATGAGCGCCCGGCTGGCGTCGTCGATGTCGAGACCCTGCACGATCTCGTAGCTGCCGCCCGAGCAGCGCACGGGGTAGGAGTAGATGACGCCCGGCTCGATGCCATAGCTGCCATCTGCCGGTACGGCCATGCTGACCCAGCTGTCGGCCGGTGTGCCCAGCGCCCAGTCGCGGACGTGGTCGATTGCCGCCGAGGCTGCCGAGGCCGCTGACGAGGCGCCGCGCGCCTTGATGATCGCCGCGCCGCGCTGCTGCACGGTCGGGATGAAGTCGTCGGTCAGCCAGCCGTCGTCGACGAGCGACTTGGCGGCTGCACCGCCCACGCTCGCGTGCGAGACGTCGGGGTATTGGGTGGCCGAGTGGTTGCCCCAGATGATCATGTTCTTGATGTCGTTGACGTGCTTGCCCGTCTTCGTGGCCAGCTGCGCCATGGCGCGGTTGTGGTCGAGGCGCGTCATGGCCGTAAAGTTGGCCGCGTTCAGGTCCGGTGCGTTCGATTGGGCGATGAGCGCGTTAGTGTTGGCCGGGTTACCCACGACGAGCACCTTGATGTCGCGGCTCGCGACGTCGTTCATGGCCTTGCCCTGGGCAGAGAAGATCGCCGCGTTGGCTTCCAGCAGGTCCTTGCGCTCCATGCCCGGGCCGCGCGGTCGGGCGCCCACGAGCAACGCGTAGTCGGCATCGGCAAAGGCCGTTTCGGCCTGGTCCGTGGCCACGACACCGGCCAGCGTCGGGAAGGCACAGTCGTCGAGTTCCATAACCACGCCCTGAAGTGCAGGCAATGCGGGCGGAATCTCGAGCAATTGCAGGATAACCGGCTGGTCGGGGCCCAGAAGCTGGCCGGAAGCGATGCGGAATGCGAGCTGGTAGCCGATCTGGCCGGCGGCGCCGGTGATGGCGACGCGAACGGGCGAAGTCATGTGATTGTCCCTCTTAATCTGTGCGTATCCCCAACCACGAAGTATCCCACAGGACGGCTTATTGTGCACTGCACAAAAGCTCGTCATGACCGGAACCGGGCTTTGGTACTTGCGTTTCTGAGTTTTGGTGTTATGGTCGACTACAACACTAACTCAGGAGCAACGAGGAACCCATGATGTTTGACCGTACAGAATGCGAGGCAGGCCACGAGGGCGAGCGCCGCGGAAACGTATGGAGCGGCATCGTGGCGATGGTATTGCTGGCAATGTTCACGATCGCGCTCATCTCGAGCGAGATCGACTCGACGGGCGATTCGGCCCGCGCACCCGTTGCCACCGTCATCGCCGGCCAGTAGGTTTCTCCTGAGCCCGCAAGATGCAGCCGAAGAATAAGCGCGGCGACTGGAGCCTGATGGACGCTGACTGGAACGACGACCTGCCGATATACCGGCAGCTACGCGACCGCGTCGTTGCGATGTTGCTGGAAGGCGTCATCGGTGACGGTGACGCCTTGCCGTCCGTGCGCAGCGTCGCCGCCGAATACCGGCTCAATCCGCTGACCGTTCTTAAGGGCTACCAGGAACTCGTCGACGAGGACCTCGTCGAGAAACGCCGCGGGCGCGGCATGTACGTGCTGCCCGGTGCGCGAGACAAGGTGCTCGCAGACGAGCGCCGGCGGTTTCTCGACAACCAGTGGCCCGACGTCGTGATCACGATGCAGCGCCTGGGCATCGCGCCAGCCGATCTGCTGGCGGATATCGACGCAGACAACAACAAGTAAATTCGGCACGAGGGGCACGAGCGAGATGACCGCATTGGTAAGCGCGCGTGGTGTCAGCAAACACTACGGCGATACAAAGGCTGTCGATAACGTCAGCTTCGACATCAAACCCGGGCGCATCCTGGGACTTATTGGTCCCAACGGCGCCGGCAAGACCACACTGCTCAAGGCGGTCCTCGGCCTCACTGACTGCGACGGTGAATTGAGCGTCTGCGGGCTCGACCCTTTCCGCAAGCGCCGCGAGCTCATGCACGCCGTGAGCTATGTCGCCGACGTCGCCGTGCTGCCGCGCTGGATCGTCGTGTCCAAGCTGCTGAAGTTTGTCGAGACCATCCACCCGAATTTCTCAATCGAAGCTGCGCGCGCGTCGCTGGCGCAAACCAAGATCCCGCTTGATGCGCCTGTGAAGACCCTCTCGAAGGGCATGGTCGCGCAGCTCCACCTGTCGATCATCATGGCCATCGATGCCAAGCTGCTCGTGCTCGACGAGCCCACCCTGGGTCTCGACATCCTGTTCCGAAAGTCGTTCTACACGCAGCTTTTGAACGACTACTTCGATGAAGAAAAGACGATCATCATCACGACCCATCAGGTCGAGGAAATCGAGAACATCCTGACTGATGTCATGTTTATTGACGACGGGCGCATCGTGCTCGATGAATCCCTCGAGGCCGTCGGCGAGCGCTTCACGGAGCTCATGGCCGCGCCTGAGCAGGCCGACAAGGCTCGCGGCCTCACGCCGCTCGCCGAGCGCAGTCTGTTCGGAAAGTCCGTATTCACCTTTGAAGGTGTTTCGCGCGATCAGCTTGCCGGTCTGGGCGAAGTTCGCACGCCGGGCCTTGCCGATCTCTTCGTAGCCAAGCTCAGCCGGGAGCGCGCGGCATGATGGCTCGGCAGTGGCTGCTGCTGCAGCGCGAGATCTGGGAGCACAAGGCGCTCTACTACGCGCCCTTGGCTGTGGCCGGACTGCTGGTCTTCGGCTTTGTCGTGTCTTTTGTCACGGCACTCGCCCAGGGCATGCCGTTCGATGTCGCCGTGGTCACGCTAGAGCTCACGGGTGCGCCGTTCAGCGTCACGGGCGGTGCCGCGATTCTCGGCATCCCATTCCTGTTCCTGAACCTCGTGCTTGGGGTTATCGTATTCCTCTATGGCATCGACGCGCTGTACGCCGAACGCAAAGACAAGAGCATTTTGTTCTGGCGGTCGATGCCCGTCACCGACACCGAAACGGTGATTTCAAAGCTCATCACCGCCGTCGTCGCGGCACCGCTGATCACGACGGCTATTGTCATTGCGACGCAGGTGATCCTGCTCGTCCTCGTGTCGCTGGTACTGCTGATTGGCGGTGGTTCGCCGGTGGAGCTGTTACTGGGTCCGCTGCCCTTTATCCAGCTCTGGTTCCTGTTTCTTTGGATCCTGCTGACGAGCTCGATCTGGTTCGCGCCGGTCGTGGCCTGGTTCCTACTCTGCTCGGCATTCGCCAAACGCTCGGTGCTGATCTGGGTCTTCGTACCCTGGATCGTTCTGGGCATGCTCGAGTCGATCGTCATGCGATCCGGTCAGGTCTGGCAGCTGATCGGCGAGCGCTTCTCGTTTGCCGCCATCAGTGGTCTCGATTTTCCGGCCGGCATCAACGTTGATGACGACGCCGCGATAGAGGCACTGATCAAGAGTGGCGAGTTTGACGTGCTCGGTGCTATTGCGCCGGTCAAGTTCTTGACCGATCCCGGCCTTTGGGGTGGTTTGATCGTGACGGCCATTTTCCTGGCCGGCGCCGTCTACTGCCGTCGCTTCCGCAGCTGAGGTTTGCGGCGGCGCGCATCGCGTCGCGTTTCCGCGTCAGGCTTTGAACCCACGCCGAGCTTCTTCATGCGCGCGCGAAACTGGTGGTAACTGAGCCCCAGCAGCCCGGCCGCGATTTTCTGGTTGTAATTTGCCTCATCGAGCGCCGCAAGTAGAAAGCGGCGCTCGAACTTGTCGCGCTCGGTGTTCAGGTCGGCGGGAAGCGCAGGGCGTTCACGGGGCATCGTGCGTCCGGTGCGTGGCGCGGGCGCTTCTGACGTCGCACGCAGACGGTATGGCGAGTCGAATGGATCGAACACGATGTCATCGACGGGCGCCTCATGGTCCTGGCTCCGGTAAACAGAGCGCTCTACGGCGTTCTTGAGTTCGCGCACGTTGCCGGGCCAGGCCTGGTGCAGCAGCGTGGAGGCCGCACGCGAGGAAAAGCCCGGGAAGTGGCTGCGCTTGAGTTCGGCACAGAGGTTGACCGCGAAGGCGTGGGCCAGCGGCAGGATGTCATCGCGGCGCTCTCGCAGCGGCGGCACGGTCACCACGTCAAAGGCCAGCCGGTCGAGCAGGTCGGCGCGGAACGTCCCGGCGGCGACGCGCGCCTGCAGATCTTCGTTGGTTGCGGCGACGACGCGGACATCGACGTCGATGGTTTCGCTGCCGCCCACGCGCTCAAATTCGCCGTACTCAATTACACGCAGGATCTTCTCCTGCACGCGCATGGAGACCGTGCCCAGCTCGTCGAGGATCAGCGTGCCACCGTCCGCGCGCTCAAAGTGCCCGAGGTGCTGGCGGCTTGCGCCCGTGAAGGCGCCGGCCTCGTGCCCGAACAACTCTGATTCGAGGATGCTCTCGGTGAGCGCCGCACAGTTGACCTTTACCAGCGTCTGCTCCCAGCGCTCGGACAGATAGTGCAAGCGCCCCGCGATCAGCTCCTTGCCCGTCCCGCGCTCCCCGATCACCAGCACAGGCCGTGATACGGGGGCTGCACGCGAGACGTGCTCCAGCGTGGCGAGGAATGTGGGGGCTTCGCCAATGATCTGAATCGTCTGCATTAGCCAATTTTACCAACAAATCAAAGAAGCGGTAATTAGTTAGTCAATTTAGCTAACTAAGAGTTTGTCAAATTTGCCACGAAGTTCATTTAATACTATTATTTTCAATAACTTATATTTTCTCATCGGGTTGGCACGGTAACTGCAATACCCTGAACGAACCTAACCAAGAGGCACCACCATGGGCATTTTTTCGAGATTCTCAGACATCGTGAATTCGAACATCAACGCGATCCTCGACAAGGCCGAGGACCCGGAGAAGATCGTTCGACTCATGATCCAGGAGATGGAGGACACGCTCGTCGAAGTGCGCTCAGCCGCCGCCCGCTCCATTGCCGACAAGAAGACGCTCAATCGCAAGCTCGAGTCACTCGAACGCGATACGGCGGACTGGGAGGCCAAGGCTGAACTCGCCCTGTCCAAGGGTCGTGAAGACCTGGCCAAGGCTGCGCTCGTTGAGAAGAACAAGGCGGCGCAGGCGGCTGACAGCGTTCGGGCCGAATACCAGGCGATCGACGAGTCGCTGGGCAAGCTCAACGAGGACATTGCGCGCCTCGAAGGCAAGCTCAAGGACGCGAAGATTCGCCAGAAGTCGCTGCTCGCCCGCCACCACGCGGCCAGCAAACGCCTCAAGGCGCGCAAGATTACGCACACCTACAAGGTGGACGACGCGCTGGTGCGCTTCGAGGAATACCAGCGACGCATGGATGACGTCGAGAGCAAGGTAGAGGCCTACGACCTGGGTCTGCCCAAAGATCTCGATGGTGAGTTCGCCAACCTCGAAGCCGAGGAATCGATCCGCGAGGACTTTGAGCGCCTCAAGGCTCGCGTGGCGTCACGTAACGAAGAAGCGAACGGCTGAGCGGTATGAGCGACGCGTTATTTGTCTTCGGGATTCTGTTTCTCGTTGTCGTCGCGCCGCTCGCGATCATTCTCCACTTTGTGACCAAGTGGAAGAAGACGCGCGAGCTGACGCGAACCGATGAAGACCTCATCGAAGAGGTCTGGGAGATTGCACAGAAGCTCGAACACCGGGTCCACGTGCTCGAGACTATTCTCGACGACGAGGCCCCTGACTGGAGACACAGGGTATGAACAAGCGCTGGTTGCGCGAAGAACTGGGTGGGCTGTATCTCGACCGCGAAAACGCCTGGCTGTTTGGCGTCTGCGCAGGGATCGCGGAGCGCTTCGGGATCGATCTCAACGTGCTGCGTCTGCTCGTCGGATTGTCCGGGTTGTTTTTGACCCTGCCCACGATCATCGCCTACGGCCTCGCCGCCTACGTACTGGAGGATCGGCCGCTGACCTCACGCGACCCCGATCACGAGCGCGAGTTCTGGCGAAACCATGGCAACAACGGGAGCTACTGATATGCGCGACGACTACGGCCGCCGCCGCTTTTTCCGAGACAGAAAAAACCGCAAGATCGCCGGCGTTTGCGCCGGCATCGCCGACTACTTCGGTTTTGATGTCACCATCACGCGATTGCTCGCGATCGTGGCGTTCTTCATGGCGCCGCCGGTCACGCTGCTACTGTACTTTGGCCTCGTCATGTTGGTGCCGGCCAGCGACAGCAACGCCGAAGAACCCCCGCCCGAGCGGCGTGCGTTCCGGCAGGACCTGCGCTCGTCACCGGCCACGACTGTGACGGACGTGAAACGCACCTTGCTGCGTCTCGACACGCGGCTCGCACGGCTCGAGCGTCACGTCACCTCGTCGCAGTTCGAGCTCGACCGTAAGATCCGGAATCTCTAAGCCAGCCACAACAGACCACACAACAACAAGACACACCTGGGAGCCCCACGCATGTTCAACCCGTTTTCCATGGTCGTCGCGATCGTTCTGATCGGATGTCTGTATTCCCTGGGCGAAAGCTACTTAAAGACGCGCCGCCAGGAGATGGACCAGGCGTCCCGCGGCATGGACGACGACACCCGGCAGACTATTGCCGCGCTGGAACATCGTGTTCAAGTGCTGGAACGCATCGTCACCGACTCCGGTAACGATCTGAAACGAGAGATCGACCGCCTCTAAGACGGGGCGGCCTGGCGCCGCTTATTCCTGCGCTTCGAGATAGGCTGCGCGCTGTGCGTTGAATTCCGCAGCCACCTTACTGATTTCCTCGAACGCCGCGTCGTACTTCTGACTGAGGATGCGGGCCTCGCCCACGGCGGATTGACGCGTTTCGTTATCGAGCGTCTCATCCTTCGCCTTGTTCTCGGCAGTTTCGATGCCGCTTTCCACGCAGGCCAGATACACCTGCATCCGTTCCACGTAGTCCTTTACCTCGCGCCGCGCCTTGAGCATGTCGGCCTCGGTTGCGGTGGCGCCGTTTGGTAGTGCGACTTCCGTGTCGGGGTAGTCGCAGGCTAGGGCGGATCCCGATAGCAGGAGGCCTGCGCTCAGTGCGGCGAGTGTGGCGGTCAACAGACGGTTCATGGGCTTATTCCTTACGCTTTGGCGTGCGCGGGCTGACCGCGCACTTCCAAGGTTACTGGGGTCGTCCGGCGATTGCGACCGTCAGCCGAACAGGGCCTGTAGGCGGTCTGTGCCGTCCTGCTGCTGCAGCAAGCGCTCAGCGAATAGGCCGGCCGCCATAGGCTGGCCAAACAGCATGCCCTGGCCGTAGTCACAGTTGAGCCGGCGCAGAAATGTGAGCTGCGGCTCCGTCTCAATCCCTTCGGCCACAACGTCGAGCCGCAGGCTCCGGCTCATGTCGACGATGGCCTGCACGATAGCTGCGTCATTTTCGTCAACAGCCGCATTGGTCACAAAGGAACGGTCGATCTTGAGGGTTTTGATCGGGAATTTTTGCAGCGCACTGAGCGAGCTGTACCCCGTCCCAAAATCGTCAATGGCGAGTTCGAGTCCGTAGGCGCGTAGCTTGTCGAGAATCTCCACGGTGCGCGGGATGTCTTCCATGAGCGTCGACTCTGTAATCTCGAATTCAACGTCAGAGGGGTGGATGTTGTAGCGCGAAAAGATCCGGTTGATGCGGTTGAAGAAGCTCTTGTGACGCAGCTGCTTCAGGGACAGGTTGATCGCGATGCGACCGGGCTCACCCACGTTGGCTCGCCACGACTCAATATCTTCACACACACGCTCAATGACCCATTCGCCGATCTCGACGATCAGGCCCGTCTCCTCGGCCAGTGGAATGAACTCATTGGGCTGAATCAGTCCGTGCTCGGGAGACTCCCAGCGCACCAGTGCTTCGGCCCCCACGATACGGCCGCTGGCGAGTTCGTACTTGGGCTGGTACTGCAACATGAGTTCATCGCGCTCGAAACTGCGGCGCAGGCGACTCTTGAGCATGAGCCGTTCGACGGCGGCGTCATTCATTGACGCGTCGTAGAAGCTGAAACGGTTGCCGCCCGCCTTCTTGGTTGCGTAGAGCGCGGCGTCCGCATTGCGCAGCAGGTCGATGACGTTGTCGGCATCTGTGGGGTAGAGCGCAATCCCCAGGCTCGCCGTCATGTAGACCTCGTTGCCCTGCACATCAAAGGGCTCGGCAATCTCGGTGAGCAAATCGCGTGCGTTACCGCGCAGGCTGTCCTGCATGTCATCGATCAGCGGCAGATTGTCGATGAACGCCGCAAACTCATCACCGGCCAGGCGGCCGATCACGGCACCTTCAGGCAGCGCGCGCGCCATGCAGCGCGTCAGGATCTCGAGCGTGGTGTCACCGGCCAGGTGACCAAAACTGTCGTTGATGTCCTTGAATTGATCCACGTCCACGTAGAACAACGCCAGTGCCGTGCGATTGCGCCGGGCGTGGGAGATCGCGCGCTGCAGCAGGTGCTGGAACTGCATGCGGTTGGGCACCTTGGTCAACGGGTCGATTCGCGCCAGGTAGCGAATACGTTCTTCAGAGCGCTTGCGCTCGGTCACGTCTTGCGCCGCGTAGATACGCCCCGCCAGCATGGGATCGTTCGTTTCGATTTCAGAACAAGTCCAAGACACGGGGACGCTATTGCCGGCCGCATTGATCATGCTGGCCTCCCGCGGTTGCGTGGACGGCGTGGCCGTCTCAAACGCTACACGATGTCGATCGGCAACGAGCTCACCGACGGGCCGCCCGATGAGCTGGGTCTCGGTGTAGCCCGTTAACCGCAGTGCCGCGGCGTTGGCGTGCGTGATGGCGCCGTCGATGCTCGTGACGATGACAGCGTCGTTCATGCTGCCGAGCACGTTGTCGATGTAGTCGCGCGAAATCGTGGTCTGGCGCAGTTGGTCGCGCATGCGGTTGAACGAGCGAGCGAGCTGGCCCAGTTCGTCGCTGCGGGATTCCTCAACGGGCTCACCGAAGTCGCCCATCGCCAGACGCCGGGCCTGGCGTGTGATGTCTTCTACAGGGCTTACGATGCGCCGCGCCATGAAGAGGCTGGCGGCGCCGCACACGAGCGCCATGACGAGTGAGGTAATGACGACCCAAGCTGTTGCGTCCGTACGCCAGTCGCGGCGAATCTCGAGCTGGCGTGTCCGGAAGGCGTCGATTTCCCGGTTGAACGGTTCCAGCGAAAAGGCCAGCGACAAGGCGCCCAGCCGGTTGCCCGCAAGGGCGATGTCACGTGTGGCGACGACGCGATCCGCTTGCCAGGCAACGCTGCTTTGCGACGCGCTCAGCCCCGCAGCATCACCGGCCGAGGCGATCACCTCGCCTTCGGTGTCGAGCACGCGAATCCCGGAGATGCTCGCAATCTCTGCCGCCGACTCGTCGAGCGCGCGTTGCAGGTCTGCGATGCGCTGATCACGCATGAGCCCGTCGATTTCGCGCTCCAGCGCGCCCGTGGCCTGGGTCAGCCTGGCCTCGAGCTGCGCTGAGAGGTTGTCGCGGCGCAGCTCAACGCTGGCATCGACGAAGCGGTCGATGACCATGCGGCTGTTGACGAACATGGCGAGCGAGACGACGCACACGACGCACAGCGTGAGCGTCAGTGTTGCAAAGAGCAGTCTGGGTGCGATCGCTCTTGGGAGCATGCGGGGTCATCCCTCGCGCCACCACAGGACATGGCTGGGATCGCCAGCGTCTTATTATGTTATCTGGCGCGCTGTAAAAAAGTCAGGGATAGCAGTGTGACGCGTGCCGTGGGTGCCGTCCAGTCAGCTGCTGGGTGACCCGGGGCGCTGCCGCTGCAGGGCGCGCCCAATCCAAGATTAATTCTTTGTTTTAGCTCGCTTTTTCGATTGGCGCAACATCGCCTTCGACGCGCTTTTCACTAAACGTTGAGCGCGCCCCATCACGGCCTGTGATGCGCATTTCACCGTCAATAACGGCGCCTTCTGCCACGGCGATCTTGTCGCCCGTGACGGTACCCGAGATGCGCGCGCTGGCGGAGATCTCGATGCGACCGTTGGCAACGATGTCGCCTTCGACGCTGCCCGAGATGATCACGTGGCGTGCGCTCAGCGCGCCACGCCAGATCCCGGAACGGGCAATCGTCACGACGCCTTCGAGCTGGCTGTCCCCGACCACGGTGCCACTGACCAGCACATCGTTGGCGCCGCTAAAGGTGCCCGCGATCGTGCAGCCTTCCGCGACAAGCGTTGCAGGGCCAGAGGCCCGGTCTGAGAAACGGCGTTTGCCGAAGCTGGCCATGATCGATCTCCGTTGAGTGGGCCGACAGCATACCCCGGAGTTATGTCAGAAGATTGTGACGCAGTTGGCACGCTGGCCGCAGGACCCGCGACGGCGCTACGATAGGCGCCTTCACGGCGGGCGGCTCATGGGCGATACCCTAGAAAAACGACTGGTTGCACTCGAAGATCGGGGTGTGACGCTCATCGACGACGCGCTCACGGGGCTCGAAAAGGAGTCACTCCGTGTCGGTGCCGATGGCTTATTGGCGGACACGCCGCACCCCGAAGCACTCGGGTCTGCGCTTGCCAATGCCTATATCACCACGGATTTCTCGGAAGCCCTGCTCGAGTTCGTAACGCCAGCGTACGCGTCGCCGACCGAGGTGCTCGACTGCCTGGCTGACGTGCACGCCTTCACGGCGCGCCACCTGGGTGAGGAGCGACTCTGGAATGCCAGCATGCCCTGTCGACTCGAGCCCGGGCGCGACATCCCGCTGGCCCGTTACGGGCGCTCAAACGTCGCGAAAATGAAAACCACGTACCGGCGTGGCCTGGGTCATCGCTACGGTCGCGAGATGCAGACCATTGCCGGTGTGCACTTCAATTTTTCGATGCCCGAGGGCTTCTGGCCCGTCTATCAGGAATTGCTCGGCGACTCGGGTGATCTGGACGCCTTCCGCTCCGAGTCTTACCTGGCGCTCGCGCGCAACTTCCGCCGCGTGGGTTGGCTGTCGCTCTACCTGTTCGGTGCCTCGCCAGCCGTCGACCGGTCCTTCTTCGGCGGACGCGAAACCAAGTTATCGGGTTGGGATGAGACCACGCTCTACGAGCCGCACGCGACCTCGCTGCGCATGAGCGACCTGGGTTACAACTCGAGTGCTCAGTCGCGTCTGCAGATCTCGCTCGACAACCTCGACCGCTACATCGCCGGACTCACGGCTGCGATTATGACGCCGCACGACGCCTACACGCGGATCGGTGTGCGCGACCAGGACAAGTGGCTGCAACTCAACGACAGCCTGTTGCAGATCGAGAACGAGTACTACTCGAGCATTCGGCCCAAGCAGGTCGCACGCTCGGGCGAGCGCCCAACCTTGGCGTTGGCGCGGCGGGGCGTTGCCTACGTTGAGGTCCGGGCGCTCGACGTCGACCCGTTCTCCCCCATCGGGATCAACCTCGAGCAGGTGCGCTTTATGCAGGCCTTGCTCGTCTACTGCCTGCTAGCCGACAGCCCGCCGCTCGACGCGGCGGCGCTCGCCAGTCACGACGCCAACCACGTCCGCGTCGCGCACAGTGGTCGTAAGCCGGGTTTGGCGCTCGACGACGAGGGTACCGCGCGCGGCCTCCGCGATTGGGCCGATGAAATCCTTGAAGGCGTCGAGGCTGTCGCCAACGTTATCGATGGTGACGATGGCCGGTACACCGAGGCCTGCCAGGCGCAGCGTGCTCGCCTCGATGACGCGGCGCAGACACCGTCCGCGCGTCTGCTCGAAGCCATGCATAGCGAAGGCCTCGGTTTTCACGACTACATGATGGCGCAGTCGCGAACACAGACTGACGGGCTGGCCGAGCGAGACATTAACGCGTCGCGGCTCGAGGCGCTCGAGCGCGAGGCGCTTGCATCGATCGCGCGGCAGCGCGATCTCGATGCGTCGCCGTCGCCCAGTTTCGAGTCACATCTCGACGCTTATTTTCACGCCACCTGACCCGGAATCGGGGTACCTGTTTGCCAGGCGTGCTTGGCATAAATCTGCTGCAGGCGCGTCGTAAGCTTGCCGCGGCTTCCCGTACCGATTCGTCGCCCGTCGACGCTCAGCACAGGCGTGAGCTCGCCCATGGTGCCCGTCGTAAACACCTCGTCGGCCGTGTAGAGCTCCGTCACAGAGATGTCGCGCTCGGTCACCGCGACGCGGTTCTCGCGCGCCAGCTGCATGACCGTGCCGCGCGTGATGCCGGGCAGGCAGGCACGCGCCAGCGGCGTCTCGAGCACCTCGTCGCGAATGATGAACAGGTTCGTGTCATTGGCTTCGGCCACAAAGCCGTCGAGGTCGAGCATGACAGCCGCATCGGCGCCCGCCACATTGGCTTCGATCGACGCGAGGATATTGTTGAGCAGGTTGTTGTGGTGAATCTTTGAGTCGAGGCAGAGCGGTGAGTTGCGGCGAATCGAAGCGGTTACCAGCGTGATGCCCGTGTCGTTGTATACGGGCGGTTTCCACTCGGCCAGTACGATGAGCGTGGGGCCGGACTGATTGAAGCGCGGGTTCATGCCCGAGGTCACTTTCTCGCCGCGCGTCAGCGTCAGCCTGATGTGCACATCGTCGCGCATGCCGTTGGCGTCGAGTGTCGCGAACACGGCCTGCGCTACGGCCTCGGCCGTCGGGATCTGCTCGAAGTGCAGCGCATGCGCCGAGTCTCTGAGGCGCCGAATATGCGCCTCGAGCGCCGCGATTCGCCCATCGTAAACCCGCAGCCCTTCCCACACGGCATCGCCGCCCTGCACCACGCTGTCGAACACCGACACCTTTGCGTTGGCGCGGTCGTGCAGCGTGCCATTGATCAGGACCTTGATATCGGCATTACGCGGGTCGACAGGATTCATGAAGCCTCCGGTGCAGAGTCGCGCGCGGTAATGACATGCGGGCGCAACAGGTTGTAGTGAGGTCGGCAGGCCTCGAGCAGCGGCTCGAGGTGCGGTGGGAATTCGGTCTTGGCGGTGTAGGGCCCGAAGCCTGTGCTCTCGTGCACGGCGTGGTACCAGTGCCGTGCCCAGATGCCGTCCTCGGGGCGCGGGCCTGCGGGCCACTGCAGCATGGCGGGATCAAATGCGAGCCCCAGCGTCTCGCACAGCGCCCTGAGCACGCCAGCCGGGTCCGCCAGAAGTACTTGGGCATCGATCACCGCGGGTGGTCTGTCCCGCAGGGTCAGCGACTCAAACAGCGCCGACTGGCGCGCGAGCCCCGTGTCGGCAAGCGTCGCGTGCGGGATCTGGATCGTCAGCGAGGGCAGCATGTCGTAAGGGTCACGAATCAGCAGCACGTTATCGAACGCATCGACCACAGATGCATCGAGCCCCACGAGGTGGTGTGCCATGTGCTTCATGAAGAGGACCGGTGTATCGACGGGTGCTGTCGCGAGCCGTTGGGCGACGCGTGGGCCGTCGCAGTCCATATCGGCGATGACCTCATCGCGACCCGGGTGATCGGCACCCGACACCATGAGGTAGTGGCCGTAAAGCGGCTCGTCGACTACCGTCGTGTCGGGCCGCTGGGCCCAGCTGTACATAAGTGCCGTGGAGACGTTACGCGGGCCCGACCAGAGCGCGATTCTGCGCGTCATGGGGCCTGGTTCCCCGTGGAATGCGAGGCCTGTTCAGCAACCCGCGGGATATTTGCCAACTGCGTCACAGATTTTCCATAACCCCATGCCGCCCCCAGGGCGGCCCCCCTACACTCCGAGCATACATCGCAGCAGGCGACCTTGTGAGAACAAGCATCATCATAGGCTTCCTGGCCGGCATCGCGAGCGCGCTCGCGCTGGCCTACACGGCACCGTTCCTGCCGCACGATCGCGTGCGTTCGGAGACCGAAGTGCGCAACAACGGTGGGCGCTTCGAACAGTTCGAGGTGGCGGGCAGTGCCGACGTCTTGGCATTGCTGCCTGCGGGTGGCGATGCGCAAACCGAGGCTGTGCCCAGTGGTGCGCGCTGGTACCCCGACCTCGCGCCGTTCTCGGGTGAAGCGGCCGTCTACCGGCTGCGTAACGCCAGCGGTGTGGTCATCGGTGTCGCAAGCCGCGTCAAAGGCGTTGAGTCGCCCGACGACGTGCAGTGGGTATTACACATCCCAGCGCGCGGCACGATCGCGCTTAAGGGTGCCGGCATCGGTGACGCCGAGATCGGTAGCGTGGTCGCCGGCGAGCGTGAGTTTTCCGGTCTCGTTGGCGAGTGGCAGGCGACGGCCAAGCCTAACGGCGGCTGGCGCATCGAAACGCTTGTGATCGTGCCGGAGCCCCCCGCGTCGCTGCAGGCCGCCGGAGACCGCTCATGAGGATCATCATCGGTTTCATTCTTGGCTTTATCCCTGGCGCGCTGGCCGCGGTTTTGCTCATGCTGCACAACCCGATGTTCGACGGCGACGCCCCGCGAGGCGCCTCGGGCAACGGGCTCGAGTTGGCCGTACACGGTCAGGACGCCGTCAACGTGGTTCGCACCTCGAGCGGCGTTCCCTGGGTGCCGTCGGAGCCGGCTTCTGTCGTGTCACCCAACATCGAAGGGACGCGCAGCGCTGTGCGGATCGTGCTCGCCTCAACCGTAGGTGGCGGCGACGATGACGCGGCAAGTGGTGTGGCCTACATCGCGCGCGTCAGTGCGCTGACCCGCGAGGGTCGCCCGTTGTTTGGTGAGGTCATCGAACAGTCGATGTGGCACGTCGTCGTACCTGGCGGAGGCAGCTTCTTTGTGGTCGGTGAAGACGACCTCTGGGGCTTCGCGCGCCGCATGGTGCTACCCATGGCCCGCGGTAACGACTTCCGCGGCAAAGTCGCTTTCGACACGACGATCGGTCCCGTCCGCGGCGGCGGTCGCGTGATCGGCCTCAGCGGTGAATACGCGGGCCTTAAAGGCAGCTCCGAGCTGTCACAGATCGTGCGCCGGGCTTCGCTGGTGGAGGGCGTCACGGACGCCGAGAGTACGCTGCGCGTTAGCTTCTGAGCACTACGCGGGCCAGGTCTGGACCGCGTCCTTCAGTGATTGACTTGGGTCCGACAAGACGTCGGCCGGAATGCGTGCGCCCGCCGCAACAGCGGGCTTCGAGAACAGGAACTCGCGCGGACTGTTGACCGCATCGACGGCGATGAGCCGACCCTGTTTCAAGTAGAAGCACGCAAACTGACGCGAATACAGGTCACCGCGCACAACGGTTTGGTCATAGCCATCCGTGAGCCCGACGATCTGCAGTTTGAGGTCGTACTGGTCGGACCAGAACCAGGGGACCTGCGCGTATTCGGTGGGCGAACCGTTTAGCGTCGCGGCCACGGCCTTGGCTTGTTCCAGCGCATTGGGCACGGATTCGAGCCGCAACCGACGGCCGAGCACGGGGTTCGGGTGGTTGCAGCAATCACCGATCGCGTACACGTCGTCATGGCTGGTCTTGCAGTGGCCATTGACGACAATGCCATTGTCGCAGTCAAGCCCGGCTTCCTGTGCAAGCTCCACGTTGGGTAGCACGCCGATACCGATGATCACGAGATCGGCTTCGAGTTGGCCGCCGTCGTCAAGTAACGCGGCGCTCACGCGCTCCGTGCCCTCGAAACCCGACACGCCGCAGTCGAGGTGGATGTGCACGCCCGCCTCGCTATGCGCGCGGTGGTAGAAATCCGAAATGTCGGGCGACACGACACGCGACAGCAGCCGCGACTGCGCCTCGACGAGGTGTACATCGATGTCGTGCGCTATGGCTACGGCGGCCACTTCAAGCCCGATGTAACCGCCGCCGACGATCACAAGTCGCTTTGACGTCGCAAACTCGCCGCGAATGGCGTCGACGTCCGCCGCGGTGCGCAGGTAATGCACACCGGGAAGAGACTCGCCGGGCACGCCCAGTGTTCGCACGCGGCTGCCGGTCGCGAACACAAGCTTGTCCCAGCTGGCGCGCGAGCCGTCGTCGAGGGCCACGGACTTCGCCGCCACATCGACCGTCTGTACGCGCCGGCCCAGCATCAAGTTGATGTCAGCCTCGGCGTAGAAGGACTCGGGCTTCAGCAGCAGGCGCTCAGTCTCCAACTCACCCGCGAGGTATTTCTTGGACAGCGGCGGGCGTTGGTAGGGCGCTATGGGCTCCTCGCCCACGAGTGTCACAGCACCAGCGTGGCCGCCCTGGCGCAGCGATGCGGCGAGTTGGCCGGCCGCGTGGCCGGCACCGACTACAAGAACATGATCGTCGGACATGGCTTACATCGCGCTGATGCCGCCGTCGATGCGCAGCTCCGACCCCGTCACGAATCTCGACTCGTCACTGGCCAGGTAGAGCACGCCGTAGGCGACGTCGTCGGGGTGGCCCACACGGCCCAAAGGAACCTGGCGGCCGAGCCGGCTCAACATCGCGTCGCGGTCGTCGCCGTCACCCATGCCGTCGAGGATGGGTGTGTCGATAAAGACCGGGTGCACGGAGTTGCAGCGAATGTCGTTGCGCTTCTTCGCGCAGTCGAGCGCGATTGACTTGGACAGGTGACACACGGCGGCTTTGGCCGAGTTGTAAGCCGCGAAGTTGTAGCCCGCGATGATGCCCGCGATCGATGAGATGTTGATGATGCTGCCGCCGCCCGATTCGGTCATGAGCGGCAGTGCCGCCTTGCAGCCGTAGAACACCGAGTCCACATCGACGGCGTGCACGGCGCGCCAGTTTTCGACGGTCTCCTCGACCACGCCGCCCACGGAGCCAATACCCGCGTTGTTGACGAGGATGTGCAGACCGCCGAGTTCGTCCGCGCGGGCCACGGCCGCATGCCAGACCTCGAGGTCCGTGACATCGTGTGTCATGGCGTGCGCTGCGCCGCCGTCGGCGACGATAGATTCGGCAACACGGCTGACGCCGTCGCCATTAATGTCGGTCGCGAGGACGGTCGCACCCTCGCGCGCGAGCATCCGCGCGATGGCCTCACCAAGTCCCTGTGCCGCGCCCGTAACAAGTGCAACTTTGCCTGCCACTCTGCCCATAGTGTTCGATTCCAGCCCCAAAACGGTCTGGTATTGTACGGGCAGCCCGACCCCCCTGCAGCGGAGTTTCCCCATGGCTGGCGATGCCACCGAAACCACCCACGCCATTCGTGTTGACGCGTTTGGTGGCCCCGAAGCGCTTGACTGGCGTGCCGTACCACTGCCCCCGCCCGGACCTGGCGAGGTACGCGTGCGGCACACGGCCATCGGTATCAACTTCATCGACACCTACCACCGCAGCGGCCTCTACCCGCTGACGCTGCCCACGGGGTTGGGGGGCGAGGCCGCGGGCGTCATTGAGGGGCTCGGTGCCGAGGTCAGCGGCTGGCAGGTGGGCCAGCGCGTCGCCTACCTGGGGCGACAGCCCACCGATGCCTACAGCGAGCGCCGCAACGTGCCCGCCGAATGGCTGGTGCCGCTGCCTGATGCCATCGACGACGATACGGGTGCGTCGGTTCTGCTCAAGGGCCTGACGGCCTGGTTCCTGTTGCATGAGTGCCATGCGGTGGCGCCCGGTGATGCGATTCTCGTACACGCCGCGAGTGGTGGCGTCGGTCAGTTGCTCACGCAATGGGCGGCGTCACTGGGGGCTGAAGTCATCGGCATCGTGAGCAGCGACGAGAAGGCCGCCCTGGCCAAGCAGAACGGTTGCCACCATGTGCTGCGTGCCGACCCGGCCACGCAGGCCGAGCAGGTTCGCGCCTTAACGGACGGCGCGGGTGTGCGCGTGGTTTACGACTCTGTCGGCAAGGACACGTTCTTTGCCTCGCTCGATTGCCTGGTGCCGCGCGGGCTGATGGTGACCTACGGCAATGCGAGTGGGGCCGTGCCGCCCGTCGCACCGCTTGAACTCGCCCAGCGTGGCTCGCTTGTGCTGACGCGTCCCGTACTGTTCGACTTCATCGCGGATCCCGAGGTACGCCGTGCTGCGGTGGCCATGCTGTTTGAGCGCATCGCGGACGGCACCTTGTGCGTTTGTGTGGGGCAGCGTTTTGCGCTGGCCGATGCCGCCGACGCGCACCGCGCGCTGGAATCGCGGGCCACGATCGGCGCCACGGTGCTCGTGCCCGACGCCTAGACGCGACGCACACCACCGCCGGCCCGTATGACGAGCCGGGCGCGGTGCGTAATGCAGTCGATGGGCACGTCGCCGAAGCTCGACGACTCGCTGCCCGTGACCCCGTCACTGTCAAGACGCACGGTGTCGCCGTCGACGCCGGCAATGCGCTTGATGATGGGTCCGAAGTGGGGGTGTTGCGCGCAGACGATGGCGCGGGTGTCGAGCCGCCGCACGGCGCGGGGGCCAATGCGGCGGCCGATCACGAAGTCGCCGTCGCCGAGTGTCGGCAGCATGCTGCGGCCGCGCACCCGGAACAGCTTGAACATGCCCGATCAGAGGGCCGGGTAGACCGTCTCGAGTCCGGGCTTGTAGGGTGCTGCGGCGCGCTTGGTGTCGACGCCCTTCGTGGCCCAGAACATCTCGGCAAACTCGTTGCAGAGCTCATGTAATGCGACAGCGTCGTCACGGCTCACACCCTGTTTGGCCTTGCTGCCCGTGAGCATGATGTTGTGCACGAGTTCGTGTGCGTTCGGGTAAGCCTCGAACTGTGGCGCCTTTAAGTAGTCACCCCAGATGATACGCACTTCGTGCTTCACGATTTCCGCATGCTTTTCCTTCATCGCCACGGCGCGCGCCATGGTGTTGTGGTAGACGAGCGGGTTGTCAGGCTTGTGGCCTTCGAGCTCTTCCATGATGTCGATCATGCGTACCACGGTGAGCGACGCGATGAGCAGGTGTGCCGGATCGTAGATGGCGCAGGGTACGTCGCAGTGCGCGTCGACGTCGGTGGCCTGGTCGGCGGCGAGGGTGTCAATGAGGGTGTGTAACACGACGGTCTCCCATGAAACGTGGTGCAAAAAACAGTAAAGAATCAGTGCGGCGAGTGTGCCTCAATCGCCGGATCAGTGCGAGCACCGAACCGTTCATCGAGCCACACGACAAGCGCGGGCAGCATGAGCAGGTCGTAGATCACGGCAGACGACACGACGATGGCGATCATCACGCCCGAGGTCACGTTGAGATTGAAGTCTGACGTGGCCAGCACGAGGAACCCGGCCGTCAATGTGATCGACGTGACGATGAGCGCGCGCGCCACGGTGGCGATAGCGTAGTGCATGGCTTGCTCGGGTGTGCGCCCGAGAACCCGGCGCGCGTGAAGGTACTTCGTCAGCAGGTAGACCGTGTCGTCGACCACGATGCCGATGGTCATGCTGAACACCACAGCAGCCGCGAGGTTGATGTGACCGACGAGCAGCCCCCAGATACCGAACGCGATAGCCGCAGGCAGCAGGTTCGGAATCAGGCTCATGAGCCCGAACTTCAATGACTGCAGCGTCAGCGTCAGCGTGATCGTGATGAGGCCCAGCGCGATCAGTGAACCCGTGAGCATGGCGTTGATGTTGCGCTGTCCGATGTTGGCCCAGGACACGTCGGCGCCCGCGCCCACGGTCGCGATGTCAGGCGTATTCTCAGCCAGCCAGGCGTTGGCACGCGCCTCGAGATCGACGATGCCGCTCGTGCGTTCGCCACCGATTCGAACATCGATACGCATCTTCGACTTGTCGAAGCTCAACTGGTTGTTAAGGTCGAGCCCGAACGGCAACGACAACTCATAGATCAGCAGGTACTGCGCCGCCAGCTCGGCGGAGTCGGGCAGCACGCGCCAGACCGGGTCGTCGTCGTGCAGGTCTTCGTTGAGTCGCTTAAGCGTCTCTGTGAAGCCGGCAACGTAGATCACCTCGGGCTGCTCGCGCGCCCAGTCCATGAAGCGCTCGACCTGCTTCAAGTACGCGGGGTCCGTGACGCCGTTGGGGCGCCCGCTGTCGAACGAGAAGCTCATGACGAACGGACCCGTCAGGTTGTCGATTGTGAAGTCGGCCGCCTGGCGCAGCGGCAGGTCCGTCGAGAAGTACTCGATAAAGTCGTCTTCAAGCGAATTGCGCGGCGCGAAGCTCACGATGACGACCGCAACGGCTGCGGCCCCGAGGCCGAACACGCGACGCTTGGCGATGAGCGTATCGGCGAGCTGCGTCATGAGCTGTTCGCTCTTGTGGCTGACCTGGCGGAACGGAAGCACCCGGAGCAGCCAGGGCAGAAACGCAAGCGTCGAGAGCAGCGCCATGACCACGCCGAAGGCGACGATGTTGCCGAGATCGCGGAACGGTGGCACTTCGCTGTAGTTGAGCCCGAGAAAACCGATGCCCGTCGTCAGTGTCGTGAGCAGGATGGGCTGCAGGTTCATGCGCAGCGCCGCAAAGATCGAGCCGTCGCGGGCCTCGCCGCCTCGGTAGCGCGCGAGAAAGATCGAGAGCATGTGCACGGCGTCGGCGACGGCCAGCGTCATGACGATGCTGGGTACTGCGACCGTGGCTGCGTTGAGTCGAAAGCCGAGATAGCCCGCCAGTCCGAGCGTGGCGATGATACTTGTGGCGACCACGGCCAGGATCGCGATGGTTGCGGACACCGACCGCAGCGCCAGTGTGAGGATCGTTATGACAATGACGACCACGATGGGAATGAAGCGGTAGAAGTCGTTGATCGACAGCTCGTCGAACGTCTGGTCGCCGACAGCGGATCCGAGTAGGTACAGATCAATGTCAGGGTATTCGGCCGCAAGTTGTGCTTTGAGGTCGCGCGCGTAGCCCGCGATCTCAGGCACCGCAAACGTGTCGTCCTCGGGCATGTTGAGAAACACGTTGACGGCGGCGACGTGACCCGAAGGCGACACCCACCGGTACACGAGTTCCGGTTCAGACAAGGCGATCTCGCGGATCGCCTCCAGGCGCTCAGGCGTCAGCGCCTCATCAACGGGGATCAGATCGGCGACGCGCAGTTCGTCGTCGCTGGCTTCAGTGTGCTGGTAGTTGGCCAGCGAATCGACGCGGCGGGCATAGGGAATGCGCCAGCCTTCATCGGTGAGCCGGTGCAGCAGGTCGGCCGCACGCGGCGTAAAGACACTGCCCGAGTCGGGTGCGATGACGAACATGACGTTGTCGGTGCGCCCGTAGTCACGCTGCAGCGCCTTCTCGGCGATGTAGTTGGGGTTGTCGTCGTCGAAGAATATCGAGTCGTCGGTTTCGAGCCTGAGCTGCGTCATCCCGAGCCCTGCCGCGATGCAGGCAAGAAGCCCTGCGATCGCAACTGACCCCGCGCGGTCGATGAGCCACCGGCAGAACCGGTCAGCAGTGGCGCTGCCGCGCGACATCAGGCGAGTCGCGTGCCGTTCGGTACGGCCTGGTCGGGTACCGCGAGCACCACGTCGCCGTTCGCGTCATGGAAGCCGGTGACCAGGCACTGCGAGCGCAGCGGGCCGATTTGCTTGGGCGGAAAATTGACCACGGCCACAACCTGGCGACCGACAAGTGCCTCAGGCGCATAGTGCGCGGTGATCTGCGCGCTCGACTTCAACACACCCGTGGGCTCGCCGAAGTCGACGTGCAGGATGTAGGCGGGCTTGCGCGCTTCCGGGAATGGCTCGACGCTGACGACCGTGCCCACCCGAATCTCGACGCGCTCGAAGTCCCGCCAGCTGATTGTGTCGGTGTCGCTCATGGTTCGCTCATTGTATGTGTCGTTGCCCGCCAGCGTCAGTGTCATTGCTGCGGTTCGACGCAAAGCGGCGTATGGTTGCGGGCCCGCGCACAGGAGAACCTCGACATGGCTTTTGCACGCATCGTCCTTGGTGTCATCGGTCTCGGCACGCTCGGTTTTGGCGTGTTTGCCTTTGCCCGACCCGAGTCGTTGGCCGAAGTTGTGGCGCTGACGGCAACCGCACCCGAAGGCTTTACGGAGCTGCGCGCGTTTTACGGCGGCGTCGAGTTTGGCCTTGCCGCCTTCTGGATTGGCGCCGCATTCAGCAAGACGCTGGTGCGTCCGGCCCTGCTTTCCATGTTCGCTGTCTGGGCGCTCATCGCTGCGGCACGCGGTGTGGGCATCCTCATGGACGACACCGCCACCAACTTCATGCTCATCGCGCTCGTAACGGAAGCGTTGTCCGCGCTGCTCGCTGCGGCGGGTCTGATCAGCCTGCGAGCCACTGACGCGTCGCCGGCTGCCTGAGGCCCAGCTGCCAGGCGGCAAACATCCCGACGCCGCGCGCGGCCATAAAGAGCGTGAAAGCCAGCCAGAGACCGTGGTTGCCCAACGGCAACGCGAAGTACCAGGCGGGCAGAAACACGAACGCCGCAGCGGCCAACATGACGTTGCGCATTCGCCGCGCCCAGGTCGTGCCCACGAACACACCGTCGTAGACGAAGCTCCAGACGCTGACAATGGGTGACAGGATCATCCACGGCAGGTAGGCGCCCGCCGCGGCGCGCACGTCGGGCAGGTCGGTGAGCACGCCGATGAACAGGCCACCGCCGAGCCAGAACGCCAGGGAAAAACCGAGCGCCACGACGCCAGACCAGGCGAGTGTCAGGCGCACGGCGCGAAGCAGGCCCTCGCGGTCTCGCGCACCCCAGGTGCGTCCCACGAGCGCCTCGGCCGCATGCGCCAGCCCGTCGAGTGCGTACGAAATCAGATTCTGCAAATTCATGAGTAACGCATTGGCCGCCAACACGGTCGCGCCGAAGCGCGCGCCCTGCGCGGTGACAAAGGCCAAGGTGCCCACGAGCGCCATCGTGCGGATGAAGATGTTGGCGTTGACGGAGAAGAACCGAGCGTAGTTGGCAGGCTGCCAAAGCGTGCCGCGGTCGAGCGTGCCGGCGCGCTGTGCCAGCGACCGGCGCGCGGCCGCAATGCCAACCACCGCACCCAAGGCCTCGGCGATCACGGAAGCCGCCGCCACACCGTCCGCCGCCATGCCCATCACGTTCACAAATACGAGATCGAGCACGATGTTCGTGAGATTGATCGTAAGCACGATGATCAGGGGCACGCGCGTGTTCGACAGGCCAATGAACCAGCCAATGAGCGCGAAATTGAGCAGCGTGGCCGGTGCGCCCCAGACGCGTATGTCGAAATAGGTGCGCGCCTGAAATTCGGCGCCTTGCGCACCGTCGAAGAGGTACATCGCCAGCGTGGCCACGGGCTGCTGCACGAGGATGATGATCGTGCCGAGCGCGACGGCCACGATGCCCGCCTGCCACAGCGTTTCTCGCAGGCCCGAGTCGTCTCCCGCACCGAATTGCTGTGCGGCGATCCCCGTAGTGCCCATGCGCAGAAAATTGAAGCCGATGAACAACAAGCTGAAGATGGCGCCGCCCAGGGCGACGCCCGCCAGGTAGTCCGGGCTGTCGAGGTGACCCAGAACGCCCGAGTCGACCATGGCGAGCATCGGCACCGAGACGTTCGAGATGATCATCGGTACCGCGATGCGCCAGATCGAGGCGCTGTCGACGGGTTGGGTCAGAACGCGTTGACGCCCGTCAGTGCCTTACCGACAACGAGTTGGTGCACGGTTTCCGTGCCCTCGTAGGTGATCACGCTCTCGAGGTTGAGCGCGTGCCGGATCGGCACGTACTCGGCGCTGATACCACTGCCGCCCAGGATGTCGCGCGCATCGCGTGCCGTGTCGATGGCCATGCGGGCGTTGTGCCACTTGGCTACCGAAACCTGCTCGGGCCGCATGTTGCCGGCATCGTTGAGGCGACCCAGGCGGTAGGACAGAAGCTGCGCCATCGTGATCTGGCGCGCCATCTCCGCCATGCGTAGCTGGATGGCCTGGTTGTGGTTGAGCGGGCGACCGAACAACTCGCGGTCCGCTGTGTAGTCGATGACGGCGTCGAGGCAGGCCTGCGCGGCGCCAATGCAGCCCCAGGTGATGCCGTAGCGCGCTTTAGTCAGGCAGCCCAGCGGGCCACGCAGACCTTTGACGTTGGGCAGCATCGCGCTCGCCGGCACGCGCACATCATCGAGGAACAACGCGCCCGTCAGCGAGGCGCGCAGCGAGAACTTGTTTTCGATTTCCTGGATGTCGAAACCGGGTGCGTCCGTGGGCACGATGAAGCCGCGCACGCCGTCGTCGGTCATCGCCCAGATAACGGCCATGTCGGCGATGGGCGCGTTGGTGATCCACATCTTCGAGCCCGAGATGCGCCAGTCGTCACCGTCGCGCTTGGCGAGCGTTTTCATGTTGCCCGGGTCGCTGCCGCCGTGCGGTTCGGTGAGACCAAAACAGCCCACGGCCTCGGCCGTGGCGAGCTTCGGCAACCATTCCTGTTTTTGTTCTTCCGAACCGTAGGCGTAGATCGGGTGCATGACGAGGCTTGATTGCACTGACACAAAACTGCGGATGCCTGAGTCGCCGCGTTCGAGTTCCTGGCAGACGAGGCCGTAGCTGACCTGGTTCATGCCCGCGCAGCCGTAGCCGTCGATGGTGCTGCCCAGAAGCCCCAGCTCGGCGATTTGCGGAATGATGTCGCGCGGGAACGTGTGCTGCTCGAAGTGCTCGCGGATGATTGGCAGCACCTCTGCGTCGACGAAGCGGCGCACCGTGTCCTGCACCATGGCCTCGTCTTCGGTGAGCTCCGAGCGGATGTCGTAAAGGTCGAGCGGATCGATGCTCGAGCGCGTGCCCTTGGATGGGTCAAGAGGTGTTGCAGTGGCCACGGTCAATCCTCGCATTGAAGACCTGCCAGTTTATCAGAGCGGCGCTCGGTCGACGTCGACGCGCTGTCTAGTCCCGGCGTTGTACGGCGTGGTGAAACAGCCAGAGCGGCGCGAGCATGGCGAGCTGTACGAACTCGGCGAGGTTGCGCGCCGACTTGTCACGCATGCCGGCCAGGTCCAGGCACAGCGCCATGGTGATGAGTGCTGCGGCAATAAGCGGCAACTGGGGCGTGAGCACGGCAAGCAGGCCGACGCTCACGCCGAAGGCGATGACGATCGGCAGGAGCGCCAGTGCCAGGGGCAGCGACAGGATGAAGTAGTAGACGACGAGCGCAATGAGCAGCAGCGTCGACCAGTTCAGCAGCAGGGAGATCCGCCGCAGTGCGTCGGGCACTGGGATGGCCCACAAGGCGGTAAGGACGCCCAGTGCCAGCAGCACGGTGGAGACCGCGTGCAGCCAGGGCAGGCGTCGCGCGGCGAACAGCGCGTCGTAGCGGTCGATCCAGTGGCCAAGCGCCGTTTGGGGGGAACTTTCCATAAGCGCAGTGTGCCGTATCCGGGTCACCGCCGTTAAGCCCCGGTTCAGGAGAATCCCCCCAAGCTTGTGCGCAACGGTTTGATAAAATTAAGCCCCTTGGGCACAACGAAGGGAGACCCCCCATGAAGACCAGATTCGTGCGAACCATTGTTGCGGTTGGTGGCGTGGCCATGCTGGCGACAGCCTGCACCACGGTTGATCCGTATACCCGCGAACAGAAAACGAGCCAGGCCACGCGTGGCGCGCTGATCGGCGCCGCCGCCGGGGTTGTGGTCGGCCTCATCTCGGGCGACGACGCCGTCGAACGGCGCCAGCGTGCGCTGATTGGTGCCGGTGTCGGCGCGCTGGCCGGTGGCGCCATCGGCGGCTACATGGACCGCCAGGAAGCCGAGCTGCGGGCGCAGCTGGAATCGTCGGGCGTGAGTGTCACGCGCATCGGTGACCAGATCACGCTCAACATGCCCGGCAACGTCACCTTTGCCTCCGACAGCTCGAACATCAATCCCGCGTTCTATGAAGTGCTGGGATCGGTATCGGTCGTGCTGCAGAAATACCAGTCGACGGTGATCGAAGTCGCGGGCCACACGGACAGCGACGGCAGCGTTGAGTACAACCAGGCGCTGTCGGAGCGTCGCGCCGAGTCGGTTGCGGCCTACCTGCGCGGCCAGCAGGTCATGGGTCAGCGCATCATCACGCTCGGTCAGGGCGAGCTGCGCCCTGTGGCCAGCAACGCAACGGCGACGGGCAAACAGGCCAACCGCCGCGTCGAGCTGACGCTCGTGCCCGTTACGGCGGGATGATCCAGCTCGCGGATCGCGACATGCGGGGCAGCGGATTGATCGCTGCCCCGCATTGCGTTTGGAGCGACGTATGCGCGTAAACAAGCGTGCGGCTATCCGCCTCGCGGTCGTCGCCATTGGCGCCGTCATCGCGGCGCTTATTGCCGAGTACGAGACGCGGGGGCCGCAGGTTGCGGACTCGCCCACGCAGTGGACGCGGGCGCTGGACGATCAGTGGGTGTCAACGGCGGTCACGATCTACCGCCAGCTGCCCGACGACAAGGCGGGCTCGCGCCACCAGCGCCTGCTCGGTCGCACGGACGACGGCCATTCACTGCTCATCGTGCACAACATCGATCTCGCGCCGCGCGTTCCCGCGCGCACGGGCGACCGCATCGAGGTGCGTGGCCACTTTGTCTGGAATGACAAGGGTGGGCTCGTGCATTGGACCCACCACGATCCGCAGGGTCGCCACGACGGCGGCTACATCGATTTCGGCGGCAAGCGCTACCGCTGACGGGTCGATTTGGTTAGGCTCGCGCCCCGACTTCAGGACTGGCGCGAGAAACAGCATGGCGGAACGAATCGACGGCAAGGCACGTGCGGCGATGCTGCGCGAAGACGTGGCGGCCGGTGTGCAAACGCTGTTCGACGCGACGGGCATCCGACCGGGCCTGACTGTGGTCATCATCGGCGAGGACCCGGCGAGCCAGGTCTACGTGCGCAACAAGGGCCGCATGGCCGAGGCGGCGGGCTTCGTGTCCAACACGCATCGCCTGCCTGCCGATGTGCCTGAGGCCGACCTGCTCGCGATCATTGATGACCTGAATGCCGACGACAGCGTACACGGCATCCTCGTGCAGCTGCCGCTGCCCGACCACATCGACGACCGCACGGTTATCAACCGCATTGACCCCGAAAAAGATGTGGACGGCTTCCACACGGTCAACGTGGGCCGGCTGTCGATCGGACTCGACGGCTTTGTGCCCTGCACGCCGCTCGGTTGTCTCGACCTGCTGAAGCATTCAGGCGCACCGCTCGCGGGTGCGCACGCCGTCATTGTGGGTCGCTCCAACATCGTGGGTAAGCCCATGGCGGCGCTGCTGCTGGCCGAGCACTGCACCGTGACCATCGCGCACTCGCGCACCAAGGACCTGGCGGCACTCTGTCGCACGGCCGACATCCTCGTCGCGGCCGTCGGTCGACCGGGACTGATTGGCGGCGACTGGGTCAAGGAGGGCGCGACGGTTATCGACGTCGGCATCAACCGTATCGATGCGGGCGAGGGGAAAACGCGACTCGTGGGCGATGTCGACTTTGAATCTGCGGCGCAGCGTGCGGCGGCGATTACACCCGTGCCCGGCGGCGTTGGCCCCATGACGATTGCCTGCCTGCTCTCCAACACCCTGAAAGCGGCAAAGCGCGCCCGGGGGCGCGCTTTGCAAAGCTAGGTTCAGAGCGTGTCGCGACGTCAGTCGGCGTCGAGCGTGGCCTTGAGCTTCTTGATGGCAGCCGCCTCGATCTGCCGGATACGCTCCGCGGAAACGCCGTAGCGGTCGGCCAGGTCGTGCAGCGTGGTCTTCTTCTCTGAAAGCCAGCGCTGCTGCAGGATGTCGCGGCTGCGATCATCGAGCGCGGCTAGCGCTTCGCCCAGGCGTGCCGTCGCGTCCTGCTGCCAGTCGGCAGACTCCACGAGGTCGGCCGGGTTGGCGTCTTCACTTTCGAGGAAGGCCGCGGGTGCAAAGGTGCGCTCTTCATCGTCGGCTGGGCCCAGGTCGAAGGCGGCATCACGCGCTGCGAGACGCTTTTCCATCTCCACGACTTCGCGCACGCTCACACCGAGGTCTTTGGCGACGGCCTGGGTTTCATCGTGCGACAACCAGGAGAGGCCCTTCTTGGCTTTGCGCAGGTTAAAGAACAGCTTGCGCTGTGCCTTGGTGGTCGCGACTTTCACGACGCGCCAGTTGCGCAGCACGAACTCGTGAATCTCGGCGCGAATCCAGTGCACGGCGAACGACACGAGGCGCACACCCACATCGGGGTCGAAGCGCTTCACAGCCTTCATGAGGCCAACGTTGCCTTCCTGGATGAGGTCGCCGATGGGCAGGCCGTAGCCCGAGTAACCCTTGGCGATGTGCACGACGAAACGCAGGTGCGCCATAACGAGCTCACGCGCGGCGTCGAGGTTTTCCTCTTCAATGAACTCACGGGCGAGCGCCTGCTCGTCTTCCTTGCTGAGCACGGGGATGCTGCTGACGGCCTGGATGTACGCGTCGAGGCTGCCGACCGGACCGGTCAGCATCAGATCCTGGTGCTTGAGTGCCAGTTCTTTTGCCATCTGCGATGGAATCCTTTTAAAGCTTTCGAAGTGGCCGCAATCAACGGCCGGGTGCTGCTTAAGAGACCCGGTCGGCGGCCGTTTTCTTACGTGCATTTTAGCACTCGTAGGGTTGGAGTGCTAAAGCAGGGGCCAGGTTCCCGGATCAGGCAGATAAATCGGCCAAGAATGCCAATTTACGGTCTGTTATTCGACGATCGCGCCTATTTGGGTTCAATTCGGCGCATATGCCGGGCTGTGGCGAGCCAGGACCCCGCCAGGCCAAGCCCCACGCCAACGGCCACAAGCACGCCGGTTTCGCGCAAATCTAGGCCTGAAAGGCGCCAACTGCCGCCATAGAGCCCCGCGAGCGCCGACACGGGGCCCGCCAAAAGCGCTGTGGCGACGGCCACCAGAACGACGGCGGCCAGCCCGCCCGCCAGGCCGTACCAGAACCCGGTGTAGAGGAACGGGCGGCGGATGAAGCCGTCGCTGGCGCCCACGAGCTGCATGATCTCGATTTCGTCGCGGCGGTTCTGGATGTCGAGCCGGATCGTGTTGCCGATCACCACGAGCAGTGCGAGCCCGAGCATACCGGCCGCGAGCAGGATGCCGCGGCGCACGAGCTGGAGCATCGCCTGAAAGCGGCTCACCCATTCGGTGTCGAGCTGCACGATGTCGGCTTCGGGCAGGTTCTCGAGTTCCTGCTTCAGCATCGCGCTGGCGTCTGGAGAGAGCGTGGCAATCGGGCGCACGACGAGCGCGTGCGGCAACGGGTTGTTGTCGAGTGCGTCGAGCGCGGCTCCGAAGCCCGAGTTCTCGGCAAAGGCCTCAAGCGCCTCGTCGGCGTCGACAAGCGTCACCTCAGCAATGTCCGCACGCGAGGCCAGCAGCTTGCCGAGCTGGTCCGCCGCCTCGCGGTCGATGTCGGGCTGTAGGTACATCGAGAAGTCGGTCGCGCCCTGCCAGCCGCCGCTGACCGTGAGCGCATTCTTCACGAGCACCTGCAACGCGCCCGGCAGCGCCAGCGTGACGCCGATGACGAGCACCGTGAGCACAGTGGCCAGCGGCGACTCGGCGAGTTTGCCCAGCGAGGCCAGCGCGGTTTGTGCGTGTCTGCCGATCCAGGCCTGCATCAGTCGATCTCGAAGGTCTGCTGGCCCGACGGGTTAGCGCTGTCGGCCGTCAGGCGGCCGTGGTCCAGCGTGATGCGGCGGTGCCCCATCTCCGTGATCAGCGACAGGTCGTGGGACGCGATGAGCAGCGTGACGCCGATGTCACGAAAGCGCTCGAACAGCGTCATGATGCCGCGTGAGAGCTCCGGGTCGAGGTTGCCCGTGGGCTCGTCGGCGATGACGATCTTGGGCCGCGCGACGATCGCGCGTGCAATGCCCACGCGTTGCTGCTCCCCCGACGACAACGTCTCGGGGCGCTGCTTCTCTTTACTCAGCAGGTCGACCTGGTCGAGTGCTGCGCGCACGCGTTTGCCGATGTCGCGCGGGCGCAAGCCCGTGATCACGAGCGGCAGCGCCACGTTGTCGAACACGGTGCGGTCGAACAGCAGCTTGTGATCCTGGAACACCATGCCGATGTCGCGGCGGTAGGCGGCCAGCCCGCGGCGACCAATGCCGCGCGTGCTGCGTTTGTCGACGAGCACCTGGCCGCGCGTCGGTCGTTCGATGAGCCCGATGAGCCGCAGCAGCGTGCTCTTGCCCGCGCCCGAATGCCCCGTGACAAAGACGAGCTCGCCCGAGTCGATGTCGAGCATGAGGTTCGAGAGCGCTTCGTGGCCGCCCGGGTAGCGTTTACTGACGTTGTCGAACCGAATCATGCGTCGCTGCCGAGCAGGGCGTTCGCAAAGCCCTCGGCCTCGAAGGGTTGCATGTCGTCGAGCTGTTCACCGATGCCGATGAAGCGAACCGGAATGCCGAGTGTGTCGACGATGGCGAGGATCACGCCGCCCTTGGCGCTGCCGTCGAGTTTGGTGACGGCGATGCCCGTGAGGCCCAGCGCGTCGTTGAAGAGCTTCGCCTGCTGCAGTGCGTTCTGACCCTGGCTGCCGTCGATGACGAGCATCACTTCATGCGGGGCCGTGTCGTCGTGGCGCGCGATGACGCGTTTGACCTTGGCAAGCTCGTCCATGAGGCCTTGCTGGTTTTGCAGGCGCCCGGCCGTGTCCGCGATGAGCACGTCGATGTTGCGGGCCTGTGCGGCGCTCATGGCGTCGAACACCACCGCCGCGGGATCGGCGCCGCTGGCCTGGGCCACGACGGGCACATCGTTGCGTTCGCCCCAGGCCTGGAGCTGCTCGACGGCTGCGGCGCGGAAGGTATCCGCCGCCGCCAACATCACAGACAGCCCCGCGTCCTTGAACCGCCGCGCGAGCTTGCCGGCCGTCGTCGTCTTGCCCGCGCCGTTGACGCCCACCATAAGCAGCACGAAGGGGCGCTTATCGCGAACCTCGAGCGGTGCTTCGCCGGGCTTCAGCACGTCGGTGAGCGTGCGTTGCAAACCGTCGCGCAAGGCCTCGGCATCACGCTTTTCCTTGCGGGCGAGGGTCTTGTTGAGCGCCGCCATGATGTTCTCGGTGGTCTCAACGCCGACATCGGCCATGAGCAGGCGCGTCTCGATTTCCTCGAGCGTCTCGTCGTCGATGCGCCCGCCGGGCACAAACTCGGTGATGTCCCGGGTCAGCCACGAGTCGCCGCGGTTAAGGCGTTTGCGAAGGCGCTTGAAGAATCCAGGTTGCGCGTCTTTTTCGGTCATCAGGTGGGGAAGGTGCGGCAGACGGCGCCATGCTACCAGTGGGCCTCTATTTAACGAAGCACGCGGCGCCGTTTACGATGGCGCCGTGAACGCACGTAACCCATCCGGCCGGGTCCGCATCATTGGCGGTCAGTGGCGCAGCCGCCTGCTCGACGTCGCCGACGTACCCGGCTTGCGCCCGAGTGGCAGCCGCGTGCGCGAGACGCTGTTCAACTGGCTGGCGCCGCACCTGCCCGGTGCGCGGGTCGTCGACGCGTTCGCGGGCACGGGCGCACTGGGTTTCGAGGCGCTATCGCGCGGGGCCAGCCAGGCACTGCTCGTGGAGCAGGACGCGGGCGCCGTGGCCGCGCTCAAGCGCAACGCGCAGGCGCTCGACGCCGACTGCGAGGTGCGCCAGGCCGATGCGCGTGCATTGCTGGGCGCGCCCAATCCGGGCCGACCCTTCGATATCGTCTTCCTCGACCCACCGTTCGCGGCGGGCGATGCGTTGCGATTGTGTACACTCAGCGCCGATAACGGCTGGCTGGCGCCAGGCGGGCGCTTGTACCTCGAGCAGCCCGCCGCGGTCACAGTTGAGCCAGGGCCACCGCTCGAGCCGATCCGCGAGAAGACGGCGGGGCAGGTCCGCTTTGCGTTGTATGCGCTGGCTGAGGGAGCACAACAATGAAAAAGATCGGCGCCATGTACCCGGGCACTTTCGACCCCGTGACCCTGGGCCACGAGGACCTCGTGCGCCGCGCCGCGCGACTGTTCGACCGCGTCATCGTCGCGGTGGCGGCCAACCCCGGGAAATCGCCCATGTTCACTCTGGGTGAGCGCGTCGAGCTGGCGCGCCATGTCCTCGGCGACCTCGATAACGTTGAGGTGGCTGGCTACACGGGGCTCACGATCCAGTTCGCCGAGGAGAATGGCCTCGGTGTCATCGTGCGTGGCCTGCGCGCTGTGTCGGATTTCGAGTACGAGTTCCAGCTCGCGAACATGAACCGGCACCTGACGCCTGAAGTGGAGAGCGTGTTCTTAACGCCTCAGGACCGCTATTCCTATATTTCCTCGTCGCTCGTGCGCGAGGTGGCCAAACTCGGTGGTGACGTGACGGAGTTCGTCTCGCCTGTCGTGCGCGAGGCGCTGCTGGCGCGATCTGGCGCGGGCGGTTCGCCAGCCTGATCAGCTCTGGCAGGTGTTGCAGTAGAACGTTGAACGCTGGCCGATGACGCGCTGGCGCACGCGGTCGCCGCAGGTCCGGCAAGGCTCGTTGGCGCGGCCGTAAACGGCGAGCTGCTGGGCGAAGTAACCCTGGCTGCCATCGACCCCGAAGAAATCGCGCAGCGTCGTACCGCCCGCCTCGATGGCTTTGCCCAAAACCACCTTAATGGCCTCGGCCAGCGCCTGCATGCGCTGGCGTGACACCCGGCCGGCGGCCCGAAGCGGGTGGATGCCGGCCATGAATAAAGCCTCGCTTGCGTAGATGTTGCCCACGCCGACCACGATGCGGGCATCCATGATGAAGGTCTTGATGGCGGCCTTCCTGCCACGCGAGCGCTGGTAGAGGTAGTCGCCGTCGAAATCGTCGGACAGGGGCTCGGGCCCCAGCGGCGCGATGAGCTTGTGGTTCAGCGGCTCGGGGCTCCAGAGCATGCAGCCGAAGCGGCGCGGGTCGTGAAACCGCAGCGTGTTGCCGTTGTCGAAAACGATGTCGACGTGGTCATGCTTTCGACAGGCGTGGTCGCCGGGCACCACTTGCAGACGCCCCGACATGCCCAAATGAATAATGAGACTGCCCCGGACTGTATCCATCAACAGGTACTTGGCCCGGCGCCGAATGCCTTGTACCACCTGGCCTTCCAGCGTTTCAGCGAGATTGGCGGGCACGGGCCAGCGCAGGCGTGGCTCGCGCACGATCAAGCGTTCGACCTTGTGGCCGACTATATGGGGTGAGACGCCGCGGCGCGTAGTCTCTACTTCAGGTAGCTCGGGCATCTTGAAGGTGTGCTGGCGCCCGTCGCGGGCGATTTGTGACCTGAATCCGGAGGATCAGGGGCGGCGAAGTTTATAGTGTTCACAGATTTCTGACATACTCCGCGCGACGTGTTCCCGCGTGATCGCAGCATTCAAGCTGCCAAGGATTTCCATTGTCTATCGAATCTTTCACCGAATTTTTCATGCAGCACCTGTATGGCGGCCTGCTCAACCTGAGCACACTCGGCTATGTCATTGCCGGCCTCATCATGCTGCAACTTTCCATGATGGCCGTAACGCTGTACCTGCACCGCGACGCGGCCCACCGCTCGCTGAACCTGCACCCCGTGCTGCGCCACATCTTCCGTTTTTGGATCTGGTGCACCTCGGGCATGCTGACCCGCGAATGGGTGGCGGTACACCGCAAGCACCACGCCATGTGCGAAAAGCCGGGCGACCCGCACAGCCCCAAAGTCTTCGGCCTCAAAAAAGTGCTGCTCGAAGGCGCGGAGCTTTACCGCGACGAAACCAAGAAAGACGAGACGATCGAGAAGTACGGACGCGGCTGCCCGCGTGACTGGATCGAAGTGAACGTCTACGAACGCTTCCCCTGGGGTGGCATCGTGCTATTCGTCCTGTCGTGCCTGTTCTTCTACGGCGTGCCGGGCATCATCCTGCTGTCGATCCAGCTTGTCTCGATGCCGCTGTTTGCTGCGGGCATCATCAACGGCATCGGCCACCACACGGGCTACCGTAACTTCGAGTGCGACGACGCCGCGACCAACATCGTGCCCTGGGGCATCTTTGTCGGCGGCGAAGAGCTGCACAACAACCACCATGCATTCCCGACCTCGGCCAAGTTCTCGATGCGACCCTGGGAATTCGACATCGGCTGGATGTACATCACCATCTTCTCGAAGCTCGGCCTGGCCAAGGTCAACAAGGTTGCGCCGCAGCCCGCGATGCGACCGGCGGCGGGTGAGCTCAACGCTGACACACTGCGTGCTGTGATCATCAACCGCATGCACGTGCTGCGCGACTACACCAAGCAAGTCACGCTGCCCACGCTGCGTTTCGAGCGCCGCCGTGCCGACGCGGGCGCCATGCTGAGTCGCGCCAAGCGCGTGCTCGTGCGCCAGCCTTCGCTGCTCGACGGCCGCGCCAAAGCACGCCTTGATGAAATTCTCGACAACAGTGCCACGCTGCGCACCGTGCACGAGTTCCGTGATCGCCTGCAGGCGCTCTGGCAGAGCGGTGCCGCCATCAGCAACGAGAAGCTGCTCGAGCAGCTCAAGCAGTGGTGTGCCGAGGCCGAGGCCAGCGGTATCCGCTTCCTTGAAGACTTCGCCGCGCGCATGCGCAGCTACGCGATGAGCCCGGCACCGATTCGGGCATAATCGGCCGCGGCCTGGGCGACCGGGCCGGCAAAAAAAGGGCGCCACTGGCGCCCTTTTTTTTTGCGCATGACCCCAAGTGCAAGTCGTGCCCCCAAATTGATCATTGCGATCAACAAGTGTGCGCATTTGCCGATGTTGCCAACCGACTTCATCTGATACTGTCGAACGCTCTGGGCATGCCGTACGAGCGGCTGGCTCGGCACCAGACACCGCTTCAAGACTTTGGATGGCGAGGAGAGACGCATCATCCATGACTGAGCGCAGTCGGCAAGTCGCCGCCCTGAATGCGCGTTATCTCGCATGCCCTTCTTGCGATGCACTGTTTGAGCGACCCATGCTCGAGCCAGGTCAGCGTGCGCGCTGCCCGCGCTGCCACGAGGTCATTGCGACCAACAAGCACCGCGGCGCTGAGCGAACCACGGCCCTGATGGTGGCGAGTTTGATCGTCTACCTCGTGGCCGTGATGTTTCCTTTCATGAGCATGGAGCGGTCCGGGCTCTCCAACCGCATTTCCGTCATTGATGCGGTTTCTGTGCTCTGGAACAACGGGATGACCGTGTTGGCAGTGGTGTCGGGATTGTTGATTCTCGTCATTCCAGCAACGCGCATCAGCCTGGTTCTGGCTTTGAATGCGAGTCTCGCGAGGCGTGGATTTGCGCGAAGTAAGCAGGCGTTCTTACTGCGCATGGTGCAACACCTGGAGCCCTGGGCAATGGCCGATATCTTCATGATCGGCGTGATCGTGTCGCTCGTGAAGATTGGCAGTCTGGCGCGGATCGAGGTCGGCCCGGCGTTTTGGGCGATGTCGTCATTGATCGTGTTCATGGCGATGGCGACATCGGCTGCGTGCAAGGACTCGGCTTGGCAGCGCATTCGGCCATGGTGACCAAACTCGCAACCGAGCAGGGTCTCGCGCTCTGTCGGAGCTGCGGCACGCTGACAGACCAGCCTGGCGAGCGCTGTGTCGTTTGCGGCGCGCGCACCCGCAGCCTGGACGACTCCGGTCTGCAAGCGGTCTGGGCTTACTGGATTGCCGGCGTCTTGGCCTACATCCCCGGCAATGTGCTTCCGATCATGGTGACGCAGTCTGTTTCGGGGACCACAGAGTCAACGATTATGGGTGGCGTGTTCTCGTTGATTCACCACGGGAGCTATGCGATTGCTGCTGTGATTTTCATCGCCAGCATTGCCGTCCCGGTGTCCAAATTTCTGGTCATCGCATGGCTGGCGCTCTCGATCCAGCGACGCTGGCCCACAAGTGAGCACACGCGGCACCGAGCCCATCACGCCATCGAGATTATCGGCCGTTGGTCGATGATCGACGTGTTTGTCGTGGCGGCGCTGGCGGCGCTGATTCAGATCGGCGGCTTGCTGACCATCGCACCGGGCATCGGCATCAACGCGTTTGCGCTGTCCGTAGTGCTGACCATGTTCTCCGCGATGAGTCTCGATCCCAGACTGATCTGGTCGAACCCCGAACGACACAAGGCACCGAGCAATGAATGACGCGGCACCGCAACCCGATATCGAGGAGATTCCGAAGCGAAAGATTTCGCGTGTCTGGATTGTGCCCATCATTTCGCTGGTGATCGGCGCTTTTGTGATCGGGCAGTCGATCTGGGAGCGTGGCCCGCTCGTGGAGATCCGGTTCGAAAAAGGCCATGGCATCACTGCTGGCAAGACGGAGGTCAAGCACAACGATGTTGTTGTGGGATTGGTAGAGTCGGTTCACCTGTCTGAAGATCTCGAAACGGTGGTCGTCAGCGCCAGGATGGAACGGTTCATGGGTCCCTACCTCGGCGACACCACGGCATTCTGGGTGGTCAAGGCGGATATCTCGGGGACGAGCTTCACAGGCTTGAGCACGCTGCTCTCCGGCGCCTACATCGAGGTTGACTGGGATCAGGCGCCTGAGCGCCGACAGCGTCGTTTCATTGGCCAGGACAAGCAGCCCATGACGCCGCCGGGCGTGGCAGGCACGCACTACCGTTTGCGCGTCGATAGCGCGGGTTCGATTGGTGTCGGGTCACCGGTGTTCTTCCGTCGCATACGCGTCGGGCAAATCGAGAATCAAAGCCTTTCGGAGGACTTCGGTTACGTCGAGTACGACGCCTTTGTCGAGGCGCCGTACGATCGGCTGGTCAACGCCGCGACCCATTTCTGGAACGTGTCGGGCGTCAACGTGGAGGCCAGCACGGATGGCTTGGTCGTAAATTTTGATTCGCTGCAGTCCCTGGTGGCGGGCGGTGTGGCGTTCGGCGACATCGGGCGCACGATTGGCACATCAGAGCTCGACCCAGACGCCGAATTTATTGTCTACAAGAACCGCGAAGCCGCTGTGGAGAGTCAGTACTTTACGCCCGAAGGCAGCGGGTTCTATTTCATGGTGCAGTTCGATGACTCGATTCGCGGTCTGAGCATTGGCGCGCCGATCGAGTGGCAGGGGATTCGAATCGGCAACGTCCGCGACATCGTGCTCGACCTCTCCGACGTGACGAGAACCGATGCCGTGGTCTATGCGGTACTGGAGTTACAGCCGAACCGCATTGGGCTTGAGAACATGTCGGACGCAGATTTGCGGACCAGCATCACGCGTTGGGTGCGGTCCGGCATGCGCGTTCAGCTGGCCGCCGGCAACCTTCTTAGTGGTCGCAAGCTGATTCGTTTCCTCGATGACGCGGCGCCGCCCGACGAGAACCTGGTCGTCAACTTCGACGCGCAACCGTTCCCAGCCTTGCCCACCATCGGCACTAACCTTGGTGCGGTGACCGAGAACGTGGAACGTGTCGTTGCCAATGTGGCGGACCTGCCTTTAGACCAACTCGTCGGCTCGCTCATCAGCCTGCTCAACAATGCTGATGCGCTGGTCGGCAATCCTTCCGCGCAGGGGCTGCCGGACACGCTCAATGCGGCGCTCACCGCAGTAGGCCAAGTTGCGGGGAACCTCGATCAGGCCAGCGATCAGCTGCCCGAGCTCATCGTCAGCTTGAACGAGATTGCGCGGGCCGGCGAGGTTACGCTCGCGGGTCTGTCGCCGGACTCGGCGCTCTATGTGGATTTGGCAGACGCCATCAGCGAGCTGCGTGACGCCTCTCGTTCACTGGCGGCCCTGGCCGTGCGGCTCGAACAAAAACCCAACGCACTGATATTAGGCAAGTGATGACGATGATGACTGAACGGCTTTCAGCTCGAATGCTTCTCTTGGGTGCCATTGGGCTGGCGGGCTGCGGCAGTGGCCCCGAGCCGGTCTTGTACACGCTGGACCCACCCTTCAGCACGGTGGAAGCAACCCACAACGGCCCGAGAATCAGCCTGCCGTCCGTCGAATTGCCGGCGTACGCGCGGTCTAGCCTGATTGCATCCGCCGACGGGGCCAATCGTATCGTCGTCGACGATGATCATCGCTGGGCGTCACCGCCCAGTGAGTCGGTGACACTGGCGCTGGCGCGGCATCTGGAGTCTGCACTGGACGCGACGGTGCTCGTGCAGCCGCATCCGCGCGGGTTCGACGCCGAGTTGGTCATCACCGTGAGTTTCGACCGCTTCTTGCGGTCAGCGAACGGTGCTGCGGCGCTGAGCGGCCGCGCGGTGATCGCAAGTGGCTCAGCGCCTGAAGTCATGCGTTTTTCCATTACGCCTTCCGCCGCGGGCGGCGATTACAGTGACTTCATGACCAGCGTGGACCAAGCGCTGGCCGAGATTGCCAACCGCGTGGCCAAGCGCGTCGCGGCGATGCCGCCACCCTGAGACCCTGTTCGCGCGACAAGCCTGTCGGTCGGGCACGAAAAAGGGCGCCAGCGGCGCCCTTTTTCTTTGGCCGCTGGCTGCGGCCGGGAATCGAGGATCGAGTTACTTGATCTTCGCTTCCTTGTACATGACGTGCTTACGCACGACGGGGTCGTACTTTTTCGTTTCCATCTTCTCGGGGTGAAGACGCTTGTTCTTCATCGTCGTGTAGAAGTGGCCTGTGCCGGCGCTCGAGACGAGGCGGATTTTTTCACGCATTTCGGTGCTCCTCGGTGGTCAGGCCCGCGTTAAACGCGTTGGCCCTCGGCGCGCAGGTCGGCAACGACCTTCTCAATGCCGTGCTTGTCGATGATGCGCAGGCCCTTGTTGGAGACGCGCAGCTTGACGTAGCGCTTCTCGGACTCGAGCCAGAAGCGGTGCGTGTGCAGGTTGGGCAGGAAACGACGACGCGTCTTGTTGTTCGCGTGCGAGACGTTGTTGCCGCTCATCGGACCTTTGCCGGTCACCTGGCAGACTTTGGACATGACCTTATCCCGGTAGTGTCAGCGCCAGCCGCGCAGGCCTTTTGGCCCGTGCCGATGGCGGTGGTTCAGTTTCTGTGCCGAGGCCTAAACCCGCGCTGGGGCTGGCCCTGTCGACAGCAGGGCACGTCAAACGACGGGCTACCCGCTAGAGAGCCGCACTTTATACCGGATCGACGGGGCTGGATCAAGGCCGGAAAGCCCCTCAGATCAGGCCCCGGCTGGCCAGCGAGGTCACGGTGCCGTCACCCACGACGAGGTGGTCGAGCAGCCGGATGTCAACGAGCGCCAGGGCCTCGCGCAGCCGCCGTGTGATGTCGGTGTCGGCCTGGCTGGGCTCAGCCACACCCGACGGGTGGTTGTGGGCGACGATGAGGGCCGCAGCGTGGTGGGTCAGGGCCTGGCAGACCACCTCACGCGGGTAGACGCTGGTGCCGTCGATGGTGCCCCGAAACAGGGGCTCAAAGGCCAGCACGCGGTGCCGATTGTCGAGGTAGAGGCAGCAGAACACCTCGTACGGCAGGTCCTTGAGGCGCGCGGCCAGGAAACGCCGCGTGTCGGCGGGGCCAGCGATGCTGTGGCCCACCACGAGTGTTTCTGTGTGGTAGCGCCGGGCGATTTCCTGCAGCGCCTTGATCCGGGCCGTGGCGGCCGGTCCCAGCCCGGGCGCCGCCTCCAGAGCGACCGGGCTGGCCCGGAGCAGCGCCCGCAGGCCGCCGAATTGGGACAGCCAGGCCGCCGCCTGGCGCGCCTCCTGCCGGGGCAAAACTGCGTCGAGCAGCGCCAGGGCTGTCAGCGCCGGCGCGTCGCCCCCGATGAGCCGGCGCCTGGTGTCGGATTGGCAGGTAATGTCGTCCATGCGGCGATCATCGCGCGCAGCAACGCCACCGCGCTTGGCCAGAAATAACGCGCTGTTACAGGTTTACCGGCCTCCACCAGAGCGCCTCCGGTCGGCTACATCCGCGGGAACAGGTGGTAAAGGCCGATAGGAAACGACTCACATGAGGTCGCACCAACGGTGGCGTCAACGCATCTGCTCAAGTAGGTCGTCAATCATCGCTCGCCGTCTTTCGCCGACAGAATCGCGAATACGATCTATGGCGCGTTGGGCTTCCGGCAGCCGACCAGAACCGTTCGACATGCTCGCCAAGGACGCGACTGCGATGTTTAGACTCACATCATCCGAAACTTCCAGCGCCTTCGCTTCGAGCCTAACCGTGTCTTCGTCACGGCCCACGCGAGCGAGAACTGTCATGGCGGTGCGAAAGACCCTCGGGTCGTCGCTCGCAAGGAACGCAATGGCATCGCTGCGATAGCCTGACCGTCGATCCAGTTCGCCCCCTGGGTACAAGTTCCGGCTGAGAATAGAAAGCAGATCGACCCGAAGCCATTCGCGCTCAAACACGGCAGGGTCCCAATTGTCGTCGCGGTCATCGCACTGGGTGTACGCGCATTCGATGATTTCTAGAACGCCGGGCGCTTGTGCAGTCTTTCTGACCTCGTTCAATGCGAATGCGATGTCACGCGGATCACTTCGACTGAGCGCGAGCCTTAGTTCGTCAACGGATACGGGTGCGCTAACCAGCTCGTCGATGGGAGGTTCAAGTGACGAAGACTCCGGCCGGGCGGCTTCGCCGAATTTGATGTCACACGCCACCAACCCGAAGCACCCGATAACGACTACAGCGAGAATTCTATTCATCCATGTGCTCCGCATACCTATCCCAAGAATATAACGCGCCGTTACAGGTTTACCGGCCTCCCCCAAGCGCCTGATACACTGCGCGGCCTCTGGGACAAGTCGGCCAGGCCGACAGGAACTGACGGACATGACGCAAGTGCTGCTCGGCGTCACGGGTGGTATCGCCGCTTACAAGAGCCCCGACCTCGTGCGGCGGCTCATCGAGCGCGGCGCCGAGGTGCAGGTGGTGATGACCTCCGGCGCCCGTGAGTTCGTGACTCCGCTAACGTTCCAGGCCGTGTCAGGCCGCCTTGTCCGGACGGACCTTTGGGACGAGCAGGCCGAGGCCGCGATGGGCCACATCGAGCTGGCCCGCTGGGCCGACCAGGTCATCATCGCGCCTGCCAGCGCCGATTTCATCGCCCGCTTCGCGGGAGGCCTCGGCGACGATCTGCTCGCAACCGTCTGCCTGGCCACCGAAGCACCTGTCGCCATCGCGCCGGCCATGAACCGGCAGATGTGGGCCAGCCAGGCTGTGCAAGACAATATCGCCAAGCTCGAAGCGCGCGGCGTCCGCATTCTGGGCCCGGGTTCGGGCGACCAGGCCTGCGGCGAAGTAGGTGCCGGGCGCATGCTCGAACCCACCGATATTGCCGAGCAATTGCTGCGTCCCGTCGACGGGCCGCTGTCGGGCAAGCACGTCGTCATCACAGCGGGCCCCACGCGCGAGCCCATCGACCCGGTGCGTTATCTCACCAATCGTTCGTCGGGCAAGATGGGCTATGCCATGGCCGAGGCCGCGCGGGCTGCAGGTGCCCAGGTCACGCTTGTTTCGGGTCCGGTATCGCTGGGTGCACCCGCAGGCATCGATCGCCTGAGTGTCGAAACGGCCGAAGAGATGCAGGCGGCCGTGGCCGCCATCATCGAGGGCGCAGATGTGTTCATCGCAGCGGCGGCCGTTTCGGACTACCGCCCCGCGACGTTCGAGACACAGAAGATCAAGAAGACCGAAGAGAGCCTGTCGCTGGCGTTGGCCCGCAATCCGGACATCCTGGCCGGTGTAGCGGCGCGCTCGCCAAGGCCGTTCGCGGTCGGCTTTGCCGCCGAGACGACGGACGTCATCGCCAACGCGCGCGACAAGCTCGAGCGCAAGGGGCTCGACATGATCATTGCCAACCAGGTGGGCGACGGGCTTGCCTTCGACCGCGACGACAATGCCGTCACGGTGCTTTGGGAGGGCGGCGAGCAGGCCTTCGCGCGCGAAGCCAAGCCACGTCTGGCGCAGTCGCTCGTTGCGCTCATCGGCGAGCGAGTGAGCGCAGCATGAGCCAGCGTCTCGAAGTCAAAATTCTTGACCCGCGCATCGGCGACACCATCGCCTTGCCCGAGTACGCCACCGACGGTTCGGCGGGCATGGATGTGCGTGCCTGCCTCGATGCACCGCTCGTAGTCACGCCCGGTGATACGCATCTCGTGCCCAGCGGCCTCGCGATTCACGTGGCCGATCCGGGGTTGGCCGCAGTGCTGTTGCCGCGCTCGGGCTTGGGCCACAAGCACGGCATCGTGCTGGGCAACCTCACGGGGCTCATCGACTCCGATTACCAGGGGCAGCTGTACGTCTCGATCTGGAACCGGGGTGCAACCACCTACACGATCGAGCCTGGCGAACGCATCGCGCAGCTCGTACTCGTACCCGTGGTGCGGGCCGAGTTCGCGGTGGTCGAGGAGTTTGGGGCTTCGGACCGGGGCGCGGGCGGCTTCGGTCACACGGGTCGCGACTGACGCGCGACGGGCTCGGCCTCAGGGCCGGTTTTGGCTGGTGAGCTCGGAGTAGCGCGCGATTGCGACGCGGAAGTCTTCACGCAGGTTGTCGGCCTCACGCTTGTGTGTGGCCAGCCGCTCTTCGTAGGTGACGACGCGGTCCTTGGTGAGCTTGATGTCGTCGGCCAGGGCCGGGCGAATCATAGGCGCATCAGGGTCCACCGTGTAAGGCTTAAACTGCGAGGCTTCGTCGAGCAGCGACACAAGCCGCTTGCGCAGATTGGTCAGGTAGAGCTCGGTCACCTTGGACTGGGCGTCGAGCAGCTCGACGCGGCGGTCACGGTGGCGCTCAATTTCGTTGATGGAGAGGTAGGTGGCCAGCAGCGCGCGGTCGGCGCGGCGGGCGAGTTCTTCACGGGCTTTGGCCTCGGCTTCCAGCCGCATGGCCTCGAGCTCTTCCTCGGTGGCCTTGCCGGCGATCCGGCCCACGGCCACGCCTTGCTGGTTGAGGATGAGCTTCTCTTGTTCGGCGTACTCGGGCGGGATCGAATCACCGAAGTGCACGATCCCGTTTTCGTCGACCCAGCTGTAAACGGTCCCGGCAGCATGAGCCCCCGCGACCAGCAGGGCGGCCAGTGCCCCCGACGCCAGAATTGTCCTGCCAGAACGTCGCATACGGCCTCCGATGTTACAGAAACCGGCCCGCCTCAGGGAGAGGTGCGTCACGGTTTTGGCGCTAAATCCCCTGCTCCGCGATGCCGTAGCGGGCGCGGTAATCGAGCAAAGCCCGCAGTTTCTCTGCGTCTCCGCCCTGTTTTACATGTGTCACGAGTGCTTCGAGTGTCGCAACGGCGCGTACTTTGACGCCCAGTGACTGTTCGACTTCCTGGACGGCCGACAGTTCGCCGGTCCCCCGTTCCTGGCGGTCCAGCAGGATCACAATGCCCGCCACACGGGCCCCTGCGGCCCGGATGATCTCCACGGACTCGCGGATCGCGGTGCCCGCCGTGATGACGTCGTCGATGATCACGACGTCCCCGGCCAGGGGGCCACCCACGATATTGCCGCCCTCGCCGTGGTCCTTGGCTTCCTTCCGGTTAAAGGCGTAGGGCAGGTCGATGTCCTTGTGCTCGGCCAGTGCTGCTGCGGCCAGGGCCGCCAGCGGGATGCCTTTGTAGGCTGGCCCGAACAGCACATCAGCCGTCGGAAACTGCTCGGCGATGACCGCTGCGTAGAGCTTTCCCAGCGCCGCAGCCGCGCGGCCGCCCGCAAGCTGACCCGCATTGAAGAAATAGGGGCTGACACGACCCGACTTGAGCGTGAATTCGCCGAATCGCAGCGCATCGAGTGACAGCGCAAGCTCGACGAACGAATTCGGGGTTTGTGGCATGGAAGGCACCTGCGGGCAGTCTGAAAGCGTCTGCTATTATGCCGCCCGCCATGACTCGCATCATCTCGCTAAACGCCAACGGTATCCGCGCTGCGGCGCGCAAAGGTTTTTTCGAATGGCTCGCGGCGCAGCACGCCGATGTGGTCTGTATCCAGGAAACCAAGGCGCAGGAACACCAGCTCGTCGACGACGTGTTTCGCCCGGCGGGCTTCCACAGCTTCTACGAAGACGCCGAGAAGAAAGGCTACAGCGGCGTGGCGATCTACAGCCGCCACAAACCCGACAAGGTCGTGCGCGGGCTCGGTATCGAAGACTACGACCGCGAGGGGCGCTACCTAGAGGTGCAGCTGTCAGGTTTGGCCGTGGCGTCGGTCTACCTGCCTTCGGGCACTTCGGGCGATGAGCGCCAGGCCTTCAAGATGCGCATGCTGGATGACTTCCTGGCGCACATGAAGAAGACCCGTCGCCGAAAACGTGAGTACGTGTTCTGCGGCGACTACAACATCGCCCACACCAAGGACGACATTAAGAACTGGAAGTCGAACCAGAAGAACTCGGGCTTCCTGCCCGAAGAGCGTGCCTGGATGGACACCATGATCCACCAGTCGGGCTTCGTCGATGCGTTCCGCGAGCTGCCGCAGGAAGCACACGAGTACAGCTGGTGGTCGAACCGCGGTCGCGCCTGGGACAACAACGTGGGCTGGCGCATCGACTACCACATCACCTCGCCGGGCCTGCGCGGGCGTGTGACCGCCACGGACATCTACCGCGATGCGCGCTTCTCGGATCACGCGCCTGTGACCGTCGACTACGACTTCGAACTCTGAGCTGCGTGTGACCACAGAAACGACGGAGCCCCAGGCAGACGCGGAAACTCCGACCTCCTGGCGCTACTACCTGCAGCAGAAGGTCATCGTTATCTTCGGCCTGGGTTTTTCTTCGGGACTGCCGTTTCCGCTCGTCTACTCGACGTTGTCCGCCTGGCTCGAAGACGCGGGGGTCGAACGCAGCACCATCAGCACATTCGCGTGGCTCGGTTTCGCCTACAGCCTGAAGTTCTGTTGGGCACCCTTCATCGACTCGCTGCGCTTACCGGTGTTGTGCAAGCTGCTCGGACACCGACGCAGCTGGCTGTTGCTGGCGCAGATCGCAATTGCCTTGAGTCTGGTTGTCATGTCGTCGACGAGTCCCACCGAGGATATCGCTGTGTTCGCAATCGTGGCGCTGGCCGTTGCGTTCCTGTCCGCGACGCAGGACATCATCATCGACGCCTACCGCATTGAGTCGGCGCCCGACGACATGCAAGGCGTACTCGCGGCTGCTTATCAGTACGGCTACCGGATCTCGTTGCTCATCAGCATGGCGGGGGCGTTGTACCTCGCCGACTACGCGAGCTGGGAGCTGACCTATCGCGTCATGGCGGGCGCCATGGTGCTCGGCATCATCACGACGCTGTTGTGCCCCGAACCGGCAGTACTGCGGACACTGACCTACGAAGGCCAGCAGTTTTCGGACAAAGTTGCGAGCTGGTTCCGCCACGCCGTCGTTGAACCGTTCGAGGACTTTTTCCAGCGGTTTGGTCCTTACCTGTTTGTCATTCTTGCCTTCGTGTCGCTCTATCGCATCAGCGACTACGTGTTGGGGATTCTTGCGAATCCGTTCTACCTCGCGATCGGCTTTTCGAAATCTGAGGTCGCAACGGTGGCCAAAGTCTACGGGCTTTGGGTGACACTCTTTGGCGTGGGTCTCGGCGGCTGGGCTGTCGTGCGCTACGGCGTGGCGCGTTGCCTGATTATTGCGACGGTGCTCATCGCGAGCACAAACTTGTTTTTCGCGGCCATGAGCCAGGTGGGTGCGGAGCTCTGGATGCTGGCGCTGACGATTAGTGCTGACAACATTGCGCAGGGCTTCGGTGGCACGGTGCTTATCGCCTACTTGTCGAGCCTGACCAATCGAGACTTCACTGCGACGCAATACGCGTTGCTGTCATCATTTATGGCGCTGCTGCCCAAGTTCACAGCCGGGTACTCGGGCGACGTGCAGGAGTCGCTGGGCTGGTTTGGGTTCTTCCTCTACGCGGCGGCACTGGGGGTGCCCGCGATCATCCTCGCGACGTTCGTCGCAAGGCGCCACGACGCACTCGTCGGCGAGCAGCCGACAGCCCGCGCCGTCAATCCGGAATAAGCTCGATACCGTAGTCGCGCTCGCGCTCGATTACTTCGAGTGGGTCGGACCAGTCATGGGGTGGGCGCCCGTCGACGTCGTCAACGGCGTCTGCACGGTTCACGTCCATAGCGCCGCTCCAGTCTTCTGGGGCTGCGACGGCCAGAATGACCATTCGCCCCCAGTTTTCCGCGTCGATCTCGGCCACCGTGCCGTCGAAGTACTGGATTTCGATCGTGTTGGCCGCCTCGTCCACGGCCACAACCTCGAACAGACCGCGATCGGGCCTGCGATACCAACGTCCCACCCTGGGATTCACTGCGGTCATGCTGCTACCCCCTGGCAACGCTCCCGCTACTGCTTCCGCGGGAAGCTCGTTTCACCTGTTTTCAAAGTTGTTATACGCTCCTTCGACACGCAACGCCAACGGCCGCCCGGGAGGCCGCAATCGACCGTTGGAAAAGCGCTGACGCGGCCCTATACTGCGCGCGCGAGACACGTCTCCCCACCCTTTCAGAGCCCTGCCGTGACGCCATTCATCGAACAATTGCTGCGCCATTTCGTCGTGCTGTTTGTGGTTGTGGAGCCCATCACGCTCGTGCCCATTTTCGGCGCGTTGACGCGGGGTGCGGAGCCACTCTTCCGGCGGCGTATGGCGGTCAAGTCGGTTGTGCTGGCGGCCATCATCTTCTGGGTGTTCGCACTCGCCGGCCAGCGCCTGCTCGAAACGCTGGGTGTGTCCGTGGCCGCGTTCAAGATCGCAGGCGGCATCCTCCTGTTCCTTATGGCCGTGGACATGGTGTTCGCACGCCAGTCAGGCCTGCGTTCGACGACAGTCCGGGAACAGGACGAGGCGCGCTACCGCGAGGACATCTCGGTGTTTCCGCTGGCGTTCCCGCTCATTGCGGGGCCTGGGGCGCTGGCCACGCTGTTGCTGCTGCTTGTGGAGATGGGCGACAGCTGGCCCGAGTTCTTCGGGCTCATGGCCATGGCGATGCTGGTTCTGGCCATCGCGCTCGTGCTCATGCTGCTGACGACCCCGGTCATGCGAGTGATGGGTGAAACAGGCGCCAACGTCGTCAGCCGACTGTTCGGGGTCGTGCTTGTGGCGCTGGCCGTGCAGTACGTGGTTGACGGGGCGCTCGTGCTGCTGGGCTAGCCTGCCCGCTGCCAGCACCAGTCCCAGATGCGGTGGCCCAGCTTGAGGCCGCGGCGCTCAAATTTCGTCTGCGGCCGCTCGTAGGGGCGCTCCCCGCTGTGTTCGCGGCGCACTGCGCAACGCAATCGCGCGTCAGCGGATAGCACCGCGTCGATCTGCTCTGCATAGTTTTCCCAGTCCGTGGCGATGTGCAGCGCGCCCTCAGGTGCCAGCACGCGATCCACAAGCTCGAGAAATCTGGGCTGCACCAGCCGGCGCTTGTGGTGGCGCTTCTTGGGCCAGGGGTCCGGGAAGTAGAGGTTCAGGCGCGTGACGCTCGCACGCGGCAGCTGGTGCGTAAGCACGGCAACGGCGTCGTACTGCGAGACACGAAAATGCTGCAGCCCGGCGCGCTCGGCCATGAGCAGACAGTGGCCAATGCCGGGCTCGTGAACTTCGATGCCCAACACGTTCCAGTCGGGTTGTGCGGCCGCGATGTCGACGAGACTGTCGCCGTTGCCAAAGCCGATCTCGACGAGCAATGGGGCGCTGCGTCCGAACACGTCCGCCGGGTCGAGCTTGGCATCGGGTTCGGGCAAGCCCAGTTCGGGTAACAGGGTGTCGAGCGCACGCTGCTGCGCCGGCGTCATACGACCCGGCCGCTTGACGTAGCTCTTCACGTCGCGCGGGTGTTGATCGGTCATTGTGCTGCGGGTGTCAGGCGGCCGTAACCGACTCGAGCAGGCGGCCGCCCAGCGATTCTGTATGCAGCAGCTTGTTGACCTTCTCGGCGTCCATAGGGCGGCTGATGTAGTAGCCCTGTGCACCACCGCAACGCGACTCGCGCAGGAACGCGAGCTGGTCCTGCGTCTCGACGCCCTCGGCCGCAATGTCGACGTCGAGCCCTTCGGCCATGGCGATGGCCGCGCGCACGATGCGCTGGTGGGCTTCGTTTTCCGTGACGTCCTGGATCAGCGACTGGTGCAGCACGAAACTCGTGACCACGGTCGTGTCGAGCGCCGCAAACGAAATGTCGTGGGTGCCGAAGTGGTCGAGCGTGACGCCCACGCCAAACTTGCGCAGCGCTTTGAGCGTTTCCACTTCGCGCGGGCGTTGCAGGCTGGCGGCGCCGTCACCCAATTCGAACTCGAGGCAGCCCGGGTCGAGCGTGTGGTCCTCGATGGCGCGCTGCACCGTCTCGACAAGTCGGCCGCCCGTGAGTTGCAGTGGCGAAAGGTTGATCGAGATGGTCAGGTCGGGCACGGGGTAGCGTTGCTGCCAGGCGTGTAGCTGCGCTGCCGTCGACTCGATGATCCACTCGCCTACGGAATGAATGAGCCCGCTCGATTCAAGCAGTGACAAGAAGCGCGCCGGCGGCAGCAAACCGAAGCGTGGGTGCTGCCAGCGCAGCAATGCCTCGAGCCCCATAAGCCGACCCGTGGAGAGATTCACACGCGGCTGGTAGCGCAGCGTGAGCTCACGGCGCAGCAGCGCGTGGCGGATGCCCACTTCAAGTTCTGCGGTGTCGCCGTCGTGCTCGGTCTGTGAGCGCGAGAAGAACTGCATGCGCGCGCCACCCGCGCGCTTGGCCTGGTACATCGCGCGATCCGCGGCGCGCACGAGCGCGTCGGCGTTTTCACCGGCCTCGGGGAACAGCGCGATACCCACGCTGCTCGTCACAAACAGGTTGAGCCCGTCGAACTGGAACGGCTCTGCAACGCCGCGCACCACCTTTTGCGCGGCGGCCGCGGCGTCGCGCGGACCCGTTAGGTTTTCGAGTGCCACAACGAACTGGTCATCGCCCCAGCGGGCCAGCAGGTCGCCCTGGCGCAGCACGGCCTGAAGGCGTGCCGCGACGGCCGTGAGCAGCGCGTCGCCCACGTCGTGGCCATGTGCGTCATTGATGCTGCGGAAGCGGTCGATGTCGATGAAGAGCACACCCAAAGTGCGCTGCGTGCGCTGGGCGCGCGCCACAGCCTGTTCGAGCTGGTCGGCAAACAGGCGTCGGTTGGCGATGCCCGTGCGCTCGTCGTAGAGCGTCGACCGGGTGATCGCGCGGTCCCGTGCAAAGCGCTCCGTGATGTCGCGGAAGCTGACGAGCCCGCCGATGAGTGCGCCGTTGCGACCGAACAGACCGCGGCCGTTGACCGACAGCACGCGGTCGATGCCGTCTTCGCTGCGATGTGAGAGTGCGAGCTCCGAAAAACGCTCGCCGCGCTGCACGCGGGAGAGCACGCGGTCGGGCAGCGGCAGCAGGCGTCCGGACGCCGCGTCGCGCGTGCAGAAGCGCGCCGGCCAATCCGGGTCGGGCCAGGCATCGCGGCCCATGCCGAGGATCGCACGTGCCGCCGGGTTGATGCTCACCACACGACCGGCCGGGTTGATGACCACTGCGCCGTCCTGAATGCCTTCCATGACGGTCGCGAGCACTTCACTGCGGCCGGCGAGCGTGTCGATGAAGTCGAATTGGTCGCGGCACTGCACGAGCACCTGGCGCAGGCGCATCGTGTCGGCGCGCTCCACGCAGAGATAGGTCTGTGCGCCGTGCAGCACAGCACGAATGCCGCGCTGTTCGCGCTCCGTGGAGGTCATTGCCACGACAGGCCAGGCCGATATCTCCGGCATGAGCGTCTGTGGCCGGTAGCGTTCTGCTGCTGATTCGGTAATGCCGAAGTCGACGAGCAACAGGTCGGGGGCCGACTCGCTGACGCGGTGTGCGAGCATGTCCGGGTCGGTGAGTTCGACCACAGATTCGATCTCGGGCAGCGCCACGAGTTCGCGGATCAGGGAGCGGGCCGGAACTGACAATTCGCCCAGGTAGAGGATGCGCAGTCGGCTCGGCTTTTCCGGGTGACTCATCGCTGGGGCCGTGATTGCTGGCTTGTCATTGTTATTGTTCCGGCGGGTTTGATCGATGATAGCAGAATCGCCACTCAGACAACGCGCGCCCCCCACTAAACCCTTGGCGCCCGGACCGCATCTTAGTGTCGAATTCTGAACGATTGAGCGCGGCACATAACCGCGGTGTTAACAGGGATCAGCTATGCTGCTCACGATGAGCGCAGAAAGGCAGGAAGACACGGCGCAAGACGATGTTGCGCTGGCCGCGAGTGGCGATACGCGAGCCTATGAAAGGCTGTACCGCACCCACGTGCCGCATATTTACGCGCTGTGTCTTCGGATGACCGCGAACCGGGCAGAAGCTGAGGACGCCACCCAGGACGCCTTCGTGCAGGCCTGGCGCAAGATCGACAGTTTTCGCGGTGACAGCCGCTTCTCAAGCTGGCTGCACCGGATTGCCGTCAACGTGGTGCTGGGGCGTATGCGCAGCCGCAAGCGTGAAATGGAACGCATGCGACTCGTGGATCCCGAGACGCAGACGGCGACGCCCGCAGAGCACGATATCAGTGATCTGGAGCGGGCGATTGCGGGCCTGCCCGAGCGTGCACGACAGGTGTTCGTGCTCGCGGGGGTCTACGGCTACACCCACGAACAAGTTGCCGAGGCACTCGATGTTGCCGTCGGCACCTGCAAGGCCCATCTGCAC
>JBCCBB010000092.1:0-10587 GCA_039814545.1 Pseudomonadota bacterium
ACCGCCGCGATCGATCCAGAACTGCCAGCCGGGGCGCTTATCGCGGGGGCGCGTCATCGTCGGGTACCATAGCATGATGACGCGCGAGACCACCGTTCTCTACACGTTGCTCGCCTACAACGTGCTGCTCATCGGGATCGGGGTCTGGGCATCGCGGCGTAATCGCGATGCGCATGATTTTCTGCTGGCCGGCGGTAAGCTCGGCGGCTGGGTGGCGGGCCTGTCGGCCAGCGCGAGTTCCTCTTCGGCCTGGACCTTGTTGGGTGTCAGCGGCGCCGCTTACGCCTGGGGCATCTCGGCGCTTTGGCTGTTTCCGGCCACACTCGGCGGCTTCCTGCTCAACTGGATCGTGATCGCACCGCGGCTGCGGCGACTGTCCCGCGAGGGTGGCGAGCTCACACTGTCCGAAGTGGTGCTGCCGGCCACGCTGGGCGAGGCCCGGCTGCCGCTGTTGCGTCTCTCGGCCGTAATCATTTGCTTTTGCTTTCTGTTCTACATCGCGGCGCAATTCGACGGTGCGGGCAAAGCGTTCGCCGCCAACTTCGATTGGTCGCGCGAAACCAGTGTGGTCATCGGTGCAGGCATCGTAATGCTTTACACGCTGGTCGGTGGGTTCTGGGCCGTGAGTGTCACGGATGCGCTCCAGGCGCTCGCCATGATGCTCGTCGCTGTGGTGTTGCCCGTAGTCGCCGTGGCGGCGGTTTCGGCGACACCGACGGCCTGGGACGCGGCGCTGTCGGGGTCAATCGTGCGCGACCAGCCCGGTGTGCTGGGGATCGCTTTCATCCTGGGTACGCTCGGTATCGGCCTGGGCTATCCGGGCCAGCCGCATGTCGTGAATCGCTTCATGGCGCTGTCCGATGACGCGGCGCTACGGCGCGGCCGCGCGATCGCGATCGGCTGGGCGCTCGTCGTCTACACGGGCATGCTCGCGCTGGGACTCGCCGCGCGCGCGCTGTACGCGACCGTTCCCGACGGTGAGCAGGCCTTGTTCGTCGCGGCGTCGGCCTTGCTGCCGCCCGTCATCGGCGGTGTCGCACTCGCGGCCGTACTGTCGGCCATCATGTCGACGGCGGACAGCCAGCTGCTGGCCGCCGCCGCGGCCGTTGCGCACGACTGGCGCGGTGAGGACGCCTCTGCCGAAGACGCGCCGCGCCTCGCGCGCGTGGTCGTCATCGTGCTGGCGGGCACGGCCACGGCGATTGCTTTGTTTGTCCCCGCGGATATCTTCTCGCGCGTGCTGTTCGCCTGGCACGCGTTGGGCTCGGCATTCGGACCGCTGCTTGTGGCCCGTCTCAGCGATTGGCAACTGTCGCCGTCGGCAACGCTGGCGGTTCTGCTCAGTGGGTTCGGACTGACGGTTGTCGCCAATGCACTGCCCAACACCCCGGGTGACTGGGTGGAACGGCTGCTACCCCTGGGTGTCGCACTGAGTATTGCGTTCATGACACGAAGGCGGGCGACATGAAGCTCGGTGGTGCGTTGCGCATTGCGGCGATGATCGTGCTCGGGCTGACGTTTCTCATGGCGCTTTGGCTCGTGTTCGCGCTCACGGATACGGCGATCGATCTCTGGGCGCGTTTGCTGACTGCGCCGCTAGCGTTTCGGATCGCAGCCGGCGTCGGCATTCTCGGCGTCGTCGCCTTCTTCGGTTGGCTGGGCTGGCGACTACTGGCACCGCGCTCGCGGGTGAAGCCGCCCGCCGAAGTCCCTGCGCTCGACGAATCGGCGCTGCGCGATCGGCTCGACAATGTGGTCTCGGAGGGCGTTGACGCGAGTGCAGCCGCGCAAGAGCTGACGCTGCTCGACGCGCAGCGTGCCGGCAGCGAGCTGACGATTGCGCTCTACGGTGAAGTCAGCACGGGCAAGTCGTCACTGGCCCGCGCGTTGTTGCCGGGTGCCACGATCGAGGTCAGCCCGCTCGCGGGCAGCACAACCGAGATCGCGCGTCACCGCTGGCAGGCGCAGACGGGGGCAGAGATCACTATTGCGGACCTGCCCGGGCTTGAAGCTGTCGGTCGTGAACTCGATGCCACCATGCTCGATGAGGCGCGGCGTGCGCACGCGGTGGTCTTTGTCACCGACGGCGATCTCAATCGCCAACAGGTCGAGGCGCTGCAGAAGCTCCGCGACATCGGCAAGCCGCTGATCGTGACCTTAAACAAAGCGGACCGTTACGACGCCGCGGAGCGCGCACAGCTGCTCGAGCGCTTGCAGCAGCGACTGGGCGCCCCGGCCGGTGATGTCGCGGCGCCGCAAGCACTCGTCGTGACGATCGCGGGCGGTGACGAAACCGTGATCAGTGACGATGGCACGGGCGGCGAGGCGACGCAGACGCGCGAGCGCGCCAGTGATCTCAGTCAGCTCGTGCTGGCGCTTGAGGAACTGCTCGGCGGCGACCTCGGCACCGTCAATGCGTTGCGCGAGCACGCCCTGCTTACGTTGGCCGCCGAGAAGCTTGCGCGTGCCGAAGCCGACTACCGCACACAGCGCGCGGAACAGATCGTGCGCGGGGCCACGCGTCGCGCCGTGCTCGGTGCGCTGGCTGCCGTGACACCCGGTACCGACATCGTGATCCAGGGTTACATCGGCACGCAGATGACCAAGGACCTGTGTCGCTTGTACGGCCAGCAGGCGCGTGACATCGAAGTTGAGCAGTTCCTGGACCTAAGCCAAAGCCGCGTGGGCAAGGCGCTACCGGTGGCGCTGGCCATCGCGGGCAATGGTCTCAAGGCCTTTCCGGGGGTCGGCACGATCGCTGGCGGGCTCGTGCACAGTGTGGCTTATGGCTTGATCTTTGATGCCGTGGGCCGGGGCCTTTCGGCCTCGCTCGAGCGCGAGGGCGCGTTCTCCGCCAAGGCTGCCGCGGCGGCCGTTGAAGAGGGACTCGATGAGTATCTGGAACAGGGTGTCCGCCGTGTGGCGCGGCTGGCGCTCGACCAATCCGAGCGACGCGACGACCGCTGAGCCCGGCAACGGCGGGGCGCACAACCTGGCGCTCGCGCGTGAGTCGCTGACGGAGCTGCTCGACGACGAGCGGCTGCCGGCGCCCTTGCGCGCGGCCCTGTCCGACGACTACGCGCAGGTGCGTGCCATGCTCGACAAGCTCGAGCAGGGCCACCTGCATATCGCGGCGTTCGGCCGGGTCAGCACAGGCAAGTCGTCGCTGCTCAATGCGCTCGTGGGCGAGGATGTCTTCAGCGTCAGCGCACTGCACGGCGAAACGCGCTCGACGGCCATGGCCGCACTCGACGAACGTCCGGCAGGCGGTCTGTTCGTTATCGACACGCCCGGCATCGACGAAGCCGACGGCGAGTCGCGCGAGCAGATGGCCGAGGAAGTGGCGCGCCGCGCGGACATCATCCTGTTCTGCGTTGACAGCGACCTCACGGACAGCGAGTTTCGCGCGCTCGAGACGCTCGCGAAGCTGGGCCCGCCGATCTTGCTGGTGCTCAACAAAGCCGATCGATACACGGACGAGGAGCGCGGGCTGTTGCTCGAGGCATTGGCCCAACACACCGAGGACCTGCTGCCTGAGGACCGCATCATCGCGATTGCGGCCAACCCGTCCCCCGTCACGGTTGTGGCCCAGGACGCGGACGGCAATGAGACCACGACGACGCGCGCGCGTGCGCCTGACCTGGGTGATTTGCGCGAGCGGCTCTGGCGCATCGCCGAGCAGGAGGGCAAGACGCTGGCGGCGCTCAACGCGTCGCTGTTCGCGGCCGACCTGTCCGACAAGGTGGGGCAACGCTTGCTCGAGGCGCGCGGCCAGATTGCCGATGAGCTCGTGCGCACTTACTGCATCGCCAAGGGTGTGGCCGTCGCCGTGAACCCGTTGCCGGTCGCCGACCTGTTCGCGGCCGCGGCCATCGACGTCGGTATGGTGGTGCATCTGTCGCGCGTGTTTGCGCTGCCGCTCTCGCGGAATGAGGCCGGGCAGCTCGTGCGTGTGATTAGCACCGAGGCACTGGCGCTCATGGGCACGGTCTGGGCCGTGCACTTCGTGTCGAGCGCGTTCAAGGTGGGCACGGCCGGCCTGTCGACGCTCGTGACGGCAGGCGCGCAGGGCGCGGTGGCCTACTACGGCACCTACGTCGTCGGACAGGTCGCGCGCAACTACCTGGCCGCCGGTTGCTCCTGGGGCGAGGCGGGCCCGAAACAGGTCGTGCGCGATATTCTCGACGGTCTTGATCGCGACTCCATCCTGCAAAGCGCCCGCGACGACATTCGCGCGCGTCTGCGCGGGGTGGGCCAGCAGTGACCCCGGAACGCGCGAAACGCGAACAGAGCATCCGCGACGCCGTGTGTCAGATTCCGGCGGGTCGTGTGGCCAGTTACGGCGATGTGGCCAAGCTTGCCGGGCTGCCACGCGGCGCGCGCGAAGTGGGGCGGGTGTTGCGAGAACTGCCAGAAGGCAGTGAGGTGCCCTGGCACCGCGTCGTGAATTCCAAAGGTGATATCCGGCTGGCGCTGGACTCACCCGCGGGGCGCGAGCAACGCGACCGCCTGCGCGCCGAGGGGGTGGTCGTCGACCGCGGCCGCATCGCCATGGCGACCTACGCCTGGCGTGTCGATGCCGATCTGCTGGTGTGGGGCATGCCGCCGCGTTGACGCCCGCAATCGCGGCGGGGCACGATGCGGCATCAATCCGTCACGGAGCTTCGGCGCGCATGTCCATTGATCACGTCGTGTTTTCGCACGGCCTCGAATCGGGCCCCTGGGGCACCAAGATCCAGGAAATGGCCGAGGTCGCCCGAGCGGCCGGCGCCGTTGTCGATTCGATCGACTACCAGGGTATGCGCGAGCCTCAGCCGCGCGTCGACAAGCTCGTGGCCGCACTATCGGGGCTCGAGGGGCGTGTAGTGCTCGTGGGCTCGAGTATGGGTGGCTACGTCGCCACGGCTGCGGCACAAGCGGTCACACCGGCGGGCGTCTTCGTCCTCGCGCCCGCGTTCCACATGGAAGGCTTTGATGCCGTCACGCCGCCCGCGCCGGACTGCCCCATGGAAGTCGTGCATGGTTGGCACGACGACGTGGTGCCTGTCGAGAACAGCATCCGCTTCGCACGTGAACACGTGGTCGCGCTGCATCTCGTCGACTCCGACCACCGCCTGGGCACTGCACTGCCCGTGATCAACGAATTATTGGGCGCGTTTCTCGCGCGCCTCTGACCCTGAGGGAGACCTGATATGCGCCATTCCCGTTTTGCGGCACTCGCCGTAGTCCTGATGCTGGCCGCCGGCTGCGGTGGTGAGTCCGAAGTCATCATTAACGACGAGGACGCAGCAGCCAGCGACCAGAGCGATACGCCCATCGCCGATGAGCTCAAGGAGCCGATGGAGAAGGCCGCAGCTGTTGAGGACCTGGCCAAATCGCGCAAGGAAGAGATGGACAAGCGGCTTGCCGAAATGGAGGGCGAGACCGATGACGACGACGACAATCCCTGAATGACGCGGCTTGCCTTCACGATCGTCGACGTCTTCACGTCGCAGCGCTTTGGTGGCAATCCGCTGGCCGTGGTGACGGGCGCCGATGGCCTCGATGCGGCGACCATGCAGCGCATCGCGCGCGAGTTCAATTATTCGGAATCGACGTTCGTTAGTGCGCCGCCTGCGGGCAGCGATGCGGTCTTTACGGTGCGCATCTTTACGCCGACGCGCGAAGTGCCGTTCGCCGGGCACCCCAATGTCGGCACGGCGGCGGTGCTGGCCGAGAGCGGCGTGTTCGGTGACATCGGTACCGGCCTCGACGTCGTATTCGATGAGCGTGCGGGCCGCGTGCCCGTGCGCATCGAGTCGCGCAGCGCGGGAACCTGGTGTGAGCTTGAAGCGCCAGAGGCCTTGTCGCTGGGCGCCACCTGGCCCGCTGAACAGCTCGCCACGATTCTCGGGCTCGCTCTCGACGACATCGTGACCGATACCCATCCGCCGCAAGAGGCGTCGGTGGGTCTGCCGTTTCTCATGGTCGAGCTGGCCAGCCCGGAAGCGCTGGTGCGGGCCAAGGTCAACACGGCAGCGATCGATGCAGCGTTGGCCCAGGGCATGAACACCGATATTCACTGTTACGTTCGCCTCGATCCCGATGGCGACCGCGAGCGGCTCGACGCCCGCATGTTCGCGCCGCACGACGGTGTCCCCGAAGACCCCGCGACGGGCAGCGCCAACTGCGCGCTCGTGGGTTTGCTGTCGGCGCTGGATACGCGCGACGCACTCGATGTGCGGTGGTCGATTACGCAAGGCGTGGTGATGGGGCGACCGAGCGCGCTTGAGGCTCGCGCCGAAAAACGAGGCGGCGCGGTGACGCGCGTGTGGATTGGCGGCTACAGCGTGCGCTTCGCGGAAGGCACGCTCGAAGCCTGACGGCTACAGCGTCGCGACGAGCCCCGCCAGGCCCACGAGTGCGGGCGTGTCGAGCGTGATCACCCGCGTCGGGATCGCATCCAGATAGTCGCGGAACCGCCCCTTGTCGACGAAGCGCTCGCGAAATCCGGACTCGGCAAATAACTCGATGTTGGCGAGCACAATGCCGCCGCCGATGTAGACGCCTCCGTGGGCGCCCAGCGTGAGCGCGAGGTCACCGGCCACCGTGCCCAGTAACAGGAAGAACTGCTCGAAGGTGGCGCGCGCCTTGGCGTCGCCGTCCTTGCCGCGGCGGCTGATCTCGGCCGCCGAGAGCGTCTCGTCGTGCAGGATCTCGTGCAGCATCGCGAGCCCGGCGCCCGAGAGGACGCGTTCGGCCGAGCAGTGACTGTAGCGTTTCCGCACGGTCTCAATGATGCGCGCTTCGTCGGTGCTGGCTGCCGCCAGGCTCCGGTGCCCGCCTTCGCCGGGCACCGCAATGTGGCGGTCCGGAGTCGGTATCAGGCTGGCCACACCGAGACCCGTACCCGGGCCCACGAGCACGACCGGCGCGTCGGGGTCGGATTTGCCACGGCCGATCTGTCGATACTCATCGTCACGGAGCACGGGCGCGACATGCGCGAGCGCTTCGAAATCGTTAATCACGACGAGCTCGCCGAGTCCCAGGCGCTCACGCAGCCCGGCCACCGTGAAGGACCAGTCGATGTTGAGCAGGCTGATCGTGTCACCTGTCACGGGGCCCGCAATAGCGAGTACAGCACCCGCGGGTGTGTCGCCCGTGTAGCCGTCGAGGTAGGAACCGAGCATATCGTCGATTTGCACGTAGGCCGCGTTCGAGAGCTTGCGCACGTCGACGAGTTCGCCGCGGCCCGAGCCCGGGTGCCAGACGGCAAGCCGGGAGTTGGTGCCGCCGATATCGGCGATGAGCCAGCGCTTCTCGGCTGTAGCCAGTTTCATGTCTTTCGCTCCGCGAGCAGCGCTTCCACAAAGCGCTGCCGCCACGCCGTGATGTCGTTGCGACGCAGCAGGGCCATCATGTCGCTATGTCGTTCGCGTCGCTCTTCGACGGGCATGACCAGCGCGCGGTTGATGCCGTCGGCGACGTCGTCGATATCATAAGGATTCACGAGCACGGCCGCGTCTAATTCGTGGGCGGCACCCGCGAGTCGCGAGAGCACGAGCATGCCCGGTGAGTCGGGGTCCTGCGAGGCCACGTACTCTTTGGCCACAAGGTTCATTCCATCGCGAACCGGCGTCACGAGCCCGATCTGCGCCGAGCGGAAGAAACCCATGAGCGTGGCGCGCGAGAAGCCCTTGTTGAGGTAGCGGATGGGTACCCAGTCCGTGTCGGCGAACCGCCCATTGATTTGTCCCGAGGCTTGCTCGAGCTCATTGCGGATCTCGTCGTAGGCGCGGATGCCGACCCGGGTCGGCGGCGCGATCTGCATGAGCGTCAGGTGCTTGCGGTGCGCGGGATGGTTTTCGAGCAGGCGTTCGTAGGCGCGAAACCGAAGCGCGAGGCCCTTCGAGTAATCGAGCCGGTCGACGCCAATGATCATGTCGCGACCGTCGAGGCTTTGGCGCATGGCGGTGACTTCGTCGTCGTCGTACATGCTGTCTGCGAGGTCCGAGACCTCACCGACGTCGATGCCGATCGGGAACACGCCCGCAAATAGACTGCCACCGCCGATATGGATGCGGCCGTCGCTGTCGACGGTGCCACCGATGTTCGGCTGTCGAACGGCTTCGTGAAAGGAGTCGAGATCACGCTGCGTGTGAAAGCCGACGACATCGAAGGCGCACATCGAACGGACGAGGAACTCGTGGTTGGGCAGGCTCTCGAGCATGTCGTACCCCGGAAAGGGTACGTGCAGGAAAAAGCCGATCGGGTTGCGCACCCCGGCTTTGCGCAGTTCGCCCGCAAGCGGGATCAGGTGGTAGTCGTGAATCCAGATCGTGTCGTTGGGCTCGAGCAGCGGCACAAGCTTGCGCGCGAAGATTTGGTTAACCCGAAAGTAACCCTCGAAGTCAGCGCGGTCGAACGAGAAGAACGCGAGCAGGTGGTGAAACAAGGGCCAGAGCGCGCGGTTGGAGAAGCCATTGTAGTAGGACTCGTAGTCCTCGCCCTTGAGGTCGATCGTCGCGAAGCGGATGTTGTCGTGCTCGCTGATCTGGGCATCGCGCGGCTCTCGATCGACGAGCTTGCCGCTCCACCCGAACCAGGTGCCGCCCTGGTCGCGCAGCGCGCCCAAGATGCCGACCGTGAGGCCGCCCGCGGCGCGCCCGCCAGGTTTGGGCTTGGCGACGCGGTTGGAGACGATGATGAGGTTGCCGGTATCACTCATGGCGTCGTCACAGCGCGTCTTCCCAGCTTCGTGATAGCCGCATGGCGACGTTGATGATGCCGGCCATGCTGTAGGTCTGCGGGAAGTTGCCCCAGAGATTCAGATCGTCCGGGTTGATGTCCTCGGAGAGCAGGCCCAGCGGATTGCGACAGTCGAGGATGTGCTCGAACATCTCGCGCGCCTCGGCGTGCTCACCCATGGCCGACAACGCCTCGATGTACCAGAAGGTGCAGATGTTGAAGGCGTTCTCGGGCTCGCCGAAGTCGTCTGCGGCGTTATAGCGGAACAGGTGGTGGCCACGCTTGAGTGCGGCACCGATGGCGCGCACGGTGCCGACGAAACGCGGGTCGTCGGCGGCGACGAAGCCGAGCTCGTGCATCATGAGCAGGCTCGCATCGAGCTCCGGGCGGCCCAGGCTTTCTGTGTAGGCCTGTTGCGCCTCGTCCCAGGCCTCGCGCTCGATGACACCGCGAATCGTGTCCGCGTGCGCGCGCCAGTACTTGGCGCGGTCACGCAGCGCCAGTTGCTGCGCGATGTGCGCGAGTCGGTCGCAGGCCGCCCAGCACATGAGCGTTGAGAACGTGTGCACGCGTTTCCTCCCGCGGTACTCCCAGAGTCCCGCATCGGGCTGGTCGTGCACAGCGACGGCCTGTTCGCCCAGAATCTCGAGCCGCTCGAACATCGCTGGGCCGCCCGGGTTGGCCAGGCGCTCGTCGAAAAACAGCTGCGTGGCCGAGAGCACCACGGCGCCGTAGACGTCGTGCTGGATTTGTTCGAAGGCCTGGTTGCCGACGCGCACGGGGCCCATGTCGCGGTAGCCGGCCAGCGAATCGACGGTGCGTTCTGTGAGGTCCGCGTCGCCGTTAATGGCGTAAACGGGCTGTAGCCCGTCGGCGGGCATGTCGGCCACGAGTGCCGTGATGTAGCCGAGGTAGGCCTCCATGGTCTTCGTCGCGCCGAGTCGGTTCAGCGCGTGCACCACGAAGTAGCTGTCGCGCAGCCAGCAGAAGCGGTAGTCCCAGTTGCGCCCGCTGTCGGCCGCCTCGGGCAGTGACGTCGTGACGGCTGCAACAACGGCGCCCGTGTCCTCGAAGGTGCAGAGCTTGAGGCTGATGGCCGCACGAATCACAGCCGCCTGCCATTCGAACGGAATCGACAGGCCGCGTGCCCAGTTTTGCCAGTAGTCGCGTGTGGCGTCGAAGTTGGTGCGGAAGCATTCGGCGGGTGACTCGGTGACGCTCTCGTCGGGCCCGAGGATCAGATGCAGCGTTCGATCGGGCACAAACCACGAGCCGTCGATGACTCGACTGATGGAGGCGTCCGTGGTGAGCCGCATCGTGTGCTCGCCGTCGCCCACGTAGCGAATGTGGTTGCTGCCGCGCACGCGGTTGCGTGCCGATGCCGCATAGTCGTGCGCGGGGCGCAGCAGGATCCGGATCCGCGGCGCGCCAGCCACTATCTCGATGCGACGCAGCAACATAATCGGCCGGTACATGCGACCCAGGTAGGCATGTCGCGGCGCGAAGTCCGTGATGCGCACGGCGCCGTCCTGGTCGTCGTAAAGCGTGGTCTCGATGATGGCCGTGTTGCGCAGGTAGCGCTGCTCGCTGTGCGAGAAGCGGTCGAGCTCGACGGCGTAGCTGCCGGGTGTGTCGGGGTCGGCTTGCACGGTGTCCGACTGCAGCAGGCGACAGAACACGGGGTCGGCATCGAGCTGAGGCCAGCAGGCCCAAACCATACGCGCGCGGCTGTCGATGAGGGCGGCGATCTGGCAGTTACCGATGATGCCGAGATCGAGGTTGTTGCTTTGGTCTTGCATCGTCTCTCGTCAGTTGGCCCCCGCCAGCGTCCGCAACCATGCCTGCACCGCGTCGATGCTG
>JBCCBB010000026.1:0-32911 GCA_039814545.1 Pseudomonadota bacterium
CTCGAGGCATAAAAAAAGCCCGGTCTGCAAGCGAGACCGGGCTCTCGATAGCGGTGGTAGCGGGGGCAGGATTCGAACCTGCGACCTTCGGGTTATGAGCCCGACGAGCTGCCAGACTGCTCCACCCCGCAGCCGAGGTCGAGCACTATACCGGCGGTTTGTGCGTTGCGCAATAGCTGGATTCGGGGCTTTATGGCGTCGTGATTCGGAGCCGAAATCCCCTGAAACGACCGGACTTCGGCGGCAAAGGCCGAGATTGCGGTCTGGAACGAAAAAACGCCTGATTCGTTGCCCGAAACGGCACTTCAGCTAACCGATCACCTGCGCACAGAGCGCGAACAGACCACCTGGCGCCAGACCTACACCAATAACGGCCAGGCCGTTGAGGCTCAGTGCCACGCGCATATCGGTGGGTGCCTCAAGTGCGTGGCGGTCCACAGCCTCGTCGAAGTACATGTACTTCAGAACGCGCAGGTAGTAGAACGCGCCCACCACTGAGAACAGCACCATGATCACGGCCACCGAGAAGAAGATCACGGCCGTGTCACCCGCAAAGCGCCCGGCATCAAGCACGGCGGCGATTACGTGCAGCTTGGCCCAGAAACCAACCCAGGGCGGGATGCCCGCGAGGCTCAGCATGAAGCAGGCCATCATCGCCGCAAACCAGGGGCTGCGCGCGTTGAGGCCTCGGAAGTCTTCGAGGTTTTCGGCGTCAAAGCCCGCCCGCGACAACAGCGCGACCGTACCAAACGCGCCCAGTGCCGTGAAGGTGTAGGTCAGCGTATAGAACAGGCTCGCCTGATAACCCTCTGCGTTGCCCGCGAAGAAGCCCAGCAAGATGAAACCGACGTGGAAGATCGTCGAGTACGCGAGCATGCGTTTAATGTTGGTCTGTGCGATCGCGACGATGTTGCCGAAGATCAGCGAGAGCACGGCCATAACCAGCAACATCTGGTGCCACTGCTCATAGAGCGCCGGCAAACCCTCAACCAGAATCCGGGTGGCCAACGCAAACGAGGCCAGTTTCGTCAGCGAACCCAGGTAGATCGTCACGGGTGTGCGCGCGCCCTGGTAGACATCGGGCAGCCACATGTGGAACGGCACGGCGCCAAACTTGAACGCGATGCCCACAAGTACGAAGGCCAGGCCGAACCAGAGCGCAACGTCATCACTGCCCGCCTCGGCCACACGCGTTGTCAGCACATCAAACTGGATCGTTCCCGTGACACCGTAGATCAGCGATACGCCGTAGAGGAACGCACCCGAGGCGATTGCACCCAGTACGAAGTACTTCATGGCAGCCTCAGCGCAGCTGCTCGAGTCGCGGTCAAACGCGACCAGTGAATACAGTGACAACGACAGCATTTCCATGCCCAGGTAAATCGTGAGCATGCTGTTGGCTGAGATCATCACGAAGATGCCGAGCAGACCGAACAAAGAGAGCAAATAGAACTCGCCCTTCCGCAGGCCGTTGCGCATGAGGTAGTCGCGCGAGTAGATAAACACGATGCCCAGGCACAGGGCGGCGGCGAACTTAAGCACCGTCGACAGTGAATCGTTGACAAAGCTGCCGCTGAACGTGATCTCGCGAGACAGTGGCTGTGCGGCCAGGATCGCGATGAGCGTCACCACTAGTGCGGCGATCGAAATCCAGAATGTGATCACGCGTCGCTCGTCAGAAACGAACAGGTCTGCGATGAGCACCACGCACAGCGCCCCCAGCAGCGTCATCTCTGCGAGCGCGGGTGCAAAATCAGGGGTAATGAACGGCATAGTCAGGATTCCGAGGCGCTACAGCTTGCTGCGCCCGATGTGTTCTACGAGGCCTTCGATGCTCGCCTGCATCATCTCGGCGAGGGGGTCCGGCCAAAGGCCGATCAGCAGCACACCTGCAGCGAGAACGCCCAGAATGGTGAACTCGCGGGCCGTAATATCGGTCAGCGCGGCAACGCGATCGTTGGCAACCTCGCCGAAGAGCACGCGCTTCACCATCCAGAGTGTGTAAGACGCGCCCAGCACCAGCGTGACGGCCGCCAGGAATGCGATCCAGAAATTGGCCTTGAAGCTTGCGACGATCACCCAGAACTCGCCGACGAAGCCCGACGTTGCGGGCAGGCCCGCATTGGCCATGGCAAACAGCACCATGAATGCGGCAAACGTCGGCATCGTATTGACGACACCGCCATAATCCGAAATCTCGCGGCTGTGCATGCGGTCGTACATCACGCCCACGCAGAGGAACATGGCGCCCGAGATGAGGCCATGCGAGATCATCTGCACCATCGCGCCCGTAATGGCCAGCGTGGCGCCCGCAACTTCGCCCGTGTTGGCGAGGATGGGCCAGAACAGAAAGGTACCCAGTGTGACGAAACCCATATGCGCGATCGACGAATACGCGATGAGCTTCTTCATGTCCGTCTGCACTAGCGCGACAAAGCCGATGTAGATGACGGCGACGAGCGACAGCACGATCATAGCGCCAGAGAAACTGCCACTGGCGTCGGGCACGATAGGCAGGGTCAGGCGCAGGAAGCCGTAACCGCCCATCTTCAACATGATGGCGGCCAGCACGACAGAGCCACCCGTGGGCGCCTCGACGTGGGCGTCGGGCAACCAGGTGTGCACGGGCCACATCGGGATCTTCACGGCGAAGGCCGCGAAGAACGTCAGGAAAATGAGCGTTTGCTCGCGCATGCCCAGCGGCACGTCGTGGAACTCGAGCAGGTCGTAGTTGCCCGTCTTCGTGTAGAGGAAGATGAGCGAGACCAGCATGAAGACTGAGCCCAGGAACGTGTACAGGAAGAACTTGATCGTTGCGTAGACACGGCGCTTGCCGCCCCAAACGCCGATGATCAGGAACATCGGAACGAGCATGACTTCCCAGAACACGTAGAACAGCATCGCGTCGAGCGCCGAGAACACGCCGATCATCATGCCCTCGAGCATGAGGAACGCCGCGAAGTACTGGGCACTGCGCTTCTTGATCGACTCCCCTGCCGCAACAACGATGAGCGGCGTGATGAAGGTCGTCAGCAGGATCAGCGGCGCCGACAGGCCGTCAACGCCCAGGTAGTAGTAGGCGTTGAAACGTGGGATCCACTCGAGCCGCTCGACGAACTGCATCGCGGCCGTACCCGTATCGAACTGTGTGTACAGCGGCACGGACAGCAGAAGCGTCACGAGCGCTATGCCCAGCGCGAACCAGCGCATGGCTGCAGCGCGCGGTGACGCAGAATCGCCGCCGTCGCCGATCACGAGCACAAGCGCGCCACCCGCAATGGGCAGCCAGATGAGCGCACTGAGAAGGTTGTCAAACATCATGAGAATTGCCGATCAGTGGCGCCGCAGTCACGCGCGCAACAGCATCCAGCCCAGCAGCCCTGTGAGGGCCACGACCATGGCGAATGCGTAAGCGTAGAGATAGCCACTCTGCAGGCGACGCAGGACGCCCGAGCAGAATGCAACGAATGAGGCGGAGCCGTTGACGATGGCGCCGTCGATGACGCGCACGTCACCAATCTGCCATAGCGACTGCCCGAGCTTCCGGCCAGAACCCGCGAAGCCTTTAATCCAGAGATCGTCGGCGTAGTACTTGTTCTCGAGCACCTTGTAGACACCCTGAAGCCTCGCCTTCGCATTCTCGGCAATCGATGGATTCCTGAGCCAGATGTACCAGGCTGTGGCGACACCGGCGAAGGACAGCCAGATGGCCGGGCCCTGCAGCGCATGAAGCACAAAGGCCGTCGGTCCGTGCCATTCGTCGCCCATCGCGAGCAACGGATTGGTGGCCGCATTGACGGTAATCGACGTATCGAAATAGTAGCCAAACAGCATGAGCTGGATGGTCAGGTACCCGACGACCAGTGATGGAATCGCCAACAGGATCAGCGGCACCGTCACTACAAGCGGGCTCTCTTTGAGGTGTTCACGCGTGTGGTCGTCCATCCGCGGCGTGCCATGGAACACGAGGAAGAACATGCGGAAGCTGTAGAGCGCCGTCACGAAGACACCCAGAACCAGACTCCAGTAACCAATGGTGGCCGCGACACTGTGCGTCAGATGGGCTGACTCCCCGACCGCCTCGATGAGTGCGTCCTTGGAGTAAAACCCCGACGTGAACGGGAAGCCGATGAGCGCCAGTGAACCGATGAGCGAGGTCCAGTACGTCACGGGCAGGTACTTACGCAGGCCACCCATCTTGCGGATGTCCTGTTCGTGGTGCATCGCTATGATCACCGAGCCCGCGGCCAGGAACAGCAGCGCCTTAAAGAAGGCGTGCGTCATCAGGTGGAACACACCCGCGGCATACGCCGACGCGCCGAGCGCCACAGTCATGTAGCCGAGCTGAGACAGCGTCGAATAGGCGACAACGCGTTTGATGTCATTCTGGATGACGCCGAGCAGCCCCATAAAGAAGGCGGTCACCGCGCCGATCACAATCACAAACGAGAGCGCTGTCTGCGAGAGCTCGAATAGAGGCGACATACGCGCGACGAGGAAGATGCCCGCGGTGACCATGGTGGCCGCATGGATCAGCGCCGAGATCGGCGTGGGGCCTTCCATTGAGTCCGGAAGCCAGACATGCAGCGGCGCCTGTGCCGACTTACCCATCGCCCCGATAAACAGCAGGATGCAGGCCACGGTGACCAGGTTCCAGGCCTGGCCCGGGAGAATCTCGATGGTCTCCTGCGCCATGGCCGGTGCCGAGCCAAACACGTATTCGTAGTCGAGCGAGCCCGAGTAGGTGTAGATCGCAGCGATTCCCAACAGGAAGCCGAAGTCACCGACACGGTTGACCAGGAACGCCTTGAGGTTGGCAAGAATGGCTGTGGGCTTCTTGTACCAAAAGCCGATGAGCAGGTAGGACACGAGACCGACCGCTTCCCAGCCGAAGAACAGCTGCAGGAAGTTGTTCGACATCACGAGCATGAGCATCGCAAACGTAAACAACGAGATGTAGCTGAAGAAGCGCTGGTATCCCGGGTCATCCTTCATGTAGCCAATGGTGTAGATGTGCACCATGAGCGACACGAACGTCACCACGAGCATCATCATGGCCGTCAGTCGGTCGATGAGGAACCCGACTTCCATGCTCAAGCCATCAACGACCGCCCAGGTGTACACGCTGTAGTTCTCAGGGATGCCACCGAGAAGGTGGTGCTTGAACACGAGGAACGACAACGCGCAGGACAGGCCAACACCGCCGATGGTGACGAGGTGGCTCGCAGTGCGCCCAATGAAGCGACCGCCCAAACCGGCAATGATCGAAGCCAGCAACGGTGCCAGGACGATAATCAGATGATAATCACGCACCGCCCTACCCCTTCATCTCGCTGATATCGTCCACACTGATACTGCGCCGGTTTCGGAACAGCACCACGAGGATGGCCAGCCCGATGGCCGCTTCAGCGGCAGCCACTGTCAGAATGAAGAAGACAAATACCTGGCCCGTCTCATCACCCAGGTAGCGTGAGAACGCAACGAAATTGAAGTTCACGGCCAGCAGCATGAGCTCAATGCACATGAGCAGCAGGATCACGTTGCGGCGGTTGATAAAGATGCCCGCGATTGCGATCGCGAACAGCACCGCCGACAAGGTCAGGTAGTGTTGCAGGCCGACGGTCATTCTTTTTTCTCCGCCGGCATACTGACCAGACGCACGCGATCTTCCCGACGCACGGCGACCTGGGCAGCGATGTCTTGCTGCTTCAGGTTGGGGCGCTTGCGCATCGTCAGCGTGATCGCCGCGACAATGGCCAACAACAAAATGACTGAAGCCAACTCAAAGGCGTAAACGTGCTCGGTGTAGAGCACCTTGCCCAGTGCTTTCGTGTTGCTGTAATCCTCGGGGAGTGGCGGCGCGGTCGTGAGCGTGGACAGCCCCCAACTGCGCACCCAGATCACCTGGCCGAGCTCGACCACCATGATGAAGGCGACCAGCAAACCCACGGGCATGTAGCGCGCGAATCCCTCTCGCACCTCCTCGACGTTCACATCGAGCATCATGACCACGAACAGGAACAGCACCATCACCGCACCCACGTAGACGAGCACCAGTGCAATGGCAAGGAATTCGGCCTCGAGCAGCAACCACAGCACGGCGCTGTTGAAAAACGCGAGCACGAGGAACATCACCGCGTGCACAGGGTTGCGCGAGAACACCACGCCGAGAGCCGCGCCCACGAGCACAGCGCCGAACGTGTAGAACAGCAGATTCAGAAACAAACCCAGTCCCCAGTGGTGGCCCTCACGCCACCCGCATCTCGACCGCTGGCGAAGCGGCCCTCTTGTTATGTGTCCTAACGGAAATTCGCGTCGGCGGCCTTGTCGGCCGCGATCATGGCTTCGTAGCGCTCGCCAATGCCGAGCAGCTTGTCCTTGGTCATGATGTTTTCGCCACGATTTTCCATGTGGTATTCGTGAATGCGGGATTCGACGATGGCGTCCACGGGGCACGCCTCTTCGCAAAACCCGCAATAAATGCATTTGAATAGGTCGATGTCGTACCGCGTGGTGCGCCGCGTCCCGTCGGGCGCTACGTCGGACTCGATTGTGATGGCCAGCGCCGGGCACACCGCTTCGCACAGCTTGCAGGCGATGCAGCGCTCTTCGCCGTTCGGGTAACGACGCAACGCATGCAAACCGCGGAAGCGCGGCGACTGCGGCGTCTTCTCTTCAGGGTAGTTGATCGTGACCTTGGTGCGGAACAGGTTCTTACCCGTCAGCATGAGCCCACGCCAGAGCTCGAGCAGGAAGAACGTCTTGAACAGATTCTTGATGCGACTCATTGGTGACTCCTCACGAACCCGCCGTAGCCAGCTTTGACCACGGGCCGACCTTCTGCCAGACCATTACGCCTTCGACGGCAATCCAGACGATCGTAACCGGGATAAACACTTTCCAGCCGAGCCGCATGATCTGGTCGTAGCGGTAACGCGGGAACGTGGCGCGAAACCACAGGAAGCAGAACAGGAAGAACGAGGTCTTCAGGGCGAACCAGAAGAAGCTCGGCTGACCCAGAAACGAATCGGCGCCGAGCAGGCCCTCGAACGGTGACAGCCACCCGCCGAGGAAGAAGATCGCCGTCAACGCGGCGATCAGGATCATGTTCGCGTACTCCGCAAGGAAGAACACGGCGAAGGCCACACCCGAGTACTCGACGTGGAAGCCTGCGACGATTTCCGACTCGCCCTCGGCGACGTCGAACGGTGCGCGGTTGGTTTCCGCAACGCCCGAGATGAAATAGATGACGAACAGCGGCGCGAGCCAGAGCCAGAACCAGTTGAGTACCCCGCCCTGCTGGGCCAGGATGATCTCACCGAGATTGAGGCTGCCCGCAGCCATGAGCACACCGACGAGCGCGAAGCCCATTGCAATCTCGTAAGCCACAATCTGCGCGGCCGAGCGCATGGCGCCGAGCAATGCGTACTTCGAGTTGGTCGCCCAGCCCGCGAGGATCACCCCGTACACGCCCATTGAGGTCAGTGCGAGCACGTAGAGCAGGCCCGCATCGATGTCGGCGAGCACAAAACTGTCGCTGACGGGCATCACAGCCCAGGTCGCAAATGCCGGGATGATCGACAGCAGCGGCGCGATGATAAAAAGAAAGCCGTTCGAGTTGGTCGGAATGACCACCTCTTTGAACAGCAGCTTGAACACGTCAGCAAATGGCTGCAGTAAGCCCTTGAAGCCGACGCGGTTTGGGCCGACCCGATTCTGGATGTAACCGATGACCTTGCGCTCGGCAAGCGTCATGTAGGCCACACAGAGAATGAGCACGACCGTCACGCCCACGACTTGCGCCGTGGTCAGGATGGTCACCCGCAGCGGATCGGGTAAGCCGGCCCAGAAGCCCGCGTCGGCACCGGTCTGCGCCCAGGCGGCGCCCGGGACGCACCAACCGATTGTCAGCAATGACAGCACGCGCTTCATGACGCGTCCCCGCGGAGGCTGCCCCGCCAGGCCTGACCCGCAATGCCGTCCTCGGTCTGCTGCAATGCTTGCGCACGACGAACCGTCGCATCGACTTCGTAGATCGGACGCTCAAGCGTTGCGGCCGCGGCATCTTCGCCATTGACCCGACGCGCCGCGTGATTGCCGCCGTAGCGGTTATCGCCCGTCGTGCTTGAAAGGACGGCCTGTGCTGCCGTTGCCACCTCGGCAGCGTCGTTAAAGTCGAAGTCCGGCGCCTCGAGCGCCGTACCGAGTACGCGCAGCACCTTCCAGCCCGGTCGCGCCTCGCCGACAGGCTTGGCGATGCCCTGCCAAGACTGTGCGCGCCCCTCAACGTTGACGAACGTGCCGGCCGTCTCGGCAAACGTACCAATGGGCAACACGATGTCGGCTTCGGCTGCGATGCCGTCACCGAAGTACGGCGTGCAGGCGATGACCGTGTCGGGCTTACCTTCGCGTGGCGTGCCCGCAAAGGCTGCGAGATCAATATCAGGTTCGACGTTCCAGAGCACCAGGCACTTCGGCGACTGCGCGAGCATCTCACCAACGCTGCGGCCCGTTGCCTCACGAAGCGCAGCCCTCGCGGTACGATGCGGCAGCACACCGGCAAGCGACAGCCCCGCACTGTTGGCGCCTTCTGACAAGTAGCCCACCGTGGCGCCTGTCAGGGTTGAGAGCGCATCGCCGAGCAAGCGCAGCTCACTAAACGCGGCATGCGCGCCCGCCTCCAGACCAAACAGGACCAGGGCGCGCTCGCCGTCTATCAGTGCTTGCGCGGTGTCGCGCGCTGCGCTGTCGACGCTGGCGCCGACGATCAGCGACGCAACGGTGTTCGACGCGCCCTGCCCCGAGAGGTCTGCCGCTGCCTTGACGATCGCCGCGAGACCCGCAGCAAGGCCGCCGACTGTCTGTGCGATGGTCGGGAAAAAGTACTCGGACGCCGACGACTCGAGCGTCGCCACCTTGGCACTGTTGTCAACGACGGCCTTGCGCAGGCGGTGCGCGATGATGGGCACTTCCTTGCGAAGACGACTGCCAACGACGAGCGCGGCATCAAGCTGGTCCAGGTCTTCGAGCGCCATGCCCAGCCACGGGAATGCGGGATCCGCCGCCTGATCAGCCACGTCGCGACGTGTAATGCGGTGGTCGATGTCGGCCGTGCCCAAGTGCGTGGCCAGGCCGTTGAGCAGGTAGCCTTCTTCGAGCGTTGCAGAAGGCGAGACGATAAAGCCCGTATCGGTGCCGGCGCGACGCAATGCTTCTGCGGCGGCGTCCAGCGCCTCGCCCCAGCTCGCCTCACGCCACTCGCCGTCGACGCGCATGCGCGGCGTCATCAGACGGTCTTCGCTGTAGATGCCTTCGTACGAGAATCGATCACGGTCCGAGATCCAGGTTTCGTTAATCGCTTCGTTCGGGCGCGGCACGATGCGCTTTACGGTGCCACGCAGCGTGTGTGCGAAGAGATTCGAGCCGACACAATCGTGGGCGCCCACGATCGGCTGCTGGATCATCTCCCAGGAACGGGCGCTGAAGCGGTACGGCTTGTTGTTGAGCGCACCCACGGGACACAGATCGATGATGTTGCCTGACAACTCGTGGTCAACGTTTTGCTCGATGTAGGTGCCGATCTGCATGTTTTCGCCACGGCCCGTCGTACCCAGTTCCTGGATACCCTGGATCTCCTTGCCGAAGCGCACACAGCGCGTGCAGTGAATGCAGCGCGTCATATCCGTCGACACAAGCGGTCCGATGTTTTTGTCCTTTACGACACGCTTGCGCTCGGTGTAGCGCGAGATGTCGCGGCCATAACCCATGGCCAGGTCCTGCAACTCGCACTCCCCACCCTGGTCGCAAATCGGACAGTCCAGCGGGTGGTTGATAAGCAGGAATTCCATCGTCGCCCGCTGTGCACTGATGGCATAGCGCGACTTGGTCTTCACAACCATGCCGTCGGCGACGGGCGTGGCACAAGCCGGCAACGGCTTCGGTGCGCGCTCGACCTCGACGAGGCACATCCGGCAGTTGGCCGCGACCGAGAGCTTCTTGTGGTAGCAGAATCGCGGCACATAGGCTTGCGCAGCATCGGTGGCCTCGATGAGCATCTGCCCTTTCTTGGCCTGCACCGTCTTGCCGTCGATCTCGAGAGTTACCGTGTCGTCACTCATGACGTGTGTTGTGTCCCAATGCGGGCTTACTGCCCGTTGTGTAATCCGTTTGTCGTTTAGGCTCAGGCCGCCGCTTCGTTGGCGCCGTCCACCACACTGCGCCCGCCGTTGTCGATCATGTATTCGAACTCGTGGCGGTAGTGCTTCAGGAAGCTCTGTACGGGCCACGCCGCAGCGTCGCCCAACGCGCAAATCGTGTGACCCTCGATCTTGTTGGCGACGTCGAGCAGTTTGTCGAGGTCATCGCGCGAGCCTTCGCCGTCGATGAACCGAGTGAGCATGCGGTAGAGCCAACCTGTGCCCTCGCGGCACGGCGTGCACTGCCCGCAGGACTCGGCCATGTAGAAGCGTGAGATTCGGCGCAGCACGCGGACCATGCAGGTCGTTTCGTCCATAACCATCACCGCGCCTGTACCGAATGATGAGCCGGCGTTCTTGAGCGAGTCGTAGTCCATGTTGCAGTCCATGATGAGCTCGCCCGGCAGAACCGGTACCGAGGAGCCGCCTGGAATTACAGCCTTAAGCTTGCGCCCCTTCCAGACGCCACCACAGATATCGAGCAGCTCGCTGAACGGGACGCCCATGGGCAGCTCGATGTTCTGCGGCTTCTCGACGTGGCCCGAGACCGAGAAGATGGCCGTGCCACCCGAATTCTCCACGCCGAGCTCACGGAACCAGTCAGCCCCCTCGCGAACGATGGTCGGTACGCTCGCCAGCGACTGCGTGTTGTTGATCGTCGTCGGCTTGCCGTAGAGCCCGAAGTTGGCCGGGAAGGGCGGCTTGAACCGTGGTTTGCCCTGCTTGCCCTCGAGCGACTCGAGCAGCGCCGTCTCTTCGCCGCAGATGTAGGCGCCTGCGCCGACGAAGGTCTCGAGGTCCATGTCGATACCCGAGCCCTGGATGTTCTTGCCGAGCAGACCGGCGTCATAGGCTTCCTTAACCGCAGCCTCGAAGCGCGGCACGGGCTCCTCGATAAACTCGCCGCGGATGTAGTTGTACGCCACCGTGGCACCCATGGCGTAAGCCGCGATGGCCATGCCTTCTACGAGCGAGTGCGGATTGGCGCGCAGGATCTCGCGATCGTGACAGGTACCGGGCTCGCTCTCATCCGAATTGCAGACCAAGTACTTCTGTACGGGTGCCGAACGCGGCATGAAGCTCCACTTGAGTCCCGTCGGGAAGCCGGCGCCACCGCGGCCACGCAAGCCAGAGCCCTTCACGATCTCGATGATGTCTTCGTGTGACAGCTCGCCCTTCAGGACCCGCTGCCAGGCCTCATACCCGCCCGTCGAGCGGTACGTCTCAATCGACCAGGGCTGGTCCTTACCGAGCGTCGCGTAGCACACCGTATTGGCGTTAGCGACGTCTGAGTCGAATACCGTTGTTTCCATGATTCGCTCCCTGCCCGCTCAGTCCAGCGCGTCCAGCAACGCCCGCATTGACTCGGGCGTCAGGTTCTCGTGGTAGATGTGATCGACCATCATCATGGGCGCGCCGCAGCACGCTGCCAGGCACTCCTCTTCCTTCTTGAGGTAGATGCGACCGTCTTCGGTGCTCTCACCCAGTTTGCAGCCCAGGTGCTTTTCAGCCTGTGCCACGAGGTCTTCGGCGCCGCGCAACATGCACGACACGTTGGTGCAGATCGCCACGTTGTGTCGTCCGACAGGCTTGGTCTCGAACATCGAGTAGAACGAGGCCACTTCGTAAACCTTGATGGGCTCGAGACCCAGCACCTCTGCAATGGCGTCCATCTGCGGCTGGGTCACGTAGCCATGGTTTTCGTGCTGAGCCGCGTGCAGCGCACCGATGATCGCCGAGCGGCTCTGGTCTTCGGGGAAGCGTTGGCGCCAGCGGTCAATCTCGTCGAGCACGTGCTGCGAGAGCCCGGTGTCGGTCATGGTCTGCGGTATAGCGGTGTCGGTCATGCGTCTGGTCTTTGCCTTGCTTCAGTGGCCTCAGCGATCGATCTCGCCGAACACGATGTCCTGGGTGCCGATCACGGCGACGACGTCGGCCAGCATATGGCCGGACACCATCTCGTTCATGGCCGCGATGTGGGCAAAGCCCGGTGCACGCACCTTGAGGCGGTAAGGTTTGTTGGCGCCGTCGGAGATCAGGTAGACACCGAACTCGCCCTTGGGCGCTTCGACTGCCGCGTAGGTCTCGCCCGCCGGTACCACGTAGCCTTCTGTGAACAGCTTGAAGTGGTGAATCAGCGATTCCATGTCACCTTTCATCTCGACGCGCTTCGGCGGTACGACCTTGTGGTCGTCGACCATGACCGCGCCCGGGTTGTCGCGCAGCCAGTCAACGCACTGCTTGATGATGCGGTTCGACTGGCGCATTTCTTCAATGCGCACGAGGTAACGGTCGTAGCAGTCGCCGTTCACACCAACCGGAATGTCGAAGTCGACGCGATCGTAGACCTCGTAAGGCTGTTTCTTGCGCAGATCCCACGCGATGCCCGAACCGCGCAGCATGGGGCCAGAAAACCCGAGCTGCTGTGCCCGCTCCGGCGACACAACGCCGATGTTCACTGTGCGTTGCTTCCAGATGCGGTTGTCAGTCAAGAGCGTTTCGTACTCGTCGACGCAAGCCGGGAAGCGCTCGGTAAAGTCAGCGATGAAGTCGAGCATCGAGCCTTCACGGCTGGCATTCAGCGTGGCCACGTCGGACTGGCTGCGCCACTTCGACGACTCGTACTTGGGCATCGACTCGGGCAGATCACGGTACACGCCACCTGGGCGATAGTACGTCGCATGCATGCGCGTGCCCGATACCGCCTCGTAGCAGTCCATGAGGTCTTCGCGCTCGCGGAAGCAGTACAGGAACATGGTCATCGCGCCGATATCGAGACCGTGCGCGCCGAGCCACATGAGGTGGTTCAGGATGCGGGTGATCTCGTCGAACATGACGCGGATGTACTGCGCGCGCATGGGCACCTCGATGCCGAGCAGCTGTTCGATGGCCATGACGTAGCCGTGCTCGTTGCACATCATCGACACGTAGTCGAGGCGGTCCATGTAGCCGATGCTCTGGTTGAACGGCTTCGACTCGGCGAGCTTTTCGGTACCCCGGTGCAGCAAGCCCACGTGGGGGTCGGCGTGCTGAACCGTCTCGCCATCCATCTCGAGGATCAGGCGCAGGACCCCGTGTGCCGCAGGATGCTGCGGCCCGAAGTTCATGGTGAAGCTCTGGATCTCAGACATCGGGTTGCTCCCGCAGCGCTTGGTCGTAACGGTTGTCGTCGCGGATCACACGCGGCACCAACGTGCGCGGCTCGATCGTTACGGGCTGATAGGCGACACGGCCGCGTTCGGCGTCGTAGCGCACCTCGACGTTGCCCACGAGCGGGAAGTCTTTGCGGAACGGATGGCCGATGAAGCCGTAGTCCGTCAGTAACCGACGCAGGTCCGGATGCCCGTCGAAGATGATGCCGAACAGATCGAAAGCCTCACGCTCGTACCAGTCCGCGCCATTCCAGACGTCGATAACCGAAGGCACGCGCGGCGGATTGTCGGGCGTGGTGAATGCGCGCACACGCAGCCGGCGATTGTGCTCGAGCGACAACAGATGCAGGACCACCGCAAAGCGGCCTTCCTCAAACTGATCCGAGTCGTCAACGATGACCTCACGCTGCACGCCGCGCGAGAAACCGGAATCCGTGGCCGAGTCCGTCTTCCACTCGTCCTGGCCGAAGCTCAGGTAGTCGACGCCGCAAAGGTCCATGAGCATCGTGAAGGCGAACGCCGCGTCGTCGCGCAATCGTGTGGTCACCTCGATGAGCGACGCATGCGGTACGGTGAGCGTCACCTCCGATGTGTGCCCCACCTCGATACTGACACTGTCACCGAATGCCTCGCGCAGGGTTGCGACAAGCGCAGGTTCGCTGGCTTGCGTCTCAGTCTCGGTCTGTTCTTCGTTCGTGCTCATTCGTTGTGATCTTCCAGCCGGGTGTCGCTGGGGTCTGCCTGTTTAGACCTACCGTTACAGCGATCACCGAGCGATGGTACTGGTCCGTCGAATCTTCTTTTGCAGCTGCAGGATGCCGTACATGAGTGCCTCAGCTGTTGGCGGGCAGCCAGGCACATAGACGTCGACGGGCACGACGCGATCGCAGCCGCGAACCACGGCGTAGGAATAGTGGTAGTAGCCGCCACCATTGGCGCAGGAGCCCATTGAGATGACCCAGCGCGGCTCGGGCATCTGGTCGTAGACCTTGCGCAGCGCCGGCGCCATTTTGTTCACGAGCGTACCGGCGACGATCATCACATCGGACTGGCGCGGACTCGGGCGGAAAATCACACCGAAGCGGTCAAGGTCATAGCGCGCGGCCCCCGCGTGCATCATTTCGACAGCGCAGCAGGCCAGCCCAAAGGTCATCGGCCACATAGAGCCCGTGCGGGCCCAGTTGACGACGGTATCGACGCTCGTCACGACGAGGCCCTTCTTCTGGATGCTGCCCGGCGGCAGCTCGAACTCGGCGTCAGCCGCAGGCGCCGCAGCGCTGGTTGCGCTCAGTCCCATTCCAGCGCCCCCTTCTTCCACTCGTAGATGAAGCCAACGACCAGCACCGCGAGGAACAAGCCCATGGCCAGGAGACCGAAGCCGCCGATCGAGTCGAGCGACACGGCCCAGGGAAACAGGAATGCGATCTCGAGATCGAAGATGATGAACAGGATGGCGACGAGGTAGTAGCGCACATCAAATTTCATGCGGCTGTCTTCGAAGGCCTCGAAGCCGCATTCGTAAGGCGAGAGCTTTTCAGCGTCTTTACCGCCATTACCGAACAAAAAACCCAAGGCAAGCAGCACGATCCCCAGACCGCCTGCGATGCCGAGGAAGATCAGCACCGGAAGGTAGTTTTGCAACACGTTGTTTTGGTCCCGTCCAAGTGTCTGTGCTTCGTGCGTCCCCACGGCACAGACCTTGCTGGTATGTCGTTGATTCGCGCCTCTTTGCGCGCCCGCTAGTGTATCAAAATCGTAAGAACCGAAGTAGTTGTGCGGTGCAAAACTCGAGGTCCAGGCATAAAAAAAGCGGCACAACGCGCCGCTTCTTAAGCTGCCTTTTTGCAAAACCCCGACAGGGCTTCGACAAGACCTTCATTGTTGTTTGGTGCGGATGGCCGGACTCGAACCGGCACGGCTTGCGCCACTGCCCCCTCAAGACAGCGTGTCTACCAATTCCACCACATCCGCAATAACTGGTTCCTGATCGCCTCGGCTCACTCTGTCGGCGGATCGTCGGTGTCTACGGGCTCCACCGCGGGCTCGTCTGCGGCGGGGTCCACGTCTGCGGCCGCTTCGGGAACCTCCAGCGACGGTACGTCACCGAGATCATCCTGGGCCGGTGCCGGCGTCTGCACCGCGTCGGGCGTCGGTGCAATCGAGTCAACGACGCTGTCGGGCGTCGTGCGCTGCGTCGTCAGGTAGGCCAGCGCAAGGCTGTTGACGAAGAACAGCGTGGCCAGTATCGCGGTCGCGCGCGACAGGAAGTTGGCCGAACCGCGTGCGCCAAAGACGGTGCCCGAGGCGCCAGAGCCGAATGCAGCGCCCGCGTCCGCACCTTTGCCCCGCTGAAGCAGGACCAGTGCGCAGATGCCCAGCGACACGAGCACGTGCGCGACCATGAGAATTGAAAACAGTGTTGCCATAGCGTTGTGTATCTACCTGTCGAGGTCAGGCCCCGGCTGCGGCCCGGGCGTGTGTCGCGATGGCGAGAAATTCCTCTGCCACGAGCGACGCACCACCAATGAGTCCGCCATCAATGTCTGTCTGCGCGAGCAACTCGCCCGCGTTGGCAGCCTTCATGCTGCCGCCGTAGACGATGCGTGTGCGCATCGCCAATGATTCATCCACCTGCGCCAGGCAGGCCCGCAAAAATGCGTGCACTTCCTGCGCCTGCTCGGGCGTTGCCGTCTTGCCCGTGCCGATCGCCCAGACTGGCTCGTAGGCCACGACGGCCTCGCCAAAGCCCGCGGCGCCCACTCGATCCGTGACCGCAGCAAGCTGCGCCGACACGACGGCCTCGGTGTTGCCGGCTTCGCGCTGCTCGAGCGTCTCGCCCACACACAGCACCGGTACGATCCCACCCGCGATGGCCGCTTCAAACTTGGCCGCCACCTGCGCGTCCGTCTCGCCAAACAGCGTTCGCCGCTCCGAATGACCGACCAGCGCGTAAGCGCAGCCGAGCTCGCGAAGCATCGGTGCCGCCATCTCGCCGGTGAAGGCACCCGAGGCATGCTCGGACACGTTCTGGGCACCCAGCGCAACGTCGTGGTCCGAAACCGCGTCTGCGACACTTGCCAGGTACGGTGAAGGCGGGCAAACCAGGATTTCTACCCCTGCTGCGTCCGCACGCCCGGCCGTCACACCGGCCAAAAGCGCGGCATTGGCGGCAAGGCTGCCGTTCATCTTCCAGTTGCCCGCAACCAGGTAGGTTCTCATTGCTCTGCCCTGGTTGTCGTGCCCCAGAAAGGGCGGCGAGGATACCCGCAGCGGCGGCTTTTCGCAACGGCTTTGGCCGCGCTTTGGCTCACACGGCAGCCGCCTTGACGACCCCCGCCAGGCGCTCAGCCGCGTCCTGGATCTGCTCGGCGTCGATCCCTTCGACCATCACCCGGATCACGGGTTCGGTGCCCGACGCCCGAAGCACAATACGACCCCGTTCACCGAGCTCGGATTCCAGCGCCTCACGCGCCGAACGCACGGTCTCGATGCTGTCGACGTCCACGCGCTCGGCGACCCGGACATTGAGCAACACCTGCGGGTACAGCGGCATGTCGGCTGCCAGCTCGCGGAGCGGTTTTCCCGTCTCACAGATAATCTGCAGCAGCTGCAAGGCGCTCACCAGGCCGTCACCGGTCGTCGAACGGTCGAGGCAAATGATGTGGCCGGACGACTCACCGCCAATGAGTCCGTCGTTGCGCCGCAATTCGTCCATGACGTAACGGTCGCCCACCTTGGCACGGATAAAAGGGATATCGAGCTCCCCGAGCCGGCGCTCGAGACCCAGGTTGCTCATGATCGTGCCCACCACAGGGCCTTTCAGGGTACCTTCGCGGTGGCGGCCCATGGCGACGACATAAATAAGCCGATCGCCGTCGACAAGCTCACCCTCAGCATCGACCATGATGACGCGATCACCATCGCCGTCGAGCGCGATGCCAAGGTCCGCACTCACACCCTGTACCGTCTGCTGCAGGAGTTGCGGCTGCGTCGAACCGCAGCCGTCATTGATATTGCGACCATTGGGGGAGCAGCCAATCGGGATGACGTTAGCACCCAGCGCAGACAGCACGCGCGGGCCGATCTTGTAGGCGGCACCGTTCGAACAATCGAGCACAATCTTCATGCCGTCGAGCTTCAGATCGTTGGGCACGGTGCCCAGGCAATACTCCATATAGCGCTCGCGCGCTGAGTCGATACGTTTGGCACGACCCAGCTCGGCCGAGTCTCGCGTCAGCGCGGGCGCCTGCAGGAGCGCTTCGATGCGCAACTCGGTCTCGTCCGAGAGCTTGGTGCCGTTGGCGTCGAAGAACTTGATGCCGTTGTCGTCATAGGGATTATGCGAGGCCGAGATCATGACGCCCAGATCGGCCTCGAAGAGCCGTGTGATGAGTGCCACGCCGGGTGTCGGTAACGGCCCCAACATGAGCACATCGGCACCGGCGGCCGTAAAACCCGCTTCGAGCGCAGCTTCGAACATGTAGCCCGAAACACGTGTGTCCTTGCCAATCACCACAGTGCCGCCGTCGGGTACGAGCACACGCGCAGCAGCGCCCGCCAAACGCAACGCAAAATCCGCCGTCATCGGACTCGCGCCAACGCGGCCGCGAACACCATCGGTTCCGAAGTACTTTCGACTCATGAGATAGCCCCGTCCCTGTCCCGCGTCGCCTGCAGCGCCCGCAGAATGCGGCGGGCGTCCTCGGTCTCGGCCACGTCGTGGACGCGCAGTATATGCGCACCCTCCTGCGCGGCAAAGAACGCCAACACCACACTGCCCACCAGTCGCTGGTCGACATCGCGGCCCGTAATGGCCCCGATCATCGATTTGCGCGAGACACCGACAAGCAGCGGCCGCCCAAGGCCCAGAAGCGTGTCGAGCTGGCTCAGCAGCGCAAGATTGTCCTCTAACCGCTTACCGAAGCCGATGCCGGGATCGAGTGCGATGGACGCCCGATCGATACCCGCGTCGACACACGCGGCAAGCCGTGATTCGAGGAATGCCACGACGTCGTCGATGACGCGATCATAGGCCGGGCGATCCTGCATGTCCTCTGGCGTACCCTGCATGTGCATCAGGCACACGGGACGACCGCTGGCCGCCGCCGCATCCAGGGCACCGGGCTCCCGCAGTGCACGAACGTCATTAATGAGGGCCGCACCGGCCGCTGTGGCCGCCGCCATCACGGAGGCCTTGCTGGTATCGATCGAGACTGGCGCCTGCACCGCACCGGCGAGCGCTTCGACAACGGGCAAGACACGATCGAGCTCCTCCTGCTCGGACACCGGCTCGGCCCCGGGCCGGGTGGACTCGCCTCCCACGTCGATGAGGTCCGCGCCGGCAGCGCTGAGGGCCTCGGCGTGGCGCAGTGCTGCGTCTCGCGTCGCGTGCTGACCACCGTCGGAGAATGAGTCGGGTGTCACATTAAGCACCCCCATGATGGCAGGACGTGGCAACGTGAGCCGCGCCTTGCCCGTCCCGATGACAAAATTCGTGTCGCCCACTGACTCGTCCTCAAACAAAAACGGCAACCGCTGGGGTTGCCGTTTTTTTCTGTGCGACCACTCACACGCGGTGAGTGTCGCCGCGTTGCCTCAGCTCGACTGGCCGGCCGGTCCGCCGATCTGCCCTTCGGGCTTTTTCTTGTTCGCGTCATCGGCAGCCAGGCCCGTCGGCGGCTGACCACCGTCGTTCCAGTCGGCGGGCGGACGCGGATCGCGGCCGTCCATGATGTCGCTGATCTGGTTCTCGTCGATCGTTTCGTACTTGATCAGGGCGTCGGCCATAACATGCAGCTTGTCCATGTTGTCCTTGAGGATCGCCTCAGCACGCTCATAGTTGTCGTCGATGATGCTGCGCACTTCTTCGTCGATGGCGTGGACCGTGACGTCCGAAACCTGCTTGTGCTGCGTCATCGACCGGCCCAGGAATACCTCGCCCTCTTCCTCGCTGTAGGTCAGCGGGCCCAGGCGGTCCGACAGGCCCCATTTGGTGACCATGTTGCGCGCAATGTCCGTGGCGCGCTCGATGTCGTTCGAGGCACCCGTTGTGACGCTGTCTTCACCAAAGATGAGCTCCTCGGCGATGCGCCCACCAAACAGGCTCGAAATCTGGCTCTTGAGGCGCTGCTTCGAGTAGCTGTAACGGTCCTCTTCGGGCAGGAACATCGTGACGCCCAGCGCGCGACCGCGAGGGATGATCGTCACTTTGTAGACGGGATCGTGGTCCGGCACGTTGAGGCCGACGATCGCGTGGCCCGCCTCGTGGTAGGCCGTGAGCTTCTTCTCGTCTTCGCTCATGACCATCGAGCGACGCTCGGAGCCCATGAGAATCTTGTCCTTGGCCTTTTCGAACTCCTCCTGAGTCACCGTGCGTCGGTTAGCACGCGCTGCAAACAGCGCGGCCTCGTTCACGAGGTTGGCAAGGTCGGCGCCCGAGAACCCAGGGGTTCCGCGCGCAATGATCTCGGGACGCACGTCGTCGCCCAGCGGCACTTTGCGCATGTGCACGCGAAGAATCTGCTCACGCCCGCGAACGTCGGGCAACGGCACGACCACCTGGCGGTCGAAACGGCCTGGCCGCAGCAGCGCGGGGTCAAGAACATCAGGGCGGTTCGTGGCCGCGATGACAATGATGCCCTCGTTGCCTTCGAAGCCGTCCATTTCGACGAGCAACTGGTTCAGTGTCTGCTCACGTTCGTCATGACCGCCGCCGAGTCCGGCACCACGGTGGCGACCCACGGCGTCGATCTCGTCAATAAAGATGATGCATGGCGCATGCTTCTTCGCCTGCTCAAACATGTCGCGCACGCGCGACGCGCCAACGCCCACGAACATTTCTACGAAGTCAGAGCCCGAAATCGTGAAGAACGGCACTTTGGCCTCACCCGCGATAGCGCGTGCAAGCAATGTCTTACCGGTGCCCGGTGAGCCCACCATGAGCACGCCTTTGGGGATCTTGCCACCCAGGCGCTGGAACTTGCTCGGGTCCTTAAGGAAGTCGACGATCTCGACAACCTCTTCTTTGGCTTCCTCGACGCCCGCCACATCGGCGAACGTCACCGTGACCTGATCTTCGCCCAGCAGGCGGGCTTTGCTCTTGCCAAACGACATCGCGCCACGGCCACCGGCACCGCCACCCTGCATCTGGCGCATGAAGTACACCCAAACCGCGATGAGCAGCAGGATGGGGAACGAACTGATGAACAGATTGACGAGCAGGTTTGGCTGCCTCGGACGCGGCATCTCGAACTCGATGCCCTTGTCGCGCAGATCGCCGATCAGTGCTTTGTTATCGGTTTCGGGGTTGTACGCCAGGTAGCGCGCCCCGTCTGTGGTCTGGTATTCGATCGATGGACCGTCGAAGACCACTTCCTGAACTCGACCGTTCTCGACCTGATCCAGGAACTGGGAGTACTTGACGGTCTGCGCGCCCGTCAGGCTGCCCTGCTGGAAGCTCTGCACAACGGTGAGCAGCACCAGCACGATGGCGATGAAAATGAGGATGTTCTTGGCGGAATCATTCACTGGGGGGCGCCTCGCTGTCGAAAGGCTGTCGAACACCGGCTACGGGAGGTGTTCACGCCGCGCCGACAGGGCCTTCCTGGCTTGCCGACGGCGCTGTGCAACTGATGTCTCAAATCATGCTGCACAGCACAAAATTAAGGATTTAGACACTACACGATGCGATAGTTTCTGGCCAGCACGTACATCTCAGTACTACTGGATCTCGACGCCTTCGGCTTGCGAATCTTCACGCTGCCGAAGCGCTGACGCAGATCCCGGGCAAACGCGTCAAACCCGGCACCCTGGAATACCTTACACACGAAGGTGCCCTGGGGTGTCAGGTGCTGGCCCGCAAAGTCTAGGGCCAGCTCCGCGAGATACATCGCACGAGGCTGATCTACCGCTTTCACACCACTCATGTTGGGTGCCATGTCGCTCATTACAAGGTCTACCTTGCGACCGTCGAGGTTCGCCTCGAGCGTCTCGAGGCATCCCGACTCTGTAAAATCGCCCTGAATGAAGGTCACGCCCGGTAATGGGTCCATGTCCAACAGGTCCAGCGCGTAAACCTCCGCCTTGCCGTCCAGGCGCCTCGCGAGCCATTGTGACCAACCGCCGGGCGCCGCCCCCAGGTCGACAGCCACCATGCCAAGACGCAACACATTGAGACCCTCCAGCAGTTCGGAGAGCTTGTACACGGCGCGCGAGCGGTAGCCCTCCTCGCGCGACTTCTTGACCCAGGGATCGCGTTCTTGACGCTCGCGCCAGCCGCGACTGCTGCCGCGGGGACCGCTCATGGTTGCGTCTCGCTTTGCGTCGCCCGGCAGCGGATAATGTCGGGATGGCTGATACCAAACCCATGGCGCTCACGGAGCGCCAGAGAAAGACCCTGCGTGGCCTGGGCCACAAACTGCACCCGATTGTGCGCATTGGCGACAAAGGCCTGACTGCGGCCGTGAGTGCGGAACTGGAGCAGGCGCTTGCGCATCATGAACTTATTAAGGTCAGTGTTCGCGCCGGAGATCGCGAAGCACGGGGTGCGCTGATCAGTAACCTCTGCGACAACAGCGGCGCCACGCTGGTGCAGCGGATTGGCAATGTCGCACTCGTGTTTCGGCGCAACCCCGAAGCGCCTCGCGTCGTGCTGGGCAGCCGCTGAGGCACCGCGCCTACTAGACGTAGCGCACCTCGACGATTTCATAATCGCGCGCGCCCGCGGGTGCCGCCACGGTGACTTCGTCACCCTCGGTCTTGCCGATGAGCGCCCGCGCAATGGGTGAACCGACAGAAATGCGGCCTTCCTTAATGTCGGCCTCGTCCTCACCCACGATCTGGTAGACCGTCTGCTCGTCGCTCTCGAGGTCGAGCAGCTCGACCGTGGCACCGAAGATCACTTTGCCATTGTTGGTCATCGTCGTGACGTCGATGATCTGGGCATTGGACAGCTTGGCCTCAATCTCCTGGATCCGGCCTTCGGCGAAACTCTGTTGTTCCTTGGCAGCGTGGTACTCGGCGTTTTCCTTGAGGTCGCCGTGTTCCCGCGCCTCAGCGATCGCCTGGATAATGCGCGGCCGGTCTTCCGACTTGAGCTTTTTGAGCTCTGCCTGCAGCTTCTCGGCGCCGCGCGCTGTCAGCGGCACTTTGTTCATTTGTTTCTTTCCTAATTCTCAGGTTGCTGACCGCTCGGTCGGCTCGCATTCAGGCGACCCTTCGAGCGTGAAGGTCCTGAAGGCAATTGACCGCGTCGTCTGCCATGTGGCGCATCGCAACGCACGTCGCTTGGGCAGCGGCGAGCGTGGTGTAGTACGTCACACCTCGCGCCACCGCCTCGCCGCGTATCGCTTGAGAATCGCGAATCGCGCGCTTCCCTTCAGTTGTATTCACGATGAGCGAAATCTCACCGTTCTTGATCATATCGACAAGGTGTGGCCGGCCCTCACTGACTTTGTTGACACGCATACAGGGTACGCCTTCGGCACTAAGCGCAGTCGCCGTACCCTTGGTCGAAACGATATCAAACCCAAGTTCGATGAGCACACGGGCGAGTTCAATCGCCTCTTCCTTGTCGCGATCACGTACGGAGATAATCGCTGAACCCCCGCTGGGCAGCTTCACGCCCGAGGCGAGCTGGGCCTTCGCGTACGCTTCGCCAAATGACTCACCCGTGCCCATTACTTCGCCAGTGGACTTCATCTCTGGGCCGAGAATTGGGTCCGAGTCGGGGAACCGGGAGAACGGGAACACCGATTCCTTCACCGAAAAGAATGGCGGCGTCGCCACCTCGTCTACACCTAGCTCATCGAGCGTAGCGCCAGCCATCACCCGGGCCGCAAGCTTAGCGAGCGGTACGCCCGTGGCCTTCGACACGAACGGAATGGTGCGCGATGCACGCGGATTCACCTCGAGCAGGTAAACCGTCTCGCCTTGCACCGCAAATTGGGTATTCATGAGGCCAACGACATTGAGCGCCGACGCCAGCGCCTCGACCTGCCGCGTTAATTCCTGCTGCAGCTCATCAGAGAGAGAGAACGGCGGCAGAACGCAACCTGAGTCACCCGAGTGAACCCCGGCTTGTTCGATGTGCTGCATGATTCCGCCGACCACCGTCCGTGTGCCGTCGCTCAAAACGTCAACATCGATCTCTACCGCTTGATCAAGAAATCGGTCCAGCAGTACTGGGCTGTCATTGGATACCGATACGGCTTCGCGCATGTAACTCGAGAGGTCGTCGTCACCGTAGACAATTTCCATGGCGCGCCCACCCAATACGTAGGAAGGCCGAACCACCAGCGGGTAACCGACAGCTGCCGCGTTTTGAATCGCCTCTTCGGTGCTGCGCGCCGTGCGATTGGGCGGTTGCTTGAGCTCGAGCTCTTCGATGATCTTCTGGAAGCGTTCGCGGTCTTCAGCAAGGTCGATCGAGTCCGGCGTCGTACCGATGATCGGCGCGCCCGCGGCCTCGAGCGCACGCGCGAGCTTGAGCGGCGTCTGGCCACCAAACTGAACGATGACGCCCTCGGGCTTCTCGAGGTCCACGATGCTCATAACGTCTTCAAACGTCAGCGGCTCGAAGTAGAGCCGGTCCGACGTGTCGTAGTCCGTAGACACCGTCTCCGGGTTGCAGTTGACCATGATGGTCTCGTAACCCGCGTCGCGAAGCGCCAGTGCGGCATGGACACAGCAGTAGTCAAACTCTATCCCCTGACCAATGCGGTTGGGTCCGCCGCCAAGGATCATGATCTTGCGCTTGTCGCTCGTGTCGGCCTCGCAGTACTGCTCGTAGGTCGAGTACAGGTAGGCCGTCGATGACGCGAATTCCGCGGCGCAGGTATCGACACGCTTGTAGACGGGCCGGATATCGTTGGCTAGCCGCGCTTCGCGCACTTCGCCTTCAGTCTTGCCGCAAAGCGCACCGATGCGCGCGTCCGAGAACCCGCGGCGCTTGAGCTCGCGCAAGTTGGCCTTCTTGAAGACGCCGTCACCAATGGCGCGGATTCCGCCCTCCACGCGCACGAGATCCAATATTTGGCCCAGGAACCAAGAATCGATGCCTGACAACGACTGCACCTGCTCCATGCTGAGCCCGAGGCGAAATGCATCGGCGACCCAAAGCAGGCGGGTCGCACTCGGCTCGCGCAGCTCGCGCTCGACGCGTTCTCGCGCCGCGTCGTCACCCAGGTCGTGGGGCAACTGGCGGTCGAGGCCTGTGAGGTCCGTTTCCAGACCACGCAGCGCCTTTTGCAGCGACTCCTGAAAAGTGCGGCCTATGGCCATCACTTCGCCCACCGACTTCATCGACGTGGTCAGGCGGGTGTCTGCACCCGGGAACTTCTCAAACGTAAAGCGTGGCACCTTGGTCACGACGTAATCGATCGCCGGCTCGAAGGATGCCGGCGTAACGCCACCCGTAATCTCGTTCTCAAGTTCGTCGAGTGTGTAGCCCACTGCAAGTTTTGCAGCCACCTTGGCGATCGGGAAACCCGTCGCTTTCGAGGCCAGCGCGGAACTCCTGGACACGCGCGGGTTCATCTCGATGACGACCATACGGCCGTCCGTGGGGTTCACGGCGAACTGCACGTTCGAGCCACCCGTCTCGACACCGATGCGGCGCAGAACAGCCAGCGATGCGTTACGCATGATCTGGTATTCCTTGTCCGTCAGAGTCTGGGCAGGCGCGACCGTGATGGAGTCCCCCGTGTGCACACCCATGGCGTCCACGTTCTCAATGGCGCAGATGATGATGCAGTTGTCGTTGCGGTCACGAACAACCTCCATCTCGAACTCTTTCCAGCCGATGATCGATTCCTCGATGAGCACCTCGGTCGTTGGCGACATCTCGAGGCCGTTGCTCACGATCTTCTCGAACTCTTCGCGGTTATAGGCGATGCCGCCACCCGTGCCGCCCATCGTGAACGAGGGCCGGATAATCGAGGGATACCCGACAATTTTTTGGACTTCGAAGGCCGCTTCGAGCGTGTGCGCCACTTCGGCGCGCGGTGACTCGAGGCCGATCTCGTCCATGGCCTTCTTAAACAGCTCGCGGTCCTCGGCTGTATCGATGGCGTCGCGCGAAGCTCCGATCAACTCAACGTTGTGCTTCTCAAGGACCCCCTCGCGCACCAAGTCCAATGCACAGTTGAGTGCGGTCTGGCCACCCATGGTTGGCAGCAGCGCGTCGGGTTTCTCGCGCTCGATGATTTTCTCGACCGCTGTCCAGTGCACGGGCTCGATGTACACCGCGTCGGCCATCTCCGGGTCGGTCATGATCGTCGCAGGATTCGAGTTGATCAGAATGACCCGGTAGCCCTCTTCTCGAAGGGCCTTGCAAGCCTGGGCACCGGAATAGTCAAACTCGCAAGCCTGGCCGATGATGATGGGCCCGGCCCCGATGATGAGGATGCTCTGGAGATCGTCGCGTTTTGGCATGCGGTTGAGAGGTTCCTGACGTTGTGGAGCGGGTTCTAGTCGGCGGCGACGGCGCGCGCTTCGACTTCGGCATGGCCGTGATCAACCATGAGCTTCGAGAAACGGTGGAACAGGTGGCGCACGTCGTGCGGCCCTGGGCTGGCTTCGGGATGGCCCTGAAAGCCGAACGCAGGCAAGTCGCGATGGGCGATGCCTTGCAGCGTTTTGTCGAACAACGACCGGTGCGTGGCCACGAGGTGCTCAGGCAGCGAGGCCTCATCGACCGCAAAGCCGTGGTTCTGGCTTGTGATCATGACCTTACCCGTTTCGAGGTCCAGCACGGGATGGTTACCGCCGTGGTGCCCGAACTTCATCTTCATGGTCTGCGCGCCGGCCGCAAGTGCCAGCAGCTGGTGTCCCAGACAAATGCCGAAGAGCGGGACGCCAGCCTCGAGAAACTGGCTGATGGCCGTAATGGCGTAGTCGCAAGGCCCGGGGTCGCCCGGGCCGTTGGACAGGAACACGCCGTTGGGCTCGAGCGCCATCACGTCCTCAAAAGAGGTCTCAGCAGGCACCACCGTCACGCGACAGTCGTGCTCCACGAGCAGGCGCAGGATGTTGCGCTTGATACCGAAGTCGTAGGCGACGACATGCAGCGGCGCGATGCGACGGGTCACAACCGGGTTCGGGTCATTCCAGGATTCGCCCTGGGCCCACTGATACTGGACGGTGCTAGACACTTCGCGTGCGAGGTCCGCGCCGGCCAGGCCCGGTGCTGAGCGGGCCTTCTCGACTGCCTCTTCTGTGATGTCTGACAGCTTCTTGCCCTCGGGCGCCGACATGATGCAGCCCTGCTGCGCGCCGTGCTCGCGGATATGGCGGGTCAGTTGCCGCGTGTCGAGATCGGCGATGGCCACGAGGCCTGCGCGACGCAGAAAGTCCGCCAGATTGTGCTCGCTGCGCCAGTTGGAGGTGATGATTGAGCGGTCGCGAATGATCAGGCCCGCGGCATGTACCTCAGCCGACTCGAAATCGTCGCTGTTCGTACCCGTGTTGCCGATGTGCGGATAGGTCAGCGTGACAATCTGCCGCCGGTAGGACGGATCGGTGAGAATTTCCTGGTAACCCGTCATGGCCGTGTTGAACACGACCTCTCCAACCGTTTCGCCGTCTGCGCCACACGAAAGCCCCCGAAACAGCGTACCGTCGGCGAGCGCGAGAATTGCGGGTTTTACCATCCTGACCTCATCCGCCCGAGGGCGCTGCGTCTGATTTCTGAGAGCGCGAGAGGCGCTGCGTCGCAGGGTCAGCTTGAAGTGGCGTGACCCGGCGTAGTTTACGCCAGCCGCCACCTCGAAGAAAAGTGCTCTGTCAGGTTACAGCGAAGAGTGCGGCCATCGAGTAATGGCCCGCCTGTTGATCGACGAGCCAGCGTGCAGCGGCCAATGCGCCCGCCGCAAACAGCCGGCGGTCCGAGGCCGCGTGATGGATTTCGAGTCGATCGTGATCGCCAAGAAAAGCCACTGAATGCTCGCCAATCACGCTGCCGCCGCGGGTTACAGCGTATCCAATCTCGCCGTCGCCACGGAGTTGATCGGCTCCGATCCGCGCCTTCGGCGTCGCATCCAGCGAACGCGCCGAGGTAATCGCCGCACCCAATTTAAGTGCCGTGCCAGAGGGCGCGTCGCGCTTATCTCGATGGTGGGTTTCGGAAATTTCGATGTCGTAACCGGGCAAGCGAGCGGCGGCCTGCTGCACCAGAAACGTCATCACATGAATACCGAGACTCATATTGCCGTCCTGGAGCACGGGTATCTGCTGAGCGGCACTGGCCAAGGCAGCTTCGGCATCCGCCGTGAGACCCGTCGTCCCCGTCACCAGGGGCACACCGGCGCGCACGGTGGCTGCCGCCACAACCGCCACAGTCTCGCCATCTGTGAAGTCGATGGCCACGTCGGCACCCGCGAGCGCGCCGGCCAGACTCGCCGCGTCCCGCGACCAGCTGCCCGACACCGTAAGCTCGGCGTTCTCTTCAATGAGTGCCGCCAGCGCCTGGCCCATGCGGCCCGAGGCGCCAAGCAGTGCGATACGCAGTGGTGCCGTCACGAGCCGATGTTGTCAAAGAAGCGCTTGACGTTGTCCGTCCAGGAGCGCGTTCGCGGATTGTGGCGCTCACCGCCCAGGTCGACGGCGTCCTCGAACTTGCGCAGCAAATCCTTCTGGTCCGCGGTGAGGTTGACAGGGGTCTCCACCGATACACGGCAGTACAGATCGCCGGGCTCACGGATGCGCACTGTGGGCACGCCCTTGCCACGCAATCGGAACACCTTTCCCGTCTGCGTGCCGGTCGGTACCTTGAGCGACACCTGGCCGTCCAGCGTGGGCACTTCGACCTCACCACCCAACGCCGCCTTGACGAAACCCAGCGGAATCTCGCAGTGCAGGTCCGGGCCGTCGCGCTCGAACACCTCGTGGGGCAGTACGCGAACTTCGACGTAAAGGTCGCCCGACGGGCCACCATTGCGACCGGCTTCGCCCTCGCCGCTCAGGCGAATACGATCGCCCGTTTCGACGCCGGGCGGGATCTTGACGGACAGGGTGCGAACCTTGCGAATGCGGCCACGGCCGTCGCAGGCCTCGCAGGGGTCCTTGATGATCGTGCCTTCGCCGTGACAAGTCGGACAGGTCTGTTGCACCGAGAAAAAGCCCTGCGTCATGCGCACCTGCCCCACGCCACCGCAGGTCTCACAGGTTTCAGGCTTGCTGCCCTTGGCAGCACCCGAGCCGTTACACACCTCACAGGTCACGTAGGTGGGAATCTCGAGCTGTGTCTGCTCGCCGCGCACGGCCTGTTCCAGCGTGAGTTCCAGGTCATAGCGCAGATCAGCGCCACGAAATACCTGGCGGCCACCGCCACGACGAGCGTTACCGAAGATGTCGCCGAAGACATCACCGAAAATGTCGCTGAACGCACCGGCGCCGCCGAAGCCGCCGCCACCCGCCGCAGAATTGTTGACGCCCGCATGGCCGAACTGGTCGTAGGCGCCGCGCTTCTCGTCGTCGGAGAGGACCTCGTAGGCCTCTTTAGCCTCCTTGAACCGCGCCTCTGCATCCGCATCATCGGGATTACGGTCCGGATGGTGTTTCATCGCGAGCCGGCGATAGGCCTTCTTGAGATCCTGGGCGCTCGCCGATTTCTCGACCCCCAGTACCTCGTAGTAATCACGCTTCGCCATGCCTTGAATCCCTAACCGTTAACCATCGTCTCTATCGGGCAGTCGCGACGGGGCCGCGCAACCGGAATCCCGGCCCGCGGCCCCGTGCGGGTTCCTGCAGACCCGATCAGGCCGATTTCTTGTCCTCGTCGACTTCCTCGAACTCGGCATCGACGACGTCGTCACCCGCGGGCGAGTCGCCCTCGGCCGCGCCGTCGGCCGCCGCAGCCTGCTCGTAGGCCTTCTGTGCCATCGTTGCCGACGCTTCGCTGAGCGACTTGATCTTGCCCTCGATGGCCGCCTTGTCATCACCTTCAAGTGCTGCCTTAAGGTCGGACACCGCCGACTCGATCGCCGCACGCTCTTCGGCCTCAACCTGCTCGCCGAGATCACCCAGCGACTTCTCAGTCGCATGCACGAGGGCATCGCCCTGGTTACGCACGTCGACCAATTCGCGGAACTTGCGGTCTTCCTCGGCATGCGCCTCGGCGTCAGCCACCATCTTGTCGATCTCGTCGTCACTCAGACCGCTCGAGGCCTTGATGACAATGTTCTGGCTCTTGCCTGTCGCCTTGTCCTTGGCCGAAACGTTGAGGATGCCGTTGGCATCGATGTCGAACGTGACCTCGATCTGAGGCATGCCACGCGGTGCCGGCGGGATGTCGGCGAGGTCGAAGCGGCCCAGAGACTTGTTGTCGCCGGCGCGCTCGCGCTCACCCTGCAGCACGTGAATGGTCACGGCCGTTTGGTTGTCGTCCGCGGTCGAGAAGACCTGCTCGGCATTGGCCGGGATCGTGGTGTTCTTCTCGATGAGCTTGGTCATGACGCCGCCCATGGTCTCGATACCGAGCGACAGCGGAGTCACGTCAAGCAGCAGGACATCCTTGACGTCGCCCGCCAGGACGCCGCCCTGGATCGCCGCGCCGATTGCGACAGCTTCATCAGGATTCACGTCGCGACGCGGCTCTTTACCAAAGAAGTTCTGCACTTCCTCGGCCACTTTGGGCATTCGCGTCTGACCACCGACCAAGATGATGTCGGCGATGTCCGCGACCTTAAGGCCCGCGTCCTTGAGCGCGATTTTGCAGGGCTCAATGGTGCGCGTGATGAGTTCCGCGACGAGCGACTCGAGCTTGGCTCGCGTCAGTTTGATATTGAGGTGCTTGGGGCCGCTGGCGTCAGCCGTAATGTAGGGCAGGTTGACCTCGGTCTGCTGCTGCGAAGACAGCTCGATCTTGGCCTTTTCACCGGCTTCCTTGAGACGCTGCATGGCCAGCGGGTCCTTGCGGATGTCGACGCCCGACTCCTTCTCGAACTCGCTCGCAAGGTAGTCGATGACGCGCAGGTCAAAGTCTTCACCACCCAGGAACGTGTCGCCGTTCGTGGCCAGTACTTCAAACTGGTGCTCACCGTCGACTTCGGCGATCTCAATGATCGAGACGTCAAAGGTACCGCCGCCCAGGTCATAGACGGCCACGGTGCGGTCACCGCGTTTCTTGTCCATGCCGTAAGCAAGCGCTGCGGCCGTGGGCTCGTTGATGATGCGCTTGACCTCGAGGCCGGCGATCTTGCCCGCGTCCTTGGTGGCCTGGCGCTGCGAGTCGTTGAAGTAGGCCGGCACCGTGATGACGGCCTCGGTGACTTCTTCACCCAGGTAGTCCTCTGCCGTCTTTTTCATCTTCATGAGCACGCGCGCCGAAATCTCAGGCGGCGCCATCTTCTTGCCGTCGATCTCGACCCACGCGTCACCGTTGTCGGCCTTGGCGATCGTGTACGGCACCATGTCGATGTCTTTCTGCACGACATCGTCCTCGTAGCGGCGACCAATCAGGCGCTTGACGGCAAACAAGGTGTTGCTTGGGTTGGTGACAGCCTGGCGCTTGGCCGACTGGCCGACGAGCACCTCATCGTCCTTCGTAAAGGCCACGATAGACGGCGTCGTGCGATCACCTTCGCTGTTTTCGATGACCCGGGCGGCATCGCCCTCCATGACGGCGACGCAGGAGTTGGTCGTGCCAAGGTCGATTCCAATTACTTTACCCATTGGCGGTTCCTCAAGTTCTCGTGAGCCGGGGCGCGCCCGGCGGTACGTTTTATGTCTATGGCCTGTAAATAAGGCCGCGCGCCGTCAATTCAAGCGCTGGGGGGTGCCGAGGCCACTACCACTCGGGCCGGGCGCACGAGGCGGCCGTTAAGAGAAAAGCCCTTCTGAATGACGTCGATGACCGTGTTGGGCTCGACATCAGGGTTCGGGACCATCGTCATGGCCTCGTGGCGTTCGGGGTCAAACGGCTCGCCGGCCGGGTCGATCTGCTCTACGCCAAACTTGGCCAGTACGCTCGCCAGTAGCTTGAGCGTGGCTTCGTTGCCCTCCAGCAAGGCCGCGGCATCGGTGCCCTCGCCCGAGGCCAGCGCGGCCTCCATGCTGTCGCTGACCGCGAGCAGCTCGCCAACCAGGCGCTCGACGCCGTACTTGCGGGCATTTTCGACGTCCCGGGTGGCACGTTTGCGCACGTTATCAAGCTCGGCGACGGCACGCAGGTACTTGTCCCAGTTCTCATTGGCCCGCGCCTCAGCGGCAGCCACGGCGCCGTCACCGGCTGATTCGGCGGCCTCAGTGGCCGTTTCAGAAATCTCGACGTTGTCGTCGGACGGGTTGTCGCTGCGCTCAGGCTCGTCTGCGCTGCTGTTCGCCTCGCTCATCAAAGGGCTCCGTGATCTCGAATTCCGGGTTTTGGGGGGCGTTTTCGCCCGATGCGTGCGCTATGGGGTTTCGCCGCGGGAATTCAAGATATTGCTCAAGAGTTTTGCCGTGATGTCCACGACGGGCACGATCCGGTCGTAGGCCATGCGCGTGGGCCCGATGACCCCGAGCACGCCCACACTCTCGTCGTCGACCACATAGGGCGACGCGACCACGGACAGGTCGTCGAGGATCTGGTAACCCGATTCCTCGCCGATAAAAATCTGTACGCCACTCGCCGCAATGCTGCGATCGAGCAGATCGAGCAGGTCGCGCTTTTGGTTGAACGCTTCAAACAGGCGACGGAGCTTCTCGACGTCGGAGAGCTCAGAGAAGTCCATGAGGTTAGTCTCGCCCGCCATCACGTACTCGCCCTTGGGGTTGGCCCCCTCGTTAATCACGGACTGGGCAACCTGGACCACGTCAATCATGGCCTGATTCATGGTGTTACGGGATTTCTCGAGCTCATCGACGATGACCCCACGCACCTGCGAGAGCTCCAGGCCCGCGCACTTTTCGTTGATGAAGTTGGCCGCCACCGTGAGCTCATCGCGCGTGTATTCGCGTGGCGTAGACAGGATGCGGTTTTGAACCTCGCTCGAGTTGATCACCAGGATCACGAGCACGCGCTGGTCCGTGAGGGGCACAAATTCGATCTGGCGCAACGTGGCCCGTTCGGGCCGCGGCACCGTGACAACACCCGCCATCTTCGTGAACTGTGAAAGCAGGCTCGACGCCGAAGACATCACGGCCGGCGCATCTCCGGCCTCGAGCGACAATTGGCGCTCAACCTGTTGCACCGCGCGGGCAGTCATCGGCTTCACACGCATGAGTGTGTCAACAAACAGCCGGTAGCCCTGCGCCGTCGGGATGCGGCCTGCGGAGGTGTGCGGCGCGCAAATAAAGCCCATCTCTTCGAGATCCGACATCACATTGCGGATCGTGGCCGGGCTCAGATCCAGGTCTGAGTCTCTGGCGAGCGTCCTCGAGCCCACGGGCTGTCCATCGCGCACATAACGCTCAATGAGGGCGCGCAGCAGGCTGCGTGCTCGATCGTTGAGTTGTTCGTCGTCGTTTGTGGCCATCGCGTCGCGGATTGCAGGGCCTGTAATCTCGGCGGGTTTAGTTATACTCATCCGCCCCGGCCGGTCAACCAAACGCATCATGCGCCTGCGGGTGGCCGGACCCGTTTGC
>JBCCBB010000041.1:0-25703 GCA_039814545.1 Pseudomonadota bacterium
GCCCGGCGACGGCGAGCGCTGCGTCGCGGCCACCGCGCACCATGAACGAGAGCATCGAGCCGAAGCCGCCTCGCATCTGCTTCGCCGCGACCGCGTGCCCGGGATCGTCAGCGAGACCCGGGTAGCGCACGCGCTCGACCTTCGCGTGCGCCTGCAACGCGGAGGCGATGGCCTGGGCGCTGTCGCTCGCCCGGCGCTGACGCAGGAACAGCGTGCGCATGCCCCGTTGCAACAGCCAGGCTTCAAACGCACCACACACGGCACCGCCCTCGCCGCGCTCTGTGGCAATGCGTCCCCAGAAGTCGTTGCGCTCACGACAAACGAGCGCACCCGCGAGCACGTCGCTGTGCCCGTTGAGTGCCTTGGTCGCGGCGTGCATGACGATGTCGGCGCCAAGCCGAATCGGCTGCGTGTGCACGGGCGTCGCCACCGTGGAGTCGACGGCCAGCATCGCACCCGCGGCGTGCGCGAGCTCGGCCGCGCGCGCGAGATCGGTCGTGTCCCAGAGCGGGTTCGAGGGCGTCTCGACCCAGACCAGCCGCGTGCTGGGCGTAATCGCCGCCGCCAGCGAATCAGGGTCCGAGGTCACGTAGGTCACACGCTCGAGACCCCAGGTCTCAGTGAAAGTCTCGATCCAGTGCCTGAGCCCCCAATACATGACGTCGGGCACGACGATGCGGTCGTCCGGTTCCAGCGCGCGGAACACGGCCGTTGCCGCCGCCATGCCCGACGCGAACAGCAGTGCGTCCGCGCCCGCTTCGAGCTCGGCCAGCATGCGTTCAGGCACGCGGTAGGTGGGGTTCTCGTCGCGCGAGTAGCCCACGTCGGGGTCGGGTAGCGCGTAGTCCGCATCACGTGCGTAGGTGGTGGCCAGGTGAATGGGCGGCATCACCGCGCCCGTCGCTTTGTCTGCGAAATGCAGGCCCGACGCGATGCGCGATTCCAGCGCGGCGTCGTGATCGTCAGTGTCTTTGGCCATCGCGCGAGTATACGCGAAGCGTCTGCGCGGCCCGCGTCAGGACGCGGCTTGCGGCGTGATGCCCTCGACGCGGTCTTCGAGCTCTTCGGTGGCTGCTTCGAGCGCGGCCAGTGTGTCGGCGTCAGGCTGCCAGAAGTTGCGGTCCGAGGCTTCGAGCAGGCGGTTGGCAAAACGACTCGACGCGGTTGGGTTGAGCGCGGCGATGCGCTCGCGCATGGCCTCGTCGAGCACGAAGGTTTCCGTGAGCTTCTGATACACCCAGGGCTGCACCTGGCCCGTCGTTGCCGACCAGCCCATGGTGTTCGTCATGTGCACTTCGATCTGGCGCACGCCCTCGTAGCCGTGCTCGAGCATGCCCTCGTGCCACTTCGGGTTGAGCATGCGCGTGCGGGTTTCGAGTGCAACCTGTTCACTCAGCGTGCGCACCGTGCCCTCGCCGCGCGTCTGGTCGCCGATGTACACGGGCGGCGCGTCGCCACCGCGTGCCCGCTTTACCGCACCCGTGATGCCGCCCAAGGTATCGAAGTAGTTGTCGACGGTCGTGACCCCGAGCTCGATCGAGTCGAGGTTCTGATAGGTCAGCGAGACATCCGCGAGCGTGGCGCGCAGCAAGGCACTCTGCGCCTGCGGGCGACCGTCGCATCCGTAGGCGAAGCCTTTGCGGCGCGAGTAGGTTTCGGCGAGCTCTTCTTCGTCGCCCCAGCGGCCACTCTCGACGAGAAAGTTGACGTTGGAGCCATAGGCGCCGTCTTCGTTTCCGTACACGCGCAGCGCTGCCGTTTCGAGCGAACAGCCGTGTTCGGCCTGGTAGGCCAGCGCGTGCTTGCGGATGAAGTTGTGCTCGACCCGCTCATCGGCGGCTGCGGCGAGGTAGGCGGCCTCGGCCAGCAGCTTGATCTGCAGCGGCATGAGGTCGCGGAAAATACCCGACAGCGTCATGACGACATCGATGCGCGGACGTCCGAGGTCCTCAAGCGGCACGAGCTCGGCGCCGGCAATACGGCCATAGCTGTCGAAGCGCGGCACAGCACCCATGAGCGCGAGCGCTTGTGCGATCGGACCGCCTTCGCTCTTCAGGTTGTCGGTGCCCCAGAGCACCATGGCAATCGACTCGGGCAGCGGCTCGCCAGACTCTGTGTGGCAGGCCAGCAAGCGATCAGCCTGTCGGCGGCCGTCCTGTACGGCGTAGTTGCTCGGGATACGAAACGGGTCGAAGCCGTGCAGGTTGCGGCCCGTTGGCAGCACCTGCGGCGTGCGCAGCACATCGCCACCGGGCGCAGGCGCGATAAAGCGGCCGTCGAGTGCATGAAGCAGTGCCGTGGTCTCTGAGTCCTCGCCAAGCAGCTGGTCGTACCGCGCCAGCTCGCGGAACATGTTGGGGCCGTCCTGACCGGCCGGCAGCCCGGCAAGGCGCGCGGCGCGCTCGGGGTCCAGCCCGTCGCCGACGAGCGCCTGCAGTGACGCACGCGCGGGTGTCACACCGTAGGCGGCATCGGCCATGGCCGAGAGCAGGTCGACGCGCTCTTCCACATCGGGCGGGCGGCCGACGATGTGCAAGCCGTGCGGGATCATGGTGTGCTCGAGCTCGAGCAGCGCGTCGCGCAGTGTGCCGATGCGCGCATCCCAGCCGGCCTCGGACCATTCCGGACTCGCATCGCAGAGCTCGAGCTCGGCTGCCTGCGCCTGGATAAGCGCAGCGAGCTCCGGGTCGGCGACGGCATTCGCGTCACGGCTGCGCCAGCGCTCGATCGAATCATTGAGCTCCTGCAAGCCGCGGTAGAGGCCCGCTTCGGCCACGGGCGGTGTCAGGTAGCTGACGAGTGTGGCCGCCGCGCGGCGTTTGGCGATGGCGCCCTCGGACGGGTTGTTGGCCGCGTAGAGGTAGTAGTTGGGCAGGTCGCCAATCAGGCGTTCGGGCCAGCAGGCGCCCGACATGCCCGTTTGCTTGCCGGGCATAAACTCGAGTGCACCGTGCGTACCGAAATGCAGCACGGCGTTGGCCGCAAAGTCTTCGCGCAGGAACCGGTAGAACGCCGAAAAGGCATGCGTGGGCGCGAAGCCACCCTCAAACAGCAGGCGCATGGGGTCGCCCTCGTAGCCCATGGCGGGCTGCACAGCGACGATCACGTTGCCGAACTGCTTGCCGAGCCCGAGCAGCTTGTTGCCGTAGGTCAGGTGGCGACCGGGTGCGGGACCCCACTGCGATTCGATCTCGGCGAGCCAGGTTTCGCGGCGCACATGATCGTCGGCGTCAATCTCGAAGCAGACGTTGGCGTCGGCGCCGTACTCGGCACGGTTGCCCTCAATAACAGACTCGCGCAGCGCATCGGCGTTTTCGGGTAAGTCCTCGACGCAGTAACCGGCGTCACGCATGGCGGTCAGCGTGTTGTGCAGGGAACCAAATACGTCGAGATACGCCGCGGTCCCCGTGTTGCCCGCGTTGGGCGGGAAGTTAAAGACAACGATGGCGACTTTGCGCTCCGCGAGCTTCGCGCGCCGCAGCGACACGAGTTTTGCAATGCGGGCGGCGAGCATGCCGGCGCGCTCGGGGCAGCTCGACATGTCTTGCGGATTGTCGTCTTCGCTAAACGTGCAACCGCGCGAGCAGCCCTCGCAGGTGACACCAGGTGCACCCGCTCGACCGCCGAACACCGTGGGCGCTGTCGCGCCATCGAGCTCGGGAATCGCCACCATGATCGTCGACTCGACGGGGCTCAAACCGCGCTCGGAGCCACCCCACTGATCGAGCGTCTGAAACTCGACGGGGTGCGCCGCGACGTAGGGCACATCGAGCTTCTTGAGAATTTCCTCGGCGGCGGCCGCATCGTTGTAGGCGGGGCCGCCCACGAGCGAAAATCCCGTCAGCGACACCACAGCGTCGACGACCACCTTATCGTCGTGCATGAAGAACTGCTCGATGGCCGGTCGCGCATCGAGCCCCGATGCGAAGGCCGGTACAACCTCGAGCCCCCGCGATTCGAGCGCCGCGATCACGCCATCGTAGTGCCCGGCGTTGCCGCCCAGCAGATAGGACCGCAGCATGAGCACACCCACGCGGCCCGACTTGGCGGTCCCGCGGGGCAGCTTGGGCAAGGCGCGCAGGTCATCGTGGATCCGACCCTGCAGGCGCGGGTGGTACAGGCCGACGTCGGGATAGGCGACCGGCTCTTCGGCGGGCGCCAGCTTTTGTGTCAGTGCCTCACGCGTTCCGGTCGCGTAACGCTTGGCGAGATAGCGCACGAGGTTGGCCATGTTCTCGCGCGAACCGCCCAACCAGTACTGCAGCGTCAGGAAATAGGCGCGAACGTCTTGTGCGGTGCCCGGGATGAAGCGCAACAACTTGGGCAGACGCCGCAGCATGCGCATCTGTGCCGCCCCACCCGTCTGTGCTTTCTTCTTGTTACCGCGCAGCTTCTTGAGCAAGGCCATGGGGCCCGAGGCCGGCTTCGACATATCGAAGTCGCCCATCTTCGTGAGCACTGTGACCTCGCTGGCAGACATCGCGCAGATGACGGCATCGCACTGACCCCGCTTGGCCGCGATGTCGTCAATGAGCGGTTTGAAGTGGTCTTCCATGAACAACATCGTGACCACCACGATGTCGGCCGCTTTGATGTCGGCGCGACACTGATCGAGCTTGGCCGGGCTCGCGCTCCACTCGGACGCAGCGTGCAACGACAGGCGCAGGCCCGGGCACTCGCGCGCGAGATCCGCGGCCGCATTCTGCGTCGCCGTGGCCAGGTGCGTGTCCATCGTCACGATGACCACGCGCATGGCTGTCTTGCTGCCCCGGACTGTCCCGTCCGCACCCATTAGTCGCCCCGCCAAGCGAATTGTTGTGAGTCCAATGTAGGTGGCAGGGGAACGATCGTCAATAAAGATTGACACTTTGAGTGTCTATTTTTGAGGACAACAAAGAAATCAGTCATTTACCGGTACTGCGTCACAGCAGTTTTGGGCCCTTATGTCATAATCCGCCCGCTTTCCGGGAGCCTCCATGCCTTTGATTTCCCTGCTGCCCCTGCTCGGCGCTAGCCGCTTGCTCCAGCGCCGGTTCGGCCTGCGGGCGGCGCTGGCCCTCATGCTGGCGGTCGCTGGGTGGTTCTGCGTGGTTTACGTAGCCGGGCTCGCAGGCGTGCTCAAACCCGTCGCCATTGGCGTCTGGGTGCTGGGTGCATTGGCGTTTGTCGTGATGCTGCCGGGATGGGTGGCCCAGATGCGGCGCGACGGCCTCGATATCGTCTACGTGCTGTTCGTCGTGTTCTGCGTGGCCTTCTGGTTCGTGCACCACGACAGCCAGTTCTTCTACTACGACGAATACGGCCACTGGGGTATTTATCTGCGTGACATGTGGGCGCTCGACAGCTTCTGGCAGGCTGACAGCAACGCACGTCACCTGCGCTATCCGCCGGCTGGCCCGCTCTGGCAATACGCATTCACGGTGTTTGCACCGCGCGTCGATGCGAGCGCGTACATGGCACAGTTCGTGTTGCTCATCGCGCCCGCCATGGTGTTGTTCGAAGGCCTGGGTTGGAAACGCCCGGGCTGGGTCATCGCACTGACGCTGGGCGCTGTTGCCGGGCTTGCGAGCTTCGGCCATGGCGTGGCAAGCCTCTACGTCGACCACCTTGTCAGCACCTGGTTCGCGGGCGTGCTGCTCGCGTTCATGCTCGAGCGCAAGCCGTCGATTGGGCTCGTCGCCGCACTCGCCCTACCGCTTGTCGTGCTGAGCCTGCTCAAGGATGCGGGTCTGGCCTTCACGCTGGCCGCGGCGGGCATTATTGGCGCCGTCTGGCTCGCCGACCGCTGGAAAGACGAAAGCGGTGGCCGCGCCTTCCTGACGGCGGTCGTCTGCGGCGTGCTGCTGATCGCACCGTCCTTTGTGGCGCTCGGGACCTGGTCGGCCAATCGTGATGCGGCGGGCGTCGTGCGCGAGACGCAGTCTCTGACGGGTGTCGTGGGCGGCCTGGTTCGCGGTGAGCGCGCACTCGACGACGAGGCGACGGCCGTGATCCGCGAGCGTTACCGCCGCGTCTTTATGCACCAGCAACTGGCCAAGGACGCCGTCTCGGCCCAGTTCAACGCGTTCAGCTTTTCGCTGATGTCGCTGTACGAAGATCGCTTCCGAGTCTCGACCGCGAGCTTCTACCTGTTATTCGCGCTGCTCTTCCTGCTCGTGCTCGGCCTTGGGAAACCACGTGGGCAGACGCTGCGCTGGTCGCTGTTTGCAACGGGCGCGTTGGGCACAGCGCTGGCCTATTCGGCCGTGCTCTACCTGAGCTACCTGTTCGCGTTTGGCGAACGTGGTCTGCTCGTGACGTCCTATATTCGCTATACGCATTCCGCAGCACTCGCGTTACTGCTCATCGCACTCGCGGCGCTGTCGCCCTCGCACGGCCTGCTCTCGGGCGCGAAACGCCTGGGCCGCGTGTCGCTATCCACGGGCGGCGCTGCGATCACGGCCATGCTCGCCTGGCTGTTTGTTCTCGAAACGCCCTACCTCAGAAATTTCACAGATCAGAATCCGCGGCTGGAGCAGCGCATTGCCGCCGAGCCGCTCATGCGCGAGATCAAAAGCTCCGTGGGCGAACGCAGGCTTTGGGTCTACTTCCCCGTGGACCGTCCCAACGGCTTCCTTGGGCGCCTGATTCAGTTTCAGCTGGCACCCACGCCGACGACGATCGAGCGTTCGGCCGAGTTCATCGCCCAACCTGACGCGTCGCTGGCCAACGCGCTCGCCGATTACGACGTGCTCTGGTTCCCCGTGAGCAATGCCGACACGGATGCGCGCGTCGCTGCGGCACTGGGCGTCGAGCTCCAGGGTCGCTTTGTCGAAACCCTCGACGACGGCGCGGGTGGCCCGGCGTTCCGGCTCTATGAATTCGGCCGCAACACACAGAATCCCGCTGAAGAAGGCGGCGACTGAGGCCGCTACACAAGGCATAGCACCCCGGTCGCCACGACTACGGAAACATCATGAAGCTCATCGTCCAGATTCCCTGCTACAACGAAGCCGAGAACATCGCCGACGTCATCGCCGCGATCCCGCGCGACATCGAGGGCGTCGACAAGGTAGCCGTGATGATCATCGATGACGGCTCGACGGACGACACGGTCAACGTGGCCCGCGGGGCGGGCGCCGACATCATCCACCGCAACCGCCGCAACCTGGGGCTCGCGCGCACGTTCCGCGCGGGCATCGACCGCGCGCTGCGCGAGGGCGCCGACATCATCGTGAACACGGATGGCGACGGGCAGTATCCCGGGCGCTTCATTCCCGACCTCATCACGCCGATCATCAAGCATGAAGCTGACATCACGATTGGCGATCGCCAGACACACAAGGTGGCGCAGTTCTCGCCGCTCAAGAAACTGCTGCAGCGTTACGGCAGCGCGCTCGTGGCGCGGCTGTCGGACCTCGACATCCCCGATGCCGTCAGCGGGTTCCGCGCGTTCAGTCGCGACGCCGCCTTCGATCTCAACATCGTGTCCTCATTCAGCTACACGATCGAAAGCCTGATCCAGGCGGGTCGCAAGCAGTACGCCGTGACCTCGGTGCCGATCGAGGTCAACGAGGTCACGCGCCCGTCGCGTCTGTTCCGTTCGATCCACCAGTTCCTGGCGCGCTCGGGCTCGACGATGTTTCGCATGTACGCGATGTATAAGCCCCTGCGGCTCTATGCCTACATCGGCACCCTCCTGATGTTGCTGGGCGCCGTGCCTGTCGTGCGCTTCATCATCTACTACCTGCTCGGCGATGGCAGCGGCAAGATCCAGTCGCTGATCGTGGGCACCGTGCTGCTCATCCTGGGTGGTCTGGCCATCCTGTTTGGCATGCTCGCCGATCTCATCAGCTTCAACCGGCAGCTGAGCGAGATGACGCTGGAGCGCGTGCGCCGCATCGAAATTGCGCTCGAGGCCCACAAGACCCCGGTGCACCCCGACGACGAGGGCTGATCAAGCCCGGATTACTGTCAAACGGTCGCGAACTTGGTTAATATTGCGGCCAATTTCGTCGAACCGGACAGATAGGGCATGGCCGGCCACGCTCACGATGTACTGTTACTCAACGGACCGAACCTCAATTTGCTGGGGCGCCGGGAGCCGGGCATTTATGGTGCACGCAGCCTCGAAGACGTCGTCACGGGCCTGCGCAAGGAAGCCGCGGCGCTGGGCATCGGGCTGACGGCGTTTCAGAGCAACGCAGAACACGAGCTCGTCGACCGCGTGCACGCTGCTGCCGACGACGGCACCGCGGCCGTACTCATTAATCCGGGCGCGTTCACGCACACCAGCGTGGCGCTCCGTGATGCACTGACGGGCATCGACCTGCCCTTCATTGAAGTGCACCTCTCAAACATCCACGCCCGCGAACCGTTTCGCCGGCACAGTTATTTCAGCGATGTGGCGCTGGGCTCAATCGTCGGGCTCGGAGCCACGGGATACGCGCTTGCATTGCGCGCGATCGCGAGCCACCTGCAACAACAAGCCGGGGCCTGATCGCCGGGGGAACCAGAGCATGGATATCAGAAAAGTTAAAAAACTCATCGAGCTGCTTGAGGAATCGGGCATCGCTGAAATTGAAATTACCGAGGGCGACGACGCCGTCCGCATCAGTCGCTACGCGAACGCACCGGCGGCCGCACCCGTTGCCATGGCTGCTGCACCGGCACCGGTTGCTGCGGCGCCTGCACCCGCCGCTGCGCCGGCCGCGGCACCAGCCGATGACGCCGCACCGGCAGCCGAAGACGAAGGCCATGTCATTGAGGCCCCGATGGTGGGCACCTACTACGCATCGCCCGCACCGGGCGCCTCGCCGTTCATCCAGATCGGTGACCGCGTCAAAGCCGGAGACACGATCTGCATCGTGGAAGCCATGAAGATGATGAACCAGATCGAGTCCGACGCGGATGGCGTGGTGAAGTCGATCCGCGTGCAGAACGGCGAGCCCGTGGAGTACGGCCAGGCGCTTGTCACGCTCGACACGCGCGCCTGATCGCCGGGGCCGGCTCATGCTAGAAAAAATTGTCATCGCCAACCGCGGCGAAATCGCGTTGCGCATCCTGCGCGCATGCCGCGAGTTGGGTATCAAAACGGTCGCCGTCTACTCAACGGCCGACAAGAATTTGAAACACGTGCTGCTTGCCGACGAAAGCGTCTGCATCGGCCCACCCAGCTCGACCGATAGCTACCTCAACAAGGCCGCCATCATTTCGGCGGCCGAAGTCACGGACTCCGTCGCCATCCATCCGGGATACGGTTTTCTGTCCGAGAATGCTGACTTCGCCGACAGCGTCGAGAAGTCGGGCTTCACATTCATCGGGCCGAACGCCAAGTGCATCAAGCTCATGGGCGACAAGGTCGAGGCCATCAAGGCCATGAAGGAAGCCGGTGTCCCGACGGTACCGGGCTCCGACGGCCCACTGGGTGATGATCCCGACGAGAATCTTCGTATCGCACGCGATATCGGCTACCCCGTGATCATCAAGGCCGCCGGTGGTGGCGGAGGTCGCGGCATGCGGGTCGTGCACAGCGAGCCGTCGCTCGTGAACGCCATCAACCTGACGCGCGCCGAGGCCGAGGCCGCCTTCGGCAACCCCGTCGTGTACATGGAGAAGTTCCTCGAGCGACCACGCCACATTGAATTCCAGGTGCTGGCCGACAAGCACGGCAATGCCGTGCACCTGGGCGAGCGCGACTGCTCCATGCAGCGCCGCCACCAGAAAGTGATCGAGGAAGCGCCCGCACCCGGGCTGCCACAGGCGCTGCGCGACAAGATGGGCGAGCGCTGCGCACAGGCCTGCCTCGAGATCGGCTATTCCAACGCAGGCACCTTCGAGTTTCTGTTCCAGGACAACGAGTTCTATTTCATTGAAATGAACACGCGCCTGCAGGTGGAGCACCCCGTCACCGAACTCGTCACGGGCATTGACATCGTGCGCGAACAGCTGTCGATCGCCGCCGGCGAGCCGCTCTCGTTCACGCAAGACGAAGTGGTGATGCGCGGCCACGCCATCGAGTGCCGCATCAACGCCGAAGACCCGAAGACATTTATGCCGTCTCCGGGGACTGTCGACCTCTGGCACGCACCGGGTGGGCCCGGCGTGCGCGTGGAAAGCCACATCTACAACGGCTACCGCGTACCGCCCAATTACGACTCCATGATCGGCAAGCTGCTGACGCACGGCGATACACGCGACGTGGCCATTGCACGGATGCGGGGCGCGTTGAGTGAAATGGTGATCGAGGGCATCAAGACCAACATCGAGCTACACCTGGAGATCCTGCAACACGGTGCGGTACTGGCCGGCGGCACAGATATCCACTATCTCGAGAAGCGGCTCGGTCTCTGACGCGCGACGATGGCCTGGCAGCAGGTAACGCTGGCGCTGGCCAAGCTCGACGCCGACACCGTTGAATCCGCGCTGCTCGTGGCGGGCGCCGTGGCCGTGACTTACACGGACGCGGCGGACCAGCCCATTCTCGAGCCCGCACCTGGTGAAGCACCGCTTTGGCGTGAGGCCCGGCTTACAGCACTGTTCCCCGAAGACGCGAGTATCGAACGCATCGGGCTGACCCTGGCGGCGCAGCTCGATGGTCACGACCTGCCCGCCATGGACGTGAGCCTCTTGCCCGATCGCGAGTGGGAACGCGAGTGGCTGCGCGACTACCAGCCGATGCGATTCGCAGACCGACTTTGGGTCTTGCCGCACGGCGCTGACGTCGACACGGGCGACGACGTCGTGCTGCGTCTCGACCCTGGCCTCGCATTCGGCACCGGCACCCACGCCACGACCGCGCTGTGCCTGACAGCGCTTGCGACGCGCGCCCCAAAAGGTGCGCGCGTGCTCGACTTTGGCTGCGGCTCGGGGATCCTCGCGATCGCTGCGCTCAAGCTCGGGGCGGACAGCGTCCTGGCCACCGACATCGACCCGCAGGCGCTCACAGCAACTCAGGACAATGCACAGGCCAACGGCGTGGCAGGCCGGATCGAAACCGTCATGGCACCCATGGCGCCCGAGCCCGGCCAGTCTGACGTTGTCGTGGCCAACATCCTCGCGCAGCCCCTGATCGAGCTCGCGGCAGCCATCGCGATGGCCGTCAAACCGGGCGGAAGGCTACTCTTGTCAGGCATTCTGGCCGACCAGGCCGAAGCGGTTGCCAAAGCTTACGACTCGTTCGTTGAGTTCAACCCCCCTGCCGTGCAGGATGGCTGGACGCTGCTCGAAGGCACCCGACGACGTGACTGATTCTGCGACAGAAACTCGCGGCCCCGCCTGCCACACCGTGTTCGCGGTTGAGGCCGAGGACCTCGCGCGCGCGGGTGGCAAAGTACGTTGCGGTGAGTGCATGCACGTCTTTGACGCCGTGGCGCATGCGACGTCGCAGGCAGAGCCCCAGGACGCGGCTGACGAATCCGTAGAGGTGGCGGCCGATCACGTGGCCGGCGACGACTCTGCGGCTGACGAGACGCCGGTTGAAGACGCGACAGAGGCACCCTTCGATGTCGGCGAAGACCATGCCGCAAACATCGACGACGAGCAGTTCACCGCCACCAACTGGTTCATCGTCGACGAAGCCGGCGATCTGGCGCCCATCGATGCCACGACCAACGACGCCGAGGCACCCGACGACGATGGAGAACTCGTGTTCGGTTCCGACCCCGAGCCCGACCCCGACGACAGCGGCGCCTTCCGGTTTGGCGACGACACACCGCCTGACACGTTGCGCGCCGAGCTCGCAGCACTCGTGGGTGAAGCGCTCGTCGAGGACGACGAGGACGCCGTTGAGGAGGAAGACGGCATCGCTGCGCTGTCCGGTGCCGCACCGGAACCCGAGGCTCCTGCCGTGGCGGACACTGGCGAACCCGAGCCCGAGGGCGACTGGGACGACCTGCTGGGCGAACTCGACGGCGCGCTTGAGGCCGGTGGCGACGTCGATCTCGACTTTGAACTTGTGGACGCCGACGAGGCCGGCAACGAGACGTCGGTCGACCTCGATCTGACCCGCGCTACGAGTCAAACGCTGCAGCCCGACTTTGAGCTGCCTGACGACGCCCTCATGTCGGCGACGTCGGTTTCAACGCCGAAGCTTTCGGTGCCTGCAGCGGACGAAGCGGACCTTGGCGCCGAGCTGACTCTTGAAGGCGAAGCGGAAACAGAAGCCGAGTCCGCACTCTCGCTCGACGCAGCTGACGAAGATACGCCCAGTGAAATCACACTCGAAGCCGACAGCGACGATGTATCAGCGCTGACGCTCGAGTCGGAAGCGTCAGAGGAACTCACACTCGAAGCAGAGGGCGTGCCGGAGCCCGAACCGGACCCGGACCCGGACCCGGACCCCGAACCGGAGCCCGAGCCTGAACCCGAACCCGAACCCGAACCCGAACCCGAGCCTGCAGCGCCGAGCGCCCTAGAGCTCGAAGTCGAATCCGCGGAACGCGCGCTCGACGCGGCTGCCGACGACGGGTTCGATGCCGGCGCGCTCGACGACCTCATGGCCGCCGCCGAAGCGCTCGACGCGGGTGACCTGGCGCTCGAGGCCGACGATGCCGTCGAAGGCGATGCAGCGGACAATAAGACGCCTGCCGACGTAGGCGACGCCGAGCAGCCCGCAGCCGAAGTGGCCGTCGACGACGAGCTCTCCACGACCGGCACCGTTGGTGAGGACACGATCAACGCCATGGCTGACGGCGAGCGCGGCGAAGTCATCGTGCTGGGTGGTGAGGACACGCCCGCGCCGGAGGTGGCGAGCGCCGCAGCCGAACTCGTGATCGATATACCGACGACGCCAAGTGAGGAACCCGAAGACGATCCCTCGTTCGCCGAGTCCATGATCATTTCGCCCGATCTGGCGCCCAAGGCCCCGCGCCGCACGGGCCTCTGGCTCACACTAAGCCTTGTGGCGCTCATCGGGCTGGCCGCTCAGGCCGTGCACAGCTGGCGCAACACACTGGTCACGCAGCCCTATTTTGAAGACGTGCTGCCGACCGTTTACAGCACGCTCGGCATCGATCTCGTGCCCGCCTGGGACATCCGGCAGTGGTGCGTGGAAACCTCGGGCGCCCTGGCGTCTGAGGCCGGGCTCGATGTGGAATCGGTATTTTCGAATCGCGGCGATACCGCGCTGCCGCCACCCGTGGTCAAGGTGCGCATTGTTGATGCCTACAGCGACACGCTGGCCGCCACCGTCATCGAGCCCCGCAATTACCTTTCGGCTGCCGTGCCCGAGCGCGTCGCACCGGGCGGCCGCATTACAGCGCTGGCCCGACTCGACTACAACGAGCCCCGGCTCGACGGCTACGAAGTCTCGCTCTGCTATGCCGGCGAAGACGGCGCGCTGCGCTGCGGCACGGGTTGCCCGGGCAGTGACTGACACCGCGCAAGACCGCTATGGCGCGCTGCCGCGCGTGGGCCCGTATACGCTCTCAAGCCGGGTCCTGCTGTCGCCGATGGCCGGTATCACTGACGCGCCGTTTCGCAAGCTGGCGCGCCGATTTGGTGCAGCACTCGCGGCATCCGAAATGACCACGGCCGACACGCGGCTCTGGCAAACCGCCAAGTCACGGCACCGCCTCGATATCGACAGCGACGCCTCACCTCGCGTAGTACAGATCGCCGGCAGTGAGCCCGCACAGCTGGCCGACGCAGCGCGGGCGGTCGTAGATCGCGGCGCCGACATCGTCGACATCAACATGGGCTGCCCCGCTAAGAAGGTCTGCAAAAAGCTCGCGGGCAGCGCGTTACTGCAGGACGAGCCACTTGTCGGTCGCATTCTCGATGCCGTCGTCGCCGCCGTTGAGGTACCCGTTACGCTCAAGACGCGCATTGGCTGGGACCTGGAGCACCGCAACATCGCGCGCGTCGCCGTCATGGCCGAGAACGCGGGCATCCGGGCTCTGGCGGTGCACGGTCGCACACGCGCTTGCAAGTACGGCGGGCACGCACAGTTCGAAGACATCGCCGCGGTTTGCGACGCGCTGTCGATACCGGTTTTTGCCAACGGCGATATCGATTCCGCAGCGCGTGCCGAAGCGGTTATGGCGGCGACCGGTGCGTCCGGCGTGATGGTCGGGCGCGCCACACAAGGGCAACCCTGGCTGCTCGAAACGTTGGTTGCGCGACTCGCAGGCGACCCCGATGTCGCGCCACTTCCAATCGAAAAATCGCATGCTATAGTACGCGACCATCTCGACGGCCTTCACGCCTTTTACGGCGAGCGCAAAGGCGTTTTGATGGCGAGAAAACACCTGAACTGGTACTGCCGCACGTTTGGCATCGCCGATCAGACCAGACGCGAATTGCTGCGCCTTAACGAACAGGATGCACAGCGCGAAATGGCATTCAGGCTCTTCAATGGCGCGGAAGGGAGCGACTCTCTGGCCGCGTAGCGCGTAGGCCTCAAGAAAGGCGCAACGTGTGCAGTCTTTTTTGGGGAAGACGGACAGTGGTCGAGACGCGAACGGGCAGCAGTGGCAGCAAAGCGACGCGCAGGGGTGCACCTGCACGAGTCAACGCAGGCAGCAGAACCAGAAAGTCGGCAAAGACAGGCAAGACGGCCAAAACGGCCAAAACGGCCAAAACGGCCGCGCAGACTGCCAGCAGCAAGAAAGCCAATAACAAGAAGACAGATAAAAAGGCTGCCAAAGTGTTGCGCAAGGGCAAGAAGCCGCTCGCCACGATGACCGAGAGCGCGCTCGAGGACTACTTCAAGAAGCTTAACGGCACAGCCCCCGGCGATCTCTACGACCTCGTGCTCAGCGAAGTCGAACGCCCGCTGTTTCGTACCGTCATGGCCTACACCGAAGGCAATCAGAGCCGCGCCGCAGAAATTCTGGGCATTAATCGCGGCACGCTGCGCAAGAAGCTCAAGACGTACGCCATCTCTGTCGAGTAAGCAGTCTCATAACGACGCGAGGTAGCGCCATGGCCGTCCGGCGCGCACTGATCAGTGTTTCCGACAAGACCGGCGTTGACGCGCTGGCACTGAAACTTGCCGAGCACGGCATCGAAATCCTGTCGACCGGTGGCACCGCTCGCGCGCTGCGTGACGCCGGTGTGTCCGTCACGGACGTCAGCGATGTCACGGGCTTCCCAGAGATCATGGACGGGCGCGTCAAAACGCTGCACCCGAACATCCACGGCGGCCTGCTGGGCCGGCGCGGCACCGACGACGCCGTGATGGCCGAGCATGGCATCACAGGCATCGACTTGCTCGTCGTCAACCTCTACCCCTTCACGGCCACGATCAACAAGCCCGGCACGACGCTGACCGAGGCCATTGAGCACATCGACATCGGCGGTCCCGCGATGATTCGCGCCGCGGCCAAGAACCACGCCGACGTCGCGGTTGTTGTCGACCCGGCCGACTACGATGCCGTCACTGACGCCATCGCCGCCGGCGACCTGCCCGAAGGCCTGCGCCGGCAACTCGCCGCACGCGCGTTCGCGCACACGGCCGCCTACGACAGCCACATCGCCGACTACCTGGTCCGTGCCGCCGAGCAACCACTCGCGGGCGCTGAGTACTCACTGGGCGGCGCGCGTGTCGAAGCACTGCGGTATGGCGAGAACCCGCACCAGTCGGCGAGCTTCTACGCCGATGGTCGTCAACACCCGGGCACGCTGGCTGCGGCCACGATGCGCCAGGGTAAGGCGCTGTCCTACAACAACATCGCAGACAGCGACGCCGCACTCGAATGCGTGCGCCAGTTTGAAGCGCCGGCCTGCGTCATCGTCAAACACGCCAACCCCTGTGGTGTGGCCGTCTCGGACAATCTGCTGGCCGCCTACGACGCGGCGTTTGCCACGGACCCAACTTCGGCGTTCGGCGGCATTATTGCGTTTAACGCATCCGTCACCGCCGAGGTGGCACAGGCCATCACCGATCGTCAGTTCGTCGAAGTGGTGTTGGCGCCGTCATTTGATGCGGGCGCACTCGAAGCGTTTGCGAAGAAAATGAACGTGCGCGTTCTCGAGACGGGGCCGCTGGGCGCGCTGCCCGCCGCCGTTGATGTCAAAAAAGTCTCGGGCGGCTTCCTCGTCCAGGACCGTGACGACGGTGTGATCGGCCCCAACGACCTCAAGGTCGTCACCAAGCGCGCGCCCTCAGACCGTGAACTCGACGACTTGCTGTTTGCCTGGCGTGTGGTGAAGTTCGTGAAGTCGAACGCCATCGTGTTCTGCCGCGACGCACAAACCATTGGCATTGGCGCGGGCCAGATGAGCCGCGTGTACTCAACGCGCATCGCCGCCATCAAGGCCGCCGACGAAGGCCTCGATGTCACCGGCAGCGTCATGGCATCCGACGCCTTCTTCCCCTTCCGTGACGGCCTCGATGCCGCCGCCGAACACGGCGCCACCGCCGTGATTCAGCCCGGCGGCTCGATCCGAGACGACGAAGTCATCGCAGCCGCAGACGAACATGGCATCGCCATGGTCTTCACGGGCATGCGCCACTTCCGTCACTGACCGGCATGCGCGTCCTCGTCGTAGGCGGCGGTGGCCGCGAGCACGCTCTGGCCTGGTGCTGCGCCCGTTCGTCCCGGGTCGACGAGGTGCTCGTCGCACCAGGCAACGCCGGCACGGCTCAGGAGCCGGGCGTGCGCAACGTGGCCGTGGCCGCCAGCGACATCCCCGGCCTCATTGACCTGGCGCAGCGCGAATCCGTCGACCTCGTCATCATCGGCCCCGAACAACCGCTCGTCGATGGCATTGCCGACCAGCTCACCGCTGCTGGCATCGCCTGCTTCGGACCCAACGCTGAGGCCTCGCAGCTCGAAGCCTCGAAGTCGTTCACGAAAGCCTTTCTTGATCGCCACGGCATTCCCACGGCGAGCTTCGAGCGGTTTACGGACTTCGAAGCGGCCCGCCACTACATTGAACGCGCGGGTGCACCGCTCGTGGTCAAGGCCGACGGGTTGGCCGCCGGCAAAGGCGTCGTGGTCGCCGACAGTGTCGAGATGGCAGTTGAGGCCGCGCGCGCCATGCTCGTCGATGGGCAATTCGGCGACGCCAGCCACGAAATTGTTGTCGAGGCGTTTCTCGAGGGCGAGGAAGCAAGCTTCATCGCTATCACCGACGGCAAGACGCTCTTGCCGCTGGCGACCTCGCAGGACCACAAGGCCCGCGACGAGGGCGACCGCGGCCCCAACACGGGCGGCATGGGCGCTTACTCGCCCGCCCCGGTGGTGACCGACGCCGTGGCGGAACATGTGATGCGCGACATCATGTTGCCAACACTCGACGGGCTGGCCAAAGACGGTATCGATTACGTCGGCTTTCTCTATGCCGGGCTCATGATCGACAGCACGGGCCAAGCCCGTGTGCTCGAGTTCAACTGCCGGCTCGGCGACCCCGAGACCCAGCCTATTCTCATGCGGCTCGCGTCTGACCTCACGGTACTGGCCGAGGCCGCCATAGCGAGAACGCTCGACTCGGTGTCGATCAAGTGGGACCCGCGCGCGTCGCTGGGCGTCGTCATGGCAGCCGGTGGCTATCCGGGCAACTATGACAGCGGCGCCGTCATCACGGGCCTCGACGCCGTCGGCGACTCAGCCAAAGTATTTCACGCGGGCACACGCCACGACGGCGATGACGTCGTCACGGCCGGCGGTCGCGTCCTCACGGTGTGCGCACTGGGCGAAACTGTTGCCGACGCCGCCAGGCAGGCCTACAGCGCGGTCGACGCCATCGATTGGGCGGACTGCTATCGCCGCAACGACATCGGCTACCGCGCGATCCAGCGCGAGCGAGGCGACGCGTGATTAGTGTTGCTGAAGCCTGGGCGCAGGTCGCGGCGCAGATCACGCCGCTCGAGAGCGAGCGCGTGAACATCGCCGACGCCGCAGGGCGTGTGCTGGCCGAGTCAGTATCTGCCGAACGTGATCAACCGCCTTTTGATCGCGTCACTATGGACGGCATCGCAGTGCGCAACTCGGGCCAGGCGCGGTTCGGCGTCGCGGGCACCCAATTCGCAGGCGACGTACCCCTGACACTCGATGACAGCAACACGGCCATCGAGATCATGACGGGTGCCGCCCTGCCCGCAGGCGCGGACACCGTGATTCCCGTGGAGCGTTACGCGCGCGACGGCGACACGATCACGCTCGAAGATGGCTATGCCGCCACCACGGGCCAGTTTGTCCACCGCCGCGGCAGCGACCATGTCGCGGCCACGACCCTGCTCGAGCCTGGCTTGCGCCTGGGCGGCCCCGAAACCGCGGTGCTCGCCTCGGCGGGCCTGGCTACAGTCGCCGTCTCCAAACTGCCCCGCGTGCACATCGTGGCGACGGGCAACGAACTGGTCGCTGCGGGCACGCCTATCGCCGATCACGAGGTCCGCCTGTCGAACGGGCCCGCCATGAGTGTCATGCTCGCAGCGGCCGGCTACCCAAGCGCCCAGGCACACCATCTGCCCGACTCGCCCGAGGTTCTGCGCGAACGCTTAGGCGCCCTGCTCGACGACGCAGATGTCATCGTGCTCTCGGGTGGTGTTTCCAAGGGCAAAGCGGATTACGTGCCCGACGTGCTCGCGGACCTGGGTGTGACGCGACAGTTTCACCGCGTCGCACAACGCCCGGGCAAGCCCATTTGGTTTGGTACGGGTCCGTCGGGGCAGCTCGTGTTCGGTTTACCCGGGAATCCGGTCTCGACGCTGGCCTGTTGCCGGCGCTATGTGGTTCCCGCGCTGGCGTTGGCCAGTGGTGAGCGTGCCGCCGCACCGAAACAGCTCGCGCTGGGCGCGGACTGGCAATTCGGACCGCCCCTGGCGGCCTTCGTGCCTGTGGTTCTGGAGATGGGAGACGCGGGTCTCGTGGCGACGCCACTCTCGACAAACACGTCGGGCGACTTCACGGCGCTCGCGGGCACCGACGGATTCGTGGAACTGCCCGCCGACCGCGAACACTTCGCGGCCGGCGAGCCCTATCCGTTTTTCAGCTGGACCGAGCGCTCGAGTTAACGACGCATCGCTTCGAAGAACTGCGCGTTGGTCTTCGTGTCCTGCATCTTGTTGAGCAGGAACTCGACCGCGGCGAGCTCGTCCATGGGGTGCAGCACTTTGCGCAGTACCCACATCTTCTGCAGCTCTTCGGGGTCCGTGAGCAAGTCTTCCTTACGCGTACCCGAACGGTTGATGTTGATCGACGGGTAAACACGTTTCTCGGCGATGCGGCGATCCAGGTGGATCTCCATGTTGCCCGTGCCCTTGAACTCCTCGTAGATCACTTCGTCCATCTTCGAGCCCGTGTCGACGAGCGACGTGGCCAGGATCGTGAGGCTGCCACCCTCTTCCACGTTGCGCGCAGCACCGAAGAAGCGCTTCGGCCGGTGCAACGCGTTGGCGTCAACACCACCCGTGAGCACCTTGCCCGATGACGGGACAACGGTGTTGTAGGCGCGAGCGAGACGGGTTATCGAGTCGAGCAGGATCACGACGTCGCGCTTGTGCTCGACGAGGCGCTTGGCCTTCTCGATGACCATCTCGGCGACCTGCACGTGACGGCTCGCAGGCTCGTCGAACGTCGACGATACGACTTCGCCGCGCACGGTGCGCTGCATCTCGGTCACCTCTTCCGGGCGCTCATCAATGAGCAGCACGATGAGGTCACACTCGGGGTGGTTGACCGAGATCGCCGTGGCGATGTTCTGCAGTAGCATGGTCTTACCGGCCTTGGGCGGCGAGACGATGAGGCCGCGCTGGCCCTTACCGATGGGTGCGACGAGATCGATGATGCGGGCCGTCAGGTCTTCCTTGCTGCCGTTGCCCTGTTCGAGCTTGAGGCGGTCGCGCGGGAACAGCGGCGTCAGGTTCTCAAAGAGCACCTTGCTGCGCGTATTCTCGGGCGGCTCGTGGTTGATCTGGCCGACCTTAAGCAGCGCGAAGTAGCGCTCGCCGTCCTTGGGCGGACGAATCAGGCCCGAAACGGAATCACCGGTACGCAGGTTGAAGCGGCGGATCTGGCTCGGCGACACGTAGATGTCGTCGGGGCCGGCCATGTACGAGCTGTCGGCCGAGCGCAGGAAGCCGAAGCCGTCCTGCAGAATCTCGAGTACGCCATCACCGTAGATGTTCTCGCCATTCTTTGCGTGCGCCTTGAGCACCGCAAAGATGATGTCTTGCTTGCGCGATCGGGCGAGGCCTTCAAGGCCCATGGACTCGGCGAGCTCGACAAGGCCGGCGGGCGGCATGTTCTTGAGCTCGGTGAGGTTCATGGCCTGCTTGCTCTGTTCGAGCTCGTCGGCCGAAATCACCTCAAGGCCACTGCCGTCATCAAACGGCAAATCGCTGTGCTGGCGCTTGCGATTACCCTTACGACGCGACTTTTTCTTGCCGCCCTGATTGTTGGAGCGCGATTGCTGTTGCGAACGGCCCCGGCTGCTGGTTGCTGTAGTCAAAGCTTCACTCACAGATTGCTTTCAATAAATTCGCTGAGCGCCGATTTCGACATGGCGCCAAGCTTTTGTGCCTGTACCGCACCGTCCTTGAAAATCATCAAGGTCGGGATGCTGCGGATGCCGAACTTCGGCGGCGTGTTGGGATTCTCGTCGATGTTGATCTTGGCGATCCGAAGGCGACCTTCGTACTGGTCAGCTGCCGCATCGAGCAACGGCGCGATCATCTTGCAGGGTCCGCACCACTCCGCCCAGAAATCGAGCAGGACCGGTACGTCCGACTGCAGGACATCAGTCTCGAAATTGGCGTCATTGGTTTGTGTGATCTTCTCGCTCAACGGTGTTACCCCTGGTGTATTTGGCGTGTGAACAGATGGTGTTTCCGTTCAGGAAACAAACATTCGGATTAAATTTGGCTTGAGATTTGAAACGTTTGGAGGCGTTGGATGGGATGCCGTTCGACGCGGCTTAAGTGCGACTGCCGCGGAGCGGCTGCCGGTCCGCCGATGTCCCTGCCCGTCCCAGGCAGTGGGTGACTCGGCGCGCTGTATCAGGCACTATGCGCTGGCTTGGCCGTGCCGTTGATGTACTTGCTGTCCCGGTGAGCTCTTTCGGTGGCTTCGGCCCGCGCCTGCTGGCGCGTCGCACTCATTCAGTGCATTCCGACGGCTCTTGCGACGATTCGCCTGGACTTGGGTGCGGCCTTTGCTGCACACGAGCTTCGAGAGCGGGTACTTAAGCGTCCTGGATTATTGATCTTTTAAGGACGTCGCAACGGCAGTTGCGCTTTACTGGAGTAATTTCACCCGTTCGCGGGCCATTTTGCAAGTGTTTGCACCATGAAATTGACCACCAGGCGGTGGGGTGCAGCCAGATAAGAATTTGAAAACACACTATGTCTGACGACCACCTCTCCGAACTTGAATTCTCGAGCCTCGAGCTGCCTGATTTGCTGCGCCGTGGCATCGAGGACGCAGGCTTCAGCCACGCCACCCCCATTCAGGCACAAACGCTGCCACAGGCACTCGGCGGCAAAGATGTCGCGGGTCAGGCCCAGACGGGTACGGGCAAGACCGCCGCTTTTCTCATCGCGCTGTACAACCAGCTCCTGGGCTCAGGCACCACGCGCGAAGACGGTGACAGTGGTATTCGCGCCCTGGTTTTGGCGCCCACGCGCGAGCTCGCCGTGCAGATCGCCGATGATGCGCAAGTGCTCGGCAAACACACAGGGCTCAAACTCGGTCTGGCCTACGGCGGCCGCGACTACGAAAAGCAGCGCGACATCATCGCTGCGGGTGTCGACGTGCTGGTCGGCACACCGGGCCGCATCATCGACTACTTCAAGCAGCGTGTGTTCCACATGAACCAGGCGCAGGTGCTCGTGCTCGATGAAGCCGATCGCATGTTCGATCTGGGCTTCATTAAGGACATCCGTTACCTGCTGCGCCGGCTGCCGCCCGCCAGCGAGCGGCTCAATCTGCTCTTCTCCGCCACGCTGTCCTACCGCGTGATGGAACTGGCCGCGGAGCACATGAACGACCCCGAGCTCATTCGCGTCGAGCCCGAAAAGGTCACGGCCGATCGTGTCGAGCAGAGCATTTACTACCCGTCCAACGACGAGAAGATCCCGCTGCTCATTAAGCTCATGCGCGAGATGGACAACATCGACCGTACGATGGTGTTCGTCAACACCAAGCGCGAGGCTGAGCGACTCGAAGACACGCTCAATGCCAACGACATCCAGGCCAGCGCCATCTCGGGTGACGTGCCGCAGAAGAAACGTCAGCGCATGCTGAAGTCGTTCCAGGAAGGCGAGCTCAAGGTGCTCATCGGCACGGACGTGGCCTCTCGCGGCCTGCACATCGATGACGTGACGCACGTCTTCAACTACGACCTGCCCCAGGATCGCGAGGACTACGTCCACCGCATCGGCCGCACGGCCCGTGCCGGCGCATCGGGCACGGCCATCAGCTTTGGCTGCGAGCAGTACGTAATCTCGCTGCCCGACATCGAAAACTACATCGGCTTTCGCATTCCCGTCGCAAGCTTCGACCACGAAGACCTGCCCGAGATCGAACGCCCGCCCCGACGCCCGCGTCGCAGTGGCCCGGGTCGCGGTGACGGTCGCGGCCGCAGTGGTGGCGGCGGTGGTGGTGGCCGTCGTCGCAGCAGCGGTGGCGGCAGCAGCAGTCGCGGTGGGTCCGGTAACGGCAAGCCTGTCGAAGGCGAGAAAAAGGCCGAGTCCGGCGAAGGCGGCGACAAGCCGCCGCGCAAACGTCGTCGCCGCCGTCGTCGCAAGCCCTCGGGCGAAACGTCGGGCGCGAAGACCGACGCCTGAGTCAGTCGCCGAGCAGCAGCTCGGCCACACTCTCCGCCGTGGGTAGCCCGGGCAGGTCGCGAGACGGCCGGCTTGTGTCCGGGCGCCGCAGCCCCAGCACACCGCCCAGCCCAAAGGTCTGCCCGGCGTGGAGTACAGGCGCCGAATCGTCGATCAGCAGGCACTCGCGTCGGTTGATGCGCTCGACCTGCGAGAACCGCTGCCAGAACGTCTGCGTTTCCTTGGGCGCACCGAAATCCTGGGAACTGTAGGCCGCGTCCATGTGGGTCAGCACCTGCGTGCGTGCGTCCTTGAGTTCGAGCAACTGGCGCACCGAGTTGGTCACGAGCACGAGGCGATAGCCCGCCAGCCGCGCCCGGTGCAGAAACGCCTCCGCACCTTCGAGCCAGGCGATGCGGTCGTCCTGGGCCCGCTTCACGGCCATGACGTCGAAGTCGAGCGCGTCGCTCCAGTCGTCGAGGCAGTACCAGTTCATGGTGCCGCGCAAACGCTCGATGCGCCCGAGAATGCGCTGCTTCGCCTCGGCCTCGCTGACCGCCTTCTCCGCAGCAAATGCCGCCGGCAGCGCCTCCAGCCACACGTAGTTGTCGTAAGCGAGATCGAGCAGCGTGCCGTCGAGGTCGAGCAACAACGTCTCGCGGTCGTCAAACAGGTGGTCCACACGGGCTCCGTGTCGGCGTAGTCGGCTGATCGGTCTCTTGCTACCATCCGCCGCTCCTTGGAAGCAGCGACGCCGATCATGACGCAGAATTTTGAATGGGTGGTTGCACTGGCACGGCGTGCCGGCGCAGCGATCCTTGACGTGTACGGTACCGAATTCGAGGTCACCGAGAAAGACGACGCGTCGCCGCTCACGCGCGCCGACCTGGCCGCGCACCACGTGATCGTCGACGGCATCGCCGCACGCGACGCGCACACGCCCGTCATCAGTGAGGAAGGCGGCCTGCCCGACTTCGACGTGCGCGGCGCCTGGAGCCGCTACTGGCTCATCGACCCGCTCGATGGCACCAAGGAATTCGTCAACCGCAATGGCGAGTTCACGGTGAACATCGCGCTCATCGAGAATCACGCGCCCGTGTTTGGCGTCGTGCACGTTCCCGTGCGCAACGTCACTTACGTCGGCGACACGGTCAACGGCGCCATCCGCATCGACGGCGACTCGCCGCCCGAGGAAATCCGCGTCACGCGCAAGACGCCCGCGACGGCGCGCGTCGTCGGCAGCCGCTCGCACCCCAGCGAAGCCCTGGGCGCCTGGCTAGACGCAATCGGCGACCACGAGGTGGTGCCCATGGGCAGCTCACTCAAGTTTTGCGTTGTTGCCGAGGGCGGTGCGGACGTGTACCCGCGCCTGGGCCCCACGTCAGAGTGGGACACAGCCGCCGCGCAGGCCGTGGTTGAAGCTGCTGGCGGTCGCGTCGTACGCACGGACGGCACACCGCTTGCGTACAACACGAAAGCCGATATTCTGAACCCACACTTTGTGGTTATCGGCAGTCGGTCACGCGACTGGCTCGCGCCACTCGCGCAATGAGGCCGGCTGGGGCATGGACGACAACATCAGAGAGATCGTCGATCACGAATCGCTCGACACGCTGAGCAAGCTAAAGGAGCTTCGCGTCATGCACCGCGATCTCGACGACCTCATCGACCGCCTCTCCCACGATGTCACCGTGGATCAGGTGCGGCTACGTAGGCTCAAGAAGCGCAAGCTGTCACTCAAGGACGCCATCGCGCGCCTCGAGTCCGAGATCATCCCTGACCTGAACGCCTGACTTCGGGCGTGTACACCGCGCCGATGTGCGCCTCGCCGCGCGCCTCGGCCAGCGCCACCTGCCGGCGTCGTTCCTCGAGCCGCGCCCGCTGCTCGGCCGTCAGGTCGCCCACGCAATGCGCGCAGCAGATGCCCGGCTCGTAGTCCGGGTGAGCCAGATCTTCGGGCGACAAAGCCCGCCGGCACCCATGACACTGCACGTAGTCGCCGGGTGCGAGTTCGCGATCAACCGCAACACGCGAATCAAACACGAAACACTCACCCTCCCACTTCTGTTCAAGCTCGGGATCCGCGGCCACGGCATCGAGATAACCCAGGACGCCGCCATCGAGCTGATAGAGATTCTCAAAACCCATGTCGCGCATGACCGCCGTGGCCTTCTCGCAGCGGATGCCGCCCGTGCAGAACATGGCGACGGGTCGCTCCCGCGCGTCACCGAGCTCACGCTCGACATAGGCCGTGAACTCGCGGAACGACGTCGTCCCGGGATCCACGGCACCGGTAAACGTACCGACCTCGATCTCGTAGTCGTTGCGCGTGTCGATCACGAGCGTCTCGGGATCCTCCAACAGGGCATTCCAGCGCGCCGCGTCAACGTGCTCGCCCTGCCCGTCCGCCGGATTCACCTCGGGATGCCCCATCGACACAATCTCATCGCGATACTTGATGCGCAGCCGCCGAAACGGCGCCTCGTCGGCTTCCGACCAGCGGCCCTGCAGGGCAGCGAAGCCCTCTTGCGTATCGAGCCAGGCGAACAGATCGTCGAGCGCCTCACGCGGTCCCGCGAGCGTCGCGTTAAGACCCTCACCCGCCACGATCGCGGTCCCCAGCAAGCCGCGCGCCGCGGCCGCCGCGCGCACGGCCTCACCCAGCGCGCGCGGATCCGCAACGCGGGTAAAACGGTAGAAGCTGACAACGTGGCACCGGTTCATCCCAGCATTATCCCATAGCGGCGCGGGGCATCGCTGGGTTGGTGTTGTTACCCGATTTCCGGTGGCTGCGCCGTGGGTGCGCCTTGTCGGGGGCGCTCGAGTACATCCCTGTATCGCTTGGCAGGCGACATCCATGTCGCCTGACACCCCGCCAAGGCGCACCGTATGAGTAATGTACCCTGTGTGTTTACTGCTCATGATTGGTCATTTACTCCAGGTATTACAGAACCTAATCGTAGGATTTATCGTTGGCTAGAAAAATTGATCGTACCTTTAGCTAGCAAAGTAA
>JBCCBB010000154.1:0-3678 GCA_039814545.1 Pseudomonadota bacterium
CTTTGTGCCATGCATGCGGTGCACGGAGTGACCCGGATACAGAAAGCTGTCCACCAGAGACAGCTGGACACCTGCCGCCACGAGCCAGTCAATGGTCTCCCCGGATGCTTCCGCAAGCTCGCGAACAATATCCGCGTCTGTCTGTTGCTTCGCTTTGGCAAGCACATCGCTCGCGAACAGCTTCGCACTATCGGCCACCCCGGCCGCAGTCTGTAGCTGGCTGCCGGCGCCGGGAATCAACCCCGTGGACATTCCCGTCGAACCCGATGGTGTGGCATCGCGCTCGATGACCAGCGATGCGGCGCCGCCCTCCTGCGCTGCGATGGCGGCGGTCAGGCCACAGCCACCGCCGCCTACAATAACCACGTCCACGGCAACGTCGAACGTTGCAGCCTCGGCCGGCAGAACTGAAACCGCTGTCACTGCCTTAGTCCTCCAGCGCCGCGCCGAACACGCGTTGCATGAACTCCTCTCGACGCGCATCAAGCATTGCCTGAAAGGCGTCGTCGGGACGGTATCGATCGATCGCATCTGCCAGATCGATACCGGATTCGGCCAATAGCTTTTCGGTCACAAGCTGTCGATCTGTGAGCACCCACACTTCCCGTGCGAGGGAAACCAGAATGTCGAAGGTGACGTCAGACGGTGGCGTGCTTTGCCCCATGGCAGTTCTCTCTTCTCGCTCAGGGTTTCGTGGCGACCGTAACCCAAGGGTAGTTGGCGCTGCCGACACCGTAACTGCTGGCAGCCTCAAACCCGACTTCCGTGGCTAATGCCGAAAGATCCAGTGACGCCGCATCACACCAGTGCGGCTCGCCGGTGCGTCGAGCCAGGTCTGCCTGGCGCCACTGGGCGAGCGCATCCATGTCCCGGAACGGTCTTACGTCACTCATGAATAACGTGCCACCGGGCTCGAGCAGGCGAAACGCCTCGGCAAAGACTCGGCGTGTGGCAGCGACGGGCAGCTCATGCAGAAGAATGTAAGACGTCACTAGGTCGAAGCTCTCGTCGGGCAATCCCGTTTCCTCTGCGATGCCCTGGATAAGTCGCCAGCGCCAGCCGCGCTCATTGGCGAAGCGCTGCGCCTGCTCGAGCATCGGCACGGAGGGTTCGACGCCCGTGATCTCGGCGTTCGGATAGTGTTCGGCGAGCGCCACGGTAAAGTGGCCGGACGACGTGCCGAGCTCCAGAATTCGCAGATAATCGCGCTCACTGAGTTCATCAAGCACCGCACGGCGTTGCTTGAAAATACCGCCCGGGAAATTCCTAGCAACATACAGCGGATGAATGAGCTCGCCATGGATGAATCCCTGATGCTCACGTGTCCAACCGCCCGTCGTGCGGTGAAACGCAACGCCATCCCAGTAGCTCGGCGGTTGAAACCCGGGCCGCGTCTCAATTCGTGTCGGGCCCCGCGCGAGTCGTTCAAATTCCGAGTCGAGATCGTCCGCGATCTCATCGAACGCATCACCCGTGATCTGCCCGTGATGTTGTGATGCCCAGTTCATGAGTCGGACCTGATACCAGCGCGCAGGATGCGCGCGCAGTGCAGTGTCAACGTGGTCCAACCGCGCCGCGAGATCTTCGGGCAGCTCGAGCCCCGCAACCGCGGCATCAACGTGGGGCCTCAACTTTGCCGCAGTCGCCGACAGCGATGCTGCGAAATCAATGCTGGAGCGGCCGCGCTGACGAAGCTGAAACTGCAAGGCTATAGCCTCGCGTGTGTGAGCGTTGGCACGATGACCCGACCGCGACGTACCGGTTCAGCCACGGGCAAGACGCGCCTGCCGCGCCGACTCAAGTTCTGCGTGGCCGAGCTTGTAGGCCAACAATAGCGGAACCGTGAGCAGACAGAGCACTGCGGGTACCACCGAAATCCCCAGATGAACGGCTACGATCGCGGATTCTGGCTGCGCGTCAACGGCTGCGCCGCTGACAAATCCTCGCGTTTCCAGAAGCACCCCGACGATTAGAGGTCCGAGAGCACCCGCGACTTTTTCGACGGTCGTGAACACGCCGCTCATGATGCCGTTCCTGTCTTCACCCGACTGTAGCCGGTCGTACTCCATCGTATCCGGCAACAGCGCGAGTGCGCACACAAGCGTGCCATTGGAGGCGACGCCGATAAACAAGGCACGCGCATAAAACGCCACGTCGCCCTCCCCCGGCACCCATAACCACCAGCTCGCGACACCGATGGCGTAGGCCAGGATCGAAAAGAGATAGACGTTGCGTTTGCCGAAACGCGCGATGACCATGCGCCACAGCGGGAGTGACAGCAGCCCGGACAGACTGAAGGTCAATAGATACCACGTGATGTCTGATGTCTCACGTTGCAGGACAAAGCGGAAGAAGTAGGGCGTACAGGCAAGAATCAGCGCGAGCACAGCCAGTTGCAGCAGCTTCACCAGCGTTAGCAGCCGGAAGGGGGCATGCGCAAAGACGCTGCCCAACTGGCGCCAGGGCGCGGCGCGTTTGGCGGCCGGATCCGGGGACGTATCGTCGCGATCGCGCGTCCCAAAGAACGCAATGCCGCCGGCAATGATCGCGACCAGCCCCAAACCGATTCCAAGCGCCGAAAATCCGCGGGCACCCTCTCCCGCCATCTCGACGAGCAGGGGTCCGCCTGAAGACCCAATCAGAACACCAATGATCAGGAATGCAACCCGCGCCGACATGAGTCGAGTCCGGTCGTCGTAGCCCGGCGCAAGCCGTGGCGGCATCGCCAGATAGGGCACCGTGAAGATGGTGTAGCTCGTCGAGTACAACAACAGGGCGCCCAGGACCAGCAGTACCATGGCTGTGTCGTCTAGGCGCGGCAAGTTAAACAGCAGTGCGAAACTGAGACCGAGTAGAATCGCGCCTGGCAGCAAGTAGACCCGCCGAGATCCGGCCTTGTGGCGCGTTCTGTCACTGATCGCGCCCATGATCGGGTCCGTCACACCGTCGTACAGGCGTGCCGCGAAGAGCAGCGTCCCGGCGGTCGCAGCGCTCAGACCAAGCACCGAGGTCATGTAGAACAACCCGAACAACGCCAGGCCGTTGAACAGCGCACCTGTCCCAAGTGACCCGGCGGCCCAGGCCACCTCATGTCCGCGCAGCTTCATCGGGCGCTACAACTCGAGATGCTCAGAACGACACGGGCGGTTGGTCGAGCCGCTCAAGCACATAAAAGCCGCCCAGTTTGCCGTAGTTGATACGTAGATCGTCATCGACATAGACGATGTCCGAGTGCAGCGACGGCGGGCGAAGCTCTCGTTCCAGTTCAACGTCTCGCTCCATACCAAAAGCGGTGCGGAGCGCGTCGGCATCCACGTCGTCTGAAATCAGCACCACCTTGTAGAAACTTACCGCATAACGTCGCGGGTCGTCGTCATCGGGACCATAATTGCCGTACATGATCACCTGGGCCGTTGTGTCGCCCGCCTCATTGGTCAGTGTCACCACGTTGTTATACGCCTTCGATGTGTCGTCAATCTCCTGAGCCACCTGCTTCACGTGCGCCGGCACGTTGGGGAGTTTGCCAAAGCTCTGCAACATCAGATTGGTGGTGTGCTGCAGCGGCTGCTCCTGAGAGTGCTTGACACCAAAACTCGCGAAGCGCGATCGCCAGACACCCGCCGACGCCTTTTGATCATTGATGGGCTCCGGTACGGGCGTGTATTGCGCGAGCGTGTC
>JBCCBB010000043.1:0-24972 GCA_039814545.1 Pseudomonadota bacterium
CGGATCGTGTCGACCGTGGTGACGGGCGTTGCGAAGTCCTGCACGTCGAGGCGACGCAGCAGGTCGTCGGGCAGTTGCGTGCCCTTGAACAGTGCGATGACGCGGCCGCCTTCCTGGCGGATATCGACGGGCGTCGACGGATCGGTCAACGATACGACGATACGGCCACCGCCATCACGCGTGCGGCGGAAGTCGACGTTGTCGATGGCGCGCGGGCCGGAATAGTCCTGCTGGCTCGACGACGGTGCCGACGTGAAGGTCGTGGCGCCTGTGGAGGCGCCCGTGGCACCACCGGCCAGGGTCACGATAATGGCGTTGCCCGCGACGCGCGTCTCGTATTCGACGAGCTGCGAGAGGTTAAGCACGGCGCGCGTACGGCCACCGGCTTCAGCCATGAGTACGGTGTCGAGCGGGCCGAGGTCTACCTGCTGGCGACGCGTGCCGATCTCGAGCGCCGTGTCCGGAATGTCGAGAACGATACGCGCGGGGCTATCGATCGTGAACGCCAGCGGCTCAGGCGCACTTTCGCGCATGATGAGTCGCAGCTCGATACCGCGATCAGGCAGCGACTGGATCTGGATGTCGCGCAGCCCGTTGGCAGCTTCTTTCTGGGCCTGAACCGACGGGACGAACATGGCAAAGCTCAGAGCGGCAATACCAAAAGCACGACTGCAGGCAGCGGCAATGCTGCGCCACGAGTGTCGGGTCCGTGTCAGTTGCGCCGCGTGTGTGGTGCGCTTCATTGTCTGTTCTCCGAATGCCATTGTCTCTGGCCTAATTTGCAAGGGCGATCGCGACATCACGTTCGATGTAGCCGCCGATCCCGTTGGACACGATTTCTGTCAATGCGATTTCAGACTCGCTGATCGTCGTAATGCGACCGTCGTTCTGACCGATGTAGTTGCCGGGCAGGACGCGGTGCACAAGACCGTCCTGCGCCCGAAGCAGACCGAAGGTGTTACCACCGAGCGTCAGCGTGCCCACCATGTCGAACGAATCGAGCGGGAATTCTTCAAGGTACTCACGGCTGCGCGTCGAATCGGGACGCACGCCGCCGCTACCACCGCCGCTGGCTGCCGCGGGCGTGTCCGGCTCAAACGGCGAGCGCAGGCCTTCGGCATCAGCGATGTAGGTGAACGTCTCGTAAGGCTTGATTTCGGGCAGCGGGTCCGGGCGTTTGCCGGGGCGGCTCTTGATCTGGTCGACGTAACGCTCGAGGTCATCCATGTCGCCGCCGCAACCCGTGAGGGCCAGCGTGGCAGCGGCAACCGCGCACAAGGCGGCGCGGCGGATTCGCGTCAACGAAATTCGGTTGGCGGACATGCTCGACTAGCCCTCTTCTTCCAGGTAGCGGTACGTCTTGGCAGTGACGTCCAGCGTCAGTTCGTCGGGGTTTGCGAGGTTGCCGCGCGACTCGGGCACGATTTTGATGTCGTGCAGGGTCACGATGCGCGGCAGCGCGGCTACGCTGGACGCAAAGTTGGCAAACGCGTGGTAGCTGCCCGTGAGCCGGATCTTGATCGGCTTCTCGGCGTAGAACTCCTTCTGGATCTCGTCCTGGGGTTCAAACAGCTTCTCTTCGAGACCGGCAGCCAGGCCCGTCTGCGAGATATCAATAATCAGGTTGGGAATCTCGGTCTCACCCGGCAACTGACGCAGCATGGCCCCGAAGGACTGCTCCATCTCAACGAGCTGTGCCTTGTATTCCTCGTAGTTGGCGGCCTTGCGCTGCTTGTTCTCAAACGTGCCGCGCAGCTCCTGCTCTTTGGCCTGCTCGCGTTCGAGAACCATCTGCTTGTCCTTGACGATGGTCATGTAGACACCACCGGCAGCTACAACCAGGAATACGATCACGATGGCTGCGATACGAAAGCCCAGAGGCCAGCGCCCGATGTCGTTGACATCAAGCGCTTGCAGATCGTCGAGTACGCTCATTCGTCACCCCCGGTCGCGTCGGGATCGGTGCTCTTCTGGCGTGCGCTGAGCTCGAACGAGAATCGTTCGCGCGAGCGCCCACCCGTCACCGTTTGAATCTTCTCGAGATCCGGGTTTTCGAGCCAACCGGACTCGTTGACATTACGCATGTAAGACGACACACGGGTCGATGACTGCGCCACGCCGGAAATCTTCACATTGCGGCCACTCTGCGTGACCGAGTCGAGGTGCACCCCGTCGGGCACGGTCCGCGTCAACTCATCGAACAGGTGCACGACCTCCGGACGGCTTTGCTGCAGCTGCTCGATAACCTCCATGCGCGCGAGAAGACGATCTTTTTGCTCCTCGATGCCATCAATATCCTTGATGCGCTCGTCGAGCTTCTTGATCTCGCCGCGAAGCAGGTCGTTTCTGTCTTGCTGGTAGTCGATACGGCTCGAGAACACGAAGTTGGTCGCTGCGATGACACCGAGACCAACGACAACAGCGCCGGCAACGGAAATCAGGAACACCTTCTGGCGTTCCTTGCGTTGCTCCTCGCGCCACGGCAGCAGATTAATCTGTGGCATTAGTCAAAGCTCCTCAATGCCAGGCCGCACGCAGTTAGCAGTGCACAGGCGTCGCGTTGCACGCCCTGACCTTTGGCGCGTGCGGATACTTTCATCTGGCCCAGCGGGTCACCGATTTCGGTCGGAATACCGACGCGGCTCGCGATGAGGTCGGCGATGCCCGGGATGTTGGCGCAACCGCCAGATACCAGGATCAGGTCGGGCTGCTCCCGACCGCCGCCCGACGCCAGGTAGAACTGCAGCGAGCGGCTGACCTGCTGCGTCACGTCGTCGAGGAATGGGTCGAGCACTTCAGGCTCGTAGTTACTGGGCAGACCGCCTTCTTTCTTGGCGCGGCCCGCATCTTCCATCGACAGGCCGTAGGTCCGCATGATCTCTTCGGTGAGCTGCTGGCCACCGAAGGCAAAGTCACGCGTGTAGACGACCTTCATGTCCTGCAGCACACCAAAGGTGGTGTTGCTGGCGCCGAGGTCGACGACGGCCACGGACTGGCCGATGCCGTTATTGGGAATCTGGTGGGTCAGCAGGCGACAGGCGTTCTCAAGCGCGAACGCTTCGACGTCGACCACCGAGGCCTTGAGCCCCGCGGCCTGCACAGCAGCCTGGCGCTGGTCCACGTTGTCGGTCCGGGTCGCGACAAGCAGAATGTCATTCATCTCCGGGTCGGCTTCGTTCGGGCCAATAACCTCGAAGTCGTAGCTGACCTCTTCCATAGGGAAGGGGATGTATTGGTCCGCCTGAATCTCGACCTGGCCTTCCATTTCGGCTTCGGATAGACCGGCCGACATCTGGATGGTTTTGGTGATCGCCGCATCGCCACTGATGGCAATTGCGACATCGCGCGCCTTGCTGCCCGAGCGCTTTACGGCGCGGCGGACCGCTTCGCCGACAGCCTGAGCGTCGACGATGGCCTTGTCGTTGATGGAATTGGCGGGCGTTGCCTCTGCTGCGTAGGACTCAACCCGGTAGCCCCGACCGGCTTCAGACAGCTCGACCAGCTTGATCGAGGAAGTCGTAATGTCGAGCCCCAGCAACGTACGGTTTTTCTTGCCGAAAAGCACTCAGTTCTTCCTTAGAAATTAATAACTTACGACTTTTTATTGCCGATCGCGTTAAAAATCGAAGTTAACTATATATCAACGTATGTACGAATAAAATGTGACTGCGTACCGCTTTTACACATTCATATGCTACGGCAGCATTTAACGTGGATTCTGTGAACCAGGTACCGTTGACAGGATGGTTGAGGGTGACGCACTTCCCCATTTTCGTGCGACACCGAGTACCCGGCGATTGTGCCCCCCCGCGGCCGGATCAATATGCATAATACGCCCGGCACTGACAAGGACAGAAATCTCAGCTTGAAGTACAAAATCCTCATTCGAATCGCGGTGTTGGGCGCGACTTTGGGTCTGGCGTTGACGATTGGCGCCACGGGCGCCGTGTTTTCGGCCTACCACTACGCCCTGCCGAATCTGCCCGACGCCGCCACGGTGCGGGACATCCCGCTCGAAGTACCGCTGCGGGTGTACAGCCGCGACGGGCGGCTGATTCAGGAGATCGGCGAGCGGCGGCGCATTCCGGTCACCTGGGAAGAAATCCCGGATTACGTGGTGCATGCGTTCGTCGCGGCGGAGGACAAGCGCTTCTTTGAGCACGGCGGCATCGACCCGATTGCGCTTGCGCGCGCAGCCGTGGTCGCCACGGTTTCGGGCCGTTCGGCCCGGGGTACGAGCACGCTGACGCAGCAGCTCACGCGCGACTATTTCCTCTCGCGTGACCGCACCATTGTGCGCAAGCTGCGCGAGGCATTCCTGGCCTACAAGATCGAACAAGAATTCACCAAGGAAGAGATCATGACGCTCTTCCTGAACAAAATGTTCTTTGGCCAGCGCGCTTACGGTGTTGGCGCGGCGGCACAGATTTATTTCGACCGCGACCTGGCTGAGCTCAACATCGCCGAGGCCGCGACGCTGGCCGGTGTGTTGCCGGCGCCCTCGCGCGCCAACCCCGTGAATGGCCCCGAGTACGCCAAACGTCGCCGATCCTACGTGCTGGGCCGGATGCTCGATCTCGACTATATCGATGACACGCAGTACCGCGAGGCCATGGACCACCCGATGCTCTCGAAGCTGCACGGGCCGGCCATCGAGCTCTCGGCGCCCTACCTCGCCGAAATGGTGCGCCGTGACCTCGTCAATCGATACGGCACAGACATCACAACGCGCGGTTACAACGTTTTCACCACCATCGACAGCAGCATGCAGCGTGCGGCCAACTACGCCGTGAGCGACGGCCTGCTCGAGTACGACCGCCGCCACGGCTACCGCGGTGCCCTGGCCACACTCGAGCTCGACAGCATTGACGAACCTGCAATTGAGCAGGCGCTCTCGGACTTCGCCGAGCCCGGCGGACTGCGCACGGCGCTCGTGACGGCTACCGACGGGGCAACCAATACCGCGAGCATTCGCCTGGCGGGCGGCGAAACCGCACGCATTCCCTGGCAAGGCATGAGCTGGGCCGCAGCACACATCGACCGCAACCGCATCGGCGACCCGCCCGAAACCGTCGACGACATCCTGTCGCCGGGCGACCTGGTTTATGTGATCGACACGGTGTCGGGCTTCCCGGCGCTGTCGCAGCTGCCCGAGTCGCAGGGCGCCATCGTGGCACTCGACCCAACGGACGGCGCCGTTGCGGCACTCACAGGCGGCTTCGACTACGCGGCCAGCAAATTCAACCGTGCGGTGCAGGCGAAGCGGCAACCGGGCTCGAGCTTCAAGCCATTCATCTACTCGGCTGCGCTGGCCAACGGCTTTACGGCCGCAAGCATTATCAATGACGCCCCGATCGTCATTGAGTCTGCCGAGTACGAGGGCGTCTGGCGCCCGAAGAACTACAGCGGCCGATTCTTTGGCGAAATCCGCATGCGTGAGGCACTACGTCGCTCACTGAATCTCGTCTCGGTGCGCATGGTGCTGAACATGGGCGTGTCGGCGGCACGGCGACATATCCGCGCGTTTGGATTTGGTGATGACGCCCTGCCCAACAACCTGTCGCTGGCGCTGGGCAGCGGCGCGGTCCCGCCCCTGGAAATGGCGAGCGCCTACGCCGTGCTCGCCAATGGCGGCTACCGTGTCGAGCCTTACTACATTGACCGCATCGAGCTCGCCGACGGCACGCTGCTCGAGGCGGCGACACCGCGCATGGTGTGCTCGGCCTGCGACCCAACGGCCGCGCAGCCGCGACGCGCACCGACGCCGCTGGCCGAGGACAACACGCGCATGCCGACGCTGTCACCCGAAGACCTGACCGCGCAAATTGGCGAAGACCGCATCGCAGAACGCGTGGTGCCGGCCACCAACGTGTGGATCGTTCAGGACCTCATGCGCGACGTGATCCGTCTCGGTACGGGCCGCCGCGCGTTGACGCTCGGCCGCGGCGATCTCGCGGGCAAAACGGGAACGTCGAACGATCAGCGCGACGCTTGGTTCGCGGGCTTCAACCCGCACCTGGCTGTCGTCGCCTGGGTCGGCTTCGACAGCGATGAGCCGCTCGGTGCCGGTGAGGAAGGCGGCCGCACGGCGCTGCCCATGTGGATTCACTTTATGCGTGACGCGATGACAGGCGCGCCAGAGCAAAGCTACCCGCAGCCGCCGGGCCTCGTCACGGTTCGTGTGTCGCCCAAGGACGGCTCACTGGCCGGCGTTGGCGAAACCAATTTCATTTTCGAGACGTTCATTGACGGCACCGAGCCCGAGCGTCGCGATGACGCGCCCACGATCTCGCCCTTCGGCGATGACGACACACCCGTTGAGCTTGACGACGTTTTCTGAGTTAATCCGCGCAGTGCTGCTGGCCACCAGGAAAGTCTGATGTCGCCGCCGAACGGCAACGAACGTTCACGCCTGAGCGTGGCCCAGGAGGCGGCGCGCATCATGGCCGACCATGGCGTGACGGACTTCCATGCCGCCAAACGCAAAGCCGCGGAGCGCCTCGGCCTCGACCAGCACGGTACGCTGCCGAGCAACATCGAGGTCGAAGCGGCACTCATCGAACACCGCCGTATCTACGAAGAAGAAGACCACTTCGAGTCCCTGCGACGTCGTCGCGGCATGGCGCTCGAGGTCATGCACGAAATGGTGGAGTTCGAACCCCGGCTAGTGGGTCCGTTGCTTGCGGGAACGGCTGCTTCCGATGCACCCGCCAACCTGCACGTATTCTCCGACTCGGCTGAGGACATCGCCTGGTTCCTCGAAGCCCGGGGCATCGAGCACCGCTTGTTCGAGCGCCGGCTGCGCGTGCGGCGCGACCAAAGCTGCGCCTATCCCGGTTACCGTTTCGACTGGAACGCGTTGACGATCGAGGCGACCGTGTTCGCTTATGACGGCTTGCGCCAGGCACCGCTGTCACCCGTCGACGGCAAACCCATGCGTCGGGCGTCGATCAAGAAGGTGAAGCGGCTGCTTGCGAGTTGAACGGTGGCGCCTGCCGGCGCCCACCCTGATCAGCGTTTTTCGATGGGCGCGTAGTCGCGCTTGTCGCTGCCCGTGTAGAGCTGGCGGGGGCGGCTGATGCGACGGCCCGGTTCGCTGATCATCTCGTCCCAATGTGCGACCCAACCCACGGCGCGGCCGATGGCAAACATGACCGTGAACATCGAGGTCGGAATCCCGAGTGCGCGGTAGATGATGCCTGAGTAGAAGTCGACGTTGGGGTAGAGGTTCTTCTCGATGAAGTACTCGTCCTTGAGCGCGACCTGCTCGAGTTCGAGTGCAAGCTCGAACAGCGGCGAATCGGTCTGCCCCAGGTTCCTGAGTACCTTGTGGCACATCTCACGGATGATCGTAGCGCGCGGGTCGAAGTTCTTGTAGACGCGGTGGCCGAAGCCCATGAGACGGAACGGGTCGTTCTTGTCTTTGGCCTTGGCGACGTACGTCTCGATGTTCTTGCGGTCGCCGATTTCCTCGAGCATCTCGAGCACGGCCTCGTTGGCACCGCCGTGCGCCGGGCCCCAGAGTGCGGAGATGCCGGCCGCGATAGCCGAGTACGGATTCGCGCTCGAGCTTGCAGCCATGCGTACCGTCGACGTCGAGCAGTTCTGCTCGTGGTCAGCGTGCAGGATGAACAGGAGGTCCAGCGCTTCGGCCGCGATCGGGTCGATCTGATAGGGCTCCGCAGGTACCCCGAAGAACATGTTCAGGATGTTGCTGCAGTAGTCCAGGTCGTTGCGTGGGTAGATGAACGGCTGACCGATCGAGTGCTTGTAAGCGGCCGCGGCAATCGTCGGCAGCTTGGCGATGATGCGGTGCGCGAAAATCTCGCGGTGCTTCGGATTCGTGATGTCGGTGGAGTCGTGGTAGAACGCCGACATCGAACCGACGACGCCCGACACCATAGCCATAGGGTGCGCGTCGTGGTGGAAACCGTTGTAGAAACGCAGCAGCGACTCGTTGAGCATCGTGTGACGCCGAATCGAGTCGGTGAACTGGTCCAGTTCGTCCGCCGTGGGCAGCACGCCGTTGAGCAGCAGGTAGCAGACTTCAACGAAGTGCGAGTGCTCGGCGAGCTGTTCTACCGGGTAGCCGCGGTACATGAGTACGCCTTCATTGCCATCAATGAAGGTGATCTCCGACTCGCAGCTGCCCGTAGAAACGAAACCCGGGTCGTAGGTAAAGATGCCCAGCTGCTTGTACAGCGAACCGATGTTGACGACGTCGGGACCGACCGTGCCGCTCATCGCAGGCAGTTCGGCGGATCGACCATCCGGTGCGGTGAGGGTGTACGTCTTGTCACTCATCGGGGGCGGTGCTCCTTGCGGATGATTCCGGACTCAGGTCAGCGCCTGGTGGCGCGAACGCTCATTGTATATAGCGACGACCCCACTGTGCCTTGCGACTTTGGTCGGGTCCGCCGCGACGCCATTACTTGCCGTAACGACGCTTGAAGCGGTCTACGCGACCGCCGGAGTCGAGGATCTTCTGCTTGCCCGTGTAGAACGGGTGGCAAGATGCGCACACTTCGACCTGCAGGTCTTCGCCAAGCGTGGAGCGCGTCTTGAAGCTTGCCCCGCAGCCGCAGTTCACCGTGATCTCGGTGTACTCGGGGTGGATATCAGCTTTCATTTCAGGACCTCAGGCGCGCGAATGCTGCGCCGCGTCAGGAAAAAGGCCGCGTACTATAAAGGCCGGGCCTGCCTTTGACAAGCCACGGACGGCGCCGCTCGCGGTTATCCACAAATCCTGTGGATAACTCTGTGAATTGATTTTGGGCAACGGCCTGAATCCCGCATGCCACGGGGACGCCCTTCAAAGTGGTTAAAATATCGCCAAAAAATAATGGCAATAATTTTCAGTTACTTACCGCTGCTTCTGAAGTGCTGACTGGAGGCGAGTGGCATTCTGCCTTACTTTTTTAGCGGCGCGCTGACGGATGTGAATAACGAAATCCAAATCGCGGCCTCTGTCAATCGAGAAACAGCGCCTGCAGGTCGTTGAGAAAGCGCGCACCAAGCGTCGTTGGCTGCCAGATATGGTCCTCTTGCTCAAGCATGAGCCCGCGCTCCGAGGCCTCGGCTAGGCGGCCCGCCACAGCAGCCCGAGACAGGCCCGTTCGGGCCTCGAAATCTCGCAGGGAGAACCCGTCAACGAGCCGCAGCGCGTTGAGCATGTACTCGAACGCCAGCCTGGCGTCCGAAACCGGTTGCGCGACCACCGCGGCGCCCGCGGCCAGGGCCTCCATATATCCCCGCGGGTGACTGGGCCGCACGGTACGCGTGACCGCTTCGCCATTGCTGAGCTTGCCGTGGGCGCCCGCACCAATCCCGAGATAATCACCGAATCCCCAGTAGTTGAGGTTGTGCCGACAGGCTTCACCAGGCACCGAGAGCGCGGAAACTTCGTAGCGCGAGAGCCCCGCGGCAGCAAACACCGCTTCGGTCGCCTGCATCATGTCGGCGACGGCGTCATCGTCGGGCAGTGAGGGCGGCTGCGCGTGGAACACCGTGTTGGGCTCCAGCGTGAGCTGGTAGTGCGAAACGTGTGTCAGGTCCAGCGCAACAGCGGCCCGTGCATCGGCGACGGCCGCCTCGACGGACTGCTCAGGCAGCGCATACATGATGTCGACATTGATGCGCTCGAATCCCGCCTGCCGTGCCGCGTCGACCGCGTTGCCGATCGCGGCCGGGTCATGCAGGCGCCCCAAACGCTGTAGCTGCGCCGTATCGAAGCTCTGACCACCTATCGACACCCGATTCACGCCCGCGGCGCGGTAGCCCGCGAAACTGCCGCGTTCGAGCGCGCCCGGATTGACCTCCATGGTGATCTCGGCATCGGCAGCCAGGTTCACCACCTGGTCGAGTGCGCTCAGGACGCGCCCAATCTCCGCGGGCGTGAACAGCGACGGCGTGCCGCCGCCCAGGAACACGGTCTCGACGACGCGTCCCGAAACGTCGGGCGCCTGCTGCACGATGTCCTGCACCAGCGCGTCGACGTAAGCCGCGCGCGCGGCGTCGGGCGCATCTGGGACACGGTGACTGTTGAAGTCGCAGTACGGGCACTTGGCCAGACACCAGGGCAGGTGCAGGTAGGCCGACAGCGGTGGCAGCTCAGCGGGCACCCGCATACCAGGCCTCAAGCGCCGGTCGGAGCGCAGTCAGTGCCTGCGCCCGGTGACTCACCGCGTTCTTGGTCTCCGCCTCGAGTTCGGCGGCCGTGACGGCGTACTCGGGTACGAAGAACACGGGGTCGTAGCCGAAGCCGCCGGTACCTGCGGGCTGGCGCGCAATTCGCCCGGCCCAGCGGCCTTCGCGAATGATCGGCGCCGGGTCATCGGCGTGGCGCAGCAACACCACCACGCAACGAAACGCAGCACCGCGTTCGGCGTCGGGTGTCTCCGCCAGTGCGGCGAGCAAAGTGTCGACGTTGTCGGTATCGCTGGCCTCGGGGCCTGCGTAGCGTGCCGAAAACACACCCGGTGCGCCCGCCAGCGCATCCACTTCGAGACCGGAGTCGTCGGCAAGCGCAGCCAACCCGGTTTCGCGCGCCGCGTGGCGCGCCTTGAGGATCGCATTCTCAACGAAGGTGAGGCCGGTTTCCTCGGCGGAGGACAAACCGAATTCAGACTGCAAATGGACCGAGACCTCGAGCCCCGCAAGCAACGCCTCGAGCTCGCGCTGCTTACCTGCGTTGCCCGTGGCGAGCACGAGCTCGCGCGGCGCTGCCGTCACGCCAGCGCGTCCCGCTGCGCGACCATGAGTGCTTCGATGCCGTGGCTCGCGAGGTCGAGCAGGCGGTCCAGCTCATCGCGGCGGAACGCGTGCCCCTCGGCCGTGCCCTGCACCTCGATGAAGCCACCGGCGTCGTTCATGACCACGTTCATGTCGGTCTCAGCCTCAGAGTCTTCGGCATAGTCGAGGTCGAGCACGGGCTCGCCCCGGTAAATGCCCACGGAAACCGCCGCAACAACGCCGTGCACGGGGCTGGCCTTGAGCTGGCCCTGTTCGCGGAGGCGGGCAATAGCGAGCATCAGCGCGACGTAAGCCCCCGTGATCGACGCAGTACGCGTGCCGCCATCGGCCTGCAACACGTCGCAGTCGAGCGTCACCGTGCGTTCACCAAGCGCCTTCAGATCAACGACGGCGCGCAGGCTGCGACCGATCAGCCGCTGGATCTCCAGCGTGCGCCCCGACTGCTTGCCGCGCGCGGCTTCACGCGACACGCGGCTGTGCGTCGAGCCCGGCAGCATGCCGTACTCGGCCGTGACCCAACCGGAACCTTTACCGCGCAGGAACGGCGGTACGCGGTCCTCGACGCTGGCCGTGCACAGCACGCGCGTGCCGCCACAGGCAATGAGCGCCGAACCGGCCGCGTTGCGGGTGTAGTGGGGCTGAATGCTGATGTCGCGCAGCACATCGCTGGCGCGGCCACTGGGTCGTTGCATGATGCGGGCTCGGGTAAGGCGGGGCGGCGGATTATACCGCCTGAGCCACCGGGCCGGTCGTGCCGCGTGTCAGGGCAACCAGCGCAGCGCGGCCACAGACGTATTGTCCGCGCGCTTGCCGTTGTTCTTGATCGCGACTTCGCACATGACCTTGAGCACGGTCGGGAATGGCGCCGCAGACTCATAGGCGAGCTTCACCATTTCGGGGTCGCTAAGGCCGGACCACAGGCCGTCGCTGCAGAGCAGCAGCACGTCGCCCGGGTGCAACTCGTGGCGGCGCGAGACCGTGATACCCGGCAAGGCGTCGTCACCGCCCAGGCAGCTCTCGACGTAGTTGCGCATGGGGTGCTCCAGCGCCTCGGAACGGCTAATCACACCCTCGGCAATCAAGACCTCGACGTGCGAATGGTCGCGCGTGACCCGGTGCACGGCAGAATCTCGCAACAGGTAGATGCGGGAATCGCCGACGTGAACCCAGTAACACGCGTCATCCTGCACGAGGCATACGGCGCAGGTGGCGCGGGGACGCTGATCGACATCGAGGTCGCGGGCCACGCTCACCACGGCCTCATGGGCCGCACTCGTGGCCAGGTAGAGAAAGCCCTGCGGGTCGAAAATCGGCTGCGGCGTAGCCTCAAAGACCTGCTGCACAGCGGCAAGCGCGGTCTCCGCGGCAACGGCGCCGTCGGAGTGCCCGCCCATTCCGTCGAACACCATGAGCAGCGCCGACTCGTTGCCAACGGCAATCGCGACACGATCCTGGTTGTCCTTGCGGTTACCCGTAAGGCTCAGCTTGGCATATTCGATTTTCAAACGGTTCGGCTACTGTGTGCGCGTCGTCGCGCCCTGTCCTGCCATCCGGTGGCACGTTATCATCCCGGGCTGCACCGCCCCGCGGCGCCAGTCCTCCCGGCCAATGTCGAGCCGTCCGCCACGTGCGGTCGCCCCTCAGCAGGCCGGAAGATAACGCAGGCCGCAAGCCGCAACCATGACATGACGCACATCCCGGGCGCATCACGATGACCGATACGATAAACAGCATGACCGGCTTCGCCCGCGCTGAAGCCGCTACGGCCGCCGGCACACTGGGTTTCGAGCTCAGAAGCGTCAATCACCGCTATCTTGATGTTCAGTTCCGGATGCCGGACGCCCTGCGCAGCTTTGAGCCCGCGCTGCGGCGCCAGATCGCCGCCCGGCTGGCACGGGGCAAAGTCGACTGCTCGGTGTCGTTGCGCCGGGCCGACGATGAGGCCCCGGCCATGGTGCTTGACGCTGCATTGCTGCGGCGCCTTCGCGACACGACCCGCCAGGCAGAGAAGCTCTTCGGCGAACTCGACGAGCCGACGGCGCTCGACCTGCTGCGCTGGCCCGGCGTCGTGCGCGAGGAATCGCCAGGCGAACAGCTCGACGAGGCCACCCTGCTGGCCGCGCTCGATGACGCGCTCGACGCCATGGTCGCCGCCCGAGCGCGAGAAGGCGCCCACCTGGTGACCGTGCTGCGCGAGCGCTGCGACGACATTGAGCGGCTCGCTGGCGACGTCCGCACGCGCCGCCCGGCTGTGGTCGAGGCGATGGAAGCTAAAATTCGTCAACGCATCGAACGACTTGATGTCGACGCCGATCCCGCACGGCTCGAGACCGAGATCGTCATCAATGCGCAAAAGCTTGATGTCGACGAGGAACTGGACCGGCTCGATGGCCACCTCGCTGAGGCCCATCGCATCCTTGAAACGGGCGGTCCCAGCGGGCGCCGGCTCGATTTTCTCGTGCAGGAGTTCAACCGCGAGGCCAACACCATCGGCTCCAAGTCCGCGGACGCCGACACGACGCGCGCCGTGGTCGACATGAAAGTCGCCATCGAACAGATGCGGGAACAGGTGCAGAACATTGAGTAAGCGCCGCGGGCGCCTTGTCGTGATTTCAGCGCCGTCGGGCGCGGGCAAAACCACGCTCGTGCGCGGCCTCATCGATCGCGACCCCCGTTTTGAGTTCTCTGTGTCCTACACGACGCGCGACAAGCGCCCGACCGAGACCCACGGCGTCGACTACCATTTCGTCTCGCACGATGAATTCGAGCGGCTGCGGCAGGCCGGCGAGTTTCTCGAATTTGCACAGGTCTTCGACAACTTCTACGCCACGGGCCGTCCCGCCGTCGAAACGCTGCTGGCCGAAGGCAAGCACGTGATCGTCGAGATCGACTGGCAGGGGGCACAGCAGGTTCGGGAGCGCCTGCCCCAGTGCATCTCGATCTTCATCGTGCCGCCGTCAGTAAGGGCGCTCGAGGAGCGGCTGCGCAACCGCCAGACGGACAGCGACGCCGTCATCCGGCGCCGGCTGCAGGACTCCATCACGGACCTGTCCCACTGGGACGAGTTCGACTACATCGTCGTCAACGATCACCTCGACACGGCGCTCGACGAGCTGGCCGGCATCGCCAGCGGCCGGCTGCGCCGCAACCGGGTCGGCACGGCCCGTACGGCTGCCATCATGGCGCGTGTGATGGCGACGGGCGGGGACTAAGCGCCCCCAGAAAACGCGCCCCACGTCTGGTTATTTTGTAAGCGCTTCCGCTACACTAACCGATCGACACGCGAAACCGCCCGCTCCTGCCACAGGCGTTGCATGGCGGCGCGACAGAATTTTGAGTCCACCCGGTTGCCCCTGTACTGGCACATGCCCCCGAAAAGGGCGTTGCGGCCCGTCCGGTGACCGCCACAGAGAATCAGACCATGGCCCGAATTACCGTTGAGGACTGCCTCGACAAAATCGATAACATCTTTGACCTCGTGCTCGTCGCCGCCAAGCGGGCCCGCCGCCTTGCTAACGGCGCGGATGCCACCCTCGACTGGGAAAACGACAAGCCCACGGTCATGGCCCTGCGCGAAATCGCCGAAGGCAATGTGACGACGGCCATCCTCGACGAGCCCGATCAGCCCCCGCAGGAGCTGATGCCGGCCGAGGCCACGCCTGAAGACATCATGCCGCTGCGCGCGCTGGGTCTCGGCGACTGACCGCGGGCGACATTGCTGTGCCACGTAACGCTGCCAGGAGACACACATGTCGTCTGTGAGCGAGCGTGGCATGGATTACGCGGCGGGGTTGCTGGCACGCATCCCCAACAGCCGCTGGGCCACCGGCCTGCCCAAGCTCCTCGAGGCCATCAAGGCCTACATGCCCCCGGAGCAAATCGCCGAGGTGCTGCGCGCCTACGAATTCGGCGCAGCGGCCCACCACGGTCAGAAGCGCAAGTCGGGCGCGCCCTACATCAGCCACCCGGTCGCCGTCGCCACGATCCTCGCAGAGATGCGCATGGACTCGGAGACGATCGCGGCAGCCATCCTGCACGACGTCATCGAGGACACCCCGGCCGCCGCTGAGGAACTCGAAGAGCGATTCGGCAAGGCCGTGGCCACGCTCGTCGAGGGCGTCACCAAACTCGACCAGGTCCAGTTCAAGAGTCGCGCCGAGGCGCAGGCGTCGAGTTTCCGCAAGATGCTGCTTGCGATGATCGAGGACATCCGTGTGATCCTCGTGAAGCTTGCCGACCGGCTGCACAACATGCGCACGCTCGAGTCGATGCCGCGGGAGAAACAAAGCCGCATCGCCCGGGAAACGCTCGAGATCTACGCACCCATCGCCAACCGCATGGGCATCAACACGATCAAGACCGAGCTCGAGGACCTGGGCTTCCGTTACCTGCACCCCTACCGCTACGCCGTGCTCAGCAATTCACTGCGCAAAGCGCTGGGCAACCAGAAGCAGAGCATCGGCAAGCTGCGCGAGGAACTGGGCGCTGCACTGCACGCACACGACATCCGCGGCGAAGTCCTGGGCCGGCGCAAGAATCTCTACAGCATCTACCAAAAGATGCAGCGCAAGGGCACATCGCTGTCAGAGATCGTTGACGTGTTCGGTTTTCGTATCATCGTGGACTCGGTCGACACCTGTTACCGCGCGGTCGGCGTAGTGCACAAGCTCTACCGACCCATGCCCGGACGGTTCAAGGACTACATCGCGATCCCGAGAATGAACGGCTATCAGTCGCTGCACACAACCTGCTTCGGCCCGCGTGGCATGCCGCTCGAGATCCAGATCCGGACCGCGGCCATGGACATGGTGGCCGAGGACGGCATCGCCTCGCACTGGCAGTACAAAGCCACGGAGCAGGCGGCCAGCGCCTCGCAGGCGCGTGCGCGCGAGTGGCTCGGCCGGCTCATGGATCTCGACCAGACCGAAAACTCCGAGGAGTTCCTCGAGAACGTCAAGGTCGACTTGTTCCCGGACAAGGTCTACGTGTTCACACCGCGCGGCGATATCAAGCGCCTGCCGCGGGGCGCCACGCCCGTCGACTTCGCCTACGCTGTTCACACCGACGTCGGCAACCGTTGCGTCGCGGCCAAGGTCGACCGCAGGCTCGTGCCGCTGCGCACCCAGCTTTCGAGTGGGCAGAGTGTCGAGATCATCACGACCAAGGGCGCCAAACCTAACCCCAATTGGGTCAACTTCGTCGTCACGGCCAAGGCCCGCACGGCCATCCGCGCCTACCTGAAGCAGCTTCGGCTTGATGAGGCACGCGATCTCGGCAAGCGCATGCTCAATCAAGCGCTGGCCGAATTCGGCACAAGCGTGCGCAAGGTGCCGGCGAAACGCATGAGCGCGTTGCTCGAAGACTTTGGCCTCAACAATCGCACGGAGCTGTTCGAGCAGCTCGGCCTCGGCGAGCGCCTGGCGCCACTGGCGGCGCGACACCTTGTGGCCGAACCCAAGGAAGAAGAGGTCGATTCGGCGCGTGGCCAGCCGCTAACGATCTCGGGCACCGAGGGCATGGTCGTCAGCTACGCACGCTGCTGCTATCCGATTCCGGGCGACACCATCATGGGCCACCTGAGTTCAGGGCGCGGCATTGTCGTGCACCGTGACGGCTGCTCGAACCTCGCGAGTTACCGCAAGGAAGCCCGCAAGTGGATCGATGTCGAGTGGTTACCCGATATCGAGCAGACCTTTCACGTGCAGCTCAACGTCGAGGCCGTGAACCGCATGGGCGTGTTGGCCGAGGTTGCCGCGACGATTGCCGAGGTCGAGTCGAACATCGACCAGGTCGAGGTCCGCTCGCGCGACCTGGACTCCTCGCAGCTCACCTTCAACATCGAAGTCCGCGACCGCATACATCTGGCCGAAGTCATCCGCAGCATCCGCTCGATGAAGAGCGTGCTGCGCGTCTCGCGCCAGCTCGGCTGACCCCGAGGCGCATGACTGCCCGGTATAATGCGGGCCCAACGTCGCGCCGACCGAACACGGAGACCCTCATGTCGCGCCAACCGATTGCCACCGAACTCGCGCCGGGCGCGATCGGCACCTATTCGCAAGCCATGCAGCACGGCAGCTTGCTGTTCCTCTCCGGTCAGATTCCGCTCGACCCCGTCAGCATGGACCTCATCGAAGGTGGCTTTGCCGACCGCGTGCGGCAGGTGTTCGACAACCTGGACCAGGTCGCCAAAGCCGCTGGCGGCAGCATCAACGACGCCGTCAAGCTCACCATCTACCTGACCGACATGGCCACCTTCCCCATCGTCAATGAGGTCATGGCCGAGCGCTTCGAGGCACCGTACCCGGCCCGTGCGGCCATCGGTGTCGCGAGCCTGCCCAAGGGCACCGACATTGAGGCCGACGCCATCGTCGCGCTCTGACTCGAACGCCATGAGCCGACTCGACGCGCCTGTCACGGCGCTTTCGGGTGTCGGTCCCGCGATCGCTGAGAAGCTCGAGCGCCTCGGCGTTGAACGCGTTGCCGACCTGCTGTTTCAGCTCCCGATCCGCTACGAAGACCGCACCCGCATCACGCCCGTCGGCGCGGCCGTTGCGGGCACACGCTGCGTGATCCACGCCGAGATCTTGCTCGCCGAAGTCGTATTCCGCGGTCGCCGCAGCCTGCTTGTGCGGGTCGGTGACGGTACGGGGCAACTCACGTTGCGCTTTTTTCATTTTTCCAATGCGCAGAAGAACGTGTTGCAACGCGGCCGTTGGATCACCTGCTATGGCGAGTATCGTCACGGGCCCGCTGGTCCGGAAATGGTCCACCCGGAATTTCGGGTGGTGCCCGAAGACGCCACGCCAGACTTGTCCGACCGCCTGACACCCGTCTACCCGACGACCGAAGGGATTCACCAGGCCCGCATGCGCACGCTCGTCGGCAAAGCACTTGCGCAGCTCGACCGCGAACCGCTGACAGAACTGCTGCCACCCGGGACGCGCGTCGCAGGCGGGCAAACGACGCTGGCCGAAGCCATTCGCTTCCTGCACGCGCCACCGCCTGATGTGAGCCTCGACGCGCTGGCCGACGGCACGCACCCCTGTCAGCGGCGACTCGCACTCGAGGAGCTCGTGGCGCACCACGTGAGCCTGCGGCAACTGCGCGTGCAGGTGCGCGACACACAGGCACCCGCGCTCGTCGGCGACCGCAGTCTGCTCGAGGCGTTCATTTCGGGTCTGCCCTTCGAGCCGACGGACGCACAACAACGCGTGCTCGACGAGATCCTCGACGACACGGCGGACGCCGAACCCATGATGCGACTCGTGCAAGGCGACGTGGGTGCGGGCAAGACGGTGGTTGCTGCGGGCGCCGCGCTGGCCGCGATCGGCGCGGGCCACCAGTGCGCACTCATGGCGCCAACTGAGCTGCTTGCCGAGCAGCACTTCAGAAGCTTCAAAGCCTGGTTCGACCCGCTCGGCGTCGAGGTGGCCTGGCTCACGGGCAACCAACGCGCCGCAGAACGTCGCGAGTCGCTGGCCGCGGTTGCGGATGGCAGTGCCAGAATGGTGGTCGGTACGCACGCGCTGTTCCAGGAGCAGGTCCAGTTCGCAGCACTCGGGCTCGTGATCATCGACGAGCAGCACCGTTTTGGCGTGCACCAGCGTCTCAGTCTGCGCGACAAGGGTGCGGCGGGCTCGGTCCCGCACCAACTCGTGATGACGGCGACGCCCATTCCCAGAACGCTGGCCATGACGGCCTATGCCGATCTCGACACCTCGATTATCGATGCGCTGCCGCCGGGACGCACACCCGTCACGACCGTGGTGGTGCCCGAGCAGCGCCGCGACGAGGTCGTGCAACGCGTGGCGGCAGCCTGCGCCGAGGGGCGCCAGGCCTACTGGGTGTGCCCACTCGTCGAGGACTCAGACGTGCTCGACTACCAGGCAGCCGAAACCACGGCCGCGATGCTGCGCGAGCAGCTATCCGGGAACGCGATTGGCCTCGTGCACGGGCGCATGAAGCCGCGTGACAAAGAACGCGCCATGGCAGCGTTCTCGCATGGCGACAGCGACGTTCTGGTCGCCACGACGGTGATCGAAGTCGGCGTCGACGTGCCCAACGCAAGCCTCATGATTATCGAGAATGCGGAACGCATGGGCCTGGCACAGCTCCACCAGCTGCGCGGTCGCGTGGGGCGCGGCAGCGCGGCATCGAGTTGCGTCCTGCTCTACAAAGCGCCGCTGTCGCGCATGGCAAAGGAGCGCCTCGCCGTGCTGCGCGAGTCCACGGATGGCTTCGTGATCGCCGACAAGGACCTCGAGCTGCGTGGCCCGGGGGAAGTGCTGGGAACACGCCAGGCAGGCGCCATGAACCTGCGCATCGCCGACCTGGCCCGCGACGCCGACCTACTACCCACCGTGCACGCGACGGCGCGAACACTGCTCGACGGTGATGAGTCGACGGTCACCCGCCGGATTGACGCGCTCGTCGCGCGCTGGATTGGCAGCGCGAGCCGATACGGGAACGTATAAAATAGCGTGCTGGCCCACTGAGGCCGACGGAGCAACCCAACGTGCTGACACAGGCAACCCGTGACAATTCGCTATGGCAGGCCACCGCCGCCGTCACGGGCGATTTTGCCGACTGGCTCGTCAGCGAACGCCTCATGACGCCCGACATCAAGCGCTCGTTCGAGGCGCCCGTGCGCATTGAAGTCCTGGCCGAGGGTGCCGCCGCGTTGCCCGACGAGGTGACCTCGCTCGTGGCCGGCGCTGACACGGCAACGGGCTGGCTGCGAGAGATCGTCATGTACTCGGGCGACACGCTGCTCGTGCACGCGCTCTGCTACGCCCCCGAACGCACGCTCGCCGCACACCCCTGGCTCATGGACCTGGGTGCGAATCCGCTTGGCGGCCAGCTCGCACAGCGCGATGACGTCGCCCGGGTGGCACAGCACTACAGCCGCAGCGACGCTCTCGCAAACGGCGACGCGCGCGTTGGCGCGGGTGGCTGGTCCCGGCGCTCACTGTTCGATATCGGCGGCGCGCCGCTCGTCTTGTTCGAACACCTATCGGCGGGCTTTGTGGGCGTGCCGAGACGCACGGATGACGTCGCCTCATGAGCGGCGGCGCCGGCGCAACAGCGCGGGCCGTTGTCAGCCAGTTTGGCGTCTACGGTCGGCTCATGCGGCTCGACCGTCCCGTCGGCATCTGGTTGCTCATGTGGCCCATGCTATGGGCGCTCTGGATTGCCGGTGAAGGACGGCCCGCCCCCGACATCCTCGTCGTATTCCTGGCCGGTTGTGTCGTCACGCGGTCCGCAGGCTGCGTGATCAACGACATCGCCGACCGCAAGTTTGACCCCCAGGTCACACGCACGCGATCGCGGCCGCTGGCCGCCGGGGAGATCGGCGTCGTCGAAGCACTCATGGTGTTTGTCGGCCTGGGCTTCATCGCCATCGGCCTCGTCGCCACGCTCAACCCGCTGACCCAGGTGCTGGCCGCAGGCGCCGTGGTGCTCATGATCGTCTACCCGTTTATGAAACGCGTGCTGTCCGTGCCGCAACTCATCCTGGGTGCCGCATTCGCGATGGCAATCCCCATGGCCTTCGCGGCGCAGACCGGCAGTATCGATCCCGTCGCCTGGTTCGTCTTCGCCATCACGGTCCTCTGGGCTGTCATCTACGACACGATGTACGCGATGTGCGACCGCTCCGATGATCTCGAGGCGGGCATTCGGTCGACGGCCATCCTGTTCGGCGACGCGGACCGCTTCATCATCGGCATCATGCAGGTGATGCTGCTGCTCGCCTTCGCCGTCCTCGGTGATCGTATTGGCGCGACGCCCTGGTACTACGGCGCGCTCCCGGCCGTTGCAGGTCTTATGGCCTACCAGCAGTACCTGATCCGAAACCGCGAACCCGAGGCCTGCTTCGCGGCCTTTCTCAACAACCGCCACATCGGCATGGCCGTGTTCATCGGCCTGGCGCTGCATTATCTCTACGCACCCGCCTGAGCCGCACTGACGGCACGCGCCAACACCACGCAGTCGACCAGACGCGCACCGTGCGTTAACAGCGCCTGCGTCGCCGCGGTAAGCGTCGCCCCCGTGGTCATCACATCATCGACCAGCACAATGTGCCGGCCGGCAACTTCGGGCGTCGCGACAAAGGCGCCCGCGAGATTGCGCCGCCGCGCGGCAGCTGTGAGCCCGACCTGAGCGGGTGTATCGACGCAGCGTGACAACCAGCGCTCACGCAACGGGCGGCCCGAGTCGACCGCCAGCGACTGCGCCAACACCTGCGCCTGATTGAACCCGCGCTGGCGTTGGCGCCGCCGGTGCAACGGCAGCGGCACAAGCTCCGCGTCTGAAAGCCACGACAACGCAGCGAGCGGCTGCAGGAGCGCGGAGAGCGCAGGGCCTAGCGTGCGGTCGCCAGCGTATTTGAACCGCTGCAGCACAGCGTCGACGGGAAACGCATAGCGCTGCGCCGCCGCGCCGAAGCGCCAGACTGGCGGGGCCCCTTGGCATGCGCCACAACGCGCGTGGTGGTGCGGCAGTGGCAACGCACATTGCGGACAGGCAATGTCGAGCGTGGGGCACACCTCCCAGCAGTCTGCGCACACGGGGTCGGTTGCCGCGAGCCCACAGAGGACGCATGCCGGTGGCGACAGCACATCGACGAGTGCGCGGGCGCCGGATCGCAAGAATCCGTTCATGCCGGACAACCTGCCTGACCATCAGCGTGGCCTGCCGCTGCCATTCCCGGCGCAACGCACCGATAATTGACGAATGACCTCGATACTGCTCGAAACCAACCCGGACCTGCAGCGCCGGCTCACGCGCGCGGCGGCCGAGTTTTCCGCACACGCGTTTCTGCACGAGCGCTGCGCCGACGAGCTCGTCTCGCGTCTCGAACTGTTGCGTATCGTCCCCGAGGCCATTCTCGACGCAGGTGCAGCGACGGGCGCGCTCGCACAACGACTGGCCCGGCGCTACCCGGCGGCGCAGGTAGCGGCCGTCGAGCTCAACCAGGCGCTGGCCGCGCAGATGCCCGAGGTCGGCTTGCTGAAACGGTTGCTCGGTCGCACACGTCCCGTGCAGCGGCTGGCCGCCGCACTCGATCATCTGCCGCTTGGGGATGACAGCGTCGATCTTGTCGCCAGCAACCTGGCACTGCCTCGGTTTACAGAGCCCGACGCCGTGCTGGCCGAGGTGGCGCGCGTGCTCAAGCCTGGCGGCGCCTTCAGCTTTGTCACGTTGGGCCCCGACACGCTGCGCGAGTTGCGTGACGCCTGGGACGACTCTGACGGTGGCGTTCACGTTGCGACATTCACGGATATGCACGACATCGGCGACGCATTGGGACGGGCGGGCTTTGCCGAGCCCGTTCTCGACGTGGACACGCTTGAGCTCGCCTACGACGACGTCGGTGCGCTTTGGCGTGATCTGTCGGCGCTGGGCGCGCGCAACTGCTTGCCCGGGCGACAACGCGGGCTGACGGGTCGGCGCCGGTTTGGGGACATGTGTGAACGACTCATGCGCTACGGCACTTTGCGTCTGAGCGTGGAGCTCGTCTACGCCCAGTGCTGGGGCACGGCCGGGCGACGCGCCTCAGGGGAGGTCGCCATTGCGCCCAATGCCATCGGCGTTCGGCGCCGCGACGGCTGAACCGCGACACGCCTGCTACAGCACGTTTACGCCGGGCGCACCGCGCCGCTATCCTCAGGCCATGGAGCCCACGTCGCACACCTTCAACCTGCAGGCCAACTGCGCGCTGAGCGCGCGGCAGGCCATTGCGATTTTCTCGGGTATTGCGGCCGTGAGCCTGGGCATCGCCTTGCTGTTCGTGGCGCGCGGCTACTGGCCCGTTTTACCATTCGCCGGCGCCGAACTGGCCTTCCTGGCCTGGGCCTTGCGCGCCAGCTGGCGGGCCGGGCAGGCGCGCGAACAACTTGTCATCGACCGTGACGAAATCGTCATCACGCGCTGGGACCCTGAGGCTGATGCGCCCAGCACGACGCGACTGCCGCGAATCTGGACCAAGGCCGCGCTGATCGAGGTCCGTGATCGTCGCGGTGGTGAGCAGCTCGCGCTGGGTCAGCGGGGCCGCTGGTGGATCATCGGTCGCTTCCTGGGGGAGGACGAACGCAAACGCCTGCACCACCGCCTGAGCCAGGTTCTTCGACAGAACAGGCACATCGGGCCGCGCTGATCCGAGACGAAACCTCGACCCGCGAGAAACCTGTCGAATCCGCGCCTTCCGGCGCGACGTAAGTCTCCTTTTTGCACTGGAATATCAGTACAATAACGGGGCTTGAGACGTGGGGACTCGCGTCTCGCAAGCGCCACCCTGCCGGCCAAGGAGTATGGGGGCGCCACTCAACACAAGACGTGAGAACGACTATGACACGCAGGATTGCCGCGGCACTGATCGCGCTGCTGCCCACGGGTGCCGCATACGCGGACTGGGATCTGAATATGCGCGAAGGCGTCACGGCCATCAGCCGTGAGGTGTACAGCCTGCACATGCTCATCTTCTGGGTCTGCTGCGCGATCGCCGTGTTTGTTTTCGGCTGGATGATTGTGGCACTCGTGCTGCACCGCAAATCTCGCGGTGTGGAAGCGGCGCAGTTTTCACACAGCACCAAGGCAGAGATCATCTGGACTTTGATCCCCGCCGTCATCCTTGTCGCTATGGCCGTACCCGCGGCGAAGACGATGATCGCCATCGAGGACGACCGAAACCCCGACCTGACCATCAAGGCCACGGCCTACCAGTGGAAGTGGCAGTACGAATACCTTGATGAGGGCCTGAGCTTTTACTCGACACTGGCACGCACGAGCAATGATGCGCGTCGCACGGGTTCGGGCATCGACCCTGAGTCGGTCGAGAACTACCTGCTTGAAGTCGACAACCACGTTGTCGTGCCCGTGAATGCAAAAGTACGCGTTCTCATCACTTCGAACGACGTGCTTCACGCCTGGTGGATGCCCGACTTCGCAATCAAGAAAGACGCGATTCCGGGGTACATCAACCAGGTCTGGTTCCGTGCGGAAGAACCCGGCATCTACCGGGGTCAGTGTGCGGAGCTCTGTGGCCAGGACCACGGCTTCATGCCGATTGTGGTCGAGGTGCTTGAGCAAGACGCCTATAACGCACGACTGGCGGCCATGAAGGCCGAGTTCGGCTCGGATACGCCGCGCCTCGCGAACAACGATTGAAGGCAGACACGACATGACTGCAACGACACACAACGACGCCCACCACGCGGACGATCACCACGACCACGGTCCCGAGCTCACCGGCATCAAGCGCTGGCTGTTCACGACGAACCACAAAGACATCGGCACGATGTACTTGATTTTCAGCCTCGTGATGCTGTTCGTGGGCGGCGCCATGGCGCTCGTGATCCGCACCGAGCTAGGCCAGCCTGGCATGCAGTTCGTGCAGCCCGACTTCTACAACCAGATGGTCACGATGCACGCGCTCATCATGATCTTTGGTGCTGTCATGCCCGCCTTCGTGGGTCTCGCCAACTGGATGATCCCGCTCATGGTGGGCGCGCCCGACATGGCGCTGCCGCGCATGAACAACTGGTCGTTCTGGATCCTGCCGGTCGCCTTCGGCATCCTGCTGGCGACGCTGTTCGTCCCGGGCGGCGCCCCGGCCGGCGGCTGGACTATGTACCCGCCGCTCGTGCTGCAAACGGGTGACGCCTTCCCCATGCTGATCTTCGCGGTGCACCTCATGGGCATCTCGTCGATCATGGGCGCGATCAACATCATCGTCACGATTCTCAACATGCGTGCACCGGGCATGACACTGCTCAAGATGCCGCTGTTCGTCTGGACCTGGCTGATTACGGCCTACCTGCTCATCGCGGTCATGCCGGTACTGGCCGGCGCCGTGACGATGCTGCTGACAGACCAGTTCTTCGGCACGAGCTTCTTCCGCGCGGCCGGTGGCGGTGACCCCGTCATGTTCCAGCACATTTTCTGGTTCTTCGGGCACCCCGAGGTCTACATCATGATCTTGCCGGCGTTCGGCATCATCTCGGAGATCATCCCGACGTTCTCGCGCAAGCCGCTGTTCGGCTACACCTCGATGGTCTACGCCACCGCGTCGATCGCGTTCCTGTCGTTCATCGTCTGGGCACACCACATGTTCACGGCCGGTATGCCGCTCACGGGGCAGCTGTTCTTCATGTTCACGACGATGCTCATCGCCGTGCCTACTGGCGTGAAAGTCTTCAACTGGGCCGCCACGATGTGGAA